>DASUJY010000092.1:0-9041 GCA_036279015.1 Gaiellaceae bacterium | reverse complement strand
GTTGGTGATCTTGATCATCGGGTTGATGGCGGGGCCGGCGGTGTCCTTGTAGGGATCGCCGACGGTGTCGCCCGTCACCGCCGCGGCATGGGCCTCCGAGCCCTTGCCGCCGTGGGCGCCGTCCTCGATCAGCTTCTTCGCGTTGTCCCAGGCCCCGCCGCCCGATGTCATCGCGATCGCGAGGAAGATGCCGGTGACGATCGTGCCGATCAGGAGCCCGCCGACCAGCTCCGGCTTGATGATCCCCGCGACGATCGGGAAGACGACCGGGATCGCGGCCGGGAGCATCATCTTCTTGATCGCCTCGGCCGTGACGATGTTGACCGTCCGCCCGTACTCGGGCCGTCCGGTCCCCTCCATGATCCCCGGGATCTCGCGGAACTGGCGCCGCACCTCCTCGACGACCTGCGCGCCCACGCGCCCGACCGCCTGCATGGCGAGCGAGGCGAAGAGGAACGGCATGAGCCCGCCGATGAAGAGGCCGGCGATCACCCAGGAGTCGGAGAGGTCGAACGTCGGCCGGATTCCCTCGTTCGCCAGCTCGGAGGTGAACCCGTCGAAGAGAACGAGCGCCGCGAGGCCGGCCGATCCGATCGCGTAGCCCTTCGTGACGGCCTTCGTCGTGTTGCCGACGGCGTCGAGCGGGTCGGTGACGCCGCGCACCTCCTCGGGCAGGTCGGCCATCTCGGCGATGCCGCCGGCGTTGTCGGTCACGGGCCCGTAGGCGTCGAGCGCGACGATCATGCCCGTCATCGAGAGCTGGGCCATGACGGCGACGCCGATGCCGTAGAGGCCCGCGAGCCCGGCCGCGCCCACGATCCCGGCGGCGATCACGATCACGGGGAGCGCCGTCGCCTGCATGCCGATCGCGAGGCCCTCGATGATGTTGGTCGCGTGGCCCGTCGTCGAGGCGCGGGAGATGCCCTGCACGGGCAGCCAGCGCGTCCCGGTGTAGAACTCGGTGATCGCGACGAGCAGGAACGTGACGGCGAGGCCGATGAGGGCGCAGCCGTAGAGCTCCCAGTAGTTGTACTTGCCGCCGTCGAAAGCGAGCGTGACGGGGATGAAGCCGAGCCCCGAGAGCACGGTCGAGACCGCGACCGCCTTGTAGAGCGCGTTCATGATCGATCCCGTGCGCCCGATGCGGGCGAAGAACGTGCCGATCACCGAGGCGATGATGGCGACCCCGCCGAGCGCGAGCGGATAGACGACGACACCCGAGGACGGGAAGTTGATCGCGCCGAGGAACATGACCGCGACCGCGGTGACGGCGTACGTCTCGAAGAGATCGGCCGCCATCCCGGCGCAGTCGCCCACGTTGTCGCCGACGTTGTCGGCGATCACGGCGGGGTTGCGCGGGTCGTCCTCGGGAATGCCGGCCTCGACCTTGCCGACGAGGTCGGCGCCGACATCCGCGGCCTTCGTGTAGATGCCGCCGCCGAGGCGCGCGAAGACCGAGATGAGCGAGCCGCCGAACGCGAGGCCGATCAGGTTTCTCGTCGCGTCGTCGGGCGCCTGGTCGAACCAGGAGGTGAGGATCCCGTAGTAGGCGGCCACGCCGAGCAGGCCGAGCCCGACGACGAGGAGGCCGGTGACCGAGCCGGAGCCGAACGCGACCGCGAGCGCGGGCTTGACGCCACCCCTCGCCGCCTCGGCGGTGCGCACGTTGGCCCGCACCGCCACGTTCATTCCGATGAATCCCGCGGCGGCGGAGAGTACGGCACCGATCAGGAAGCCGAACGCCGTGTACCAGCCGAGGTCGTTCCAGAAGCCGATCCCGAGGAAGATGACGGCAGCCACCGCCGCGATCGTCAGGTACTGGCGACGCAGATAGGCCGAGGCGCCCTCCTGCACCGCCCGCGCGATCTCCTGCATCCGCTCGGTGCCGGCCGAAAGGCCGAGGATGCGGAAGGTCAGCACTGCTCCCCAGCCGATCCCGACTCCGGCACAGAGCAGGGCGAACAGGACACTGTGGTTCTGGAAGAAGTCAGTCACGAAGTCAGGGCCTGGACAGCGCAAATCCGGCAGCTGGTGCCGGATCCGGCGCGCGCAGTTTTATCACAAGTCAGACGCGCGCGCCCTCGAGCGCCCGTGCGCACAGGTGATCCTCCGCCTGCCGCCCGATCTTCGGGACGACCGCGAAAAGGAGCTCGCGCAGGCGCTGGTTGTTCTCCTCGAAGACCGTGACGACCTGCTCGTGCGAGACGGGCTCGGTGCCCTCGACGCCCACGTCGTGGTCGGTGACCATCGAGATGTTGGCGTAGCAGAGCTCCAGCTCGCGAGCCAGGTAGCCCTCGGGATAGGCGGTCATGTTGATCGTGTCCCAGCCCATCTCCTGGAACCACTTCGACTCGGCCCGTGTCGAGAACCGGGGGCCCTGGATGACGACGACGGTGCCGCCGTTTCGCACCGGGATCCCGAGCTCGCCGGCCGTCTCGACGAGAAGAGCGCGCAGGTCCGGGCAGAACGGGTCGGCCGCGGAGACGTGCGTCGTCTCGGGCCCGTCGTAGAACGTGTCCTCGCGTCCGCTCGTCCGGTCGACGAACTGGTCGCAGACTACGAACTCCCCGAGCTCGAGCTCGGCCTTGAGCGCGCCCGAGGCGTTCGGGCCGATGATCCGCCGGACGCCGATCTCCTTCATCGCCCAGACGTTGGCGCGGTAGGGGATCGCGTGCGGAGGCAGCTGGTGCTGGAGGCCGTGCCGGGGGAGGAAGGCGACGCGGGCGCCGCCGATCTCGCCGACGGTGAGCGGCGCAGACGGCTTCCCGTACGGCGTCTCGACCTCGATCTGCTCGGCGTCCTCGAGCAGCGAGTAGAACCCCGAGCCTCCGAAGACTCCGATCATTCCGCCGCCGCCTGGGCGTAGGCGAGCTGCATCGTCGCGACCGACTGCTTGAAGTCGGCGACGAGCTCGGCGGGGACGACGTTCTCGAGGACGGGCGTGAGGGCCTTCATCGTCTCGATGGCGAGCTTCGCCTGCTCGAGGTCGCGGTCCTCCTTCGACTCCTCCGTGAGGCCGAGGCGCCGATAGCCGACCGACGAGATCGTGATCAACGTCTGGATCAGGATGTCCTCGACGCGGAGGTGCCGAAGCTCCTCCGCCAGCTCGCGGGCCACCTGCTCCTCGTGGTCAGACACGGACGGGCTCCAGGACTTCGTGGGCATAGACCTCCTCCACGGTCTCGCCCGCCTCGTGGCGCGCGATCTGCCGCTCGGCGGGCGTGGCGGTGGGAACGGTGAGATACGAGGCGGCCCCGAGCTCCTCCGCCACGGGCAATGTCCACTCGAGCAGCTGCTCGATGCGGGCCCGCGCCGGCTGGACGTCGCCGCTACCGAGATCGATCAGCTCGCCCGAGAGGCCGTAGCGGATCGCGCGCCACAGGTTCTCCTCGATCAGGCGGTGCGGGTAGTCGGGGAGCTCCTCTCCCTCGTCGAGGGCGCGGGCGATGCGTGCGGTCAGGGCGAACATGAAGGCTGCGAGGGCCTGCGACTCGCTTAGCTCCGGCTGGCCGTCGCAGATCCGTAGCTCGACGGTCGGGAAGGCCAGATGCGGCCGCACGCTCCACCAGAGCTGCGTGTGCTCGGTGATCGACCCGGTGCGGTAGAGGAAGCGCACGTAGTCCTCGTACTCGGCCCAGCCGGAGAAGGCGTCGGGCACCCCGCAGCGCGGGAACATCCGCGTGAAGATCTCGGTGCGAGCCGAATGCAGATGGGTGTAGACCCCTTCCACGAAGGGTGAGCTTCCCGAATAGGCGAGGAGCTCCGGAAGGAGCGCGCGGAGCGCGTTCGTGACGAGGATCGCCCGGTCGGCCCCCTTGATCCCGACGTGGACATGGAGGCCGAATGTGTTGTTGCGCCAGACGACGTAGCGCAGGATCTCGTCGTTTCGGCGGTAGTGCGGTGTGTCGATGATCCGCTGCTCCTGCCAGGGGCTCCACGGATGCGTGCCGACGGCGCTCAGCGCGAGCTCGAGCTTCCCGGAGAGCTCGAGCAGCTGCCGGCGGCGCTCGACCATCAGGGCGGCCGCCTCGGCGAACGTGTCGCAGCGCCCGGTCCGCACCTCGACCTCGGAGGCGATCAGCTCGCCGACGAGGTGCTCCTCGACCTCCGTTCCGCGGGCGGCAGCCTCGAAGTCCTCGAAGCGGTTGACGAGGCCGTGAGTCTCAGGATCGAGGATCGCGAACTCCTCCTCGACGGCGACGGTGAAGTCGCGACCCGACTCGAAGCCTTCACGCGCGAAGCGGATCTGCTCCTCGGGACCGAGCTTCTGGGCCTCACCCACGCGGCGAAAGTATCAGAGCGGCAATGGACTCCCAGCTCCAGCGTTCGACGACGGCGGAGCGCGCCGCGGCCGAGATGCGCTCCCACTCCGAGCGGGGAAGCGCCAGGATCGCGGCGAGCTTCGCGGCGAGATCGTCGGCGTCGCCCGGAGCGAAGCTTGCGAGCGCACGGTGCTCCTCCGGGTAGGCGGCCTCGAGCCCGTGGGCGACCTCCGCGAGGCCGGAATGCCGCGCGACGACGGGGGGCGCGCCGCACGCGGCCGCCTCGGCGGCCACCATGCCGAAGGCCTCCGGAAAGACCGAGGGCACCACGCTCACGTCGGCGAGGGGCCAGAGGTGGCGGAGGTGGCGGTGCTCGAGCGCTCCCGTGAAGAGCACCCTCTCCCCCGCGTCGTGCTCGAGCCGCTCGCGCGCCGGCCCGAAGCCGACGACGACCGCACGTGCGTCGACCTGCGCGAGCGCTTCGAGGAGCAGGTGCACGCCCTTCTCCTCGCTGAGCTTCCCGACGTAGACGACCGTTCGTTCATCGGCGGCGAGGAAGTCCTGGAGCCGGGCCGCGTTGCCCGCGTCCGGTTCGCGTTCCGAGGCCGGCAGCGGATCGCGCTCGGCTTCGGCCAGAAGCGCGGTGAGAGCCTCGTCGCGCGGAGCGGGCCGAAACTCCTCGACATCGACGCCCGGCGGGACGACGCGAACCCGCTCGCTCCAGCCGACGACCTCGGCGAGCACGTCGCGGATGTGCTCGGAGCCTGCGAGCACCTCCGTCGCGCTCGCGAGCGAAGCGCGCGCCCAGGCGGAGAGCTCCTCGTTTCCCCGCAGCGAGAACTCGAGCTCCGAGCCGTGCGCCTTGACCGTGAAGGGCATCCCGGCCGCGGCACCCACCGGCCCTCCGAGCACCACGTGATTCGCGAGCAGGAAGTCGGCGGGCAGCTCGGCCCGGATCGCAGCCGCGTTCTGCTCGACGAAGCGCTCGCGCTCCACCGGGGTCAGGTCTTGCAAACGAGCAGCCTCGAGATCCTCATAGCGATCGAGCACGAAGACGGGAAGCCGACCGTCGATCCGCGGCCGGACGACGGTCGCTCCACCGAGGTCGTAGGCCTCGGGACGGGGCTCCTGGGAGAAGACGACGACCTCGTGGCCGAGCCGGCTCCAGGCCCGCGCGAGCGAGCGCGTGTAGACATTCGAGCCCGTGCCTCCCAGGAGGTAGCCGTGCCAGAGGAGAATCCTCATTCGTGGAAGATCCTGACGCACCGCTCGTCGCCCGCGCCCGCCGAGGCGACCGCTGGGCCTTCGAGCAGCTCGTCGAGAGGCACCAGCACCGCCTCTTCAACCTCGCCGCCAGGACGCTCGGCTCCGCCGACGATGCGGCGGACGCCGTCCAGGAGGCGTTCATCCGCGCCTGGCTCGGCCTGCCGCGCTTCCGCGGCGGATCCCTCTTCTCGACCTGGCTCTACCGCATCACCCTGAACGCGGCCCACGACCAGCGGGCAAAGCGGCGAAGCGATCCACTCGGCGAGCGCCCCGAGCTCGCAGATCCCCGCGACGCCTTCACCGCGAGTGAGCTCTCGAGCGAGCTCCAGGCGGCACTCGACGGGCTCGACGAGGAGTTCCGGATCGCGGTCGTCCTCTACGACATCCTCGGCTGCTCCTACGGCGAGATCGCGGCGCTGACCGACGTCCCCGAAGGTACCGTGAAGTCACGCATCTTTCGCGGCCGCCGCCGCCTGGCAGAACAGCTGGGAACACGCGCGGACGAGGGCTAGTCCAAGGACACGATGGCCGAACAGCATCCAGACGACATCGAGCTCTTCGACTACGTCGAGGACGACCTCGCCCCCGCCCGTAGGGCGGAAGTCGGCGCCCATCTCGTCACCTGCAAGGTCTGCACCGAGCAGGTGCGGCGGGTCGAGGCGGGCCGCGACGCGTTGCGAAGTGCGCAGTTCATGCACCTGTCCGAGCGGCGCGCCGAGGGCGTGTTCATGAACCTGCCGACCCAGGCACGCGAGCCGGGCCGGATGCGGGCCCTCTCGCCGAAGCAGCTCCTGGCCGTTCTCACCCCGCTCATCGCGATCGCCGCCGTCGTCGGCGTGCTCGTCAGCTCCGGCACGGGCTCGAACGATTCGAACGGGGCCGCCGCCGGCGCGACGGCAGGCGGAGCAGCCGGCGCCGGCGGTGCCGCGGAGAACGCGCCTGTGCGGCAGGCGCCGGCCTTCTCGATGGCCGGCGACGCGTCTCAGATCGCCGCCGAGCTGAGGCAGAAGGGATTCGACGCGACCGTCCGCTCGAAGCAGGTCGTCGTCAGCGGAGCGAAGAAGAGCGACGTGCGCGAGGCGCTCGCCGACCACGGCCCCGGCGACGTCGAGATCGTCGTCGAGCCGGTTAAGAACCCGTAAGCGGCTCGAAGGGAAGCGCCGGCCCCCGCCGAAGTCCGGCGGTCCGATGCGCCTGCGAACCCTGGCCGTCTGTCTCGGCGTTCTCGCTTCTCTGCTCTCGGCTGCACCCGCAGCGGGGATCACCAACCCGCAGATCCCGGGGCTTCAGGTGGCGCTCAAGGCCCACGGCTTCTACTCGGGGCGGATCGACGGGATCGCGGGGCCGATGACCGCGACCGGCGTCCGGCGGTTCCAACGTCACGCGGGTCTCGTCGCCGACGGCGTCGCAGGCCCGCTCACACGCGGAAAGCTCGGGCGCTTGGGGCGGCCGCTCTTCGGCCGCAGGCACCTGGTCATGCGCGGAAGCGTCGGTTGGGACGTCTCCGTGCTCGAGTTCTTCCTGAGGCGGCGCGGCTTCCACCCCGGCCGGGTGGACGGGCGCTTCAGCGAGCAGACGAGAAAGGCGGTGCTCCGCTACCAGCGCAAGCGCCACCTCCTGGTCGACGGTCTCGTCGGCCCGCAGACGCTCGGGACCTTCGGCGTGCACAGAGCCGTTCCGCAGCCGACGCGAAGCACCCTGCGACACCGGGGCCACGGCGTACGGGCCCTGCTCACGTACTGGGCTCGCTACTACGGCATCAACCCCAGGCTCGTGAAGGCTCTCGCCTGGCAGGAGTCCGGATTCCAGCCCCACGTCCGCTCGCGCGCCGGCGCGACCGGCGTGATGCAGGTAACGGGTCAGACCTGGTCCTACGTGGAGATGATCCTGATCGGGCGCAAGATTCCGCACACGACGAACGGGAACATCCACGTCGGCGTCGCCTACCTGCGCCAGCTCCTGCACGAGTTCGACTTCGACAGGCGGCGGGCGATCGGCGCCTACTACCAGGGCTCGCGCGCCGTGAGAGCCCACGGCCTCTACCGAGAGACGCGCGCGTTCGTCGCGAACGTGCTGGCGCTCCGGCGCCGCTTCTCCTAGATCCAGGCACGAAAAGAGGGGGAGAAAGGATCTCTCACCTCGGAAGTTGCGGCCTCTCCCGAGGATGTCCTATCTCCCCCTCTGTTGGGTCGTAGATCGGCCGGGGCACCCGCAACCTTTAGCTCGATCGAGGGATTCCCGCGGGAGCCGTTAGGTCAGGTGGAAATAGAGCGCGTAGAGGAGCTCGACCGCGGGGCTCGTCGTGTGGACGGTCACGTCGGCCGGCGCGTGGAGCAGCGCGTCGGTGTAGTTGAAGATGATCTTCACGCCCGCGGCGACGACGTCGTCGGCGACGCGTTGGGCGGCCTCCGGCGGCACGGCCAGGACGGCGACGATGATGTTCTTCTCGCGGATGGCATCCCCGAGCTCTCCGTAGTCGCGGATGACTGAGTTGCCGATCGGCCGCCCCACCTTGGTCTGGTCGGTGTCGAAGGCGGCCGCGATGTTGAAGCCGTGGTCGGCGAAGACCGTCGAGCTCGCGATCGCCTGCCCGAGCCGTCCCGCCCCGAAGAGCGCGATGTTGTGCTGCCCCTGTGTCCGCAGGATCTTGCGGATCTCGGAGATGAGGCCGTCGATGTTGTAGCCGACGCCCCGCTTGCCGAACTTGCCGAAGGCCGAGAGGTCGCGGCGGATCTGCGTCGCGTTGATGTTCGTGTACTCGCTCATCTCCTGCGAGGAGATGCGGTCCTGGCCGACCTTCTTGGCTTGCGTGAGGACGCGCAGATACTGGCTGAGCCGGGCGGCGACGCCGACCGTGAGTCGCTCGCCGACCTGCCCTTCGTTCTCCGTCATGAGCCCCACCGCCATGCTTGTAACAGCATAACGATCGCCTCATCCCTGCTGCGGAGGGAGAAAGAGGGAGATACCGGCTGAGTTTGTGCGGGCGTCAGCGCGAGAGCCTGCGCCGGAGCGCGTCGTCGTGGACGAAGTAGGTGAACGCCTCCTCGCCGTCGACGAGCACGACGGGAATCCGCTCGCGGTAGCGCGACTCGAGCTCGTCGTCGCCGGTGATCTCGACCTCTTCGAGGTCGAAGGGGAGGTCGGCCCGGACGCGAGACAGCACCCTGCGGGCGCTCTCGCAGAGGTGACAGCCTCGGGCCTGGACAAGTGTGACGACGTGCGTCATCGATCAAATCTCTAGGGATAGAGCCCTCGCGTCGTCGTCGCTTCGGCGACGCGGCCGACTGCGAGCGCGTACGCAGCCTGGCGCATCGTCAGCGAACGCTCCTCGTGCAATCGCCACGTCTCGGCGAAGGCGCGCGTGATGATGTCGTTCAGCTTCGCGTTCACCTCCGACTCCTTCCAGAAGTACTCCTGCAGGCCCTGCACCCACTCGAAGTACGACACGACGACGCCGCCGGCATTCGCCAGCACGTCGGGAAGGATCAACACGCCGTTCGCCTCGAGGATGTC
>DASUJY010000091.1:0-5969 GCA_036279015.1 Gaiellaceae bacterium | reverse complement strand
GTCGAGATGCTGAAGCCGACGATCGAGAAGACGTGCACGCCCAGGATGTGCGGCCCCTCGTCCGCGAAGACGCCGAGGAGAGCCGAGCCCATCACGCCCGTGCCGGCGACGAGCGCGATCACGAGGCGGTTGGCGAGCTTGTCGATCTGGTGGAAGAAGTCCTCGAGGCCCTCGTGGCGGAAGCCGACCTCGATCTGGCCGTCGCGGACCTGCTCCAGCGTGTCGTGCAGCTGGTACGGGAGCTCCCGCATCATCGAGGCGAGGTTCCGCGCCTCGTGGCCGGCCCGGCGCGCGACGCGCTGCGGCGTGAAGCGCTCGATCATGAGCTCGCGCGCGTACGGCTTCGCCACGTCGAAGACGTTGAACTCGGGATAGAGCTCGAGGCCGACGGAGCCGAGCGTCGCGATCGCGCGGTCGAGGAGGACGAAGCGCGTCGGCAGCTGGAGATGCATGCGGTAGATGAGCGCGAAGGCCTCGCGGATCAGCTGGATCGGGTCGATCTCCGAGAGGCTCGAGCCGTAGTAGCGGTAGTAGACGTCGCGGAGCTCGGCGACGAACTCGGCCTCCTTGTCCTTCGGATAGCGGACGCCGAGCGCGGCGAGCCGGGCGGGAAGCGCCTCGATTCGCTCGTTGACGGCGTCGATGAAGAGCCCCGTCAGGCGCGACATGTCCTCGTCGGTCAGCTTCCCGACCATGCCGAAGTCGATGAGGCCGATCTGCTCGGTCTGCTCGAGCACCATGATGTTGGCCGGGTGCGGGTCGGCGTGGAAGAAGCCGTGCCGGAAGATCATGTGCATCCACGCCTCGGCCACGAGGTAGGCGAGCCGGCGCCGCTCCTCGAGCGTGTACGTCGTCAGGTCGAGGTCGCGCAGGTGGACGCCTTCGAAAAGCTCGAGCGTCAACACGCGCGAGCGCGAGTAGCTCCAGAAGACGCGCGGGACACGGACGTGCGGGTGGCCGGCGAAGTTCCGGTGGAACTGCTCCGCGTTTCGCGCCTCCATCCGGTAGTCGAGCTCCTGCCGGATCGTGCGCGCGAACTCGTCGACGAGCGAGACCGTGTCGATGAACTCGAGCGCCTTCACCCGCTCGCGGACGAGGCGCGCGGCCTGGTACATGAGCTCGAGATCGGCCTCGACCTGCCTGGGAGCGTCGGGCCGCTGCACCTTGACGGCGACCCGGCGCCCGTTCGGGAGCGTCGCACGGTGCACCTGGCCGATCGACGCGGCGGCGACCGGCAGCTCGTCGAACTCGAGGAAGAGCTGCTCGACCGTGAGCCCGAGGTCCTCCTCGATGACGCGCTCGACCTGCTGGTACGGGAACGGTGAGACGTCGTCCTGGAGCGCCTTCAGCTCGAAGACGATGTCCGGCGGGACGACGTCCGGGCGCGTCGAGAGCAGCTGGCCGAACTTGACGAAGGTCGGCCCGAGCTCGTCGAGCATCTGCCGTACGCGGACGCCGCGGTTCGACCCGTCCGGGGAGATGTCGATCTCGCGCGCGCGGCGCGACCGGATCCCCGGCGGGCGATGCGAGTCGAAGAAGTAGCCGAAGCCGTGCTTGGCTGCGACCTGTGAGATCTCGGAGAGGCGGCCGAGCTGGCGGACGGCCGGCCGCGAGCTCATTGATCGTGCTTCTCGACGAGGCGCAGGCGGTGCTCGACCTGGGCGAGGCGGAGCTCGAGCTCCTCGTACTCGCGGCGGGTGATGAGGCCGAGCTCCCGGAAGACCGTCGAGAGGGTCGTGCCCGCGCGCTCGCTCATCCGGACTGCGTCGCCGCGCCAGCGGCCCATGACGTCGTCCACGAGCTCCCGCGCGTCCTCGCCGGTCAGCTTGCCCTGTCCGACGAGCTCCTGCACCAGCTCGTCGGCCCGCTCCTTCGTCAGCGCGACGGCGCCGACGCCGGCGAGCAGGGCCTCCTCGGCGAAACCGCGCAGCGACTTCGACGACTGGTTATCGGGCTCGTCCATGCGGCCTCGTCCGCCGTCGCTTCCGCCGCGCCTCGCGGCGGGCGGCCGCCTTCGCCCCGGCGTCGCCCTCGGCCGCCCCTTCGACCGGCGCCGCGACGGGGAATCGCTCCTCCTCGACCGAGGCCGGCTCCTCCTCGGGCACCGCCTCGGCCGGCACCTCGACCGCCTCGACCTTCTCGCGGAGGCCGGCCTCCTTCCGCTTCGCGAACTCCGGCTCGCGCTCCTTGAGGACGACGAGGAACGGCGTCGCGATGAAGATCGTCGAGTAAGCGCCGGAGACGATTCCGACCAGGAGCGCGAAGGCGAAGTCCTTCAGCGTGTCCCCGCCGAAGAGGAGGAGCGACGTGACCGGCAGGAGCGTGATGAACGTCGTAGCCAGCGAGCGGCGAATCGTCTCCCAGAGCGACTGGTTGGCGATCGCGGCGAAGCTCGACCGCCGCATGAGCGGGATGTTCTCGCGCACGCGGTCGAAGATGATGATCGTGTCGTAGATCGAGTAGCCGAGGATCGTCAGGACCGCCGCGACGGTCGCGCTCGTCACCTCCCGCTGGGTCAGCGAGTAGATGCCGAGCGTGATGAAGATGTCGTGCAGGAGGGCGAGGAGCACCGGCACGGCGAACTTGAACTCGAACCTGAGCGTCACGTAGATGACGATCAGGGCGAGCGAGACGATGATCGCGAGGATCGCGCTCTTCAGGATCTGACGGCTGAAGCTCGCCGAGACGTTCTTGACGCCGACCGAGCTCGCGTCGAGCTCGGTCTCGAGGGCGTCGGTGAGGTTCGTCTGCGCCTGCTGGCCGAGCGACCCGGTCCGCACCTGGAACTCCTTGTAGGCGCCGTTCGTCGCCTCGCCGCGTCCCTGGATGATCGCGTCGCCGATGCCGAGCTTCTGGGCCTGCGCGCGCACGTCCTGGATCTGGTGGGCCACCGGCGTCTTGAACGAGAACTGGCTCCCGCCCTTGAAGTCGATGCCGAGGTTCAGGCCCTGCCAGCCGAGCGAAGCGAGGCCGACCACGAGGACGACCCCCGAGACGGCGAACCAGTACCTCGTGCGCCCGACGAAGTCGACCCGCTGCCAGGCCGGGATCGTCTGCGCGCTCGCGCCCATGAACGCGGGGTTGTTGAACCAGCGGAAGCCGGCGATCACCCCGAGCAGGGCGCGCGTCGCGGCGACGGCCGTGATCATCGAGATCAGCGTTCCGATCATGAGCATGAGGGCGAAGCCCTTCACGCCGCCCGTCGCGACGGCGAAGAGGACGAACGCGGTGATGATCGTGACGACGTTCGCGTCCACGATCGTGTTGAACCCCTTGCGATAGCCGGCGGCGATGGCGGCGCGCACCGATTTGCCGGCCCTCACCTCTTCCTTGATGCGTTCGAAGATGACGACGTTCGCGTCGGCGGCGACGCCGATCGTGAGCACGAGGCCCGCGAAGCCGGGCAGCGTCAGCGTCACGTTGAAGAGGAGAAACGCGCCGTAGAGGAGCACGCCGTAGATGCCGAGGCCGATGATCGCGATCACGCCGAGGAAGCGGTAGAAGACGAGCAGGAAGAAGGCGACCGCGAGCAGGCCGCCGATGCCCGCGATGAGCGCCTGGCGGAGCGAGTCCTCGCCGAGCGTCGCCGAGATGTCCGAGCGCTCGACCTGGATGAACTCGACCGGCAGCGCGCCGGTCTGGAGGACGAGTGCGAGGTCCTTCGCCTCCTGGATCGAGTCGAGACCGGTGATCTCGGCGTTGCCGCCCGAGATGCCGTCGCGCAGGCCCGGGTCGTCGAAGTCGATCGACGGGAACGAGCGGATCTCGCGGTCGAGCACGATCGCGAAGCTCTGCTTGAAGGCGTCGCGCTGGTCGCCGGTGGCACCGGCCAGGTCGGCCTGCGTGCGCCCGCGCTGGGAGAGCTCGCGCGTGATGTCGTGGAACTTGTCGCCGCCCTCGTCCGTGAACCCGAGCAGCACGACCGGCTGGTTGCCCTGCCCGAAGTCCTGCCGCGTCTGGTCGCCGTTCAGGTCGTTCCCGGTCAGCTCGGGAATCGGGTCGGTCGGGTTGTTCGGCTGGTACTTGAAGAGGTAGTAGTAGGTCTTCCCCGGCGCCGGCACGCCGATGCCCGGGCACACCGTCGCGTTGTCGGTGCAGGTGAGGACGATCTTTCCCTCCGGGACCGCGTAGAACTTCGAGCCCTCCGGCTGGTTGCCGCCGAACTGCCTGAGGATCGCCTCCTTCGTGTCGGCCGGCCCGGCGATGCGCTTCTTCGCCGCCGAGTAGAGGTACCACTGCGTCGGCGTCCCCTTCTTCGCAGCCTCCTGCTGGCCGGAGAGCAGCGGAAGGAGCTGCGGTGCCGCGGTGATCTGACCGTTGGCCCCGAGCGTGGGCGGGAGCGCATCGCCCTGGAGGTCGAAGAACTGGAGCTGAGCGGTCTGGCCGATGATCTCGGCCGCACGCCCTGCATCGTGGACGCCGGCGAGCTCGACGGAGATCTGGTCGGTGCCCTGGCGCGTGATGACCGGCTCGGAGACGCCGATCTTGTCGATCCGCTGCCGCATGATCTCGATCGAGCGGTCGAGATCCTCCTGCGTGATCTCGCGTCCCTTCGGCGCCTTCGCCTGCAGGACGACCTCGAGCCCGCCCTGGAGGTCGAGGCCGAGCGTCGGCGAGCGGAAGAGCGCGAGGACGACGACGCCGCCGACGGCGGCGACGAGCGCGGCGAGGATGACGAGGTAGCGGCGCACAGGCTGGGCTCCGGTGGACTTAGCTGCGGGCCGGGTCCTTCTCCTCGGCGGTCACGGGTTCCTCCGCGGTGACGAGGCCCGCGTCCTCCTCCTCCTCGGCCGCCTCGAGCCGGTCGAGCTCCTCCGGCGGGACGATCGTCGTGATCGCACGCCGCGCGACGGCGATCCGGACGTCCTCGTCGATCTCGAGCATGACCCGCTCGGCGTCGAGCTCGACGATCTCGCCGTAGATGCCGCCGGCCGTCACCACCTCGTCCCCGGGCTTCAGCGAGGACAGGAGCTCCGCCTGCTTGCGCTGCTGGGTCCGCTGCGGCCTGATCAGCAGGAAGTACATGAAGCCGAACATCACGACTAGAAGAACTAGGAAACCACCACTCACCGAGAGACCTCCTCGCCTGGCACGACGGCGGCCGAGCCGAGGCGCTCGAGCGCGGCCGCCTTGTAGGAGCCGAACCCGTCACGCTCGATGGCAGCCCGCGCTCCGGCGGTCAAGTCGAGCAGAAATCTGACGTTGTGCTCGGACAAAAGTATCAAGCCGAGCAGCTCCTGTTGGTTGACGAGATGCCGCAGGTAGGCGCGCGTGAAGCGGCTGCAAGCCGAGCACGGGCAGTCCTCGTCGAGCGGACGCTCGTCGCGGGCGAAGCGCGCGTTCTTGAGGTTGAGCCGGCCTTCCCACGTGAGCGCCGAGCCCGTGCGCCCGAGCCGCGTCGGCAGCACGCAGTCGAACATGTCGACGCCGCGCTCGATCACCTCGAGGATCCCGGCAGGGTCGCCGATCCCCATGAAGTAGCGCGGCCGCTCCGCCGGGAGGAGCGGCGTCGACCACGCGACCGTCTCCAGCATGACGCCGCGCTCCTCCCCCACGCTGAGGCCGCCGAGGGCATGGCCGTCGAAGCCGAGAGCGGAGATCTCCTCGCTCGACCGGCGCCGTAGCTCCGGGTCGATGCCGCCCTGGGCGATCCCGAAGAGGAGCTGCCCGGGAGCGCGCGGCGCCGCGAGCTGGCGCGCGGCCCAGGTCGTCGTCAGGACGGTCGCAGTCGCGAGCTCGGCCGCCGGGACGTCGGCAGGCGGGCAGACGTCGAGGCACATCGCGATGTCGGAGCCGAGCCGCCGCTGGATGTCGGCGACAAGCTCGGGGGTGAAGCGGGCACTGCGGCCGTCGTAGACCGAGCGGAACGTGACGCCCTCCTCGTCGACGGACGCGATCGTGTCGCGGAGCGAGAAGACCTGGTAGCCGCCCGAGTCGGTGAGGATCGGCCCGTCCCAGCCCATGAAGCG
>DASUJY010000090.1:0-59768 GCA_036279015.1 Gaiellaceae bacterium | reverse complement strand
GAGGGCACATCGAGCTCGTTGCCGAGCGCGTCGCGCCGCTCCTCGAGCTCGTGGACGTAGGCCTCCGTCTCCTCGTCCGTCGCTACCGCCTCGCTGACCTGCTGCTCGTAAGCGGACGAGGCGCGCTCGAGGTCGCCGAGGTCGAACTCGGTGCCGAGGAGTCCCGCCAGCCGCTCGCAGAGGGCGAGGGCCGCACGCGGGCTCGCGGCCAGCGAGGCGTAGTGGGGCACGGCCGCCCAGAGGCTCGCGGAGGAGAGCTCGGCCTGCCGACAGGCATCGAGAAGGACGCCGACGATGCCCGTCGGGCCTTCGTAGCGAGAGGCCGCCAGCCCGAGCTCCTCGACGAGGTTCTGGTCGCTCGCCGAGACGGTCACCGGCGCGGGCCGCGTGTGCGGCACGTCGGCGAGGAGCGCGCCGAGCGTGACCACCAGCTCGACCCCGAGGTCGGAGGCGAGCTCGACGATCTCGTCGCAGAAGGTCCGCCAGCGCAGGTTCGGCTCGACGCCGAGCATCAGGATCGCGTCACGCTCCGTGCCGGGGACGGGAGCGTGGTAGAAGACGGTGTCCGGCCAGTCGATGCGGCGCGTGATCCCATCCTCGAGCGCGACGTGCGGTCGCGTCGCCTGGAAGTCGTAGAACTCCTCCGGATCGATGCTCGCGAAGCGGCGCGCGTCCCAGGACTGGGCCAGGAAGCTCGTCGCCAGCGAGGCGCCCTGCGCGCCGTCGTTCCAGCCGCGAAACGCCCCGATGAGCACGGCGCGGCGCAGAGTCGGGCGCCGCTCGATGCGCAGGTGGCTTCCGATGAGACGAAGTCTAGGGCAGTATCGGCCGCGATCTGAGGAAGAGCCTGGCCGCGAGGCCAACGACGCCTACCCAGACCGCCGTCGCGAAGGTGACATGGACGAGGACGAGCGGCCACGGCAGGTGCTCGCGCCACTGGATGTCCCCGATCGCCATCTGGACGAGCAGGAGGCCGAGCACGGCGCCCGCGAAGAGGAGATCTCCGCGAGCCTCGTTCCGGTGCCAGAGAAGCGAGGCGACGATGCCGAGGAAGGCGATGCCGAAGATCGCCGTCGCGCCGACGTGGATGTGGAGCGCGTCCGGGAGGAGCCCGTAGCGCTCGATCTCCTCGCCGCCCGAGTGCGGGCCGGCCGCAGTCACGAGCGTCCCGGTGACGACGAGCGCGAGCGCGCTCGGGACGAGGACGACCGCGAGCCAGTTCGCCGCGAGCGGCGCGTGCTTGGTTGCTCCTCGGACGAAGTCGCGGATCCCGAGGACGACGACGACCGCGACCGCGAGGGCGAGCAGGGAGAGCAGGAAGTGCGCCATCACGATCAGGGGATGCAGCTCGACGAGCACGGTGATCCCGCCGAGGATCCCCTGGAGCAGCACGGTCACCGGGAGCGCCCACGCCGTCCAGAGAAGCCAGCGCGGCAGCCGCTCGACCCTGGTCGCACCGATCGCGGCGGCGAGGGTGACGAGGCCGACGACGAAGCCGACGCCGCGGTTCCCGTACTCGACGAGCGCGTGGAAGTCCTTCTCCGGAAGGAAGGACGAGCCGCAGCGGGGCCAGTTGTCACAGCCGAGCCCCGAGTCGGTAAGCCGGACGGTCGCTCCCGAGACGACGATGAGAAAGAGCGCGCCGAGAGCGAGGTAGGAGAGGAGCTCGAACGTCTGCACCGAGACGGCGAAGCGCGGCCGGGCGAGCTGCGTCGTGTCGGCGTCCATTCAGGCGAGCGCCACGCCGGCGCCCTCGTCCACCCTCCCGATACGGGCGAGGAAGAGGTCGGAAGCCGCGAAGGCGGCCTCGAGGACGGAGCCCCGGTCGGCCGGGAGCGCGACGAGGAGCCCGCCGGCCGTCTGCGGGTCGAAGCCGAGCATGTCGAGCTCCTCGGGCAGTCCGTCCAGCTCGACCGCGCCGGCGACGAACTCGCGGTTGCGGAAGTCACCCCCGGTCCGGAGCCCCCGGCGCGCGACGGTGAGCGCGCCGGGAAGCGCGGGAAGCGCCGTCGCGTCGAGGAGAATGCGGACGCCGCTTCGCTCCGCCACCTCGTGGGCGTGGCCGAAGAGCCCGAAGCCCGTCACGTCGGTGACCGCCGAGGGCTCGAAGGGCCGGAGCGTCTCGGCCGCGCGCTCGTTCAGCTCGGTCATGGAGGCGGCGGCGACCTCGAGCTCCGCCGATCCGAGCACCCGTTTCCGCGCTCCGGTGAGGACGAGACCGGTGCCGAGCGGCTTGGTCAGATAGAGGGCGTCCCCGGGGCGCGCGGCGTTCTTCCGCCAGAGGCCGCCCGGGTGAGCGGTGCCGACGACGGCCAGGCCGTACATCGGCTCGTCGACGCGGATCGTGTGGCCTCCGGCGAGGATCGCGCCCGCCTCCTCCACCTTGGCGGCAGCGGCGTCGAAGACCGCCCGGACGGCTTCGACGGGCAGCTCCTCCGGGAAGGCGGCGATCGAGAGCGCCAGGAGCGGCTTGCCGCCCATCGCGAAGACGTCGTTCAGCGCGTTGACCGCCGCGATCGCGCCGAAGAGGGCGGGATCGTCCACCATCGCGGGAAAGAAGTCGGTCGTGAAGATGAGCGCCCGCTCGTCGTCCAGCCGGTAGACGGCGGCGTCGTCGGCCGGTGAGAGGCCGACGAGCAGGTTCTCGGAGGCGGCCGGCGCGAAGCCGGCGAGCAGCTCCTCGAGCCGTCCGGCCGCGTACTTGGCGGCGCAGCCTCCGCCGGCTTCGAGACTCGCGAGGCGCGCAGTAGTCTCCACCCGATGGAGGTTACCCCGCGCACGTTCGGGTGTCAGAGCATGACCGGCCGGCTCGAGCGCGTCCTCGTCAAGCCGCCGGCTCCCGGGGCCTGGGCCGCCTGGCGGGCATACGGCTGGCGCGCCGAGCCCGACCCCGTGAGCCTGGAGCGCGAGCACGAGGCGTTTCGCGCGCTGCTCGCCGAGGCGGGCGCCGAGGTCGTTCTCGGGCAGACCGGCGGCGCTTCGAATCCGGACTCGATCTACGCCTACGACCCGGCGATCGTGGCGGCTGACGGCGCCGTCCTCCTCATGCCCGGGAAGGAGGGCCGGCGCAGGGAGCCGGAGGAGATGGCGGTCGACTTCCTCGAGGCGGGCGTCCCGGTCGCGGGCCGGCTCCGGTATCCCGCCACAGCCGAGGGCGGCGACACCGTCTGGCTCGAGGAGCGCACGCTTCTCGTCGGCCGGAGCTACCGGACGAACGAGCCGGGCGTTCAGGCTCTCCGCGAGCTCCTGCCCGGCGTCGAGGTCGTGGAGTTCGACCTGGCGCATCACCGCGGGGCCGGCGAGGTCCTCCACCTCATGTCCTTCCTCTCGCCGCTCGACGTCGACCTCGCGGTCGTCTACTTGCCGCTGATGCCGGTCCGGCTCGTGGAGCTCCTCCGCGACCGCAGTGTCGAGCTCGTCGAGGTGCCGGACGAGGAGTTCGAGACAATGGGGCCGAACGTGCTGGCGCTCGCGCCGCGGGTCGCCCTGGCCCTCGAGGGCAACGACGAGACGCGGGGGCGCATGGAGGCGGTCGGCGTCGAAGTCCGCGTCTACCGGGGCGAGGAGATCTCCCGCAAGGGCGACGGCGGCCCCACGTGCCTCACGCGCCCCCTCCTGCGGTCCCGTTAGGACACGACGGGGTCTGACCCCGACGTGTCCCGGAACGCCGGCGGCTTCGTGACAGTTCTGCGCGTTCTTTCGACCGGCGTTGTCGAGCACGCTACCTTCGCAAGCATGCCGCGTCCGATCCGCATTCTCCTCGCCGGCGGCATCTACCACGTCATGAATCGCGGCAACCGACGAGAGCCGATCTTTTGTTCTGACGGTGACTTCATCCTCTTTCGCGAGCTGCTCGGTCAGGTCGCCCGCGAGCGGCAGTGGATCATCCACGCCTTCTGCCTCATGCCGAACCACTACCACGTGCTGGTCGAGACACCCAAGGCCGATCTGTCGGTGGGAATTCAGAGGCTGAATGGCGAGTACGCAAGCTGGTTCAACCGCTGCTACGGGCTCGTAGGCCATGTCTTTCAGGGGCGCTATCGCTCCAGCCTGATCGAGAGCGACGGCCAGTTTCTCCACACCGTGCGGTACATCGCCCAGAACCCGGTTCGCGCCGGCCTCGCCGACTCACCGGCCGGGTGGCGCTGGAGCAGCTATGCGGACGTCGTCGCGAAGGACCGACGACCCCTGAGCGACAGGCTCCTTCGCTCCTTCGCTCGAGAGCCAAGCCGGGCGCTAGCCTTGCTGCGCGCGTTTGTCGAAGACGTGGCCTGAGTGGCCACGTCGGGGTCTGACCCCGACCTGGCTCTTTCGGCCCCTGGCACCGGCACGGCTCGGATTCAGCGGAGCAGGAAGCCGGTGCCGAGCTCGTCCGGCTCTTCGAGGACGAACTCGTGCTCGCCGGTCTTGTGGGCGCTGCCCTCGACCTCCGTGATCACGGCGCGGCGGCCGGCGACCTCGGCGTCGCCGACCACCCGCGCCACGAAGGTCGTCCCGACGATGCCCTCGTGGACGAGCTCGGCGCCGCGCGGGAGCTCCCCGTCAGCCTCGAGGAGAGCCAGCCTGGCCGACGTGCCGCTCCCGCACGGGGAGCGGTCGACCTCCCCGTCGGCAAAGACGGTCACGTTCCGCTGGCGAAGCGGCGAGCCCGCATCGAGTCGCTCGAAGAAGATGACGCCGTACACCTCCCGGAGCTCGGGCTCCAGGGGATGCACGAACTCGCGCTCCGCCTCGAGCTCGCGCTTCACAGCGCGCCCGAGCTCGACGAAGCGCGGCAGGTTCTCGGGCGCCACCCGGAAGGGCGACGCGACCGAGGCGTAGAAGGCGCCGCCGAACGAGACGTCGACGGCCAGTCCGGCCGCCTCCAGCCCGCGCGCCTCGACGTAGGAAGGCACGTTGCGGAAGCGGACGCTCTCGACGCGGCCGTCGCGCACGGCGGCAACGGTCTCGAGCCGCCCGGAGGGCACGTCGACGACGACGCGCGTCTCGGGCTCGACCGCCTGCACGACCCCGCTCTCGAGCGCCCAGGTGACAAGAGCGATCGTCCCGTGCCCGCACGCCGTTGAGTAGCCCGCGTTGTGGAAGAAGACGACGCCCAGGTCGGCGCCGTCGTCGTCCGGGGCCGTCACGAAGCACCCGTACATGTCGGCGTGCCCGCGCGGCTCATGAACGAGCAGCTTGCGGACGTCGTCGAGCCGCTCGAGCGCGAAGCGACGCCGCTCGAGCACTGTCGTACCCTCGAGCGACGCGACGCCGCCGGTGACGATCCGGAACGGCTCCCCCGCGGTGTGGTAATCGACTGTCCTGACGCGGATAAGCACTCCTTGCGGTCTGAGTCGCTGCCGGCGGCGCGAGGCAAGCGAGCGGCGACGAGACAGTACACCTGGTACGGCGAGGAGCTGCGAGCGCAGCATCGTGCCGCCAGCAGCGGCAGGCGGCAGAGGCCGGGCCTCTGCCCGGCCCCCGCCGCTCAGACCGTCAGGAGCCCTTCTCGATGGGCACGTCGACGAGGTTGCCCCATTCCGTCCACGAGCCGTCGTAGTTTCGCACCCGCTCGAAGCCGAGAAGCTCGCGGAGGACGAACCAGGTGTGCGCGCTGCGCTCGCCGATCCGGCAGTAGGCGGTCACCTCCTTCTCGGCGGTGATGCCCTGGCCGCCGTAGAGCTCGCGCAGCTCGTCCGCAGACTTGAACGTGCCGTCGTCGCGGACTGCGCTCGCCCACGGAATCGAGACCGCGGTCGGGATATGTCCGGCACGCTGCGCCCCCTCCTGCTCGTAGCCGGGAGGCGCGATCAGGTCGCCGGCGAACTCGCCGGGCGAACGGACGTCGACGAGGCCCCGGTCGTCGGCCCCCAGCCATCCCCGCACCTGGTCGCGGTAGGCGCGAATCGACTCGTCGCGCTCCTTCGCCGAGTAGCTCCCCGCCGCCGGGGACGGCACCTCCGTGCTGAGCTCGCGACCCTCGTCGATCCACTTCTGACGCCCGCCGTCGAGGATCCGGACGTCCTCGTGCCCGTAGACCTTCAGGTACCAGTACGCGTAGGCGGCGAACCAGTTGTTCTTGTCGCCGTAGAGGACGACCGTCGTCTCGTTCGAGATGCCTCGCTCCCCGAGGAGGCCCTCGAAGGTCTCCCGATCGACGACGTCGCGCTCGACGGGATCCTGGAGATCGTCGCGCCAGTGCAGCTTGACGGCGCCGGGGATGTGCCCCTCGTCGTAGAGGTCGGGGTTCTCGTCCACCTCGGCGACGACCACGTCGTCGTCCCCGCCGTGCTCGGCGACCCAGTCGCTCGTGACGAGGACCGGCTTCGCGTATCCGTTCTCTGCCATTCCAACCTCCCGGATCGCTTCATTAGTTGAAGCGATCCTACACCGCGGCGGCAGCCTGGGCTATCCTCGACGGATGGCGAGGATCGGCGAGGTGATGACCGGCGAGATCGTCGTCGCGGCCCCCGAGGACACGCTGGGAGAGGCCGCAGAGCGCATGGCCGAGCAAGGCGTCGGGTCTGCCGTCGTGCTCGACGGCGGACGCCTGATCGGAATCCTCACCGAGCGCGACCTGCTGAAGGCGGTTGCCGGGCGCGTGCACACGAGCGAGGCGCGCGTGCGGGAGTGGATGACGGCCGACCCGATCACGGCGTCCGAGTCGATGTCGGCCGACGAGGCGATCAGGACCATGCTCGACAACGGCTTCCGGCACCTGCCGGTCGTCGAGACGGGCCGGACGGTCGGCGTCGTCAGCCTGCGGGAGCTCATGCGAGCCGCCCTGCAGGTCGACGCCTAACCCCGGGTCCGGCGTTCCCCGCTCTAGAGGAGTTGCGCCACAATCAGGCCCGCGGCGCCGAGCCAGAGCCCGGCGAGGGTTCCGATCAGCGGTGCAAGGGGGCGAAGGGAAGGACGCTGTTCCATGTGTCGAAGAAGATCTCTCGGCTCGCGCGCCGCAAACCTTCGACGTGGAACTGGAGCCTCCTTCCCCCCGATTAATGTCCGTCGAAGAACCCGACCCAGTGATGAGCCCTGCCGAGGAACGCAGCCATCATCACCAGGAGGACGAGGATCTGAATTTGACGTGTCGTCACGCGGTTCACCTCCTTTCGCTAGAACCGGAAGTCCTGTAGCGCCTCTGCCGCTCGGCGGTACAGGTGCGCCGCTCCGCGGTCATCGCCGCGCCGCACCGCCAGATCGCCCTGAGCGATCCACGCCGCCGCACGGTGGCTGGCGGACGACAGCTGCTCGAAGCTGCCCTCCGCGTCCTTGAACATCCTGTCCGCCTCCTCGAGCCGCTCCTGGTCGAGGAGCGCCCGGCCGAGGACGAGCTGGGCGTTGCCGATCTCGTCGATGTGGTCGATGCGGCCGCCGAGAAGCTCGAGCGCGTGCCGCGCCTGCTCTTCGGCGAGCTTCGACTCGCCCGTGCGCAGATGGACCTGCGCGAGCGACGAGACGACGTGGCCGGCATCCGTATTGTCGCCGACCTCGAGCAGAACTCTGTAGGCGTCCTTCAGGTGCGTGATCGCCTCTTCCGGCTTCCCGAGCTGGAAGTTGAGGCCGCCGAGGTTGTTCAGGAGCTTGCCGACGTTCGACTGGTCGGCCAGCTCCTCGTACTGCGCCTTGGCCCGCTCCGCATACGAGCGCGCCAGCACCCAATGGCCCGTGCGCTCGGCGATCAGGGACGCCTGGAAATAGTGATGGGCGACCGTGCGCCTGTCGTTCAGCCCCTCCGCGAGCTCGAGCGCGCGCTCGACGTCCTCGCGCGCGGCTTCCCAGTCGCGCTGGCGGCGGTAGCAGCGGGAGCGCCAGCCGAGTGCGTTCGAGCGCAGCCGGTCGGCCGGCAACCCCGACCGCTCGGCCAGGTCGAGCGACTCGCTGAAGAGCGCGATCGCGGTCGAGATCGAGGAGAGCTTGTAACGGCAGACCCCGAGCCGGTAGAGCACCTCGGCACGGTCGACGTCGCTGAAGCCGGGCGACTCGGTCAGCTGCCGGGCCCGGTCGATGAGCGCGATCGCAGCCCGGACGTCCCCGAGCGACATGCGCGCCCACGACTCGGCGAGCACGGCGCGGAACTCGAGCGCCGGAACCGCGATCGTGGTGAGCGCAGCGCCAAGCTTGTCGAGCTCGCCGACGGCGTCCTCGAACTCGTTCGACTCGAGCGCGGCCTCCGCGCGTGCGATGACGCTCTCGACTCGCTCGCGCTCGCTCGAGGAGATGCCAGTCTCGAGGAAGGACGAGTCGACGCCGAGGCGGAGGGCGAGCCACTCGACCGTCTCTCCGGTCGGGCGGGTCTTCCCGCGCTCGATCTGGCTCACGTACTCCTTGGAGAAGCGCTCGCCCGCGAGCTCGGTCTGAGTCAGCCCGCGCGCGATCCGAAGCTGGCGGACGCGCTCTCCCATCGAGCTGCGGAGAGATCCTTGGGCGGTGCGGGCGGCGGTGAGTTGATCGTGCATCTAGGTGAACTATACGAGGAAATTTTTACTTCACAAGGCTACTTGACTTCTCTGTCCACTTGGCTATAGTCCGACTACCTCGCATTCCTGCCGGACGCCAGGCAGAGGGGTGCGGGAGGCGCGCCAGATTCCCGGCGACAGCAACCCGGAGGCATCGGCTGGGCCGCAGAGCCGGAGCTTCCGGGTTGTCGCCTGGAATGACACAGAACATGGTCGAAGCGTCGGCTTCAGGAGCCGCTTCGTCTATCCCTCGAACGGGCACCGCTTCACGACCGGTGAAGTGACCCGGTCAGTCGCTCGGGCTCACGCAGCCTCGGGAATCGCCTCGTCGTGATGGCGGTACTTGCGGATGGTCGCCACGGAGAGGACGGCGCCGGTGAGCGTGATCAGCGCTGCGACCTCGAGAGCGTGCCGGTAGCCCGTGACGAAGTCCTCCGCCGACGCGGCTCCGACGGACGAGCCCGCCGAGGCGGCGACGATCGCCCCCATTACCGCGATCCCGAGCGAGCCTCCGACCTGGCGCATGCTGTTCAGGACGGCGGAGCCGACGCCGGCCTTGTCGACGGGGACGGAGCCCATCGCCGCGGCGGTCGTCGGCGTCATGACGCAGGCCATGCCGAAGCCGCCGATGATGAGCCCAGGGAAGAGGTCCCAGAAGCCCGAGTCGGTGCCGAGGCGCGAGAAGATGAGGAGGGCGATCGAGAGCAGGATCATGCCCCCGCCCATCAGCCACCGCGACCCGACCCGGTCGGAGAACTTGCCGGCGGTGGGAGCGACGAGGATGATCAGGACGGTCATCGGCAGGAACGTGGCCCCCGTCTCCACGGCCGAGTAGCCCATCACGTTCTGGATGAAGAGCGAGTTGTAGAAGAAGACGCCGAACATCCCGAGGCCGACTAGGAGCATGACGCTGTTCGCGCCCGCGAACGTTCCGTTCCTGAAGAGCGACAGGTCGAGCATCGGCGCGCGCTGGTGCAGCTCGAGGAGGACGAAGACCACGAGGCCGACGGCAGCGACGGCGAAGAGCGCGAGGATCAGGCCCGAGCTCCAGCCGTACCTGTTCGCCTCGATCAGGCCGTAGGTGAGCGCGAAGAGAGCGATCGCGGAGGAAAGAAGGCCCGGTAGATCGAGGCGCTGGCCGATCGAGGTGTCGCGCGACTCGTCGATGACGAGCCGGGCCACGACGATCGCAACGACGCCGATCGGCACGTTGATGAAGAAGATCCAGTTCCAGCTCCAGTGCTCGGTGATGAGGCCGCCCACGAGGGGCCCGATCGCGAGCGCCATCGCGGAGACGCCCGCCCAGATCCCGATCGCCAGGCCGCGCTGCCTCGGCGGGAAAGTGGCTGTGATGATCGAGAGCGTGGCCGGGTTCATGAGCGCCGACCCGGCTCCCTGGACCACGCGAGCCGCGATCAGCAAGCCCGCGCTCGAGGCGAGCCCACAGGCGAGCGAGGCGAGCGTGAAGATGACGAGCCCCGCGATGAAGATCCGGCGGCGGCCGAGCAGGTCGGCGAGCTTGCCGCCTGTGAGCATCAGGACGCCGAAGGTGAGCGCGTAGCCGTTGAAGATCCACTCGAGCTCGGAGATGCCGATCCCGAGGTCGCGCTGAATCGACGGCAGGGCCACGTTCACGATCGTGTTGTCGAGCATGATCATGAAGAGGCCGAACGCGACCGCGCCCAGCGTCCACCACTTCCGATTTTCCTCAGCCAGGATCTTCGCCTTCATCCGTCCTCCGTCGAGACGTTAGTGGCAACGAAGCTAGCAGCAGGCCCGACGGCTCGTAGACTTCGTCGGGATGGCTGAGGTCGTCTGGCGCCCGGACGCAGCCGCGCTCGAGCGCGCAAACGTGGTTCGCCTCATGCACCGCCACGGCTTCGACGACTACCGGGAGCTCGTTCGGCGCTCGCAGGAGGACCCGGAGTGGTTTTGGCCCGCCGCGATCGAGGACATGGGCCTCGACTTCTCAGAGCCCTGGGACCAGGTCGTCGACCTCTCGCGCGGGCCCGAGTGGGCGACCTGGTTCGTCGGCTCGCGGCTCTCGATCGCCTGGAACTGCGTGCACCGCTGGGCCGAGCGCGACGCGGATCGCGTAGGCGCGGTCGGCCTCGGCGAGGACGGATCCCGCTGGGAGTACACCTTCGCCGAGCTCTCCGACCAGGTGACGAGGCTGGCCGAGGGCCTCGCCGCGCTCGGCGTGGAGGCGGGCGACCGGGTCGCCCTCTACATGCCCATGTGCCCCGAGGTCGCGGTCGCCTCGCATGCCTGCGCCCACCTCGGGGCCGTGCAGGTCCCGATCTTCTCCGGCTTCGCCGCGCCCGCCGTGCGCGAGCGCCTCCAGGACTCGGAAGCGAAGGTCGTCGTCACCGCCGACTGGTCGCTGCGCCGCGGCAAGCGGCTCGAGATGCGTGAGACGGTCGAGGAAGCCGCGCGCGAGGCGCCGTCCGTGGCCCACATCGTCTCGTGGGAGCGCGGCGGGCGCTCGTGGAGCGGGGTCGAGCTCGGGCCGGGGGAGCTGCCGCCGCTCGAGGTCGATTCGGAGCACCCCTACCTCCTCGCCTACACCTCTGGGACGACGGGGAAGCCGAAGGGAGTCGTGCACGTGCAGGGCGGCTTCCTCGTCTCGATCGGGCGTGAGCTCGCCTACCAGGCCGACGCTCGTCCCGACGACACGATCCACTTCGCCACCGACATGGGATGGATCATGGGGCCGTGGACCGTGGTCGGGGGCGGGGCGATGGGCGCCCGGCTCGTGTTCGCGGAGGGCGCACCGGACATGCCGAGGGACCGCCTCTGGAAGACGATCGAGGCGGAGCGCGTCAGCATCCTCGGGTGCTCCCCGACCCTCGTTCGCGCCCTCATGCAGCACGGCGACCCGCATGCCGACCTCTCCTCGCTCCGGGTGATCGTCACGACCGGAGAGCCGTGGAACCCCGGCCCCTACCGCTGGCTCTTCGAGCGCGTCGGCGGCGAGCGCTGCCCGATCATCAACTGCTCGGGCGGAACCGAGATCGGCGCGTGCTTCCTCTCGCCCACGCCCGCGATCCCGATCAAGGCGTGCTCGCTCGGCGGCCCCGCCCTCGGCATGGACATGGACGTCGTCGACCAGGAGGGGCGCTCCCTCGTCGGGAGCGGCGAGGTCGGCGAGCTCGTCTGCCGGCGCCCCTTCCCCGGGATGACGCGCGGGTTCTGGCGCGACCGCGACCGCTACCTCGACGCGTACTGGAGCCGCTTCCCCGGCGTCTGGGTGCACGGGGACTGGGCATCCGTCGACGAGGACGGCTACTGGTTCCTGCATGGGCGCTCTGACGACACGCTCAACATCGCCGGCAAGCGGATCGGGCCCGCCGAGATCGAGTCGGCGGTGATCGGCCATCCCGCGGTCGCCGAGGCGGCCGCGGTCGGCGTCCCGCACGAGGTGAAGGGCGAGGTGGCCTGGGTCTTCTGCGTGCTCGCGCCCGCCTACGAGGCGACGGAGGAGCTCGCGGCCGCAGTGGCCGAGCAGGCGGCTGCTGAGCTCGGGCGCGCGTTCAAGCCGGACCGCGTCGTCTTCGTCTCGGCCCTCCCGAAGACGCGGAGCGCGAAGATCATGCGCCGCGCGGTGCGCGCAAAGGCGCTCGGCGCCGATCCGGGGGATCTCTCCTCGCTCGAGAACCCCGAGGCCCTCGAGGACATTGCTCGCGCCGTCTGAATACGAGGGAACGCCGACCCGCGGCTACCTCGACACGGCCGCCTACGGGCTGCCGCCCCGCTCGACGCTGGCCGCCGCCGAGCAGGCGCTCGCGGATTGGCGCGGCCGCACCTCGTGGCTTCGCTGGGAGGAGGACGGCGAGGCCTGTCGGGAGCTCTTCGCACGGCTCGTCGGCGCCGAGGCTGCCGAGATCGCCTTCGTCTCCGCGGCGTCCGTCGGCGCCGGGATCGTCGCTGCGAGCCTGCCGGCGCGTGCGGGCGCCAACGTCGTCCTCTACGAGCGGGACTTCGACTCGGTCGTCTTCCCGTGGCGGCCGCTCGCCGAGCGTGGAATCGAGCTCCGCCTCCTCCCGCTCGAAGCGCTCGCCGACGGCGTGGACGAGCGCACCGCGCTCGTGGCCGTCAGCGCGGTGCAGTCCGCTGATGGGCGTGTCCCCGACCTCGCGGCCCTGAAGGCGACCGGCGCGCGGATCTTCCTCGACGGGACGCAGGCCGTCGGCGGCACTGCCGTCGATCTCGACGGGGTCGACTACCTCGTCGCGCACTCGTACAAGTGGCTCCTCTCCCCCCGCGGCCTCGCCTTCCTCTACGTCCGGCCCGAGCGGCTCGACGAGATCACTCCCTGGCTGGCCGGCTGGAAGTCGCGCGCCAATCCGCTGGACGACTTCTACGGAGGCCCCGAGCTCGCCCCCGATGCGCGCCGCCTCGACGTCTCGATCCCCTGGTTCTCGGCGGCCAGCGCCCGCGCCAGCCTCGGGCTCCTCGCAGAGCTCGGCGCGGACGCGATTACCAAGCACAACCTCGGGCTCGCCCGCTCCTTCGCCGCCGGCCTCGGCCTCCCCGAGCCCGCCGGGCCGATCGTGCGCGTGGAGGTCGAGCAGGCGGACGAGGCGGTCGAACGGCTACGGCAGGCGGGCGTGTCCTGCTCTGCGCGCGCCGGCTCGATGCGCTTCGCCTTCCACCTCTACAACGACGAGGAGGACGTCGCGCTCGCGCTCGAGGCCCTCTCGCCGTCTCAGGTTTTCGACGCAGAGTCGTAAACCAGGGGTAGGATTCATTCCATGCGGCTCGCGCTCGCGCAGATGAACACCGTCGTAGGCGACCTGGAGGGCAACCGGACCGCCATCCTCGACTGGCTCGCCCGGGCGCGCGAGGCCGGCGCCGAGCTCGTCCTCTTCCCCGAGCTCGCGGTCACCGGCTATCCGCCCGAGGACCTCCTGCTCAGGCCCGGCTTTCTGCGCGCGGCAGCCGAGAGCCTCGAGGCGATCGCCCGCGAGACGACCGGCATCGCCGCGCTCGTCGGCCTGCCGCACCTTGACCGCGACCTCTTCAACGCGTGCGCGGTCTGCGTCGACGGCGAGGTGCGCGCGGTCTACCACAAGCAGTTCCTGCCGAACTACGGGGTCTTCGACGAGGACCGCTACTTCCAGTCGGGGCGCGAGCTCGTGCTGCTCCGCTGCGGCGAGACGCTCGTCGGCCCGACGGTCTGCGAGGACATCTGGCAGCCGGGGCCGCCCGCGACCGACCTCGCGCTCGCCGGAGCGCACGTCGTGGCCAACATCTCCGCCTCGCCCTTCCACCTCGGGAAGGGCCTCGAGCGGGAGGAGATGCTGGCGACCCGCGCGCGCGACAACTCCTGCTGGATCGTGTACCTGAACGCTGTCGGCGCGCAGGACGAGCTCGTCTTCGACGGGCAGAGCCTCGTGCTCGACGAGGAGGGGCGGGTCGTCGCCCGCGCCCCCGCGTTCGAGGAGGCGCTCCTCGTCGTCGACGTCGACGCGACCACGGCCGTCAGCCGGCGCCTCCGCGACGCCCGCCGGCGGGCGCTCGCCCGCGCGCGGCGCGAGCTTCCGAATCCACCGGTCGTCGAGGTGCCCGAGCGCGCCGTGGGCCGGCCCGTCGAGCCGCTCGTCGCGCCGGCCCCCGACGAGCTCGAGCAGATGCGGCTCGCGATCGAGCTCGGCCTCCGCGACTACACGGCGAAGAACGACTTTACCGACGTCGTCCTCGGCATCTCGGGCGGGATCGACTCCGCCGTCACGGCCGCCCTCGCCGCCGAGGCTCTCGGGCCCGAGCACGTGCACTGCGTCTCGATGCCCTCGCGCTACAGCTCGCCGGAGACCCGCTCCGACGCGAAGCTCGTCGCCGAGAGCCTCGGGGCCGACTACCGCGAGATCCCGATCGAGCCGACGGTCGAAGCGGTCACCGCCGCGCTCGCGCCGGCCTTCGCGGGCACCGAGCCCGGCATCGCCGAGGAGAACGTGCAGGCCCGCGTCCGGGGCCTCATCGTCATGGCGCTCTCGAACAAGTTCGGCTGGCTCGCGCTCGCAACCGGCAACAAGAGCGAGCTCTCGGTCGGCTACGCGACGCTCTACGGCGACATGGCAGGCGGCTTCGCCCTCCTCAAGGACGTCTACAAGACGGACGTCTTCCGCCTGGCGCGCTACCTGAACGAGCGCGCGGGGCGCGAGCTGATCCCGGCGACGACGATCGACCGGCCGCCGAGCGCCGAGCTGCGGGCCGGTCAACGCGACGAAGACTCACTCCCGCCCTACGCGGAGCTCGACCGCGTCCTCGAGGCGTATGTCGAGCTCGACTCCTCACGCGAAGAGCTCGCCTCGGACGGGTTCGAGCCGGACGTGGTCGAGCGCGCAGTGGCGATGATCGACCGCGCCGAGTACAAGCGCCGGCAGGCGCCGCCGGGAGTCAAGCTGCGGCCGAAAGCCTTCGGGCGCGACCGGCGCATCCCGATCACGAACCGCTGGCGCGGCTAGGGAACGGGCACCGGAATCGGCACGCCGCCCACCGAGCCTCCGGGCTTCGGTGGGCAGCACTGGTTCGGGAAGAAGACGGGAATCCGCACGGCGCCGGAGACGACCCGGTCGAGCAGCTCCCGGAAGCGGTCGGGGACACGCCCATGCGAGCCGGTCTCGAGGTTCGCGGAGAGGACGTTGTTCTCGGGCACGCGCCTGAGCTCGCGGAGCAGAAGATCGAAGGCGAGCGGCCGGGGCTGGCGGCAGCGCGGGTCGAACTGCCCGCGACAGCCCGAGCCTCCGGTCACCTCGACCAGGGCGCCGCCGTGGGCACGCGGCGGAATCGTGAGCTTGAACGGGACGAGCTTCGCCGCCGAGCCGTCCTCGGGCCGCAAGACGGCCCTGAAGGAGAGGGTCTTGCCCGGATGCGCGCGGAGTCTCCGCACCGCCCTGCACTCGCCGCTGTGGCAGACGAGCACCCTTGCGAGCCGGTAGCGGCGAACCGTCGACTCGACCTCGACGTCGGCCTCGACGCTCGTCACCTCGACGTCTTCGAACGGGTACCGGGCAATCTTGGAGAGCGCGTCGTAGAGCTCGAACGCGGACTCGCTCGAGATGTCGAACTTCGAGGCGAACCTGTTCGAGCGGCGAAGCGTCCACGGGCTCCCGTCTTCGCGCAGGCCATGGATCGCCCACGCGACGGCACTCGAGCCCTCGCCGATCGCGTCGAAGGTCGAGTCGATGCTGCCGATCACGTGGGTGGTCCCGAGCTCGGGTAGATCGCTCTGCTGCACGACGTCCGTCTCGCCCGTGCGCACGGCAGCGGTGTCGAGCGCGGTCACGGCCGTCGAGACGGGAATCGTGGAGAGCCCGCCGTCGACTGCCCGCACGCCGGCGAAGCGATCCTGGTCCATGACGCCGACCGGGCCGGTCACGTTGGCGAGCTTGTAGGGGCCGAACGGGTCGGGGACGATGGCGAGAGCGTCGGCGCCCCCGGCCCCGAGGGCGGCGCGGCCGGTGAGGAAGAAGGGATGGCCGAACGCAAGGGCCTGTCCGTCGCAGACATACGAGGTCGTCCCGATCCCGGCGGCGGTCACGTCTCCGTACGAGAGCGCAGCGGCGAAGTTGCCGCCCGGGGCGAGATCGTCCACCGTCCCGGCGAGAGTCGTGAGGGCCGAGGCGCCGGACGTCAGGGTGAAGTCCAGACCGTGCCGGCGCAAGACCTTCTTGACGTACTGGGCGTGCCCGAGCCCGATGCCGGAGACGCTCACCGGGACCTTGAGGCGGACGAGCGTGCCGCCGCCCTCAGGAAGGGCCGCTCCCGTGCTCTTCGCGATCGCCCGGACGAGGGCCCGGGGGAGCCGAAGCCGTTTCGGCAGGCGCGAGGCGACCGGCAGGCCGTCCAGGTCGAGCATGTCCTCGGCCGGCGTTAGGCCGGCGATGTCGGAGGCCCCGAGCGAGAAGCCGTAGGCCAGCGCGCCGGCGAAGTCGCCGCCGATGTAGACGGGGGAGCCGGACATCCCCTCCCAGACGCCTCCACCCGCATCGACGGTCGCGCCCGAGATCCTGACGACGATCACGTCTCGCCCGGGGGCGACGATGTCCTTCGCGACGCCGAGCACCTCGACGTCGAACGGATCGGGCTCGGTGCCCTCGACGACCGTCCACCCCTCGCCCACTTGGCCGGCCGCGACGTCGTCGAGCGGCATCACCGTGGCGCACGGCCCGGGCGCGGCGAGCGCCGAGCCTGCGCACACGAGCCCGGCCAGCACGGCCAGAGCGCCGACCCACCTCGCGCGAGCCCCGGTCTTCATTCCGGCCAGTATGCGACGTCTGCAGCCCCTTGCCTAGAGCGCGGCTCGAAGCTCCCGGAACCAGCGCAGCCGCTCGCCGTACGGCACGGCGGCGTTCGCCGGTGAGGTCGACGGCAGCACGAAGAGGCGCGTCTTAGAGAGGCGCCGCTCCTGGAGCCCGAGCGCCGGCCGCTCCCGGAAGACGCCCTCGTAGGCGGCCTTGCCGACGAAGGCGAGGATCTCCGGCCGCAGGTCGCGGGCGAGCGCCTCGAGTCGGCCCGCCGAGCCCGAGAAATCGCCGCGGCGCAGATCCCCACTCCCCTTCGTCGTCCGGTACGCGGCGTTCGTGAGCCCGTAGCCGAGCGCCGGGAGCGCATGCTGCTCCTCGGGCGCGTACAGACGGGGCGTGAAGCCGGCGTCGTGAAGGAGACGCCAGAAGTCGTTGCGCGGATTGGCGAAGTGCGCGCCCGCGGCCGCGGAGCGGAAGCCGGGGTTGATCCCGCAGAAGACGACTCGGAGACCGGGCGCCAGGACGTCCGGGACCGCCGAATCCGCCACGGCGTTAGTCTAAGAAGCGGAACCGAAGGAGGGACACATGGCGCAGGCCGAGACGGCTACGAGGACGATCAGGAACTACGTCGGCGGGCAGTGGGTGGACGCCGAGGCGAGCGAGATGCTCGACGTCACGAACCCGGCCACCGGGGAGACGATGGCGCAGCTGCCGCTGTCGGCCCAGGCGGATCTCGACCGCGCGGTCGCCGCCGCGCGACAGGCTTTCCCTGGCTGGCGCGCCACGCCGCCGGTCGAGCGCGCACGCGCCTGCTTCCGGCTCAAGAACCTGCTCGAAGAGCGCAGGGAGGAGCTCGCCGAGCTCGTCTCCCGCGACAACGGCAAGGCGATCAAGGATGCGACCGGCGAGGTGCGCCGGGGAATCGAGTGCGTCGAGGTCGCGACCGGCATCCCGTCCCTGATGCAGGGCGCCAATCTCGAGGACATCTCGCGCGGGATCGACTCGGACATGATCCGCCAGCCGATCGGCGTCTTCGCCGCGATCACGCCGTTCAACTTCCCGTTCATGGTGCCGCTCTGGTTCCTGCCGTTCGCAATCGCCTGCGGCGACACGTTCATCCTGAAGCCCTCGGAGCAGGACCCGCTCGCAGCCGAGCTCCTCTTCGAGCTACTCGACGCGAGCGAGATCCCGGACGGGGTCGTCAATCTCGTCAACGGCGGCAAGGACACCGTCAACGCGATCCTCGAGCACCCAGGGATCAACGGTGTCTCCTTCGTCGGCTCGACGCCGGTCGCCCACCACGTGTACGCGACCGCCGCCAAGCACGGCAAGCGCGTCCAGGCCCTCGGCGGCGCGAAGAACCACGTCGTCGTCATGCCCGACGCGGTGCTCGAGTCGGCGGTGGACGGCGTCCTCTCCTCCGCCTTCCACGCGGCCGGCCAGCGCTGCCTCGCCAACTCGGTGTGCGTGGCGGTCGGCGACGTCTACGAGCCCCTGAAGAAGCGCCTCGTCGAGAAGGCCGATGCGATGGTCGTCGGCGAGGGCCTCGACCCCGAGACCGAGGTCGGCCCCGTCATCTCGGCAACCGCGCGCGAGCGGATCGGCGAGTTCATCGACCGCGGGCTCGGCGAGGGCGGCGAGCTCGTCCTCGACGGTCGCGGCAAGGGAAACGGCGACGGTCACTTCCTCGGACCGACGATCATCGAGGCCGAGCCGGGCTCCGAGCTCTCGAAGGAGGAGATCTTCGGGCCGGTCCTCACGCTCGTCCGCGCGCGCGACCTCGACCACGCGCTCGAGATCATGAACGCCTCGACGAAGGGGAACGCGGCGTCGATCTTCACGACCTCGGGCGGCGCGATGCGCAAGTTCCGCCACGACGCCGAGGCCGGCATGATCGGCGTCAACATCGGCGTGGCGGCTCCGATGGCCTTCTTCCCGTTCACGGGCTGGAAGGAGTCCTTCTTCGGCGACCTTCACGCTCACGGGCGTGACGGGATCGAGTTCTACACCGAGAAGAAGGTCGTCATCACCCGCTGGCCCGAGGCCTGATGGCGAAGAGCTTCGAGTACGCCGCCTCGGTCGACCGGGAGGGTCGGTTCATGGCCGAGGGCGCCGGTGCGCTCGAGCCCGCGGACGACTGGACGGCGGAGCATCTCGTCCTCGCAGGGCTCATGCGCTGCACGCTCGAGAGCCTCCGCTTCCATGCGACGCACCGGAAGGTGGAGGTGGAGGGCATGGCCTCCGCAGACGCCGTCGTGACACGGCGGCAGGACGGGCGCTACGGCATCGTCGACGTCGAGTGCCGCCTCGACGTCGAGCTCGTGCCGGCCCCGGCGGGCAAGGAGCTCGTCGAGCTCCTGGATCTCGCCGAGCGCGACTGCTTCGTCGGGGCCTCCCTCATGTCGCCGCCGACCTACGTGTGGCGCGTGAACGGGGAGGACATCCGGTGAGCACGGTCGCGCTCGATCCGGCGGCGGTGCGTGCGCGCTTCTCCGCGCTCGCGCGGCCGCCGGCATTCTTCGACGGCCCCGGCGGCACGCAGACGCCCGACTCGGTGGTGGAGGCGATCGCCTCCTACCTGCGGGAGGCGAACGCGAACCTCGGGGGCCCGTTCGAGACGAGCAGGCGGAGCGACGCTGTCGTCGACGCTGCGCACGTGGCGGCGGCGCGCTTCCTCGGCGCCTCCGCCGAGGAAGTCGGGTTCGGCCAGAACATGACGACGCTCAACTTCGCCCTCTCACGGGCCTTCGGCCGCGAGCTTCGCGCCGGGGACGAGATCCTCGTCACGCGGCTCGACCATGACGCCAACGTGTCTCCGTGGCTCGAGCTCGCGCACGACCTCGACCTCGTCGTTCGCCGCGCCGATCTGCGCGAGGAGGACTGCACGCTCGACCTCGCCGACCTCGAGCGACAGCTCTCCGATCGGACTCGGGTGGTCGCCTTCCCGTGGGCTTCGAACGCGGTCGGCTCGGTCACGGACGTGCGGAGAGTCGCGGAGCTGGCGCACGAAACCGGCGCGCTGGCCTGGGTCGACGCCGTCCACTACGCGCCGCACGGCCCGATCGACGTGGCTGCGGCCGGAGTCGACGTCCTCGTCTGCTCGCCGTACAAGTTCTTCGGGCCGCATCTCGGGCTCTTCTACGGACGGCGCGAGGTGCTCGAGCGCTGGCGGCCCTACAAGGTGCGCCCGAGCGCGGACGAGCCGGTCGCCCACCGCTTCGAGACGGGCACGCTCGCCCACGAGCTTCTCGCCGGCTGCACGGCCGCGGTCGAGTACGTGGAGTCGGTCGGCTGGGAGGCGATCGTCGCCTGGGAGCGCGAGCTCGGGCAGCGCTTCCTGGATGGACTCCCCGACGCCTACCGTCTGCACGGGATCCCGTCCATGGAGGGCCGGACGCCCACCTTCGCCCTCACGCATTCCGGGCGCACCCCGGACGAGCTCGCCGAGGAGCTCGCGCGCCGCGACATCGCCGCCTGGCCGGGGAACTACTACGCGCTCGAGATCATGGAGCGGCTCGGGCTCGCCGACGGCTGCCTCCGGATCGGGATCGTCCACTACAACACGGCCGGGGAGGTCGACCGCCTCCTCGGCGCGCTCGCGGAGCTCGCCTAGTGCTCCGGCTCTACTGGGCGCGCAACGACGGCATGTCAGGCCATGTCTTCTTGGGTCCGCGCGAGCACGACGCCCTCGCGGCCGAGATGGAGGAGCAGGGGATGGGCGGCTGGCTCTCGGCCGACGCGCTTGCCGCAGACGCCCGCATCCCGCCGGGCCAGATCGACCTGGCGCTGGCCAAGGCCTCGCCGGAGCCGCGCACGCTGGAGGACGCGAAGCTCTGGGACGACTGGCTCACGTTCCTGCGCGGAGCCGCCGAGAACGGCGGCCTCGTGATTCAATGAGCTAGTGGCTCGAGTCGCAATCGTGGCTCTCTTCCTCTTCGCCATCGTCGCGTGCGGAGAACGAGAGCGCGAGGCAGCCGGACCGGCTCAGCCCCGTGACGATCCGGCGCACGGCGTCTACAACTACGACCACGCCAAGGCGCTCGGTATCCGCGTCGACCCGATCCCATCCGCGGATCAGCTGTGCCCGGCGGACGCGAAGGACGACGGCTTTTCGGCCGAGGAGCTCGACACGCCGGAGGAGGTCGCGGCGCTCGACCGCGAGATGGCGACGGCGCCGAGTTGCATCGCCGACCCGCGCTTCGGGCTGATCGTGACCGGCTACTCCGTCGACGCGGTTCGCAACGCCGCGAGCGCCTTCGAGAAGGGCAAGCTCATCTGCGGCGGGAGCGAGCCGTCGTTGCCGGGCGGATTCGACTCCGCGGAGCGGGACCGCTTCGCCCGGGACCGCCTCCGACATGCCGACGGTGTGGATGACGACGACCCGCTGGACGAGCTCGTCGCCGGCTGCCGCGAGACTTCCTGGGGAGCCGACGTCCTGCTCCCCGGCTAGGAGTACGACTTCCGGGCCGCGTCCCAGCGCGGGTCGTCCCAGCGGATCTTGTCAGGGTCGACGCCGCGGAGCTCGGCGATCTCGACCGCGAGGAGCTGGAAGCGGACGATGTCGACGACCGGATGAACCGTCGGGACGAGCGTCGTCTCGGCGCCGATCTCGCCGAGCGCCTTCACGACGTCGACGGCGCGCTCGGCGGCGCGGCCCTCTCCCTCGAGGACGAAGACGCGCACGCGCTCGTCGATCGCGGCGAAGTGGCCGTGGAGGATCTGCTCGGTCTCGTGCGCCTCGGCCGCGACGTACGCGCCCTCGCGCAGCTTGAGCACGGCCTCCTGCGCGGTCGGCCAGTCGGGGCCGGCGCCGACGACGGCGACCCTGTCCCAGTCCTTCGCCTCGAAGGGATCGGAGAGGACGCCGTCCACGGCCTGGCGGAGCCAGCGCACGTCCTCCCCACGGAGCGCGGCGAGCGCTGCGACGGCGCACGTGTAGCTCGCCGTGTGGCAGTAGGACTCCTCGATCGCCGGCGTGACGACGAGGACCGCGTCGGCGAGCTCGGCGATCGGGCCCTTCTCCGTCCCGGTCACGAGCCAGACGGGCCCGTCGAAGGCTTGCGCCGCCTCGAGCGTCAGCGTCGTCTCGCCCTCGTGGCTGATCGCGACCATGAGGTCAGCTTGCGGAGGGGCGAGCACCGCCTCGAGCGCCTGCAGGGCTTCCCCGCCCGTCTGCGCCGCGTGGAACGAGGTGCCGCAGCCGGTGAAGACGACGCGTCCATCCGGGAGGCGCCGCTCGCCCACCCGCTCGGGTACGCCTCGCAGCCACTCGGGCTGGGCTTGTATCGCCTCGCGGGTGAGCTCGCCGGCCATGCTCTGGGGCGAAGCTAACATGGCGCGCATGAACGGGTTCCGCTTCGTGCAGGTCCAGGAGGTCACGTTCCGTGACCTGGACTTCTTCGGCCACGTGAACAACGCGGTCTACCTCACCTACATCGAGAACGCCCGCATCGGCTACGCGCGCGAGGTGCTCGGGATCGAGTCCCTCGAAGGGCTGCTCCTCATCGTCGCGAGCGTGAAGATCGACTTCCGCTCGCGCGCGAACCTCGGGGAGACGCTCGAGGTCGGCGCGCGAACGACGCGCGTGGGCACGAAGAGCTTCGATCTCGAGCACGAGATCCGCTCGGAAGACGGGCGCCTGGTCGCCGAGGCGGCGTCGACCCTCGTCGCCTTCGACTACGAGGGCGACCGGACGATGCCGATCCCGCCCGACTGGCGAGAAGGAATCGAAAACTACGAGTCAAGGAGCGCTGCCGCCACGTGACCGCTTTCGAGAAGACAGTCCTGCCCAACGGCCTCCGGGTGGTGACCGCCCCGATGCCGCAGGCCAAGTCCGTGGCCTGCTTCGTGATGCTCGCGGCGGGGTCCCGTTACGAGACGAAGGAGACGAACGGGATCGCTCACTTCGCCGAGCACATGTTCTTCAAGGGCACCGAACGGCGCCCGACCGCACGCGAGATCGCCGGCGAGATCGACTCGATCGGCGGCGAGTTCAATGCCTTCACGGGCAAGGAGTACACCGGGTACTACGTCAAGTGCGCGGCCGAGCATCGCGACATCGCGCTCGACGTCCTCGTCGACATGCTCCGCAACTCGAAGTTCGACTCCGAGGAGATCGAGCGCGAGAAGGGCGTCATCGTCGAGGAGATGAACATGTACTACGACACGCCCCGCGACTACGTCGACGGCGTCTACGACGAGCTTCTCTACGGCGACCAGCCGCTCGGCTGGGACATCATCGGGCGCAAGGAGACGGTGCGCGCGGCCGAGCGCCAGACGTTCTTCGACTACCTCGACCGCTGGTATCGCTCGCCCCGCATGGTCGCCGGCGTGGCCGGCAATCTCGGGGAGGGCCTCCGCGAGCGGCTCGAGAGCCTGCTCGGCGACGTCCCGAACGGCGCTGCCGGGCGACCGGACGCGGCCGAGTGGTCACAGGAGGCTCCGCAGGTCAAGCTCCACACGAAGCAATCCGACCAGGCGCACGTGCGGATCGGCGTGCACAGCTATCCGATCGACCATCCCGACCGCTACGCGCTCAGCCTGCTCGCGACCGTGCTCGGGGGCGGGATGTCGTCGCGCCTCTTCACGGAGGTGCGGGAGCGGCGCGGGCTCGCGTACTACATCTACGGCCACAACATGGGCTACACGGATGCGGGGACGCTCTATGCGCAGGGCGGCGTCGACATCCAGCGGATCGACGACGCGGTCTCCACGATCGTGCAGGAGTTCGGGCGGATGGCGGCCGAGCCGGTCGAGCCCGACGAGCTCGAGAAGGCCCGCAACTTCGCCAAGGGCCGGCTCGTCCTCTCGCTCGAGGATCCCAAGGGGATGATCATGTTCGGCCTCCGCAACGAGGTGCTCGAAGGGAAGCTCCGCGAGCCGGACGAGGTGCTCGCCGGCCTCGACGCAGTCACCCGCGAGGACATCCAGCGCGTGGCCCAGGACATCATCCGGGAGGAGCGCCTCAACCTCGCCGCGATCGGCCCGTTCGACGAGCCGGACCGCTTCGAGAAGCTGCTCGCCCTGTCCGCCTAGGACCCGTCGGGGTCTGACCCCGACATGTCCCTGCCGGACGGCGTCGCTGCGCGCCTTTCGTCACAGCCGTGGGCGCGCCCTTCGGCCGATTCAAGCCAAGGGCCGCGAATGCCACTGGTCTGCTCGGACACGGCGGGGTCTGACCCCGACTCGTCCTACGGAGCCAGGTCGTAGGGGAAATCCGTGAGGACCTCGGCGCCGTCGGCGGTGACTAGCACGAGGTCCTCGAGGCGGCAGCCGCCGAAGCCCTTGCGGTAGAGACCCGGCTCGACGGCGAGAACGTCGCCGGCGACGAGCTCCTCGCCGCTTCGGCCGAGCGCGGGAAGCTCGTGCACCTCGAGGCCGACACCGTGGCCGAGACTGTGGAAGAAGCCGTCCTCGAGCGGCTTCGAGGGATCCTTCGTGAGCTGCGTCGGGAACCCGTGCTCCTGGAAGAGCTCGCAGACGATCCGGTGGAGCTCCTTTCCGGTCACGCCCGGCCGGATCGCGCCGACCGCCAAATCGAGGGCCTCCTTGACGAGGCCGTGGTAGCGGGCAAGCTCCTCGGGCGGCTCGCCGAGGCAGAAGGTCCGCGTCATGTCCGCATAGCAGCCGGAAACCGGATCCCGGGGATAGAGATCGGCAACCACCGGCTCGCCGGGCGAGATCGGGCCGTGCCCGGGCTCGTGCCCGACTGCCGTCTGGGCGCCGTGCGAGACGATGACCATGTCGGGCGCGATGACGCCCGCCTCGCTGAACTCTCGCAGCGCCTCCGCCTGGAGCTCTTCGCACGTGAGCTCTCCACCGTCGGCGAGACGCGCGCGGATCGCCTGCATCGCCGCTTCGGCGGCTCGTTGAGCGCGACCGATTCCCTCGAGCTCGGAGTCGGTCTTGACCCGCCGGCGCTCGTCGAAGAGCGCGCCGTCGGAGGTCACCGCCACTCCATTCGCTCGCAGATGGTCGGCGGCGTCGAGCGGAAACTCGCGCGGGGTGACCGCCTCCTCGAGGCCGATCTTCGCGCAGGCTCGCACGACGAGCTCGCGCGCAGCCTCGTGCCAGCCGAGACCGCTCGCATACAGCTCGTCGGCGCCGATCTCCTCGACGGGAACGAGCTCGACGTCGAGATCCTGCATCCGCGGAATCTCGAGCGAGCCGACGAAGACGAAGCGGGAGCCGTTGCGCTCGGCGTAGACGAACGGGTCCGGGACGGGGACCGGCACCTCGTGGCGGAGCGCGGGTGAGCGGATCGTGTCCGCGTAGATGAGCACGTCGGCCATCGGCCCGAAAGGCTACCTGGGGTAGATTCCGAAGAGGTGCAGGACCCGCTCGAACGAGCACGCGCGGTGCTCGCGGCCTATGACCGCGAGGTCGCCGCGCTGCTTCCGGAGGACGCCGAGCTCTTCGACGCACATGTCCACGTCGGCCAGGACATCGACGGGTTCGTGGCCACGCTCGACGACCTCCTCGCCTTCCTCGCCCACGACGGAGTCCGCCGCGCCTTCGCCTTCTGCCTCGACGAGCCCGACCGCGAGCCCGCGTTCCAGGCCGCCAACGACCGCACCCTCGAGGCCGCTCGCCGGTCGAACGGAGTGATCGTCCCGTTCGCACGGCTCGATCTCGCCGACCGGCCGGCCGAGGAGGCTGCCCGCAGCCTCGACCTCGGGGCGCGCGGCATCAAGCTCCACCCGCGCGCGCAGCGCTTCCTGCTCGACGACGAGCGGTTGGCTCCGATCTTCGCGCTCGCCGCAGAGCGACGGGTGCCGATCCTCATCCACGGAGGACGGGGGCTGCCGCCGATCGCCGACCATCTGCGCCGGCTCGTCGACGACCACCCCGAGGCACAGCTCATCATCGCGCATGCGGGAATCGCCGACCTCGCCCGCCTCTGCGAGGTCTTCGCCGGTCACACGGGCGTCTTCTTCGACACCTCCGTCTGGAGCTCGCTCGACCTTCTCGACATGTTCCACCGCGTCTCTCCCGAGCAGGTCCTCTACGCCTCGGACTTCCCGTACGGCCAGCAGCCGGGATCCCTCTTCCTCCTCCTGCGAACCGCGAGGCTCGCCGGGCTCTCCGAGGAGCAGATCCGGGACGTGCTCGGGCGGACCGCAGCCGGGATCGCAGACGGCCGCCCCCCGGCTCCGCGGACGCCGCCGCTCGGGCGCACGAGCCTCGTCCAGCCGATCACCCTCGCGCGCATCCACCACTACCTGGCGATGGCGACGCCGCTCCTCTGGACGCGTCAGCGCGACACCATCGGAGTCCTCGGCCTGGCCCTCAACACCTGCGCGGAGCGGGACGGCTTCGTCGACGAGCGCGAGCGGATCGCGGAGCTGATCGCGAGCGCCAAGGACCTCTGGAGCACCCTCCCCGAGCTCGAAGACGACCTGACGCTGGTCGAGACGAGCCGCCTGACCTTCCGGCTCGTCCACCTCGCGGACATCCTCGCGGTCACCACCACCGCCGAGTGATCGCCGCAGTCGTCCTGGCCGCGGGCGCCGCGACCCGGTTCGGCGAGCCGAAGCAGCGATTGCTCCTGCCGGAGGTGCTCGGGCGCCTCACGGAGACGTCGGTCGCGGACATCGTCGTCGTCGGGGGCGCCTACGAGCTCGACCCTGGCGGCGCACGCGCCGTTGCCTGCCCGGACTGGGAGCACGGCCCCGGTGCCTCGCTTCGCTGCGGGCTCGGGGCGCTCACCGCTGAGACGGAGGCGGCCGTCGTCTGCCTCGCGGACGGACCGCGCCTGGCCCCGGAGGCCGTCGAGCGGACGATCGCAGCCTGGCGGGAAGGCGACGCAACGGTGGTCGCCGCGAGCTACAGCGGCGTTCGCGGGCATCCGGTCGTGATCGGCCGAGGCGCCTGGCCCGCCGTCCCCGACGAGGGGATGCGGGCTCTCCCGGCGCTCCTCGTCCCATGCGACGACCTGGGCCATCCCGGAGACGTCGACACGCCGGAGGACCTCTCGTGAGGCGCCTGCGCCGCCCGGCGGTGATCATCCCCGTGGTCGCGCTCCTGCTCTTCGGCGGGGGCGTCGCCTACGCGGTCTGGTCCGGGCTCGACCGCTCCGCAGTCGACGACAACGAGCAGACGCTCGCCTCCGCGGGCGTCTATCCCGGCGCGCACGAGGTCGGTCGCAACAGCGAGACGTTCTCGGGAGAGGAAGCCGTCCCGCTGCCGAAGGGAGTCGTAACGACGGTCGCGTTCGCACCGCCGCGGTCGACGACCCAGCTCGACGTCGTCAACTACTACGTCGGACGGTTGCGCTCGAGCTGGGAGCCGCGCCTCGAGCGCTCCCTCGCCGGGGCGGCGGGCACGAGCAACGAACGGTCGTATCGGGTCACCTTCACCCGCGACGAGCGCTGCCTCGTCCTCGGCACCGCGGGAATGGTCGCCGGCCTCGCCGAGCCCGTCTACACGCTCTCCGCCTACGACCGCCAGGACGAGAGCTGCTGACCCTCAAGCACCCTCGCGCCCTGCCGATGCAAAGGAGGGTTGCACGCTCTCACCGCCGAACTCTGAGCAAACCGATGGCCGTCTCTCCCCTTGGGGCCGCCCGCCTCCGCCGCCGCCTCACGCTCGAGGAGGCCGCCGCTCGCGCGCGCATGGAGGTCGACCAGGTCAAGTCGCTCGAGGAGAACTGCATGTACCGCTTCGGCTCGAACGCCGACGCCCTCGCCGCCGCCCTCGTCTACGCGACCGCGCTCCGCATCTCGGAGCGCGAGGCGCGCCAGATCGCCGGCCTCCCGGTCGCGAGCCGCCTCGTCGAGACCTGGTCGCTCCGCAGGACGATGGCCGTCGCCGCCTTCATGGCTGCCGCCGCCACCCTCCTTTTGTTCGGCGTCCGCCCCGAGCTCGGCCACCAGTCCTCCGCTGCCACGCCGGCGAGCAGTCCCGCCGCCGCCGCCGCGGCCTCCGTTCTGCCCGAGCCCTGGGAGATCCAGGTCGACGTCTACAACGGCACCGGCGCGGGCAACGCGGCCGCGGGGATGGCGAACCGCATCGCCGGGCTCGCGTACGCGCTCGGGAAGGTCGGCGACGCCCAGCGCTCCGACTACAAGAAGACGCTCGTCTACTACCCGCCCGGCGGCGCGGAGATCGGCGCCCGACTCGCCCGGGAGCTCGGCGTCGCCACCGCCGCGCTTCCCGGCGGAGACAACCCCAAGCGCCTCGTCGTGATCGTCGGCGGAGCCGGCTAGAGCGGCGTTCTCAGCGCCGCGAGCTTCTGCTTGAGCTCGGGCGGCATCTCCTCGACGACCGCCTGGCGCACGTAGCGCCGCAGCGTCTCCTCGAACTTGTAGCGCTTACGGCAGTAGCCGCACTCGTTCAGGTGCGACTCTGCGATCGCGTGCTCGTCCGCGGAGAGCTCGCGGTCGAGGAAGGGCTGGAGCATCTCCTCGCACTTCGCGCATGGATCCATGAACATCATCGATCCTCTTCTCCAACACTAGCTTCTGCGAGCTCCTGCTTGAGGATGCGCCTGCCCCTGTGCAGGCGCGACATGACCGTCCCGATCGGGATGTCGAGGATCTGGGCGGCGTCCTGGTAGGTGAAGTCGCCGATGTCGACGAGGACGATCACGTCGCGGAAGTCGTGCGGCACCTCCGAGAGGGCGTGCACGATCTCGTCCTGCGAGAGCCGTTGCTCGATACGTGCCTCGTCCTCGGTGCCGGAGTCCGCCTCGAGGCGGTTGTAGAGGAAGTAGTCCCCTTCCTCGAGCGGCTGCGTCGAGGGCGTGCGCTGCTCCCGGCGACCGCGGTCGATGTTCAGGTTCGTGAGGATCCGGAAGAGCCAGGCGCGCAGGTTGGTGCCCGGGGTGTAGGAGCGCCAGCTGCGAAACGCGCGCGCGTAGGTCTCCTGGACGAGATCCTCGGCCTCCTCACGCGTCGAGACGAGCCGCCTGGCGACGCGATAGACCTGATCCGCCAACTCCAGAACCTCCTCCTCGAACCGCACGCGGGAGCGCGCGTCCTCGGCGATGCCGCGTGCATCCGTCTCTGGCTGGGCTTCGCTCATCGGCCCGGACAGTAACAGTTGAACGAAAGCGAAATCCCCGCTATTCCGGGGCTGCCACCGGGTTGAAGCCGGCGCGGGCAAGCACCTCGAGAATCTCCTCGCGAGCGAGGCGCTCGTCGTCCCAGGCGAGCATCACCTGGCCCATCAGGTTCGCGTTCGCGGCCTCGAGCCCGTCGAGACCCTGGAGCGAGGAGCCGAGCCGCATGACGCAGCGCTCGCAGCGAACGCCCGTCACCGTGATGGTGTCAGTCTGGAGAGCCACGTCTCGATCTTACGTAAGCGCCACCAGGCGGCGGCAGAGAGCTTCGAGGCCTTCGGCGCGACCGAGCTCGAGCTGCTCCCCGGCCTGGTCGAGCTCGCGTAGCTGCGCGACCCCCTCCTCACCGGCGAGATTCGCCAGCTGGTCGAGGAGCCCGCGCACGGACAGCAGGCGCGAGCCGTCGGGGTGGACGAGGTCTGCATCGTGCCCGAACCGCGAGGCGGCCCAGCGATTCTGGACGTAGTAACCGCGGTGTGCAGGTCCGTCGGGCTTCAGGGCGGCAACCATCGCCCGGATGGCCGTCGCGAGCGCCAGAGTAGCCTCGAGCCGTGTCGGCTGATCTGGCATCCGCACTTCGAGCGTTCCAAGGGTCGGATGCGGCCGCACGTCCCACCAGATTCGGCGGACATGGCCGGCCAGACCGAGCTCGACGAGCGTCTCGGCGAACGTCTCCCAGTCCGCGTACGAGGCGAAGACGGGCGGCGCCCCCGCGCGCGGAAGCAGCGTGAGGATCTCGGCACGCGTCGAGCGGAGGCCCGACTCCCGGCCCGCGAGATACGGGGAATTGGCGGACACGGCGAGCACGAGCGGCAGCCAGGGCAGGACGGCCTCGAGCGCGGCGATGCACGCCTCCGGGCTCGTCATTCCCACGTGCACGTGGAGGCCCGAGCAGTACTGCCGCCGGGCCGAGGAGCCGGCGTAGTCGACGAACTTCCGCAGGCCCTCGTTCGGCCCGATCTCCTGCTCCTCCGGCACCGCGGTCGGCCACGTGCCCGCGCCGGCGAGGACGAGCCCCGCCTTGCCCGCCGTCGCCTTGGCGCGCTCCCTCAGGCCCTGGAGCTCCTCGACCGCCTCGGCGGCCGTCGCGTGGATGCCCGTGTTCAGCTCGACCACCGAGGTGAAGAGCTCCTCCTTGAGGCGCGCGCCGTCGAGCGCCTCGCGCGGGAAGGGCGCCGGCGCGAGCGTCTCCGCGTCGAGGCAGAAGAGCTCCTCCTCGATCCCGACCGTGAACGGTTCGGACGAGCCGAATCTATGGGGAATCACGGGAAGAAGTTAAAGGCTTGAGTTCCGGCCGGGGTGAGGCTCAAGTGCTCAACCCGGCCGGGACTCAAAAAAGCTGGTCGGAGGCCCGGGCAGGCGGGCGGGCCTCCGACCGTTACCTCCGGGAGCCAAGCTGGCGCTGCAGCTCCCGGAAGCGGGCCCCTTGGGGAAAGGGGCCATGGGCGCCGTTATCCGACTGGGGTGCTCGGTTGGCGCCCAAGCTCGACTGTCACGTTCATCGTCTCCTGCCCGCGATGCACCTCGAGGTCGAGGGAATCGCCGGGCCTCTTGGAACTCACTACGGAAGCCAGCTGGTCGCTGGTTTCCAGTGCCTGCCCGTCGGCCTTCGTGATCACGTCGCCGCCGAGCCAGTACGTCGTGCCCGCGAGCACGACCTGGGTGGTGCCTCCTCGCAGGCCTGCCTCGGCCGCCGGGCTGCCCGGATGGACGCGCTCGACGAGGATGCCCTTGTCGACGGGGACGCGGAAGTTGTCCGCGAGGTCGGAGTCGAGCGTCCTCATCTCGATGCCGAGGTAGGCGTGCTCGACCTTTCCGCTTTCGATCAGCTGGCCCGAGACGTCCTTGACGGTGTCGATCGGGATCGCGAACCCGATCCCGACGTTCCCGCCGGATTCGCTCTCGATCTGGGCGTTGACGCCGATCACCTGGCCTGACGCGTTCAGGAGCGGGCCGCCCGAGTTGCCGTGGTTGATAGCGGCGTCGGTCTGGATCGCCTCGTCGATCTGGAAGCCGTTCGGCGCCGTGATATGGCGCTGGAGCGCGCTCACGATCCCCGCCGTGACCGTCCGCTCGAGGCCGAACGGGTTGCCGATCGCGACAACTGCGTCCCCGACCTTCACGGCGTTCGAGTCGCCGAGGACGAGCGGCGTCAGCGAGCGCGACCAGGCTCCCTGTATCTTGAGGACGGCGATGTCGGTGGAGGGATCGGTGCCGACGACGGTCGCATCCTTCTCCTCGTTGTCCGAGAAGCTGACCTGCACCTTCTTCGCACCCTCGACCACGTGGTAGTTCGTGACGACGTGGCCACCCTTGTCGATCACGAAGCCCGAGCCCTGAGCCTGCTGTTCCTGTGGCCCGAGGAACGGGTTGTCCGAGACGACCGAGGTCGAGGTCACCTGCACGACGCCCCGCTTGGCTGCGTCGTAGATGTCGGAGATCTTCTTGCCGCCGCTCGTCGGGAACGAGGCCGGCTCGGTCGTCCCGCCCTCGACCTCGCGGACGATCGTCGTCGTCCCGCCCTCGCCGACGGCCTGGTCGATGCCGACCGCAACGCCGCCTCCGAGGAGCGCCGCCGCGACGAGCGCGCCCGACTTCGCCCACCAGGATTGCATGCGACCGGTTATAGCTCCGGCCCTGTGAACTCCAGGTTGCGGACGGTTAAGCGGTCGTTAAGCGTCGCAGGGCGATAGATTCTGCTTCTGGAAGCGGCCTCGCTCATCGCCCCCACCCTTCCCGAGAGCGGCACCATCGGGGTCGCCGCTCCCGCGAGCCCCTGGGAGAACCGCTCCGACCTGTTGCGCGGGGTCGAATGGTGGGAGTCACAGGGCTGTCGCGTGAAGCTCGCGGACGGGATCGACGCGCGCGACGACTACGTCGCCGGGTCGCCGGAGGCACGCGCCGAGGATCTGAACGCGCTCTTCGCCGATCCGGAGGTGGACGTCGTCCACTGCCTGCAGGGCGGCTACGGATCGGCGCAGACGATTCCGTTCCTCGACTTCGACGTGATCGAGGCGAACCCGAAGCCCCTCCTCGGCTTCTCCGACATCACGGCGCTCCACGTGGCGATCCGTCAGCGCACGGGTCTCGCGACGTTCTACGCGCCTGGAGTGGCCGGCCTGGGCGACAAGGACACGACCTCGTTCACCCGCGCGCGCTTCCTCGAGGTCCTGCACGGCGGCGGCGCAGGACAGGTGCCGCCCGATCCCGACGATCCGTACGTCCGCGCGATCGCGCCCGGGAAGGCGAGCGCCCCGCTCGCCGGCGGCTGCCTCTGGCTCCTCCTCCAGACGATGGGCACGCCCTGGGAGGTCGACCTGGACGGCGCGATCTTCTTCTTCGAGGACTACGACGCCCCGCCGTGGTACGTCGACGGAATGCTGACCCAGCTTGGACACGCGGGCAAACTGGATCGGGTCGCCGGAGTCGTAGTAGGCGACATGGAAAAGTGCGAGTGGCGCGAGTTTAGGCCCGAGTGGCCAAGGACGAAGTCGATCGAGGACGTCCTGGAGCAACGGCTGGAGCCGCTGGGCGTTCCCGTGCTATACAAGCTGCCCTTGGGCCACGGCAAGCATCTCGCAACGCTTCCCCTCGGTGTTCGGGCCACGCTCGACGCCGATGCCCGAACGCTCACGATCGACGAGCCCGCTCTCGCGAAGAGCGGCGAATCCCCCCACCTGGCGAGGGAGAAAAGGAGGACGGCATGAGAAGGAAAGTTGCGATCGTGATCGCGGTCCTGGCCGCGCTCACGCTGGGGCTGACCGCTTGCGGAGGTTCGAGCTCGAACAATGCGACGGAGTCCGGAGGAACCGAGACCGGGGGCGCCGTCGAGGGCGGCATCCTGCGCATCGGGACGACGAACTACATCGACTCGTTCAATCCCTGGAACTTCATCGAGTCGCAGGCCTACAACGCCTTCATCATGGTCTATCCCCAGCTCGTCCAGTACGACTACCAGGACGGCGCGTACAAGATCGTCGGCGACCTGGCCGACTCGTGGGACACGTCGAGCGACGGCAAGACCTGGACCTTCCATCTGAAGTCGGGGACCAAGTGGTCGGACGGCCAGCCGATGACCGCCGCCGACGTCGCCTGGACGATCAACACGACCGTCAAGTACGCGGGCGGCCCGACCGCCGTCATGGCTCCGGCGCTGAACCACGTGGCGAACGCCGAGGCGCCCGACCCGACGACCGTGGTGATCCACTACAAGGCGCCTGTCGGGAACGCCCTTGCCCAGCTCGAGCAGTTCTTCGTCCTGCCGCAGCACGCCTGGGAGCAGTACGCCACCGGGAACGGGAAGGGCCTCAAGACCCATCATCCCGAGCAGGACCTCTCGTCCATGGTCACGGGCGGCGCGTTCACCGTCAAGCAGTACGAGAAGAAGGGGACGACGGTCTTCATCCCCGACCCCAACTACTGGGGCGACGAGAAGTCGCACGTCGAGGCGATCGCGCTCACGTACTACACGAACGCGGACTCGATGATCGCCGACATGAAGAGCGGTCAGGTCGACTGGGTCGACCAGGTGCCGTTCAACGCGGTCGACGTCCTGAAGCAGGACTCGAACATCGTCGTCAACCAGGTGCCGGGCGCGGAGACCACGAACATCACGTGGAACTCCAACCCCTACAAGGACAAGAACCGGGAGCTCCTCGACCCGCAGGTGAAGAAGGCGCTCTCGATGTGCATCGACCGCGACAAGATCATCGAGGTCGTCTTCAACGGCTACGCGGACAAGGTGGAGAGCCTGCCCGGCCACATCTCCCTCTATGAGAACAAGGACCTCGGGCCGCTCGAGCACGACTGCGCGGCGGCCAACCAGACGCTCGACTCTCTCGGCTACAAGAAGGGCTCCGACGGGATCCGCGTCGCTCCGGCGACCACCGGCAAGTACGCGCAGCCGGCCCACAAGATGGAGTACGACATCATGCAGCCGACGTCGCTCGACTTCAACGGCGAGCGCTCGTTCGAGATCGTCAAGGAGGGCTTCGCGGAGGCCGGCGTCAAGGTGACGCTGAAGATCGGCGGTGACTCGACCGCCGCGTACGAGTACGAGACCACGGACCACTGCGACCCGAAGACGAACTCCGGCTACACCGGCTGGGACATGGCCATGTGGGACTGGGTCGGCTACGTCGATCCCGACTTCATGCTCTCGGTCGTGACCAAGGGCCAGTGGTGCTCCTGGAGCGACACGGGTTGGATCAACGCTGACTACGACGCCCTCTACGACAAGCAGGGGACGACCATCGACGAGGACGAGCGCGCGGCCATCGTCCAGCAGATGGAGCAGATGATCTACGACAACTTCGTGTACACCCAGCTGACCGAGCACCAGTACATCGATGCGCACACGACGCAGTGGGAGGGCATGGACCCGAACCTGAACGCGTACGCGAAGATGTACTGGACGCGGCCGCACAAGGTCGGGTAGGCGGTTGCTAGCGGAAGAGGACGATGCGGGGCTTCGACTACGTCGGCAAGCGAATCCTGTTCGCGCTGCTGACGGTCTTCGTCGCGATCACGCTCAACTTCGTCCTCTTCCGCACCCTCTCCGGTGACGCCGTCTCCGCGCTGCGCTGCCGGCAGTGCACCCAGGCGTTCAAGGACTACCAGCGGGAGCAGCTCGGCCTCGACAAGTCGAAATGGGAGCAGTACAAGCTCTACCTGGGCGACCTCGCGCACGGCGACATGGGCAAGTCGCTCCGAAGCGAGGGCGCGGTCACGCACGAGCTCTGGGCGCCGATCAAGAACACGGTGCCCATGGTGGCGCTCGGCACCCTCTTCTCGATCGTCTTCGGCGTCCTCGCAGGCGTCGTCTCGGCGTGGCGGCGAGGCACGTGGGCGGACAAGACGACGCTCTGGACGGGGCTCTCCTTCTACTCGATGCCGCCCCAGTGGCTCGGGCTGATCGTCGTCCTCTTCGTCGCAAGCGCGCTCGGGCTCCCGACGGCCGGAATCAAGGACCCGACCCTCGGAATCCTCGGCGACGCCTCCACATGGGACGTGTTCGTCGACCGCATGCGCCACATGGTTCTCCCCTCGCTGACGCTCGGGCTCGTCCTCTACGGCGAGTACGCCATCATCGTGCGCTCGTCGATGCTCGAGACGCTCGGCGAGGACTACGTGCTCACGGCGCGCGCCAAGGGCCTCTCCAACTGGGCGACTGTCTGGAAGCACGGGCTCCGGAACGCGCTCCTGCCGATCATCACGCTCGTCGCCCTCTCGCTCGGCTTCATCATCGGCGGCTCGATCACGATCGAGTACGTCTTCTCCTATCCGGGCATCGGGCTTGCCATCGTCGAGGCGATCGACCAACGTGACTACCCGATTCTCCAGGGAGCGTTCCTGCTCCTGACCTTCTCGGTCATCCTCGCGAACCTCGTCGCCGACCTCCTCTACTTCAAGCTCGACCCGCGGGTGTCGACGTGAGCACCGCGGTCCAGGGCGCCGCCGCCGCCGAGGGCGTCGACGTCGCCAAGAGCGGGCGGCCGGGGTCGATCCGGAGAGTGGTCTTCGGCGAGCCGCAGGCGCTCATCGGCCTTGCGATCGTCGCCGCCTTCATCCTCGTCGCCCTGCTCTCGCCCTTGTTCCTCTCGCAGGATCCGAAGACGAAGGTGGGGCCGATCTTCGAGCATCCGAGCGTCAGCCATCCGCTCGGGCTCGACGGGGGCGGTGCCGACATGGTGCGGCTCCTGATCGCCGGCACGCGCGTCTCCCTGCTCGTCGGCTTCGCGGCGGCGTTCGTGTCCGCTCTGATCGGCGGCACCGTCGGGCTCGCGTCGGGCTATTTCGGCGGCAAGACCGACATCGTGCTCATGCGGATCACCGACTACGTGATCGTCATCCCGGACATCCCGCTGATGATCGTCGCTGCCGCGCTCTTCGGGCGCAGCCTGACCAACATCATCCTCATCATCGGCGTCATCTACTGGACGTCGACCGCGCGGCTCATCCGTGCGCAGGTGAAGAGCGTCCGCGAGCGCGTCTACGTCAAGCGGGCGCGGGCACTCGGCGCAGGGAACACGCGCCTCATCTTCAAGCACGTCCTTCCGCAGGTGATGCCGCTCCTGATCGCCAACACGGTCCTGCTCGTCGCCCTGGCGATCTTCGCCGAGACGTTCATCAGCTTCCTCGGGCTGGGCGACCCGAGCGTCATCTCGTGGGGCCGGCTGATCGAGAACTCGTTCACCGACGATGCGATCCTCAACAACGCCTGGTGGACGATCGTGCCGCCCGGAGTCTGCGTCACGCTGCTCGTCCTCGGCTCGACGATGTTCGGCCAGTCTCTCGAGGACGCGCTCAACCCGCGGCTTCGGGTCGGGCATCTCTCGGTTCGGCGCTTCCGCATGCGGCCGCTCAAGGGAAAGCTCGAGAGCGAATGAGCGCCCTGCTCGAGGTCGAGGGCCTGAACGTCTGGTTCGACCTGGCCGGCGGTGGCGAGCTGCACGCTGTTCGAGGGGTCGACGTGCAGGTCGACGCGGGCGAGCGCTTCGGCCTCGTCGGCGAGTCGGGGTGCGGCAAGACGACGGCCATGCTCACGATCATGGGCCTTCTGCCGCCGAACGCGAGCGTCGCCGGAGAGGTGAGGCTCGCCGGCGAGAACATCCTCGCGCGCGGCGAGGAGTCCGTCAGCCCCCACCGTTGGAACGATGTCGCGATGGTCTTCCAGGGGGCCATGAACGCCTTCAACCCGGTCAAGACCGTCGGCTCGCAGATCGAGGAGCCGCTCCGCCTGCACGGGATCGCCGAGGGCCGGGCGGCGCGGCGGCAGGTCGCGGAGCTGCTCGAGCGCGTCGGGATTCCCAGCGACCGCGCGGCGCGCTATCCGCACGAATTCTCGGGTGGGATGCGACAGCGCGCAGCGATCGCGATGGCGATCGCGTGCGGGCCGAAGATCCTTCTTGCGGACGAGCCCACCACGGCGCTCGATGTCATGGTGCAGGCGCAGATCCTCGAGCTCCTCCTCTCGCTCGCGGAGGACTTCGAGCTCGCGCTCGTCCTCGTCACCCACGATCTCCCGGTCGTCGCCCAGGTCTGCGACCGGGCGGCCGTCATGTACGCGGGCGAGGTGGCCGAAGCCGGCTCGATCGACGCGCTCTTCCATACGCCGCGCCATCCCTACACCCGCATGCTCTTTGCCGCGACGCCCGACCTGCATGCCGGAGGAGAGCGCGTCGTGTCCATCCCGGGGGCGCCGCCGCGCCTCGACCGGCCGCTCGTCGGCTGTCCCTTCCACCCCCGCTGCGACAGCAGGTTCGAGCCGTGCCCGACGGTGACTCCGCTCCTGAAGGTCGTCGGCGAGGGCCACGTGGCCGCCTGCCACCTGAACGACCACGTTCGTGAAGGAGCCCTGGTTTGAGCACGAACGGCTCCGCTCCTCTGCTCCAGGTCGAGGGGCTCGTCGCCCGCTATCCGGTCTCGCGTGGTGTCGTGGGCGCTCTCCGCAGGGAGCCGAAGCTCCGCGTGCACGCCGTCGACGGCGTGTCGTTCTCGCTCCGGCGCGGTGAGATGCTCGCCCTCGTCGGCGAGTCGGGTTGCGGCAAGACGTCGACCGCCCAGTCGGTCCTACGGCTGATCGACATCGACGGCGGCTCGATTCAGTTCGATGGGACGGAGCTCTCCGGCCTCTCCCCGCGCGCCCTCCGCCCGCTGCGGAGGCGGATGCAGATCGTCTACCAGGATCCGTACGAGTCCCTCGACCCGCGCTTCCGTGTCGGGGCCACGATCGAGGAGCCGCTGCAGGTGCACGGGGTCGGCTCGCGCTCGGAGCGGAGCGACGAGGTGCGCCGAGCTCTCGAGCTCGCCGGCCTGACGCCTCCCGAGCTCTACGTCGATCGTTACCCGCACGAGCTCTCCGGCGGGCAGCGCCAGCGCGTCGCCATCGCCGCGAGCCTCGTCCTCCACCCTGACCTGCTCGTCGCCGACGAGCCGGTCTCGATGCTCGACGTCTCCGTGCGTGCGGGGATCCTCGCGATCCTCGACGAGCTCCGCGACAACGGGCTCGCCGTGCTCATGATCACGCACGACCTCTCGACGGCCGCTCACTACGCCGACCGGATCGCGGTCATGTACCTCGGGCGCATCGTCGAGGAGGGCCCTGCCCACGAGGTCGTCGAGAACCCGCAGCATCCCTACACGCGCGCGCTCCTCTCGGTCGTGCCGAAGCGTGATCCGCGCGAGCGCTCGACGCCGCAGATCCTGCGTGGCGAGACGCCGAACTCGATCCACATCCCGGTCGGCTGCCGCTTCCACCCGCGCTGTCCGCTCGCGATCGAGGAGTGCAAGGCCGTCGACCCCGAGCTCCGGCGCCCGGCCGCGGCAACCGATCCGGCCCATCGCGCCGCCTGTATCAGGGTCTAGATCGTCGGCCAGCGGCGGACGAGGAGCGCTACCACGGCTGCGACGTCCGCGACCGACTCGAGGTCGACCCACTCGTCGACCCCGTGCAGGTTGTCCCCAGTCGGCCCGTAGCAGACGGCCTGGCCATCGAAGAAGCGCAGGTCGGTCGTCGCGCGCGAGGGCTCCGGGCGCGGCCGTCCACCGCGCACGTCCTCATGGCAGTCGCCGAGCAGGCGGACGAAGGGGCTCTCGGCGTCGAAGGCGTAGCCGCGAGCGCGAAAGCCGCGGAACTCGACCGTGGCGGCGCGGTCGGCCGCCCGGACCGCGGCTGCGAGCCGCTCCTGCGCCTCCGCGGGCTCCATGCGGATCGGGAAGCCAAGGCGGACGTCAAGCACGGCCTTCCCCGGGGTCATCGACGCCCAGTCGCCGGCGTGCAGGGCCCCGACGTTCAAGAGATACGGATGCTCGAGCCCGGCGAGCTCGGGATCGGGCTCCTCGTTCAGCTCGGCCTCGAGCGCGTGCAGCGCCTCGATGACCGGGAACGCGGCCTCGATCGGGTTCGCGCCCCGGTCGGCGTCCGAGGCGTGGCGGGCATCCGCCTCGAGCGCGATTCGCGCCCAGATGACGCCGACGGCGACGAGGTCCATGCCGCCGTTCGTCGGTTCGGCGATCAGGGCGGCATCCGCCTGCGGGCCCGCGAGGCAGGCCGCGAGCGCGCCGTTCCCGCCGCACTCCTCCTCGATCACGCTCTGGTAGACGAGCGTGCCGGGAAGCGGGCCGCCCGCGAGCGCCGCCTCGACGCCGAGGAGCATCGCGGCGACGCCGCCCTTCATGTCGCACGCGCCGCGCCCGTACATGCGCCCCTCGGCGATCTCGGCGCCGAAGGGCTCCTTCGTCCAGCGGTCGAGCGGCTCGGCGCTCACCACGTCCACGTGGCCGTTCAGGACAAGGGAGCGGCCCTCCCCGCCTCCGGTCGTCGCGACGAGCGAGCGGCGGCCCTCGTAGTCGATCAGCGGGATGCCGCTGTCCGGGCGCTCCGCGAGCCGCGCCGGATCCGGGACGACCGAGCGCACCTCGAAGCCGAGGGCGCGCAGACGCTCCTCGACGAGCCGCTGGGCAGGTTCTTCGCCACCGAGCAAGCTGGGCGCGCGCACGAGCTCGGCGAGAAACGCGATCGTCTCGTCGAAACCGCGCTCGACGGCGCGGCGGGCGTCCGCTGATGAGAAGATCGCCACGCGCGATGGACCCTAACTCCGTCGATCTGCTCCTACGAGGAGGCCGAGTCCACACCGTCTCGAGCGGCACAGCCGAGGCGGTCGCCGTGCGCGGCGGCAGGATCGCCGCCGTCGGATCGGATGCGGAGCTCGCCGGCCTCTCGGCGCAGCGCGTCGTCGAGCTCGAGGGCCGCACCGTCCTCCCGGGCTTCCAGGACGCGCACCTGCATCCCTTCAGCGGCGGCATGCTCGCGATCGTCTGCAATCTGCACGAGACGACCTCAGCCGAGGAGTGCCTAGTGGTCATCGGGCGCTATGCCGCCGAGCACCCGGAGCGCGAGTGGGTGGCAGGCGACGGCTGGTCGATGGACTTCTTCCCCGGGGGCAACCCGGACCGCGAGCGCATCGACGCGGTCGTGCTGGACCGCCCCGTCTACCTCGAGAACCGGGACGGCCACACGGCGTGGGTCAACGGCCGAGCGCTCGAGCTCGCCGGCATCGGCAGGGACACGACCAATCCTCCGGACGGGCGCATCGAGCGGGACGCGGCCGGCGAGCCCTCCGGCGCTCTGCACGAAGGGGCGATGCGCCTCGTCGGCGACCTTGTCCCGCCTCCGAGCGCGGCCGAGCTCGAGCAGGCGCTTCTGAACGCACAGGCCGAGCTGCACGCCCTCGGGATCACCGCCTGGCAGGACGCCGTCGTCGAGGCGGAGACGCTCGCCGCCTATCGCGCCGTCGCCGAGCGCGGGCAGCTGACGATGCGGGCCGAAGGCAACCTCCTGTGGAACCGGACGCGCGGGGAGGAGCAGATCGACGAGCTTTTGGCGCTGCGGGAGCAGGGGACGCTCGGAAGGCTCCGGATCCGCGGGGCGAAGATCTTCCAGGACGGTGTCCTCGAGAACTTCACCGGCGCGCTGCTCGAGCCGTACGAGGGCTCCGACAACCGGGGCATGTCCATGCACGAGCCCGAGGAGCTCGAACGGATGCTGACGCTCCTCGACGGGCACGGGTTCCAGGTGCACCTGCATACGATCGGGGACCGCGCCGTGCGCGAGGCGCTCGACGCGGTCGAGGCGGCGCAGCGGGCGAACGGCCGCCGCGACGCGCGCCACCATCTCGCCCACATCCAGCTCGTCCACCCGGCCGACCAGCCGCGCTTCGCCGAGCTCCGCGTCGTGGCGAACGCCCAGCCTTACTGGGCAACGCACAGTCGCTACGTCGACGAGCTCACGCTCCCCTTCATCGGCGAGGAGCGCGCGCGCTACCACTATCCGTTCGGGAGCCTGGTCCGGGCGGGTGCCCCCCTCGCGTTCGGAAGCGACTGGACCGTCTCGACTGCCGACCCGCTCCCGCAGATCGAGGTCGCCGTCACGCGCGTCCTCCATCCGGAGCGCGACACAGAGCCGATGCTCCCCGGCGAACGGCTCGACCTCGCAACGGCGGTCGCCGCCTCCACGCGCGGCTCGGCCTACGTCAACTTCCTGGAGGACGAGACGGGCACGATCGACCCAGGCAAGCTCGCCGACCTCGTCGTCCTCGACCGGGACCTCTTCGACCCAGGCGCGGGCCCCGTCGGCGACGCCCGCGTCCTCCTGACGCTCTCCGAGGGCGACCCGGTTCACGACCTGCTGGCCTAGTCTGGACCGGCCAGGCCGGGGTCAGACCCCGCCGGTGGCCGCACGTGACCTGCTTGTTCACGCAAACGCCCATGACATGCGGAACGTTCGGCAACAACGTGTGCCGGAAGTCGCACGCAGTGCCCGGCCCAAACGGACACGGCGGGGTCAGACCCCGACGTGTCTTCGCGAGACGGCTAGGCCTGGACGAGGATTCGGCCGTCCTCGGCCTTGGCCGGATAGACGGCGACGCGCATCGCCTCGTCGTCGAGGCAGCGGCCGCTGGCCGGGTCGAACTCCCAGCCGTGCCAGGGGCAGCGCAGGACGGGCGTGCCCGCCAGCATGTAGCGGCCCGGCTCACCCGCGACGCGCTCGCGGACCGTGCCGAGGCAGAGCGGACCGCCGTGGTGGGGACAGCGGTTCCGGACTCCGCGCAGCTCGCCGTCGACACGGACGACGCCGACCTCCCGCCCGCCGACCCGTGCGACGACATGGCCGTCGCGCTCGAGGTCCGCGACCGACCCGACGTCGTGCCAGGCGCTCACGCCCGCGCGAGCCCGAGCCGCTCGCCGTAGAGCTCCGCGGCGTTTCCGTGCAGCACCTTCTCGCGCCAGGGCTCGGGCAGGCGCTTGAGCATGAAGCCCGGGTCGTCGAAGTCCCAGTGCGGATAGTCGGAGGCGAAGCAGAGATTGTCCGGCGCGCCGGCGGCCTCCAGCATCTCGAAGAGGGTCTCGTCCCGGCCGTCCGTGTGCTCGAGCGGCTGCGTCGAGAAGCGGACGTGCTCACGCGCCACCTCGCTCGGCTTGCGGTCGAGCCACGGCGTCTCGCTCCGCAGCGCGCGCCAGTTCGTGTCGAGGCGCCAGAGGATGCCGGGCAGCCACGCGATGCCGCCTTCGATCAGCAGGACGCGCAAGCGCGGGAGCCGCTCGAAGGTGCCGTGGCAGAGCAGGGAGACGAGGTGCGACATCGTGCTGCACGCCGAGCCGAGCGTGTGCCACTCGATGTAGAAGGTGACCGGCCCGGCGCCGCCGGGGGGAGCGGCGATCCCCATCCCCTCGCCGCCCGAATGGATCGCCACCGGGAGGCCGCACTCCGCGGCGGCCTCGAAGATCGGCAAGTAGCGCGGCTCGCCGTAGGGACGGTCGGCCCCGCCGCAGAGGAGGACCTGGACGAACCGCTCGTCCTCGGCCATGCGCCGGATCTCCGCGGCTGCCGCCTGGGGATCTTGCGCGGGACAGAGGATCGAGGCCCGAAGGCGCGGCTCGGCGTCGAGCCAGCGCTCTCTGAGCCACTCGTTGTGCGCGCGGGCGAGCTCGGCGGCGCGGTAGGGGCTCGGGATGAGCGAGACGAGCACCGCGTCGTCGCCGTTCAGGACGCCGATCTCGGCCCCGCTCGGGTCGAGCAGCTCGCGCCGCACGGCGTCGACGTCGGAGGCCGGCGGATGCCCGTTCTGCTCGATGTCGGCGCGAAACCAGGAGGACGGGTGCGACCACGAGTAGCCCGGCAGCCCGAGCGAGGCGCCCTGCGCCCGGAACCAGTCGCGCTGCGCCGGCTCGACGTAGCCGATGAGCTCCTCGACGTCGCCGATCTGCGGGTGGATGTCGCAGTCGATCATGGTGCAAGCCTAGACCTGCTCGCGCGGGAACGAAAACGACCACGAGCGCGTGAAGATCCGCTCGCCGTTCTCCTCGACGTCGAGCCGGCTCTCGACCTGGAACGATTCGGCGTCGCAGGTCATCGAGCTCGTCACCTCCGAGCGCGTCTGCCACTCGCCGCGGCCCATGCCCGAGACCGCGTGGAAGCGCACCTCGGCCGAGAGCGGATCGCCCTCGACGATCGAGTAGACGCAGTGGCTCGCGTCCGAGGAGTCGAGCTCCGAGTCGACGAGGCGAACCGACCCGCCGAGCGCCCAGTCGAAGATCTGCTCGACGCGTCCGGTCGCGTGCTCCTTGCGGAGAAACCGGCCGCCCGGGTCGCCTTCCACCTCCTCGACGGCGAGCGGAGCCGAGTGCTCGGGCTCCCCGAACGGGCGCAGCGCCTCGTCTTCCGGCCGCGGCTCCCGCACGGGCAGCTCCAGCCGGCCCCCGAAGACCGTCAACGTCACCGGCTCCGGAGACGGCCAGGCCCACGGCCAGTAGGCCGGCGACACGGCGACGCGCAACCGGTGCCCCGCGGCAAACGAGTGCGCGATCATGTCGAGCGGGACGTCGATCTCGTAGCGGCGGCCCGGCGCGAGCGGCTCCGGCCGCTCGTGAGAGTCGCGGTGCGTGAGGTTCAGCACCCCACGCGTGACGAGGAGCGAGGCCCCGTCGGGCGAGACGTCGCAGAGCCGCACGGCGACGAGGGCCTGCGGCCGGTCGACCGCGAGCGAGAGCCGCACCCCGGGATGCCCGAGGATCTCGAGGGGCGCCGCGAGGGGCTCGAGGTCCCAGGTGAGCGACAGCGCGTCGTCAGGGCGCTGGTCGCCCGCGAGGTCGGCCGAGCCGCCTTCGGCCGTCCAGACGCCGGCCTCTGTGCCGGTCGTCTGCACTGCGAGGAGCGAGCGCGGCTCACCGCCGAGCTCCCGCTCCTCGACCGGGATGCCGGCCGAGGGCCACTCGGGCTCCGACACCCAGCGCCCGTCGCGCACCTCGTAGCTCGTCCGCGGCTCGACAGAGTCCTGCAGCCAGACGCGCAGCATCGGCTCCTCCATGAGGCCGGTGTCGATGCCCTTGAGCCAGTGGTCCCACCAGCGCACGCACTCCTGTAGGAAGCCGATGCTCGGTCCCGGCAGCGCGTCGTCGGGAAAGGCGTGCGCCCACGGGCCGATCAGGCCCTTGCGCGGGACCGACAGCCCCTCGAGCAGCCTCGGCACGGCGTTGGTGTACCCGTCCACCCACCCGCCCACTGCGTAGACGGGGCACTCGATCGCGGCGTAGTCCTCGCACACCGAGCCGTGCTTCCAGTAGGCGTCGCGGCGCTGGTGGGAAAGCCACGACTCGATCCAGTTCGTCGACCCGTCGAGGCGGCGGAGCCACTCCTCGTGCCAGCCTTCCCCGTAGAGACGCGGATCGGGCGGCCGCGCGTTCCAGGTGAGCATCGAGGAGGCCCAGTGGAGCATGTCGAGCCCGAGGACGCACCCGCCACGGTAGTGGACGTCGTCCGCGTAGCGGTCGTCCGTCGAGCAGAGCGTCATGATCGCCCCGAGCCCCGGTGGGCGGAGCGCGGCGAGCTGGAGCGAGTTGAAGCCGCCCCAGGAGATCCCCCAGAGGCCGAGGTTGCCGTCGCACCAGGGCTGCTCGCGGAGCCACGCAAGCGTCTCGAGCCCGTCTGCGTGCTCCTGCTCCGTGTACTCGTCCTCGATCAGCCCATCGGATTCGCCGGTCCCGCGCATGTCCACGCGGACGGCCGCGTAGCCGTGCCCCGCGAGGTAGGGCTGGCGCCTCGCGTCGCGGATCGCCGTTCCGTCCGCCTTTCGGTAGGGCAGGAACTCGAGCACGGCCGGGACCGGATCGGCCTCAGCGTCCTCCGGCACCCAGATGCGCGCGGCGAGCCGGCAGCCGTCCGAGAGAGTCAGCCAGGTGTGCTCGATCTCCCGGATCGGGCGGGGAAACTCGGTCCGGGTCGTCACCGGCCGATCCTCTCACGCCGCGGGATAGGATCGCGCGGTGAGCGAAGCGGTTCGAACGCGAATCGGGGGGCACGTCGTCGTCGACGCGCTCGAGGCCCTCGGAGCGGAGACGGCCTTCGGCCTGCCCGGCGTTCACGCGCTCGGCATCTGGGAGGCGCTCCGGGAGAGCCCCCTGCGCTACGTCGGATTTCGCACCGAGCTCAACGCCGCCTTTGCGGCCGACGGCTACGCCCGCGCGGGCGGCAAGCCGTCCGTCCTCCTCCTCTCCACCGGCCCGGGGGCCCTCAACTCGCTCACCGGACTGATGGAGGCCGCGAGCGCCTACGTTCCCGTCGTCACGGTGGCGAGCCAGATCCCGCACGACCTGATCGGCAAGGGACGCGGATACCTGCACGAGCTGCGCGACCAGCGCGCCTCCTTCGAGCCGGTCGTGAAGTGGTCGGCCCGGGCACGGAGCCCCGAGGACGTTCCCGAGCTCCTCGCCGAGGCCTGGAGACGGGCGCAGACGCCCCCGAGCGGACCGGTCTTCCTCGAGATCCCCGTCGACGTCCTCACGCGGCAGACCGACGCGCGCGCCGAGGAGCTCGACGCCGCGCCGCCCACGCCAGCCGTGCCCGCCGAGGACGAGCTCGCCGAGGCGGCGCGGGTGCTCTCCGCGGCTGAGCGCCCGCTCCTCTGGGCGGGCAGCGGCGTCCTCCGCTCCGGAGCCTGGGCGGAGCTCCGCGCCCTCGCCGAGGCGCTCCGCGCTCCGGTCGTGACGACGTACATGGGCAAGGGCGCCTTCCCGGAGGACCACGAGCTCTCGGCCGGCTCTGCCTGCGACGAGGCGGCCTTCCGCGAGCTCGTCGAGAGCGCCGATGCCGTGCTCGCCATCGGGACCGAGCTCGGCGCCGAGACGACGCGGCAGTACGAGCTCGCGCTCGCGGGACGACTCGTCCAGATCGACGCCGCCGAGGAGCGGATCGGCACGACCTACCCAGCCCTCGGCCTCGTCGGCGACGCTCGCGCCACGCTTGCCGCCCTGCTCGAGCTCGTCGAGGCGCGAGAGCCCGACGGCCGCGCGGAGGAGCGCGCCCATGCGGTCCGCGAGCGCATCGGGGCCGGCCTCGAGAAGCAGGGACGGACGCTCGAGCGCGGCCTCCTCGAGACGGTCCGCAATGTGCTCCCGCGAGAGGCGGCCGGCGCGTGGGACATGACAATCCTCGCCTACTGGGCGGGAGCGCACTTTCCCGCCCTCGAGCCGCGGCGCTTCCTCTATCCGCTCGGGTCCGGGACGCTCGGCTACGCGTGGCCGGCGGCACTTGGAGCCGCGGTCGCGCTCGGGGAGCCGACCCTCGCGGTCGTGGGCGACGGGGGCTTCCTCTATGGCGTGCAGGAGCTCGCGACCGCCCGCCAGTACGACCTTCCGACGACGCTCCTGCTCGTCGACGACGGGGGCTACGGCATCTTGCGGGAGTACCAGCGCGACGCCTTCGGCCAGACCTTTGCCGTCGACCTCGAGCAGCCGGACTTCCCCGAGCTCGTCCGTTCCTTCAGCATCCCCGTCGAGTCGACGACGCCCGATGCTCTCGGCGAGGCGCTCGCACGCGGGCTCGCCACGCGCGGACCAGCGGTCGTCCATCTGCCGGCACGGCTCGATATGTGGACGCCGACAGGCTGAGTCCGATGGACTGGAGCCGACTCGTGCGCCCGTCGCTCGTCGGGCTCGAGCCCTACCGGCCCGGGCCGAGCCTCTCCGAGCTCGAGCGCGAGCACGGCCTCGACGAGATCGCGAAGCTGAACTGGAACGAGGACCTCTTCGGCCCGCTCCCGGGTGCGCTCGACGCGGTCAGGGACGAGCTCACGAACGCCTGGATGTACCCGGAGCAGGCCTACAGCGACCTGCGCGCGGCGGTCGCCGGCTGGCTCGCGCTCCCACCGGAGACGATCGTGCCGGCCCACGGGATCCAGGCGCTGATCGCCGCCGTCGCGCACGCGTTCATCCGCGAGGGGGACGCGGTCGTCGTGCCGCAGCCGACCTACGGGCTCTACGCCCAGGTCTCGGCGGGCGCGGGAGCCCGCGTCGTGCGCGTGCCGAACCGCGACTTCCGCCTCGATCTCCCGGCGCTCGCGGAGGCTGCCGAGCGCGAAGCAGCGCGCCTCGTCTGGGTCTGCGACCCCAACAACCCGACCGGCGCCCTGGTCGAGCCCGGCGAGTGGGCCCACTTCGTCGCGGCGCTTCCGGACGAGACGGTCGCCGTGGTCGACGAGGCCTATCGCGAGTACGCCGACCCGGAGCGGCGCATCGCCCGGGAGCCGGATGTCCTGGCCGGGCGCCCCCTCCTCCTGCTTCGCACCTTCTCGAAGATCTTCGGCCTCGCGGGCCTCCGTCTCGGCTACGCCGTCGCCCATCCCGGCCTCGCACCCTTCCTCGACGTCGTCCAGGAGCCCTTCAACGTCAACCGCGCCGCGCTCGCCGCCGGGCGGGCGTGCCTCGCCCACCCCGAGCGGATCGAGGAGCGCAGGCGCGACTCGGCCGAGGCGCGCGCGCTCCTCGCCGACCTCCTCGCCGAGGCCGGGATGGAGTCGGTTCCCTCGGAGGCGAACTTCCTCCTCGTCGACGTAGGCGTGGACGACGCACGCCTCGCGGACGAGCTCGTCCCGCGCGGCTTCCTCGTCCGCCCCGGGAGCGAGTTCGGGCTAGATGGATACATTCGTGTCACGGTCGGGCCGCCCGAGCTGATGAGGCGCTTCGTCACCCAGGCCGTCGAGGCCCGAGGCGCGCTTTTGGCGGCGAAAACACTGCGTTAGACTCGGCCGATGGCGGAGCCGGGAAGCGTCGCGATCAGCCTCGAGGGCGTGTCCAAGCGCTTCGGAGACGTCGAGGCCGTCCAGACCCTGCACGTCGACATCCGCGAGGGCGAGTTCTTCTCGCTCCTCGGCCCGAGCGGCTGCGGCAAGACGACCACGCTTCGCATGATCGCCGGCTTCGAGCAGCCGGACGGAGGCCGGATCCTGCTGCGCGGCGCCGACGTGACCTCGGCGCCCCCGAACAAGCGCAACGTCAACATGGTCTTCCAGCACTACGCGCTCTTCCCGCATATGTCGATCCTCGACAACGTCGCGTTTGCGCTCCGGCTGAAGCGAGTCCCGAAGGAAGAGCAGCGCGAGCGGGTGCAGGAGATGCTGCGCGTCGTTCGCCTCGAAGGGCTCGAGAAACGCAAGCCGGGCCAGCTCTCCGGCGGGCAGCAGCAGCGGGTCGCGCTCGCCCGGGCGCTCGTCAACCGCCCCGCCGCGCTCCTCCTCGACGAGCCGCTCGGCGCACTCGACCTCAAGCTGCGCAAGCAGATGCAGCTCGAGCTCAAGCGCATCCAGGAGGAGCTCGGCACGACGTTCGTCTACGTCACGCACGACCAGGAGGAAGCGCTCGCGATGTCCGACCGGATCGCGGTCATGAACGGCGGCATCGCCGAGCAGGTCGACGGCCCGAGGGAGATCTACGAGCACCCGACCACGGCCTTCGTCGCCGACTTCATCGGCTCGCTGAACGCGCTCGACATCGAGGTGGACGAGGTGGTGGACGGCCGCGCGATCGCCAACGTCTCCCCACGGGAGCGTGTCGTCGTGCCCGCGAACGGAAGCTCCCGCGGCTCGACCGTCAAGGTCGCTGTCAGGCCCGAGCGGGTCCGTATCGGGCCCGCCGAGCGGCCGGCTCCCGAGGAAGGGACGCGGCTCGAGGGCGTCCTCGCCGACGTCGTCTATCTCGGCTCGCTGACGCAGTTCCACGTCGACACGAAGGTCGGTCGCGTCATCAGCTTCCGGATGAACGACGAGGGCGGCCTCCCGCTGGAAGCGGGCGGGAACGTCGTCGTCACCTGGCCGGTCGAGCACAGCTCCGTGCTCGCGGCGCCCGCTTCCTAGGTCGCAGGCTCGGCGACCTCGGTCCCGAGGCGCCGCTCGATGAGGCGCCGCGCGATCTCGGCTCCGATCAGCACCGTCGCGGACGCTGCCATGACGACACAGGCGACGGCGATCACCTGTGGCAGGAGCGTCGGGAAGCGAAGCGTGGAGAAGAGGTAGAGCGGGAACGTCGTCACGTCGCCGTTGACGAAGTAGGCGATAACGATCTCGTCGAAGGAGAGGACGAAGGCGACGATGTAGGCGGAGACGAGCGCGGGCAGGAGGAGCGGGAACGTGATGAGGCGAAACGTCTGCAGCGCTCCGGCGCCGAGGTCGCGCGCGGCCTCCTCGAGGCGGACGTCGAGCCGCTCGAGGCGCGGCACGAGGATGAGGATCGTGTACGGGATCGAGACGACGATGTGCCCCATCACGATCGACTTGATCCCGAGGGGTAGGCCGACCTCGTTGAAGAAGACGAGGAGGCCGATCGCGAGCGCGATGTAGGGGACGACGAGCGGGCTCAGGAGAAGCGCGGAGATCCCGCCTCGGGCGAAGAAGTCGCGCCGGACGAGAACGACGGCGGCGAGGAGGCCGAGGACGACCGCTCCGAGACTCGAGAGGGCCGCGACCTTCGCGCTCGTCACGATCGAGGCCTTCAGCTCCGGGTTCGAGGCGAACTGGCGGTACGCGTCGAAGGTGAACCCTTTGAGGGGGAAGACCGGCAGGTTGTTGTCGTTGAACGAGAAGACGAGCAGGAGCAGGAGCGGCGCGTAGAGGAAGACGAGCAGCACGACAAACCAGACCTTGAGGGCGCGCGTGCCGTTCGGTGAGGTCGCGATGTCCATCAGCGGAGCACCTATCCAGTCGCCACCCGTCGCACCGTCAGGAAGCGCGCAAACACGGCGAGCAGCAGGGCGACGACCGTCAGGAGGAAGAAGGAGAGGACGGAGCCGTTGAGCCAGTTGAGGCTCTGTCCGAACTGGTCGGCGATCGCGTTGCCGAACATCGTGCCCTCGACGCCCCCGACGAGGAGCGGGGTGAAGTACTCGCCGATCGTCGGGATGAAGACGAAGATGAAGGCCGCGATCACGCCGGGGAGCGAGAGCGGCAGCGTCACCTTGCGAAACGCCTGCCAGCGGCTGGCCCCGAGGTCGGACGCGGCCTCCAGTAGGCGGCGGTCGAGCGACTCGAGCGAGACGAAGATCGGAAGCGCGACGAACGGCACCCAGACGTAGACGAGCGTGAGGATGACCGCGAACTGGCTGTAGAGGAGCCAGGAGACGGGGTCGCCGTCCGCCCGGATGCCCGTCCAGAAGAGGAACGTGTTCACGACGCCCTGGTCGCCGAGGATCACCTTCCACGCGAGCAGGCGCAGGAAATAGCTGACGAGGAACGGGGTGAGGATGAGGAGCAGGAGGATGTACTTCCGCTTCGAGGCGACGAGCGCGAGGAAGTAGGCGATCGGATACGCCATGAGCACGGCGGTGACCGAGACGATCAGCGCCATGCGCACCGATTTCCAGAAGAGGTCGAGGAAGGGCGAGCCGTCGAGGAAGCTCTTCCACGTGTCGAGGCTGAAGTGCTGCGTGCCCGGAAAGAGCGAGAAGAGGTTGACGCTGTAGAGGAAGATCAGGACGACGGGGACCAGGAAGAGGAGCCCGAGCCAGAGCACGGGCGGTGCGAGGAGCAGAGCCGTGACGACGCCCGGCCGGGCACGCGGGAACGAGCGGCCTGCGTCGGGCCGGACGGCCTCCTGCGCTTCGGCTGCCACCGCCGGCCCTAGGCGGCCTTCACCTCGTCCCAGCGTTGCGCGTAGCGGGCGCGGTCGGCGCTCGCGACCGGCCGCGCGTAGTGCGCGTTCGGCTCCTCACGCGCCGTCGGGTCGTCGAGGTGGAAGACCTCCACGTAGTCCGCGGGCACCTTCGTGAGGTCGACCGTCGTGTTCGCGTGCCCGTAGGCGTAGTTGTTGATGATCCATTCCGCCGACTCCTCGGAGCTCCAGGCGTCGATGAAGGCGTGCGCGTGCTGGAGGTTCTCGGTGTCCTTCATGAGGACGAAGCCGCAGTTCCAGCCCAGGCGGCCCTCCTTGGGCTCGCTGTAGACGACGTCGAGCCCGGCGTCCTGCTTCGCGGCGACGTACGAGCCCGCCCAGGCGTACGCGATCCAGATGTTGCCGGCGGCGAAGTCCGCGTCGAGGTCGGTCTGAGATGACCAGAAGTTCCGGCAGAGGTGCTTCTTCGAGATGAGGAAGTCCTTCGCCTCGTCGAGCTCGTCGTCGCTCATGTTCCACGGGTCGGAGACGCCGTTGACGTAGCCCCAGATGACGAAGTTCTCGAGCGGGCTGTCCCACCACGAGATCTTGCCCTCGTAGCGATCGTCGTAGAAGAGGGTCCACGACTCCTCGCCGTCCGGCTCGACCTTGTCGGAGCGGTAGAGCGGCGACGAGAAGCCCCAGTCGGCCGGGATGAAGTACTGCTGGCCGTCGATCTGGCCGCCCTTCACGAGCACCGGATCGAGGTTGTCGAAGTTCGAGATCAGCGTGGGATCCCAGGGCTGCACGACACCCATCTCGACCCAGTTGCCGGTGTAGTCGACACAGGGATGGACGAGGTCGGGCCTGTAGCCCGCCCGCACCTTGCCGAGCGCCTGGTCGTCGCTCGTGAGGAACGTGAACTTCGGCTTGCCGTACTGGTCGATGTACGGCTGGAGCACGCCGCCCTTGCCGCCGTAGGCCGGGTACTCGTAGCCGGCCCACTCGAACACCTCGAGGTCGCCCGGCTCGGACGAGATCGGAGGCCGCTCCGCGCCGCTCGTCGTGCCGGCCGCGGCCGGGGGCTCTGGCGCCCCTTCCGCCCCGCAGGCGGCGAGGATCCCGGAGCCTGCCGCCAGCGCGCCGAGCTTCAGGAAATCCCCCCTCCCCACCTTCCGGTCGAGGATCCGGTCCCAGTCGCCTCTCATGCCAACCTCCTTGGGGGAATGCGCCGCCGCCAACGCCCTCGGCGAAGATCGGCCCATTGAAGAGAACCGCGAGCGGGCAGTCAAGAGTTTGGCCGTTCCATCGTGTTCCTCTAGATTCCGCATGTGAAGCCGGATCGCGCCCTGATCGAAGTGCGCCGCGAGGAGGCGGTCGCGCTCGTCACGCTGCGCCGCGAGGCGAAGCTGAACGCCCTCTCGACCGCGCTCGAGCGCGAGCTCCTCGAGGTCATCCGGGGCGAGGAGGTCGGCTCTTGCCGCTGCCTCGTCTTCACCGGGGCGGGCAAGGCGTTCTCGGCCGGCGCGGACATCAACGAGTTCCGCGACCAGGACCCGGCGGCGATCGCGCGCTACTACGCCGAGACCGGAGACGTCTACGAGCGCATCGCCGCACTCCCGATGCCGACCATCTCGGCGATCCACGGCTGGTGTCTCGGCGGCGGGCTCGAGCTCGCGCTCGCCACGGACTTCCGGGTCGCCGACGAGACGGCGGCCTTCGGCCTGCCCGAGGTCGAGCTCGGCATCCTCCCGAGCTCCGGCGGGACGCACCGGCTCGTCCGCATGGTCGGCCCCGCGCGGGCCAAGGAGCTCATGCTCCTGCGGCGGCGCTTCGACGCCGAGGAGGCGCGGGCGCTCGGGCTCGTGACCGAGGTCGTCCCGGCCGGGAAGGCGCTCGACCGCGCCCTCGAGCTGGCGGGGGAGCTCGCCAAGCTGCCGCCCCTGGCGGTCGAGACGACCAAGCGCGCCGCCGACCTGATGCCTGAGGCCTCCCGGGAGGCCGGGATGCTGATCGAGCGGCTCGCCTACGCGGCGCTCGCCCAGACCGACGAGGCAGAGACCGCTGTCGACGAATTCACACGTCGAGGCCGCCGTCCATGACGACGGTCGTCCCGGTCACGTAGCTACCCCCCGGCGAGACGAGGAAGGCGATCAGCGCGGCCGCCTCCTCGGGGGTCCCGAGCCGACCGAGCGGCACCTCGGCCTCCCACTCCGCCACACGCTCGGCCCCGTAGCCGTCGAGCCCCTCGCTCGCGATGTTGCCGAGCGCCACGCAGACCGTGCGGATGCCGTGCGAGCTCCATTCGAGCGCGAGGCTTCCCGCCAGGTTCTCGAGCGCGGCCCGCGCCGCCGCGGCGTGCGCCATCTCCGCCATGCCGCGCCTCGGGCTGAAGCCGATGAAGACGACCACGCCGCCGCGGTTCGGGATCATGGAGCGCTCGGCGACGAGGCGGGTGAGGTCCCAGGCGGCGTCGACCGCCAGCCGGTGCACGGCGCGCCAGCCCTTGAGCGAGATCTCCTCGGCCGGCGCGAGGAACTGGCCGCCCGCGTTGTTGACGAGCGCGTCGATCCGGCCGAAGCGCTCGAGCGTGCGCTCGACGAGCCGGGCGACCTGGTCCGGCTCGCGGATGTCGGCAGGCACGGCGAGGCAGTCCGCGCCGAGCTCGCCCTCGACCGCCGCGAGCGGCTCCGGGCGCCGGCCGCAGATCGCGACGCGGGCGCCCGTCCGGACGAGCTCGCGCGCGACGGCGCGGCCGATTCCGGTCCCGCCGCCCGTGACGAGCGCGACCTTGCCCTCGTTGGCGTCCGTAGCGAGCGGGGAGCGAAAGCCCGTCACAGCGAGACCGCATCCGACGGACGGCGGCCCTCGAGCGCCTCGCGCACGGCGACCGCGGGGCGGCGGTAGGCCTCGTGCTCCGTCGCGGGGCTGTACCAGGCGGCATGCGGGTTGACGATCAGGGTCGGACGCTCCGGCGCCGGCGCCTCCGGAGTCGGCGGCTCGACCGGGAGGACGTCGAAGGCGGCGCCGCCGAGCTGCCCGGAGTCGAGAGCGTCGAGCACAGCGTCGAAGTCGACGAGCGCCGCGCGGGCCGTGTCGACGAGGAGCGCGCCGCGGCGCATGCGGGCGATCTCGGCGGCTCCGATCAGCCCGCGCGTCTCGGGCGTCAGCAGCGAGTGAAGGGAGAACGCGTCGCACTCCGGGAGAGCCTCGTCGAGCGCCGCCGGACGCGCGCCGGTTGCGGCGATCGCCTCGGCCGGCACGTGCGGATCGACTCCCCAGACCTCGAACCCGAGCGCGAGCGCGCGCGACGCGAGCTCTCGGCCGATCCGGCCGAAGCCGACGACCGCGAGCCTCGTGCCGCGGAAGGTGCGAAGGGGCCCGGCGACGGCGTGGTCCCACCCGCCTTCCCGCACGCCCCTGTCGAGCGCGACCACGCCGCGGACGAGTGCGAGGAGGAGCGCGAGCGAGCTGTCGGCCATCTCCTCGACGCAGTAGTCCGGCACGTTGCAGACCCAGACGCCCCGGCCGGAGGCGGCCTCGACGTCGACGTGGTCGTAGCCGACGCTGCACGTGGCGACGACGCGCAGGCCGGGAAGCCGGGCGAGGTCGTCGGCGCCAACCGGCTGGTCCGGCCCGACGAGGAGGCCGGCGACGTCCTCTCCCTCCCACGGCGAGGCGGACTCCTCGACCGCGGCGAGTTCGCCGACGATCTCGCGGATGGTCTCGAGGGAGTAGGCCGGATCGGCGACGAGCACCCTCACGCGAGCCCTTCCCCGTAGCGGGAGTCCCGCCAGGCGAAGGCTGCCTTGAGGCCCTCCTCTGCCGCGATCCGGTCGAACTCCTGCTGCTCGGGCGTCTCCGCAGCGTTCAGGATCGCGGAGAGATCGAGGTTCGCGCCCACGGCGGCGCGGATTCCCATCGCCTCCTGGGCCCGGACGAGCGCCTGCTTCGTCAGGCGCAGGACGGGAAGCGGGGTGGGCGCGATCTTCGCGACGAGCGCTGCGACCGCGTCCTCGAGCGCGTCCGGCGCGACGACGGCGTTCACGAGCCCGAGGCGCTCGGCCTCGGTGGCCGCGATCGCGTCGCCCGTGAAGAGGAGCTCGTTCGTCTTCTTCTGCCCGAGCACGAACGGCATCAGGAGGGTCACAGGGCCCGAGCCGTACCGGATCTCCGGCTCCCCGAACTGGGCGTCGTCGGCCGCGACGACGAGGTCGCAGGCCATCGCGAGCTCGCACGCGCCGGCGAGGCACCAGCCACGTACCGCCGCGATCGTCGGCTTCGAGAGCGACCAGAGCTCCATCGTCAGGTCGACGTCCTCCCGCAGGACGTCGTGCCAGCGCTCCGGGCCGGTGATCTCCATCTCGACCTCCTCGGCGATGTCGTAGCCCGCCGAGAAGGCGCGCCCGGCACCGGTGAGGACGACCACCTTGACCTCGTCGTCCCCGTCCGCCTCCCGCCAGCACTCGCGGAGGCGCGTGACGACCTCGGAGCTGATCGCGTTCAGCTTGTCGGGACGGTTGAGCGTCACCCAGGCCGCGGGGCCGCGGCGCTCGTAGAGAACGACTTCCGACACTCAGGTTCCTCCTCCTTCGACGACGACGAGGGCGTCGACGGCGACCGCGCCGTCCGCGCCCAGGATGAGCGGGTTCACGTCCACGGCCGCGACCCGCGGGTGGTCGAGCGCGATCCGGCCGAGCGCGATGAGCGTCCGCGCGAGGGCGCGAGCCGCGGGCGCGCTCGGCGCGAGCCCGGGAGCTTCCGCCACTAGCTCGCGCGCCTCCTCTTCGCCGAGTGGCGCAAGCGTGACCGCAGCGAGCGAGAGCGACTCCACCGCACGCCCGCCCGGCCCCACCGCTAGCACGGGCCCGTAGTCGGGATCCCGGGTCATGCCGCAGAAGGCCTCGGCCCCGCCCTCGGCCTGGCGCGCGACGAGCACGCTGCCGCCGAGCCGCTCGGCCGCGGCGCGCACCGCCTCGGCGTCCGCGAGCCCGAGGACGACGCCGTTCTGGGCGGCCTTGTGCGCCGGGCCGTCGACCTTGACGACGACCGGGAAGCCAAGCCGGGCGGCGGCCTCTGCGGCCTCGGCGGCCGACGAGGCCCGCAGGCGGGGAACGACCGGGACGCCGTACCGCTCGAGCACCAGCGCCGACTCGAACTCCGCGAGAGCGCCGTCCGAGAGGAGGTCGCCCACGTCGATCCGCTCCGTGGGCGCGGGAGCGGCGACGGGGCGCAACCGCGCCGCCGCGGCGAGGGCGCGCATCGCGGCGCCGGGACCGCGAAGGAGCGCGACGTCGTGCGCCAGCGCGTATTCCGCCACCTCCGGGCGCGGATCGACGACGGAGACGGTGACGACCGCGGGGAAGACGTCGGTGCCCGCGGTCGCCTCGGCGAGGGCCTTCACGATCATGAAGCACCACTCGTGCTCCTCCTCGCCGCGGAACTGGGACTGGTCGGCCTGCGCGACGAGAACGTCGAAGGCGCCCGAGCGCACGAGGATCTCGAGCGAGCCGGGGAAGACGAGCTCCGCCTCGTCGATGGCCCAGGCGTCCAGCGGGTTACCGGGGGCGAGGTAATTGGAGAAGCGCTCGCCGAGCTCGGCGGCGACGGCCTCGGGGAGCGGCTCGAACGGGATGCCGGCTGCCTCCGCGTGGTCGGCGAGGAGCGCGCCCTCGCCTCCGGACTCGGACACGGCGGCGATCCGCCGGCCGCGCGGCCTCCGCGAGCGGCCCAGCACCTCCAGCGTCTCGACGAGGTCGGGGAAGTCGGCGACCTCGATCGCCCCGTGCCGCCGCAGCAGGGCTGAGAAGGCCCGCTCGGAGCCGACGACGGCGCCGGTGTGCGCGAGCGCGGCGCGCGCGGCCGCCTGCGAGCGGCCCACCTTCAGGCAGACGACGGGCTTGCCGGCCTCGGCGCAGAGGGCGAGCCCCGCCGCGAACTCCCCGGGACGGCGGACGCTCTCGAGGAAGAGGCCGACCGCGCCGGTGCCCTCGTCCGCCGCGAAGAAGCCGAGGAAGTCGGCGGCATCGGTGACGGCCTCGCCGCCCGAGGAGACGACGGAGCGGAAGCCGACGCGCGGCCCGATTCCGAGGAGCGCCTCTCCGACCGAGCCCGACTGCGAGAGGACCGAGACGCGCCCGGGACGAAACGTCTCCGGCACCGTTCCGATCCAGAGCGAGAAGCCGGCCGCGACCGCGACTCCCATGCAGTTCGGGCCGAGCAGCACTGCGTCCGTCTCCCGGGCCCGCGCGGCGATCCGGCGCGCGATCTCCGGCCCGGCCGCGCCGGCCTCGCTCCCGAGCCCGGGGACGAAGAACGCGCGGACGCCCGCCGCGAGCGCGTCCTCGAAGGCCTGCTCGACCCGTTCGTGCCCGACGAGGAGCGCGGCCAGCTCGGGCGTCTCGGGCAGCGCGGCGACGGTCGGGAAGCACTCGAGACGGAGCACCTCGTCGCGCGTCGGATGGACGCCCCACGCAGGCATCCCGGAGCGGACGACCTCGTCCACGACACGGCCGTTCCGCGGCGACGCGCCGACGATCGCGACGGAGCGCGGGAAAAGAAGCGGACGGACGCGGTTGTGATCGGCCACCGGGGGCTCTTACCATCCTCTCCGACCCGGGAGGGAGCGTGCACGAGAAGCAGATCGAGATCCGCTGGCGCGACCAGGACGCCTACGGCCACGTGAACAACGCGGTCTACCTCACCTACCTCGAGGAGGTCCGCGACGAGTGGCTCGAGCGGGCACTCGGCGAGTTCGGCGACTCCTGGGGCTACGTGACCGCGCGCGTGGCCATCGACTTCCGGCGCGAGCTGACGCAGGACGACGACGCGGTCGTCGCGCGCCTCCGGTTGACGAGGATCGGCACCTCGAGCCTGACGACGAGGGAGGAGATCGTCACCGCCGCGGGAGAGCTCGCGGCCGAGGCGGAAGCCGTCCTCGTCGCCCGCGACCCTTCGAGCGGGCGCTCACGGCCGCTCAGCGACCCCGAGCGCGCCGCCCTCGAGCGCGAGCTCGACGGTGCCTGAGCTCTCCCGGCTCCTGAGCCCGCTCGCGCTCGGGCCGGTCGAGCTCCCGAACCGCATCGTCTCGACGGCGCACCAGACGACGCTCGTCCACGACCACCTCCCGACGGACGACTTCGTCGCCTACCACGAGGCGCGGGCGGCCGGCGGCACCGGCTTGATCGTCCTCGAGGCGACGGCGGTGCACGAGTCCGGGCGCCTGACCCCGCACACGCTCGCGGGCTACCGGGAGGAGATCGTCCCCGGCTATCGGCGCACCGCCGAGGCGGTGCAGCGCAATGGCACTCGCCTTTTCGTCCAGCTCTTCCACGGCGGGCGGGAGCTCATCGCCGCGCCTCCCCGCCCGGCCGCGGTCGCACCCTCGGCCGTGCCCAGCCAGCGCTTCCACGTCGAGCCGCGGGCGCTCGAGGCGGAGGAGATCGAGTCGCTCCTCGACGGCTACGCCCGTTCGGCCCGGCTCGCCGCCGAAGGCGGTCTCGACGGCGTCGAGCTCTCGGCAGCCCACGGCTACCTCTTCGCCCAGTTCTTCACGCCCGGCCTCAACCTCCGCGAAGACCAGTGGTCGCTCGGGCCGGCGTTCCTGCTCGATGCCGTCCGCCGGGTGCGCGACGCGGTTCCCGCCCTCGCGCTCGGCGTCCGCCTCTCGGGAGACTCCGAGGCGGCCGCGAGCGTCGCTCCCGAGCTCGCCGGCCTCGTCGACTACGTGAGCGTCACGCTCGGAGACTCCTCCACCTACCGGGGCTCGACGGGCATCGTGCCGCCGCCGCCCGTCGCCGAGAACGCGATTGCCGAGCGGACGGCCGCGTTCCGGGTCGGCCCGCCGCTCCTCGCGACGGCCCGCATCGTCGATCCGGCCGCGGCGGAGGAGCTGATCGCTGCCGGGCGCGTCGACGCGGTCGGCATGACGCGCGCTCTCATCACCGACCCGGACCTGCCGCGCAAGGCGGCCGCGGGCCGTGTGGAAGACGTCCTCCGCTGCATCGGCTGCAACGTCTGCATCGCCCACTACCACGCGGGGATCCCGATCGTCTGCGCCCAGAATCCGCGCACCGGGCGGGAGCGCACGCTCCCGCCGGCCGAGCGGGCGGCGCGCAAGCTCAGAATCGCCGTCGTCGGAGGCGGCCCGGCCGGCCTCGCAGCCGCGGCGGAGGCGCTCGCCGCGGGCCACGACGTCACGCTGCTCGAGCGCGAGCGACGCCTCGGCGGTCAGATCGCCCTCGCCGGATCGGCGCCCGGCCATGCGGAGCTCGCCCGCTCCCTGCTCCGCAACTACGAGCACCTCCTGGCGGGCGCCGACGTCCGTCTCGGCGAGGACGCCGGGGAGGCGCCCGCTGCGGACGCTGTCGTCCTGGCGACCGGTGCGCGTCCGTACGAGCCGTCGTTCCCACTGACCGGCGTCGAGGTCCTCCAGGCCTGGGACGTCTTGCGCGGTTCGCATCCCCATGGACGGCGGATCGTGGTCGCCGACTGGGGCGGCGACGCCGCAGGGCTCGACTGCGCCGAGCTCCTCGACCAGGCCGGGAACGACGTCACCCTCACGCTCGGCTCGGCCGCCTTCGGAGAGACCCTGCACCAGTATCAGCGGAACCTCTACGCGGCGCGCTTCTACCGGGCCGGCATCCGGATCGAGCATCACCTCGAGCTGGCCGGCGCCTCGGACGGGAGCGTTCTCTTCAGGAATCTCTTCGCCCCCGAGGTCGAGCGCGCGCTGCCTGCCGATCTCCTCGTGCTCTCTCTGGGCCGCGTCCCCGCGCGCCTCGAGATCTCGCACCCGCTCGTCGAGGAGGCAGGGGACTGCCTGTCGCCGCGCTCGCTCGAGGAGGCGATCCTGGAGGGGACGCTCGCCGCCAGGCGCGCCGCTCAGCGCGCGCTCGCGGGCTCCGCCGTCGTGTAGAGCTCGGGCCGCCGGTCGGAGGCGACGTCGTTCCGCTCGGTCCACGCCTTGTCCCGGGAGCGGGTGAGATCGCAGTCCGCGACGAGCATGCCCGCCCCGTAGCCTTCGACCGGGCCGGCGGCCAGCCAGCCGTCGGGATCGGCGATCGCGCTGGCGCCCGTCCATTCGACGCCGCGCTCCGGCCCGGCGCGGTCGCAGTTGACGACCCAGACCCTGTTCACGTGCGCGGTCGCCTGCACGAGGGCGATCTCCACCGGCCGCTCGCCCTCGGGACGCGGAAAGAGCGGCATGTTGGACGGAAAGACGAGCACGTCGGCCCCGGAGAGTGCGAGTCCGCGGGTCAGCTCCGGGAAGTAGAGGTCGTAGCAGACGGCGAGCCCGATCCTCCCGAGCGGCGTGTCGAGGATGGGTGCGGCCTCCGAGCCGGGCTCGAAGCAGAGCTGCTCGCGGTCCCAGAGGTGGGCCTTGCGATAGACGGCCAGCGTTCCGGCGGACGAGACGAGCGCCGCCGAGTTGTAGACAGCGCCGTCGTCCCCGAGCTCGGCGAAGCCGCCGATCACGAGCGCATCGCCCCTGGCGGCCTCCTCGGCCCAGTCCCGAAGCGCGGGCCCGTCCGGGGGCTGCGCGAGCGAGCGAGCCTCCTCGGCCGACTCGAAGACGTATCCGGAGGTGCAGAGCTCGGGCAG
>DASUJY010000089.1:0-5850 GCA_036279015.1 Gaiellaceae bacterium | reverse complement strand
GGCCGCTGAGGCATCGGAGATCAAGCCTGGATCATCGGCCTGCCTTGCATACTCGAGCGCGTTTTTCGCCGCAGCCTGGGCTGCGGCGAGTCGACCGAGCATCGATTCGATCAACCACGTGAGCCGCCAGGCAGACGCCAGTCCATGGACGTCGTTCGCCGCCTCGAGCACGGGGAGTGCGTGCAAGACGAGCGCTCGTGCCTCCTCGGCGCTCCAGGAAGGGTCGGTCTGGACGCTGAGATGCGAACGCTTGATCTCCGCCGAGAGGGCACGTGTCTCGAGACCGAGCCGCCGCGCACTTTCGGCTGCCGTTTGGTACAGCGCCTGCGCCTCCTCCAGCTTCCCGTTGTCCGCCAACGCGGATCCGAGTGTGAAAGAGAGCTCGAGCGTTTTCGGGTCATCCATGGGAAGGAGCTGGAGCGCCCGCTCGAGCAGGTTCGCCGTGGCCCTGTAATCGCCGCGTCGAGCCGCCCGCTCCCCGGCGGCCGCGAGGCGCTCGCCGGCGTTGCGTCGCAGGTCGTCGGCCGGCTCCCCGAGCGACTCGCGATAGCGATAGCTCTGCTCGAGGTGATAGCCGACGATCTCCTCGAGCTCGGGCAGCCGAGCCGCGGCCTTGCTCTCGAGCCACGCGGCGTAGCGCTCATGCAGGTCGGCGCGGAGCGCCTTCGGCGCGGCTTCGTACGCCGAGTCCCGAACCAGGACGTGCACGAACCGAAACGCGTCGTCGCCGGGGAAGAGGGACTCGTCCGGTCGCAGGAAGCTCTTCCGTGTCAGGGTGAGGAGGCGGCCGGGCAGGCCGTCGCTCTCCTCAGCGGATGAGAGCGCCGATACGGCACCTCGGTGAAAAAGGCGGCCTTCGACGGCTCCTCGTACGAGCACGTCACGCTCATCCGGGACGAGGTGGTCGAGGCGCGCCCCGAGAAGAGCCTGAATCGTGGCCGGCACCGGCGTATCTCCGTTGCCGTTCTCGGCCGCGAGGGCGAGCATCTGCTCGACGAAGAGCGGATTTCCCTCGGCCCGCTTCCTGATCTGGTCACGGACGTCAGCGGACAGCTCGGTCTGCTCGAGGAGCGCGGCGATGAGGGCCTCCGCAGCGCCGTCGTCGAGCGCCTCGAGCTCGATCAGTCCCGCGCGAGGCCAGTGCGGATGGGCGTCGAAGAGCTCCGAACGGGCGGTGCAGGCGACCACGAGCGGCGCCCGCACGAAGCCGACCAGATACTCGACGAGGTCGAGGAGCGTCTGCTCCGCCCAGTGGATGTCGTCGACCACCACGACGAGCGGTCGCTCCGCGGCGAGCCGCTCGAAGAGGATGCGAGTCGCCCAGAAGATCTCCTCGGTCCTCGCCGACTCGTCCGTCGTGCCCACGGCTGCCAGGAGACGTTCGGTCGCAAGCGCCCCGTCGGGCTCGCTCCCGAGCAGCTCGGCGAGCTTCGCCCGCGGCTCCGCTCCGGCGACCTGCCGAACCATCTCGGCAAGCGGCCAGTAGGTGATGCCTTCTCCGTAGGACAGGCAGCGCCCGACGAGGACGCGGGGCTCGTCTCCGACCGAGGTGACGAGCTCGCGCACGAGGCGCGACTTGCCGATGCCCGCCGGCCCTGTGACCGTGACGAGCTCGCAGGAGCTCGACTCGCGCGCGCGCTCGTAGGCCGCACGGAGGGCGGCGAGCTCCCGCTCACGACCGACGAAGGGGGCGTCGATCCGGCGCGTGTAGGCGGGGACGTCGGGCAGCACCTCGACGAGCCGCCACGCCTCCACCGGCTCCGCCTTCCCCTTCAGCTCGAGCGGCTCGACAGGCTCGATGCGAACCGCCTCACCCGCGAGGCGGCGGGTGAGCGGCCCGAGCAGGATCTCGCCCGGCTCGGCTGCCTGCTCGAGGCGGGCGGCGACGTTGACTGCGTCGCCGGTCGCGAAGGCCTGGCCCTGCGACGGGTCGCCGGCGACGACCTCGCCGGTGTTGACGCCGGTGCGGACGGCGATCGTGATGCCCCGGTCACCCTCGAACTCGGTGTTGAGCTGCTCGAGGCGCGCGCGCATCTCCGCTGCCGCCCGCACCGCGCGGAGGGCGTCGTCCTCGTGCACGGTCGGGATCCCGAAGACGGCCATGACGGCATCGCCGATGAACTTCTCGACCGTGCCGCCGTGGCGCTCGAGGACCGTTCGCATCTCGGCGAAGTAGCGCTCCATCACGCGGCGCATCGCCTCCGGGTCGAGCTGCTCCCCGAGCGCCGTCGAGCCCGTAACGTCCGCGAAGACGATGGTGACGACTTTCCTGCTCTCGGCCACGATCCGAGTCTATGGCCCGTCCGGCGGCCTGCCTATAGTGGAGCCGTCCTGGCCCTCTCCGTGAGTTCGCGCCCCGCGCTGGCCGGCTTTGCTGGCATGGACCAAGGCGTGCCGAGACCGAGGCGGACGGACGCGCTGGAGCGGCCGGTGACCTCTCTCCCGGGAGTGGGGCCGAAGGTCGCCGAGCGCCTCTCCGCGCTGGGGATCGAGACGCTCGCCGACCTCCTCGAGTACATCCCACGCGCCTACCTCGCCTGGGACGAGGCGGCGAGCTTCGCCGATCTCGCCGTCGGCCAGGAGGCGACCGTGCGCTGCGAGCTCGTCCGCATCCGAGTGCGGCCGACGCGGCGGCGGAACCTCAAGATCGTCGAGGGGATCGTCCTGGACGGGCGCGGGGTGGAGGAGAAGGCCGTCTGGTTCAACCAGGCGCACCTGGCGAAGCTCGCGCCGGGGACAGAGCTCCTCCTCCATGGGACCCGCGACCTGAGCGGCTTCAAGGTCGCCCGCCACGAGGTCGGCGGCACGGGGGTCCACACGCTCGGGCTCGTCCCCGAGTACCCGGCCACCGAGCTCGTCCCCTCTTACCGGATCCGCTCGCTGGTCGAGGCTGTGTTGCCGCTCCTGCGCGCGCTGCCCGATCCGCTCCCCGCCGAGGTCAGGGCGCACGAAGGGCTGCCCGTGCGGGCGGACGCGCTCGCGGCAGCGCACAGGCCGGCGAGCGCGGCCGAGGCAGAGGCGGCGCGCGAGCGCCTCGGGCTCGAAGAGCTACTTCTTCTCCAGCTCGGCTTCCTCCGTCGGCGCCATGAGCTCGAGGAGAGCATCGTCGCGCCCGCGCTCGGCGAGGAGGGCGAGCTGATCGAGCATTATCGAAGGGCGCTTCCCTTCACGTTGACGCATGATCAGGAGGCAGCCATCGCGGAGATCCGCGGGGATCTCCGCGGATCCCGGCCGATGCAGCGCCTTCTTCAGGGCGACGTCGGCTCGGGAAAGACCGTCGTCGCCCTCTACACACTCCTGCGCGCGGTCGAGCGCGGCCTTCAGGGCGCGCTGATGGCGCCGACCGAGACGCTCGCCGAGCAGCACTTCCTGACCCTCGAGCCGATCTGCGCCGACCTCGGCGTGCGGGTGGCGCTCCAGACGGGCTCCGTCAAGCACGAGCTCGAGGGCGCGCAGATCCTCGTCGGGACGCATGCGCTCATCCAGGAAGGCGTCGTCTTCGAGGAGCTCGCCGTCGCGGTGATCGACGAGCAGCACCGCTTCGGGGTCGATCAGCGGCGTGCGCTCGCCGAGGGCCGCTCGGCGCACGTCCTGCACATGACGGCGACGCCGATCCCGCGCACGCTCGCCCAGACCGTCTACGGCGACCTCGATGTGACCGAGATCGCCCGCCCCCCGAGCGGGCGGAAGCCCGTCAAGACGAGCTGGGTCTCCGAGGAGCGGAGCGCCGAGGCCTACAGGCGGCTCCGGCGCCACCTCGACGACGGGCGGCAGGCCTACGTCGTCTGTCCGCTCGTCTCCGAGTCGGAAGCGATCGAGGCGCGTGCCGCCGAGCAGGAGGCGACGCGCCTCCGCGAGGGGGAGCTCGCCGCGTACCGGGTCGGCCTGCTGCACGGGAGGCTGCGGCCCGCCGAGCGCCGAGCGCTCATGGACGAGTTCAAGCGCGGCGAGCTCGACGTCCTCGTCGCGACGACGGTGATCGAGGTCGGAGTGGACGTCCCGAACGCGACGATCATGATCGTCCAGGAGGCCGACCGCTTTGGCCTCGCGCAGCTCCATCAGCTGCGCGGCCGCGTGGGGCGGGGGGCCGAGCAGTCCTACTGCCTGCTCGTCTCGCGCCCGAGGGACGAGCTGACGGAGGAGGCGCGCCGGAGGCTCGAGGCGCTCGTCGACACGAGCGACGGCTTCGCGCTCGCCGAGGTCGACCTCGAGCTGCGCGGCGAGGGCCAGCTCCTCGGCACGCGCCAGTCGGGGCTCAGCGACCTGAAGTTCGTCCACCTTGGCCGAGACCGGCACTTGATCGGTACGGCTCGTCAATGGGCCGAGCGACTCCTCGCGGTCGACGAGGAGATTCTGTATCCGCTCGGCCGTGAGGCCGAGCGGATTGCGGATAGTCGCGGGTTCGCGTAAGGGGGCGAGGATCTTCGCGCCCAGGGGCCTCGAGGTGAGGCCGACCGGCGACCGCGTCCGCGAGGCGGTCTTCAACCTCGTCGGGCCGGTCGACGGCGCCGACGTCCTCGACCTCTTCGCCGGCTCGGGCGCGATGGGTCTCGAGGCGCTCTCGCGCGGTGCGGCGAGCGCGGTCTTCGTCGAGTCCGATCGCGACGCCGCCGAGACGATCGTCCGAAACGTCGAGAAGCTCGGGCTCGAGGGCGCGCGTGTCTACCGCGAGGACGCCGCGCGCCGAGTCGCGAGCGATGCCGCCGCCGGCAGGCGCTACGATCTCGTGCTGGTCGACCCCCCGTACCGCATGCTGTCGAGGTTCCTGCCCACGCTTGCCGCCCATCTTCCGTCCGTCGTCGCCCCGGACGGCCTCGTCGTCGTCGAGTCGGAGGCGAAGGAGGAGCCCGACCTGCCGCTGCCGCTCCGAACGAGCCGCCGCTACGGCTCGACGCGCGTCACGCTCTTCGAAGGGGCGGCGTGAGCGATTCCGCGCCCGTCACGGCCATCTGTCCGGGGAGCTACGACCCCGTCACCTTCGGTCACCTCGACATCATCACCCGCGCCGCGGGGATCTTCGAGCGCGTCGTCGTCGGCGTCGTCCGCGACCCGCAGCACAAGAGGGCGATGTTCTCCGTCGAGGAGCGCGTGCAGTTCCTCCGCGACGCGCTCGTGGACTGCGACAACGTCGAGGTCGAGGTCTTCGCCGAGCTCGTCGTCGAGTTCGCGCGGGAGTGGGGCGCGAAGACGATGGTGAAGGGCCTTCGCGCCATCTCCGACTTCGAGTGGGAGTTCCAGATGCACCATCTGAACCGGAACCTCGCGCCCGAGGTCGAGACCATGTACCTCATGTCGAGCCCGCAGTACAGCTTCCTCTCCTCGAGCGGGGTCAAGGAGGTTGCCTCCTTCGGGGGGAGCGTCTCCGACCTCGTCCCGGAGCCCGTCGCCAAGCGGTTTCGCGAGATGTTCCCGCAGCCCAAGGGTGGCGCGCCCGTCAGCCCGCAAGAGTAGACTCAGGCGGCGACATGGACGTTCTCGTTCTCATCGACAAGCTCGACGACCTGGTGCACAACGCGAAGGCCGTACCGCTCACCGACCAGGTGCGCATCGACCGCGAGGAGATCTACGACATCCTCGACCAGATGCGCGCGACGATCCCGGAGGAGATCAAGCAGGCGCGCTGGATCGTCAAGGAGCGGCAGGAGATGCTGGCCGAGGCGAAGCGCGAGCAGGACCGGCTGCTGCAGGAGGCACGCGAGCAGGCCGTGCGCGAGGCATCGCAGACGGAGATCGTCAAGCTCGCCGAGCGCCAGGCGCAGGAGATCATCGACGAGGCGCGGCGGCAGGCGCGCGAGATGCGGCTCGAGATGGAGGACTGGGCGGACGGCATGCTCGCGACGCTCGAGACGA
>DASUJY010000088.1:0-69187 GCA_036279015.1 Gaiellaceae bacterium | reverse complement strand
GGCCGGGGACGGCCTGCAGGCAATCGAGCTCGCCGAGCAGCTCGCTCCGGACGCCGTCGTGATCGACCTGCACATGCCGCTCCTCGACGGCGTCACGGCGGTCGCCCGCCTGCGCCGCGACCACCCGCACCTCTGCCTGATCGCGCTCACCGGCGACGACACGCCCCAGCTGCACCGCGCCGTGACCGAGGCGGGCGCCGACGCCGTGCTCCTCAAAGGCGCCTTCCTCGACCAGCTCGTCGACCGCCTCGCCGCCGTCCGCGCGCCGGCCCCGTAGCGAGAAGCGCTGGGTCGAGCGGCTACACTTCCGCTCCGCTCCACCTGGCGAGGTAGCTCAGTTGGTAGAGCACACGGCTGAAAACCGTGGTGTCGCCGGTTCGATTCCGGCCCTCGCCACTTGACCCTGCGCCTGGTTCTGACCGTCTCTCCAGGAGCGAGGGACTCGGCCGTCGTGGGGCGCCACGGCGCGGGTTGGAAGGTGCGCGTCGCCGCGCCGCCCGAGCGCGGGCGGGCGAACGAGGGCCTCGTCGAGCTCCTGGCGGCCGAGCTCGGAGTCCCCCGCTCGGCCGTCCGGGTCATGGCCGGCCACAGGGGCCGCCGGAAGCTCGTCGAGGTCGAAGGGCTGACAGAAAGCGAGGCCGAAAGGCGGCTCGTAGCCGCCGCCCAGCGCCTGTGAACAAATCGGCACACACTCGGCCCAGGCCGCGGCTTGACAGAAAACGGTGTCGGACACCGTTCGCGCCGGAAGGTCGCCGGAGCGGGCACGAACCGAGGAGGACGGGCGGCGGCTCGGGTCGCCGCACGAACCGACGACCGGCGGCGGACGGCTCCCGCCCCCGGCGGGCTCGGAAGGGCGCAGAGCGCGAAAAACGACGTCCGGGCCGGTGCTACCGCGCCGCGGACGTCGTCTGGCGCGGCATCCTAGCCGGGGCTCCTCCGTCTGGCAACCAGCGCGGTCCCCGGGCCTGCGGAGAGCTCCTCGGCTTCCGCGAGCCCGACTGCCGCGAGCTGCGCCCGTAGGGTCGCGGGCGGGACCCAGATCGGCGTCTCCGGCCCGTGGGAGAACGCGAAGACCACCGTCCCGGCCGGCGCCGTCACGCGGGCGAGCTCGTCGAAGAAGGGAATCGCGTTCTGGAGCACGACGAGGTCGAACTCACCGTCGGCGAAGGGAAGCTCGGCTCCGTCGGCGACTGCGAAGGAGACCCGGCCGCGGAGCTCTGCCGGGAGCACCCGGCGCGCCTCCTCGACCATCTCGGGCGCGAGGTCGACCCCGACCACCTCGGCATCCGCAAAGCGCGTCGCCACGACCCGCGCCGCCTTGCCGGTGCCGGTGCCGAGGTCGAGCGCCTTCCGCGGCGGAGCGGCGAGCCGGTCGAGCGCCGCCTCGAGCGGGACGAGCGCTTCGGGGCCGAGGCGGCCTTCCCAGGAGGAGGCGAGCGAGCCGAACTGGCGGCGAATCGCCGTGCGGAAGAGCCGCCAGAGCCAGGGGCGCGCCACCACCGCGCCCGTGACGAGGCGAGCGAATCTCCTCCCTGCGGCCTCGACCCGCGCCCTCACGCCACGCTCAGCCTTAGCTCTTCGCCCACGCCGACCGAGAACATCTGCGCGGCGTTCCCCCGGTTGATGGCGAGCGCGATGTTCCGGTAGGCGTCCTCGTAGACGACGATGTCCCCCGTGCGCGCATCCGCGAAGGTGCGCGCCGCCGAGGCGAAGTAGCGCTCGAAGCCGACCTCGACCTCGATCCGCGTCCCCGGCTCGATGCCCACGCTCGCGAGCTGCTCCGCCGTGAGGTTGAGCTGGACGTTGCCGAAACGGTCGACGTAGAGGATCGTCGCCCGGATCCGCCGCTCGCCGATCCGCGGCTCCGGGAGCTCGAGGCGCTCGAGGCCCGCGGGATCCATTCGCGGGCCGAGCTTCTCGAGCTCGACGCCGCTCGCGATGTGGGCGGCTGCGGGCGAGAAGACGTCGCGCCCGTGGAACGTGTGCGAGACGGGCTCGAGCATGTAGGCCCGCTCGGCGATCTCGACCGCCTCGACCACGCCACCGAGCCGCTCCGCCGCCACGAGCAGGAGACCGTTGTCGGGGCCGATGTAGACACGTTCGTCCGCGCCCCGGAGGGCGACGGACTTCCTGTCGCTGCCGACGCCCGGGTCGACGATGGCCACGTGGACGCCGACGGGCATGTACGGGACGGTGTTCGCGAGCACGAGCGCGCCCTGGAGCACGTGCTGGGGCGGAATTCCGTGCGTGATATCGATCACCTCGACGTCGGGCGCGATCCGCTTGATCACGCCGCGGCAGGTGCCGGCGAAGTCGTCCTCGAGGCCGAAGTCGGTCAGGAGGGTGATGAACTGGCGCGCGATGCGGCGAGCTTAACCGCTGCGACGAGGCCGTCGAGGCCGTGGGCCTCTGCCTCAGCCGCGACGACGAGACCGCTGCGGCGCGCCTCGTCGGAGGTGACCGGCCCGATCGTGACGCACGGGAGATCCGTGCGGAGCTCGGCGAGCGCACGTGCGGCCGAGGCCGATGCGAGGACGACGATGTCCGCGTCGGGAAACGAACGCGGCCGCAGTGGCACGGTGCGATAGAGGGGAACGAAGTCGGCGCCGAGCTCCCGAACGAGCACGTCGCGCGCTCCTTCGGCGCCCGCGTGCAGCAGGCGCCCGGCCGGCCGCGGCAGCGCGGCGGCGAGGCCCTCCTGCGTCGAGCGCTCCGCGACGAGGGCGGGCTCGACCCCGTGCCCCCGCAGCGCCTCCGCCGTCCCCGACCCGATCGCGGCCACTCGCGGGAGCGGCCCGCCGAGGCGGCCGAGGAGCGGCACGACGGCGTTTCTGCTCGTCACGAGCAGCCAGTCATAGCGCTCGAGCTCGAGCGGCGGCCCGTCGAGGGGCTCGATCCGGATCAGCGGGCAGTCGGCGACCTCGAAGCCCCCGGCACGGAGCCGCTGGGCGACGCGCTCGTCGGTGCCCGTGACGGCAACCCTCATCGCGCCGCGGCCGCGAGGAGCTCATCTGCGAGCGCGAGCGGATCGTCGCCGCGGCGGCGCTCGACCCAGCTCCCGTCCTCGGCGGCGATCAGGGCAGTCAGCGCGGCGCCGTCGTGATGGGCGGCGACCGGCGCCAGGCAGCCGGCGCCGATCCGGGCGACGCAGGCGCGCTCGGCGCTGACGCGGCGACGCGTCTCGGGATCGTCCACGGCGACGGCGAGATCCTCCTCCCCCGCGCGGACCTGGAGGGCGACCGCCCCCTGGCCGGCCTCGGGGACGAGCTCCTCGGGATCGAAGCGGCGGCCGATCTCCGTGCCGAGGCCGAGCCGGTCGAGCCCGGCAGCTGCGAGCACGATCGCGTCGAGCCCGCGCTCACCACGCTTGCGCAGCCGGGTGTCGACGTTGCCGCGGAGAGGCTCGATCGAGAGCTCCGGCTCGAGGGCGAGGAGCTGGGCGCGGCGACGAACCGACGCCGTCCCGATCCTCATCCCCGGAGCCAGGCTCTCGGCCCCGCAGAGCGCGTCGCGCGGGTCCTCACGCAGGAGGAAGGCTCCGACCGCGAGCCCCTCCACATCGGTCGACGTCATGTCCTTCGCGGAGTGCACCGCGACGTCGATCCGGCTGGCGAGGAGCGCCTCCTCGATCTCCTTCACGAAGACGCCCCGCGCTCCGATCTCGCCGAAGGGCTTCGAACGGTCGCGGTCGCCGGCGGTCGTCATCGGGACGAGCGCGACGTCGACTTCGGGGTTCGCGGCCCGGAGCGCCTCGGCGGCGAGCTCCGCCTGCCTGAGCGCGAGCCTACTCCCGCGGCTGCCGAGCCGGAGAATCACGTTCGTCGAGGTCGAAGAGGTGGCGCACGGCGTCGGCGTAGAGGACGCCGTCCGCGGCGGCGGCGGCCTGCTTCATCCGGACGGTCGGCGCGTGGAGGAGCTTGTTGACGATCTGCGCGGTGAGCGACTCGACGGCACGCCGCTCGCTCGGCGAGAGCGAGTGCAGCCGGCCCTCCGCGCGCTCGAGCTCGGACGTGCGGATCGATTCGGCCCGCGCCCGGAGCGATGCGATCGCCGGTACGACGTCGAGGGAGAGCTGCCAGCCCCGGAAGTCCTCGGCCTCCTCGGTGACGATGGCCTCCGCGCGAACGGCCTCCTCACGGCGGCCCGCCACGCTCTCCTGGACGACGCGCTCGAGGTCGTCGACGTCGTAGAGGTAGCAGCCCTCGAGGTCGTTCACGGCCGGGTCGATGTCGCGCGGGACGGCGATGTCGACGAAGAAGATGGGGCGCCCGCGACGCTTGCGCATCGCTCGCTCGACCTGGTCGACCGAGAGGACGTGGCCGCGCGCGCCCGTCGACGCGACGACGATGTCGACCTCCTCGAGCTCGGCCTCGACGGCGTCGAGGCCGGCCGCGCGTCCGCCGAAGCGGCGGGCGAGGCGCTCGGCGCGCTCGACGGAGCGATTCGCGACGAAGACGCTCTCGACGCCCCGCGAGATGAGGTTGACCGTGGCCAGGTCGCTCATCTTCCCGGCGCCGAGCACGAGGATCCGGCGGCCCTCGAGCGTCCCGAAGACGCGCTCCGCGAGCTCCGCGGCAGCGGACGAGATCGAGGCGGGGTTCTCGCCGATCGCCGTCTCCGAGCGGACGCGCCGCCCCACCCGGAGCGCCTGGCGAAAGAGGCGGTGCGCAAGCGGCCCCGCCGTCCCCGCCTCGGCGGCGGTCTCGTAGGCCCCGCCTACCTGGCCGAGGATCTGCGCCTCCCCGGGAATGAGGGAATCGAGGCCGGCGGCGACCCGGAAGAGGTGGAGGGCGGCGGCCTCGTCGCCGACCGTGTAGAGGCTCGGAGCGACCTCGCTCTCGGTCATGCCTCCGAGTGAGGCGAGCTCGGCGAAGGCCCGGGCCTGCGCGGCGTCCGGATCCGCGTCGACGACGTAGAGCTCGGTGCGGTTGCAGGTCGAGAGCGCGACCGCCTCGCCGCCGCCGGCCGCCAGCCGCCGGACGAGGTCGGGGTTCTCCGGCGCGCTCACGTAGAGCAGCTCGCGTAGCTCGACGGGGGCCCGGTGGTGCGATGTGCCGACGAGGACGAGGTGCATGGCGACTAGAAGTGGGCGACGGGGACGAGGCCTGCGGCGACGAGGGCGAAGGCGCCGAGCGCGAGGTAGGCGCTCCGGCGGCCGCGCCAGCCGGCTTCGTAGCGGAGGAAGAGGAACCCTGCGTAGGCGGCCCACGTGCCGAGCGCCACTGCCATCAGCGCATCGAATCCGCCGCCCTCGGAGCCGAGCCGCGCGAGGCCGACGGCGAGGCCGAGCGTCAGAGCCGGCAGAGCGACCAGGATCGAGCGTCCGGTCAGGGCTTCGAGCGCCGCCTGGGAGGGCGCGCGCTGGCGCAGGACGCCGGGGGCGTGGCGCTTCAGCCGTCGCTCCTGCCAGAGATAGAGGGCGGCGAGACCGGCCGCGAGCGTGAAGCCCGCGAAGGCCGCCAGGATGAGGCCGACGTGGAAGGCGAGGAACGCGTCGCCGAGCTCGCTCGTCGCCTCGACGCCGACTCCACCGGAGGCCCAGGAGAGGGCGAAGAGGCCGGCCGCGACTGGCATGACGACGAGGCCGAGCAGCCGGAAGGGCGCCCGGCAGCCCCAGATCAGGTAGGCGCCGACCACGAGCCAGACGAAGAGGTTGAGCGAGCCCGCCCACGTCCCCCACGGGAATCCCTCCGCCCGCAGGGCCTGGGCTCCCAGGAGCGCCGTCTGGGCGAGCCAGCCGATCCGGACGCCCCAGATCCCGAAGCGCGAGAGGCGCCCCGGGCGCACGCCGTCGCCGAGATAGGCGAGCGCAGCCTCCGCGTAGCCGGCCAGCGCCGGCCAGACGAGGATGACCGCCAGCTCTCCCATCATGCCGCCTTACGGCGCCGCTGCGCGAGCTCGGTCAGCTCGGCAATCTGGCGCTCGAGGCGCGAGAGCTTGAAGGCGTAGAGGACGACGTAGAGGAGGACGACCGCGAGGACGACCAGGTAGGCGCCGGTGACGTACTTCTCCGATGTGGTCATTCGAGCGCCTCCCGCAGCTCGCGCAGGCGCGCGTCGAGGCGCTTGCCGGCGAGCTCGTTCGTGTAGAGCGAGGCGAAGAGCGCCAGCATGGCCGCCAGGCAGATGCAGAAGACGAGGAACATGCTTCCCGACATCTGCGGCCCGTCGCGCGTAAAGACGACGGGGTGGATGAACCGCTCGGCGAGCCGGATGGCGAGGAAGCTGACGGGGATGAGGACGACGCCGAAGAGCGCGTAGACCGCGGAGAGGTTGGCGCGCCGCGGGCCCGACTCCACCGAGAAGCGGAGCATGAAGTAGGCGCAGTAGAAGAGGAAGAGGACGAGGAAGAGGGTCAGCTGGCGCTCGCTCCACGTCCACCAGACGCCCCACGAGATCTTCGCCCAGATCGAGCCGGTGACGAGCGTCAGGATCCCGAAGATGACGCCCATGTGCACCGCCGTGTAGCTCTCGAGGTCGTAGCGGGGCTCGCGGGTCCAGAGGAGGCGGAGCGCCTTCCAAGCGCCCCATGCGAAGCAGGCGTAGGCCGTCAGCGCGATCGGGACGTGGACGTAGAAGATGCGCTGGCTGAAACCCTGGTCGGCATCCTGCGGCGCCCAGAGCAGGGCAAGGGCAAGACCCGCCACGAGCAGCACCGAGGCCGCCGCGGCGAGCAGCACGGCACGGTTATTCCGCAACGACATACTCAAAGCTGGCCCACGAAAGAATCGCAAAAATCAGGTCGTAGAGCGCGAGGAAGCCGAGATAGCGGGCCGGATCGTCGACCACCGAGGCGCCGACGCCGCCGACCACGACCGGGATGACGAGCGGCAGGAAGAGCAGCGGGAGCAGGAGCTCGCGCGCCCGGCTCGCCGCCGCCATGGCGGCGAGGAGCGTCCCGACCGCCGCGAGCCCGAGGTCGGCGAGGACGATCGCCGCCACGAGCTCCCAGCCGACGGGCTCGAAGAAGAGCGCGTAGGCCGGGAGGGCGACGAGCTCCGCGATCCCGAGGAAGGCGAGCACGCCGATCGCCTTCGCGAGCCAGATCGCGCTCCGGTCGCACGGAGCGAGCACGAGGCCGTCGAGCACGCGCTGCTCTCGCTCCGCCGCGAAGGCACGGCCGAGGCCGAGCAGGGCCGTGAAGAGGATCGCGATCCAGAGGAGCCCGGTCGAGGCCGTCGCCGAGGCTTCCGAGGGGAGCGAGAAGTGGAAGACGACGAGAGCCGAGATGACGAAGAGGAGCATCGCCGGCAGGGTGTCGCGCGAGCGCAGCTCGAGCAGGAGGTCCTTGCGCGCGAGGGCCGCGACGTCCGCGAAGTAGGTCATGCGAGTGCCAGGTCCTGGCTCGCAAGACGGCGTAAGCGCTCCGGCTCGTGGCTCGCGAGGACGAGCGTCTTCTCGCCGGCCACCTCGGAGAGCAGGTTGTCGACGAGCGTCGCCGCGTCGACATCGAGCCCGGAATGAGGCTCGTCGAGGAGGAGCAGGTCCGGGTCGTGCAGGAGCGTGCGGCAGAGCGCGAGCCGCTGCTGCATGCCGCGCGAGAAGGAGGAGACGCGCTGGTGGCGCGCGTCCCACAGGCCGAAGCGCTCGAGCAGTGCGCCGATCGTCTCTCGCCGTTCCCGCACGTGGTAGAGCCGTCCGTAGAGGTCGAGGTTCTCGAGCGCCGAGAGCTCGCGGTAGACGAGAGGCTCGTGGGCGAGATAGCCGATCCGCCCGCGCGGCAGGTCGACCGCGAGCGACCCCTCGGTTGGCACGAGCAGCCCCGCAAGGAGAGCGAGGAACGTGGACTTGCCGGATCCGTTCGGGCCGGTGACAAGGAGGAGCTCGCCGGGGGAGACCTCGAGATCGAGGTCGCGGAGGACGCGCTTCGACCCGAACCGCCGCCCGAGCCCCCGGGCGTGGATCACGCGATCACATCGAGAAGGACGAAGACGAAGAAGGTCACGCTGATGACGCCGTTCATCGTGAAGAACGCGGTGTCGAGCCGCCGCCAGTCCCGCGGCGAGACGAGCGAGTGCTCGTAGAAGAGCAGGGCCGCCGCAACGCCGACCCCGATCCAGTAGAGCGCCCCGACGGACAGGCCGAGGCCGGTGACGACGAGCAGGACGACGGTCGCCGCGTGACAGATGCGCGCTCCGGCGAAGGCGGCTCCGACTCCGAACCGCGCCGGCACCGAGTGCAGCCCCTCGGCGAGATCGACCTCCCGGTCGAAGAGCGCGTAGAAGAGATCGAAGCCCGCGACCCAGAAGGCGACAGCGCCCCCAAGCGCCCAGGCTTCCCACGGGAGCGAGTTCGTGATCGCGGCCCAGGCGCCGACCGGAGCGAGCCCGTCGACCGCCCCGAGCCAGAAGTGGGACAGGGAGCTCCAGCGCTTCAGGTACGGATAGAGCACGAACCCTGCGACCGGGATGGGCCAGAGCCAGCGGACGATCGGCGCGAGCTGGAAGACCGCGACCAGGAAGACGGCGAGCGAGAGGAGGCAGAAGACCACGACCTGCGCCGGCGTAAGCGCTCCGCGGGGCAGCTCTCGGCCGGCCGTGCGGGGATTCCGTGCGTCGATGCCCGCGTCCACGAGGCGGTTGAGCGCCATGGCGAGGCTCCGCGCGCCGACCATGGCGACCGTGATCCAGAGGAGATCGTGTCCGCTCGGGACGTCGCCGACCGCGAGCAGCGCGCCGATGTAGGCGAACGGGAGCGCGAAGACGGTGTGCTCGATCTTGACGAGCGAGGCGAAGAGCCGCGGGTAGCGGAGGGCCGTCTCGCTCATGTCTGCCTGTGCTCTGTTGCCTTGACTGCCAACAAACCGACGGCGTGCTCGGCCGCGGGTGCGAGGACTGCCCACCCGTCGCGGCAGGCGCCAGGGGACCCGGGCAGGTTCACCACGAGGGTCGAGCCGACGATGCCTGCCCGCCCGCGTGAGAGCATCCCGTGCGCGGTCTTCGCGATCGCATCGGCGCGAAGCGCCTCGGCGATGCCCGGTGCGTCGCGCTCGACGACCGTCGCGGTCGCCTCCGGAGTGACGTCGCGCGGGCCGAATCCGGTCCCGCCGGTCGTGAGGACGAGGCCGCTCGTCGCGGAGAGCTCGCGCAGGGCGCCCGAGATCGCCTCGGCGTCGTCCGGCACGAGCCGGCGCTCGACCTCCCAGCCGGCCGCGGCGAGCGCCTCGTCGAGCAGGTCGCCGCTCGCGTCCTCGCGCTCGCCGGCCGCGACGCCGTCGGACACCGTGAGCACGGCGGCTCTCACCCCTTCGTCTTCTCGAGCACGCGGATGTTCTCCACGACCATCTCCCGGTCGACGGCCTTCGCCATGTCGTAGACGGTCAGCGCGGCGACGCTCACCGCGGTGAGAGCCTCCATCTCCACCCCGGTCTGGGCCGTCGTCTCCGCCGTCGCCACGATCTCGATCCCGCCGTCCTGCGGCTCGAGCGTCAGCTCGACGTTCGTGAGCGGAAGCGGGTGGCAGAGCGGGATCAGGTCCGCCGTGCGCTTGGCGGCCATGATGCCGGCGAGCTGGGCGGTGGCAAGCGCGTCGCCCTTCGGCAGTGAACGGAGCGCAGCGACGGTCTCGGCGCGCATCGCCACGCGGCCGGTCGCGACCGCGCGCCGCCGCTCGTGCGGCTTGCCGCCGACGTCGACCATGCGCACCCGGCCCTCCTCATCCAAGTGACTGAAACCGCTATTTCCAGGCACTTCAGACGGGAAGTGTATTGCCCGAGCGGCCCTCGACGGCAGCGAGGTCGGCCAGCTGCGAATCGATCCAGCCCGCGATGTCGTGCTCTTCCACGTGCGCCGTGATCGAGGCGAGGCGGCTGCGCCGTTCCTCCTGCGGCATCGTGAGGGCCGCGTGGAGCGCCTCGGCCTGGCCTTCCACGTCGAAGGGGTTGACCGTGAGCGCCCAGTCACCGAGCTCGTCGTGGGCGCCGGTGTTCTCCGAGAGGACGAGGACCCCGTCGCGGGCGTTCACGAGCGGCGCCTCCTTCGCGATCAGGTTCATGCCGTCGAAGATCGCGTTCACGAGCAGGACGTCGAACTGCTTGTAGGCGGCCACCGCCTGGGCGAAGTTGTCCTCGATCCGGACGTCGATGGGCAGCCACCCCTCCGTCCGGAAGCGGTCGTTCACCGCCCGCGTGCTGCGCTGGATGGCGGCGAGGTATTCGGCGTACTCTGGGATGTCCTGCCGCGAGGGGTCGAGAAGCGCGAGCATCCCGACCCGGCCGTGCAGCTCAGGGTGCTCCTCCAGGAGAAGCTCGTACGCGCGGAAGCCGCGCACGATGTTCTTCGACGGATCGGTGCGGTCGACGCGGAGGATCAGGAGCTCGGGGCGGGTCTCCTCGAGCCGCGCCTCCTCCTCCAGCACCCGCTCGCTCACGGCGAGGCGGGCAAACTCCTCGGGATCGACCGAGATGGGGCGGCCGCGGACGGCCACCGTATGGTCGCCGTACACGACCCGGCCGGAGTGGAAGTCGCTGGTCGCGCCGAGGACGTCCTCGCAGCTCCGGAGGAAGTTCCGGCCCCAGCGGACGGTCTGGAAGCTGACGACGTCGTTCGCCAGGATCCCTTCGTGCACGGCGCGCCGGATGCTCTCGGGGAGGACGCGCCAGTAGTCCGGTTGCGGCCACGGGACGTGCACGAAGTGGCTCATCGCCGCGTCCGGCGCCTGCTCGCGCACGAGGCCGGGGGCGAGGTAAAGGTGGTAGTCGTGGAAGAAGACTGCCGCTTCGGGCTCCCGGGCGAGCTCGGCGAGCACCGCATCCGCGAACGCCCGGTTGACGGCGACGTACCCGTCGGCCCAGGCCTGATGCAGCCCGTGGTCGACGTTCGGGCGCTCGGCGAGACCCCAGAGGTAGTGCTGCACGAACCAGAGGACAGGGTTCGAGATGACGTTGTAGTAGAGGTCGTAGGTCTGGGGATCGTGGGCGACGAAGCGGAGCCGGTAGGAGGAGCCGTCGCTCATCGTCTCGTCGAACGGCTCGCCTCCCGCTTCCTCAGCGACCGTCCGGTCCTCGTCGGTCATCGTGCTCGCGATCCACGTGACGTCGTGGTGCGAGACCAGGCTTCGGAGCGCGGTCACGAGCCCGCCGCCGCCGCGCCGCACGCTTCTCGCCCCCTCCGTTTCACGTGAAAACGCAACGGGAGCGCGGTTCGAGACCACGATCAGCTTCCGCCGCCCCGGCATTCGAGACACCCTACCCCGAGGCCGGAGACTCCGTAACTAGGCGGTCGTGGATGCCGTCACGAGCTCGGCGTCGCCGAGGTCGTTGCCGTCGAGGCGGTTGAACAGCGCGAGCCAGTCCCGCAGGAGCCGCGGCGAGAGGAAGTTCCGCCGCACGAACTCCTTGCCGCGAAGCGCCATCTGACGCGCGCTCGCCGGATCATCGAGGATCGTCTGAAGCGCCGCCGCACAGCCTTCCACCGAGTCCACGAGCAGGCCGGTCTCGCCGTCCTGGACCTGGTCGACGATGCCCCCGGCGCGGCCAGCGACGAGCGGCCTCCCTTTCCAGAGCGCCTCCGTGACGGTCAGTCCGAAGCCCTCCCGGATCGACTTCTGCACGAGCGCGCGCGAATGCACCTGGAAGGCATTGACCTCGACCGAGCCGACGTTGTTCAGGTTCGAGAGGATGAAGACGTCGGGATCGCCGTCAGCGGCCGCCACGGTCTGGTTGTAGTAGTCCCACCCTTCCGGGTCGTCGTGCGCCATCGAGCCGACGAGCGCCAGCTGGGTGCGCGGGTGCCGCTCCCTGAGCCTGCGCCAGGCCTCGATGACGCCGAGAGGGTCCTTCCAGGGATCGAAGCGGGAGACCTGCGTCACGAGGGCCCGCTCGACGTCGATCCCGAACTGGTCGACGATGTAGGCCGCGTCCTCGTTCGAGAGTGCCATGTTCTTCGGCGTCAGCGGGTCGATCGCGGGCGGCCAGATGTAGGCAGGCGCCAGCCCGTTGTGGTGGGGCACGTATTCGTCACGGTGGAAGACCATGGCGTCGTAGGACGAGATCCAGGGGAGCAGGAACTCGAGCACGTCGCGGTTGGGCGTCGAGAGGTCGATGTGGCAGCGCCAGATCCAGTGCGCACCGCTCGCGCGGGCGTGCTCGATCATGCCCGCGGGCTGAGGATCGTGGACGATGACGTAGTCGAACGAGTCCGTCAGCTCCTCCGCGTTGCCGAGGTTGTAGCGGCGGAAGATCTCCTTCTCCTCGTCCGTCAGCGAGCGGGGCGCGCCCTGGAGCGCGTTGTGAATCGCCTTCGTGACGTCGAAGAACTCCTCCTGGCCGAAGATGACCCGCCACTCGGTCTCGAGGCCCGCGTCCCGCATCAGCGGCACGAGTGTGTAGAGGATCTCCGCAACCCCGCCCCCGAACGCGGTCGCCGAGAGGTGGAGCACCCGCTTACCCGCGAGCGGCTCCGCGAGAGCCCGCAGCTGCTCCATGAGGCCTCGGCTGGCGATCGTCGCGTAGTCCGCGAGCGACTTCGAGCCGACGTTTACCTGCTGGAGCTGCACGGCGGCTGAGGATATCGGCGGGGGAGTGAGATCAGTTGAGGTATTTCGTGAAGCGGAGCCGCGATCCTGCGCCGGCCGGATTCGGACCGATGTCGAGCTCGTCGGTGACGGCTCTGATGATGGCGATTCCGAGCCCGCCCTCGTCGAGCTCCTCCTCCGCGCGCCGGAGCACCTCGGGGTCGAAGCCGGCGCCGTCGTCCGCAACCTCGACCGCGATACGGTCGCCGTCGAGGTGGTACGAGATCTGGACGAGGCCGTCCCGGCCCTCCTCGTAGGCGTGCCGCACCGAGTTCGAGCAGGCCTCGGTGAGCGCGAGCTTCAGGTCGGCGACGACCTCGGGCTCGAGCTCGCGCGTCCTTGCAAGCCCCGTGAGGGCGAGCCTGCAAAGCGCGACGTACTCGGCGCGCGCGGGGATCGTGAGGGCAACGAGGCCGCTGCCGTTCTCGCGGGAGTCGCTCATCGCGTCGGAGTGTAGTCGCCCTTCCAAGCGTTCCTAAAGCTCGCCCAACCTGCGGAATCCTGAGTTCCCACCCGCTCGGGCTTCTCCTACCCCGTCAGCCCTTGCGCGCAAACGGCCGATCCGGGCACGAGCGACGGCGACCGCCTCCGGATTCGAGTCGACGAGGACGAAGCGCCGGCCGAGCGCGCCGGCGACGGCACCGAGCGTTCCGCTGCCCGCAAACGGGTCGAGACACCAGTCGCCCGGGCGGCTCGAGGCCTGCACGATCCGGCGAAGGACGCCTTCCGGCTTCTGCGTCGGGTAGCCGGTCTTCTCCCGGCCGGTCGGCGAGACGATCGTGTGCCACCAGACGTCCGTCGGCAGCTTCCCTCTCGCCACCTTTTCGGGCGTCACGAGTCCCGGCGCCATGTAGGGCTCGCGGTCGACCGCCTCGGAGTCGAAGTAGTACGACCCGGCGTCCCGGACGTAGACGAGGATCGTGTCGTGCTTCGCCGGCCAGCGGCTCCTCGCCTTGGCGCCGTAGTCATAGGCCCAGACGATCTCGTTCAGGAAGCACTCGCGGCCGAAGAGCTCGTCGAGGAGCACCTTCGCGTAGTGCGCCTCGCGGTAGTCGAGGTGGAGGTAGAGCGTCCCGCTCGGCGCGAGCAGGCGGCGGGCCTCCCGGAGCCGGGGCTCGAGAAAGGCGAGGTAGTCGTCGAAGGAGTCGGCGAACGAGGACTCGCCGAGGACGGTGCTCGCGTAGCGCCGTCCCTGGAATCCGATCCGGTCGCCCTCCGCGTCCGGCACGACGGCGAGCGTCCGCCGCCTGACGGCACGGCCCGTGTTGAAAGGTGGATCGGCATAGACGAGCTGGAAGCAGCCGTCGGCGAACCGCGGCAGCACCTCGAGGTTGTCGCCGAGCAGCACGACGTCGGCGGTGGGGAGCTCCACCCGCCGCACTGTAGTTGGCCGGGATGACTACCGGCCGCCGCCGGGCGGGACCCGCGGCCGCTCTCCGAGCACGACGGCGATGCGGACCTCCTTCGTGCCACGGAGGATGGTCAGATGCGTCGTCTCGCCCGGGAAGAGCTGCTCGGTGATCGCCCGGACGACGTCCTCGGCCGTGTGCACCGGGGCGCCGTCGATCTCGACGATCAGGTCGCCTCCCGGGCGGAACGGGATTCCCGTGAACTCCGTCTCGTCGCCGCCGCCGCGCAGGCCGGCCTCGTCCGCCGGGCTTCCGTCCACCACGGTCTGCACCGCCGCTCCCTCTCTGCGCTGGTAACCGAAATGCTCCGCCAGCTCGGCCGTCAGCGTCTGCGTCGAGACGCCGAGCCAGGCGTAGCGCACCTCGCCGCTTCGGATCAGCTGCTCCATCGAGCGGCGGGCGGAGTTGATCGGCACCGCGAAGCCGACGCCCTCGGAGTTGCCCGAGACGCTGTTGATCTGCGCGTTGATGCCGATCACGCGGCCGCGCGCATCGAAGAGAGGCCCGCCGGAGTTCCCCCGGTTGATCTGGGTGTCGGTCTGGATCGCGTCCACGAGGTCGTAGCTCGAGGTCAGCGAGGCGATCGACCGCTCCGTCGCGGAGACGACGCCGACGGTGAGCGAGCTGTCGTTGCCGAAGGGGCTGCCGATGGCGGCGACCGGCTCGCCGACGGCGACCCGGGACGAGTCGCCGAGCGGGACGGGCGTGAGCTCGTGCTCCTTGGGATCGACCTTCACGAGGCCGACGTCGTCGTAGATGTCCCAGCCGACGACGCGCGCCCGCACTCGGTCGCCGTCCCGGAACTCGACGAACACCGTGCTCGCCGACTCCGCCTCGTCCGCGCCATCCTCGCCCGCCGTCGTCACGACGTGGCTGTTCGTGAGGATGTAGCCGTCCCGGGAAACGACGAAGCCCGATCCCTGCGCGGCGTCGCTCGCGGAGGCGGAGCCGTGGGGGCCGAAGAGGGCGAGAATCGTGACGACGCCGGCGGCGCGCTCGCGATAGATGAGCGCAGGATCGAAGTCGTTCCCCGGAAGCGGCTTGGCGGCCGCGTCCTCGTCGACCGGATTCGATGCGGCGGTTCCCCGAGCGGACGTCACGACGACGGTCTGCGGCTCGGGGTCATCCATCCAGCCCGCGGCCTTCGCGATTGCAAGCGCGGCGCTCGCGCCCAGGAGAGCGCAGACGAGCGCGACGACGGCTAGGGGTCCTGGGCGCACCGGAGTCTCATAGTAGTGACCGGCCGGTTCAGCTCTGGACCGAGACCGGCTCGGCACGCGGGGCGGCGGTCGCACGCGGCAGGCGCAACGTGAAGACGGTGCGGCCCGGGCGGGAGTCGAGGCCGATCGAGCCTCCCATGCGATGGGCGAGCTCGGAGGCGATCGCGAGCCCCAGTCCGCTTCCCGATGCCTGGCCGCCGGCCGCTCGATAGAAGCGCTCGAAAAGATGCTCCTGGTCGGCCTCCGGCACGCCTGGTCCGTCGTCGGCGACCGAGAGCGTGACCCCTCCGCTCCGGTCGCGCTCGGCCGTGACGACGACGCTCGTCCCCGCGGGCGTGTGCCTCGTCGCGTTCTCGACGAGGATGCGCGCCACCTGGAGGACGCGCTGCTCGTCGGCGAGAGCCAGCACGGGCCCGTCCGCCTGCGCCGAAAGGGCATGGTCCCCGGCTTCCGCCACCGCACGAAACTCCTCGCAGACCGTGCGGGCGCTCTCGGCGACGTCCACCTCCTCCTGCTCGACGGACAGCTGCCCCGCGTCGAGGCGTGTGAGATCGAGGAGGCCGGTGGCGAGCTTCGTGAGCCGCTCGACCTGGGCCGCCATCTCGTCGACGAACTCCCGGCGCACCGCCGGATCCACGTCCTCGTCCGCCATCAGCTCGAGAAACCCGCCGAGCGAGAAGAGGGGAGTCCTGAGCTCGTGCGAAGCGTTGGCGATGAACTCGCGCCGCGCCCGATCGAGGTGCGCGAGCCGCCTGCGCATCCGGTCGAAGGCCTCCGCGAGCTCGCCGACCTCGTCCTCGACCGGGTCGACCACCTCGTGCTCGAAGTCGCCGGCGGCGATGCGGCCGGCCGCGGTCTCGAGGCGCCGAATCCTGCGCGTGAAGCGGAGCGCGGCGATCGAGCCCGCGAACCAGGCGATGAAGAGCGCCGCGAGGCCGGAGACGAGGAGGGTCCGCTGCACGAGCCGCACGCTTGCGAGCGTGTCGCGCAGCGGGGCCGAGATCAGGAGCGCCGTGTCCTCGCTCAGCGGGACGGCGACCTCGACGCGCTCACCGTTTCTGTCGGCCTGGCCGCGAGCCGGCTCGCCGGTCTCAAGCGCCTGCCGAGCCACGGGATCGTCACGGATGTCCGCAGACGTCACCGAGTTCGAGTCGACGATCGGGGTAAGCGTGTCGTTCCCGAGCAGGCGGAAGACCACGATGCGGGCACCCAGGTTGCCCTGGAAGAGCCGCGCCCAGGCGTCGGCATCGAGCGGGTTCGTCGTCTGCTGGAGCTGGTGGGCCACCGGTGGCGCGCTCCGCTCGAGCTCGTTGAGCCGGTCGTTGACCAGGCGATCCTGAAGCCGAGGGACGAGTGCCGCGTAGACAATCGCGAGCGCCCCCGCCACGATGCCGAGCAGGACGAGCCCGAGCTTGACCGAGAGGCGCGGGTGGCGGAACTGGTTCACGCCGCCTCGCGAAAGCGGTAGCCGACACCGCGGACTGTGAAGAGGTAGTGCGGGTCGCTCGGGTCCGGCTCGATCTTCTCGCGCAGGTGGCGGACGTGGACGTCGATCGTCCGTGGATCCCGGTACTCCGACCCGCCCCAGAGCGCGTCGAGGAGAGCCTGGCGCGAGTAGACGCGGCCGGGGTTGGCGGCGAGCGTCCGGAGGAGCTCGAACTCGAGGTAGGTGAGCTGCACGGGCTCGCCGTCGACCTCGACCGACCGCCTCGAGAGGTCGATCGCGACCCCCTCGACGCGGATCGTCTCGCTCCGGGCCCCGGCGGGAGGGAGCTGCGCCCGGCGAAGCGCCGCCCGCACACGGCTGCGGAACTCGCGGATCGAGAACGGCTTCGTGATGTAGTCGTCCGCGCCGACCTCGAGGCCGACGACCTTGTCGAGCTCGTCGTCGCGCGCCGTCAACATGAGGATCGGCACGGCGCTCCGGGCGCGGAGCCTGCGGCAGACCTCCAGCCCGTCGAGCTTCGGGAGCATGAGGTCGAGGATCACGAGGTCGACCCGGTTCTCGTCGAAGCGGGCGAGCGCCTCCTCGCCGTCGCGGGCCTGGACCACCTGGAAGCCCTCGTGCTCGAGGGGATAGGTGAGGAGCTTCTGCACCGACTCCTCGTCGTCCACCAGGAGGATCGTTGGACTCTCTGCCATCGCTTCCTAGAAGGATAGGCCGATGGCTGGGTCTAGACTCAGGCCGCCTCCATGGCCGTTCCCACCGAACGACGCCGGCCCCGCCGCGGGTCGCTCGAGCGTCCGATCTCCGGCCGCATCTATCGGGCCGCCTGGCTTGCCGTCGCGGTCCCGCTCCTCGTCGCCGCGTTCAGCGTCAGCCAGCCGGTCGCCCTCCAGCAGCCGCGCCTGCCTCCGTCCTTCGACCGCACCACAGCCCTTCAGTTCGCCACCGAGCTGGCCCGGGACTATCCGGACCGGCGCCCGGGGACGACCGGAGCCCGGGCGGCGACGAACTGGGTCGCCCAGCACCTCCGCGACTACGACTTCACCGTCACCCGGCAGCCGTTCACGGCCGACGTCCCCGGGCTCGGCGAGGAGAGCTACGTCAACCTGATCGCGACCGCGCCGGCCACGGCGGCGAACGTCCCGCGTTCCCAACAGGTGATCGCGATCGTTGCCCACCGGGACAACCTGGGCGGCTCGCCGGGGGCCGACTACAACGCCTCGGGAACCGGCGCGCTGCTCGAGCTCGCGCGCGACACGGGCACCGCGGCGCTCTCGCACACGCTCGTGCTCGTCTCGACCGACGGCGACGTCTCCGGCGCGCTCGGAGCCGCGAAGTTCGCGCGCGAGTCCGGCCTCGGGGACCGGCTGGAGGCCGTGATCGACCTCGATGCCATCGGAGGAAGCGGCGTGCCGCGGCTGCACTTCACGGGCGGCACGCCACGCACGCCCGCTTCGACCTTCGTGGCGACGGCCGAGGCGAGCGTGGAGGCGCAGGGACAGATCACCCCCGAGCGCCCGAATGCGCTCTCCCAGCTCATCGACCTCGCCTTCCCGTTCAGCCTCTGGGGGCAGGCGCCGTTCATCGCCCAGGGAGTCCCGGCCGTGACGCTGAGCACCGCCGCGGCGCGGACACCCGACGCACAAGGCGACACGCTCGCCGCCCTCGACGAGGAGCGGATGGACCAGCTCGGCCGGTCGGCGCAGGTGCTGCTCGCCTCGCTCGACTCGGCGGCCGACGTCGCAAGCGGGACGGAGTCGTACATCTGGACGGGCTCCCGTCTGATCCGGGGCTGGACGATCCAGTTCCTTCTCCTCGCCTGCCTCCTGCCCTTCCTCGCGGCGACCGTCGACCTCTTCGCTCGCTGCCGCCGGCGGCACATCGCCCTCCGGCCTGCCCTCCGCAGCCTGGCGAGCCGCGTGGGGCTCTGGGCCTGGATCGGCGTCCTGCTCGCCTTCTTCTCCGTCACGGGCATCTTCCCGAACGGCGAGCCGCGCCCGATCTCGCCCGACTCCCCGGCCGCCGAGGACTGGCCCGTTTTCGCGCTCGTCGTCTTCGCCGGCCTCGCGGCGCTCGGCTGGCTCGTGACGCGGCTTCGGCTCGTCCCGACCGAGCCGGTCGCCCGCACGGAGGAGCTCGGCGGCCATCTCGCCGCGATGCTGGGGCTCGCCGTGGTCGCTCTCGTGGTCGCCGCGCAGAATCCGTTCGCGCTCGTCTTCGTCCTGCCCTCGCTCCACGCCTGGCTCTGGCTTCCCCACGCGTCGGAGCGCGGCCGCACAGCCGCGCTCGGGCTCTTCGCGGTCGGCTTGCTCGGACCGCTTCTCCTGCTCGGCTCGTTCGCGTTTCGCTACGGGCTCGGCCTCGATGCGATCTGGTATCTCGTCGCCCTCACCTCGGTCGGGTTCGTCCCGGTGATGCTCGTGATCTCGTTCCTCGCCTGGGGAGCGGCGGCGTCGCAGGCGGGCGCGGTCGCAGCGGGCCGCTACGCGCCCTACCCGGCCGCGGACGAGCGGCCACGGCGCGGGCCGATCCGCGAGTCGATCCGGCAGGCGGTCCTCCTCAGCCGCCGCATGCGCACGAGGCCCACCGCCCCCGAGGAGCGCGACCGGACCGAGCAGGCAGACAGCGACTAGAGCGCCAGGTACCGCACCGGCGAGCCGGCAGCGATCTCGCCGTCCCCGGCCTCGACCGCGACGAGGGCGTCGGCCCGCCCGGCCCGCGCGATCATGTGGGACTCCTGCCCGGCGAGCGGCTCGAGGACGACCCGCTCGCCCTCCCGCCGAGAGCGAGCCCGTACGAACTCGTCCCGCGCGCCGTTCCGCGTCACGGCGGCCGCCAGCACTCCCTCCCGATAGTGAGGCTCGGGGTCCGGCAGGCCGAGAAGGGCGTTCACCGCGGGACGGACGAAGAGCTCGAAGGTGACGAGCACGGAGACCGGGTTGCCGGGGAGGTTGAAGACCATGTGGTCGCGCCGCATCCCGAACGCGACCGGCTTCCCGGGCTTCACCGCGACGCCCCAGAAGACCTCCTCGACGCGCAGCCCGCCCTGCGTCTCCCGCACGAGGTCGTGGGGGCCCACCGAGGCTCCACCCGACGTGACGAGCATGTCGAAGCCCAGGAGCGCCCGCTCCATGGCGCGTTGGAGCTCGGCCGCGTCGTCGCCGACGACCCCGAGCTGGGCGGGCACCGCGCCCGCCAGCTGGAGGGCGGTGGCGAGGAGAAGGCCGTTCGACTCGTAGATCTGCCCGGGTGCGAGCGGCTCGCCCGGCGCCACGAGCTCCGACCCGGTGACGAGGATCCCGACCCGCGGGCGCTTGCTGCACTGCACCTCGTGCACTCCCGCCGCGGCGAGCGCGCCGACCTGGGCGGGGCCGAGGCGAAGGCCCGGCTCGAGGACGGTGTCCCCCGTGCGGACATCGCTTCCGCGGGGGCGCACGTTCGAGCCCGGCGCGACGGCCTCTCCGATCTCGATCGCGTCCCCGGAATCCTCGACGAGCTCGAGCGGGACGACCGTGTCGGCGCCGTCCGGGACTGCGCCGCCGGTCGAGATCCCCATCGCCTCGCCCGGGGAGAGAGGCCGATCAGCCGGTCCTCCGGCCGCGATCCGGGCGACCACGGGGAGACGCGCGCCTGCACCCGCGTCCTGCGCCCGGACGGCGAATCCATCCATCGCGGAGCTCGGAAACGGAGGCAAATCGGTGACGGCCGACACCGGCTCTGCGAGCACGCGCCCGGCGGCCCGCTCGACCGGCACGCGTTCCGCGGCGAGCGGCTTGGCCCGCTCCAGCACCAGCCGCTGGGCCTCGGAGACGGAGTGGAGCTCGGTCGCCGTGCTCACGGTCGCAAGGCTATAGGGGGACCGCGTTTCGGAGCAGATAGGCGCTGAGAGCGAGGGCGAGGAGACGGCCCCAGCGATCCTCTTCGATCGCCGCGAGGGGGACGGCCCAGACGGCATACCAGGCGACGAGCCACGGCGTCGCGAGGAGGAGAAGGCCCGCGCAGAGAGCGAGCCGGGCCCGGCCGCGCCAGGCTTCCCGCAGGAGCCAGAGGTAGGCGAGGCCGAAGAGGGTCGCCAGGAGGGCGATCGCGGCATCGCGCGGCAGGCCGATCGAGTCGAGGCGCGAGGGGATGCTGAAGTGAGCGCCCTCGCCCAGGTTCTTCGCCAGGGGGCCGAAGGCCCCGAGCCAGTGGAGCCCGTAGCGCCACGTCGCGAGCGCGATCACGAGGGCCGCGGCCGCCGCGAAGCCGAGGTGGCCGACCTGCCGGCCCGTCGCCCGCGCCTCGAGCGCCCGGAGCGGCAGGAAGACGACGGCGACCCACTTGACCGCGATCGCGCCGACCCAGGCGGCTCCAGCCCACTGCCGCCTGCCCGAGGCGCCCAGGGCGAGCGCTCCGACGAACAGCGCCATCATCCAGGCGTCGTTGTGCCCGCCCCCCGCGAAGTGCACGGCGAGGAGGGGGTTCCAGCCGACGAAGGCGGCCGCGAAGGCCGGCGCTCGCCCGAGCCGGGCCGCCAGGAAGATGAGGACGAGCATGGCGAGCGCAGCCAGGCCCTTGTAGAGCCACGCCGCCGCCTCGGGAGACCTGCCGACCACCGCCGCATGGCCCTCGGATGCCAGGGTGAAGGCGGGCCCGTAGACGGTCGTCGTCTCCCGCCAGTCGGCCCCCATGCGCGCGAAGGCGGGGCCGGCGGGAAAGGCGGCCGGTTCGTCCTCGTAGGGGTTGGCGCCGTGGACCGCGGCCAGGCGGCCGTAGTCCCAGTAGGTGTAGACGTCCGTGGAAAGAAGGACGGGCGCGGCGAGCGGGGCGAGCTGGATCGCAGCGGCGAGGGCGACGACGGCCCTGATGCCTGGCCTCCGGCGCCGGAGCGCCGCGAGCCCTGCGAGGTAGGCCGCGAAGGCCGCGGCGAGGCAGCCGAGGTAGATCCACGACCAGCGCGTCGTCCCCGCGGAGTGATCGGGAGTGAGGAGCGAGTTCTGCGGCCAGGCGCAGGCGACCGCCGCCGCTACGAGAAGCAGGCAGGCGCCTCCGGCGGCGAGCGCCGCCCGTCCCGAGACGCTCAACCCGTAGTGTCGGTGCCGGGCGGCTCTTCGGTACTCGCCGGCTCCGTCGGTTCGCCGCCGGTGTCACCGCCCTTGTCCTTGTCCTTCTTCTTGTCCTTCTCCGTCTCGGTCGACCCGGACGCACCCGGGGGCGGGCCCACGTACTCGTACTGGCCCTCGAACGGCTGCCAGACGACCGGATGCTCGGGCAGCGGCCAGTCGGCGGGCGGATTCTTCGCGAACGCACCGGTCATGAAGAGCCGCCAGATCGTCGCGGGGAAGGTGGCGCCGGCGACCCTGATGCCGTGCACGGAGGTCATCGGAATCTTCGCGTTCGGGTACCCGACCCAGACGACGGTGGAGGCGGTCGTCGTGATGCCGGCGAACCAGGCGTCACCGAAGTCGTCGGTCGTGCCCGTCTTGCCGCCGGCCGGGAAGCCCGGGTTGGCACCCGTGCCCGTGCCCGCCTGCATGTTCAGCTTGAGGATGCGGGCGACCTGGTAGGCGACGCCGTCCGAGAACACGCGCTTCTGCTTCACGCGCCCCCACCCTGCGCCGCGATCGACCTCGCCGCCGGGGAGGATCACCTTGCGGATCGCCATCGGCTCGGAGTAGACGCCGCCCGCCGCGATCGTCGCGTAGGCGGAGGCCATCTCGAGCACGCCGACCGAGTTGGAGCCAAGACCGACCGAGGCCACCGGCTGGAGCTTCGTCTTGATCCCCATCTTGTGCGCGAGAGTGACGATCTTCTCCGGGCCGAGATCGAGCGTCAGCCGCGCGTAGACGGTGTTGTCAGAACGGAGCGTCGATTGTGTGATCGTCGAGGGCCCGTAGTAATCGCCGGCATACGTCGAGACGTCCCAGGGCTCGCTCTCCGGGTCCGGCTGCCAGTGGAAGGGCGCCGACAGGTACATCGTCGTGTCGGGGTTGATGCCCTCCCGGATGGCCTCCGTGAGCACGAAGGTCTTGAACGACGAGCCCGCCTGCCGCCGGCCCTGCGCGGCAAGGTTGAACTGGGTGTGCTTCTTGCCCGGGATGACGGCCGTCATAGCCCTGATCGCCCCGTTCTTCGGGTTGATCGAGACGAGCGCGGAGGCCGGGTCCGTGCTCAGGTTGAGAGTGCCCTTCATTGCGTTCTCGGCGAGCGTCTGGTAGCGCGGGACGATCGTCGTGTAGACCCTGAGGCCGCCGCCACGGACCGTGTTCGCGCCGTACTTGGCGATCAGCTGCTCGCGCACGTAGCTGAAGAAGTACGGCTCGCGGATCTTCGTGTAGATGTGGCCCGCGTTGAGCCGCAGGCGCGAGGCGGCGGCGCGCTGGTACTGCTCGGCCGTGATGTCCCCGGCGGACTGCATCGCGCCCAGGACTTCGTTCCGCCTCGCGACCGCCTCGGCCGGGCGCTGGAACGGGTCGTACTGCGAGGGCGCCTGTGGCAGCCCGGCGATCAGCGCTGCCTGAACGAGGTTCAGGTCGGCTGCGTGACGCGAGAAGTAGGTCTGCGCGGCGGCCTCGACGCCGTAGGCATGGTTGCCGAAGTAGACCTGGTTGAGGTAGCTCGCCAGGATCCAGTCCTTCGTGTGCTCGTCCTCGACCTTCTGGGCGAGGCAGGCCTCCTTGATCTTCCGGTCGAGCGAGACCTCCTTGCCGATGTAGAGGTTCCGCACGAGCTGCTGCGTGATCGTCGAGCCGCCCTGGACGATGTGGCCGCTCTTCAGGTTCTCGACCGCGGCGCGGGCGACGCCCTCCCAGTCGATCCCGCCGTGCTCGTAGAAGCGCCGGTCCTCGACGTCCACTGTCGCGCTCGTCACCCAGTGCGAGATGCGCGAGAGGGTGACCGGCTGGCGGTTCCGCTCCGCGGGGATCGCTCCGAGCACCGACCCGTCGGCGGCGTAGACGAAGGAGTTCGCGCCGATCGCGACCGGCTTCAGCGAGGTCAGGCTGCAGTTGTTCAGGATTCCCGCTGCGCCCGTCACCGTCGCGGCGACGAACGTGGCGATCGCCCCGCCGACGATCACGACGGCGAGCAGGACGGCGAAGCGGCGCGAGGTGATCTTTTCGCGCTTTCTCCTGTGCCGGCGGCGGCGTCGCCTGTGCGCCGGATAGAGGGGTGCTCCTCCCCTGCCGTTCCCGTTGCCGTTTCCGGCCATCAGGCGTAGATCCCCTCGGCCCGCAGCCGGTCGTACGCGGCCAGGCGCAGGTCGGCGGCGAGCTTGCCGGCCCGGCGGACGCTCGTGGCCCACGAGTCGACCGTGAAGAGAACCGTCGTCCCCTCCAGCTGGGTCAGCGTCGCTACGGGCTCTTTGTCTGGCATCGCCTCAGGCGCCCTGCGCGCCTCCTCCACAAGGATGTCGCGTACCCGCTCGAGGTTGCTTCCAAGCGGTACGGGGATCGTGATCCGGGCTCGGTGCTCGAAGCTCTGAAGTGTGGCGTTCCGAATGGTATCCGAGGCCATGCGGGTGTTCGGCACGTGGTAGCGGGCGCCCTCGGGGGACCTCACGAGCGTGTAGATGAGGCCGATCTCCTCGACCGTTCCGACTGCGGTCCCGACCTCGACCTGGTCGCCGAGCCGAAGCGGCTGGGTAAACGCGATCAGGATCCCGGCAACCACGTTCGAGAGGGTCGACTGGGCGGCGAAGCCGATGATGATCGCGATCACGGCCGACGAGGCGAGGATCGAGCTCGCGACCGCCCGGACCTCGGGGATGACGAGCAGCGCGGAGAGGCCGCCGACGACGACGACGGCAGCCACGATGGTGCGCCTGACGACGCTGTAGCGCGTCATGACGTCCGGGCTCAGCTTGAGCCGGCGGACGAGCGCCCGGTCGAGCAGCCGCGCGAGCGCGAGTGTCAAGAGGACGACGATGCCCGCGACGAGGACGTGCTGCCAGAATTCGCTCACGGGCGTCAGTTCTCTAGAACGGCAGCGGCTTCCTGCCCGCGAATCCCTCTTCGACCCCGTGCCAGAAGGCGACCCGCTCCTCGCCGTGGTGCCAGCAGAGCAGCACGAGCTCGCCGCTTTCGGGGTGGCGGGCCGGAAAGTCGACGAGACCTCGGTCGAGGTCCTTCACCTGCACCCCGGCGGCTTCGAGCTCGGCCACGAGGCGTCCCACCTCGCCCGCCACTTCCTCGGCGGCCCTCTGCGCCTCCTCGACCTGGGCAGGATCGAGCCCGCCTCCGTTCCCGGCCACCCGTGAGCGCAGGAGACCCAATCGGCGGCCCGCTGCGAGAAAGCGGCGCCGTGCGGAGACAAGACGCTCGACGAGCGGAGCGACGACATCGAGCGCGGCGTTCGCTTCCTCCTCAGTGAAGAGGCGCACAGACGTGAATGGCCTTGCTGTAGCGAGTGACTCGCGAGGAGTGTAGGGGTTCGGTGCTTCCGGGCCGGCTTTTCCAGAGCCGGGCTCAGCCGAGAAGCTGCGGCCAACTCCTCGGCGTCGCCCCCGGGAACGAGGCTAGAGCCCGGCTCTCGCTGCCGCAGACCTCTAAAGGTTGGATTCCCTGGCACGCCCGCTGCCAAAACTCGGGCGAATCGCCGGCAGGGTCGGGCCGAGAGGAGGCGAAGATCGGCGCGCCGGTACCTTTCGCGCGAGGAGCGACTCCAGATTGCTTTCACGTCTACTTGGCGGCATCGGTGGCAGTCTGGCCGTCGATCTCGGAACGGCGAACACGGTCGTCTTCGTCCAGGGCGAAGGCATCGTCCTCTTCGAGCCATCCGTCATCGCCGTCGACGACGAAACGAACGAGGTCCTTGCCGTCGGAGAGCAGGCGAGAGAGATGATCGGCCGCACTCCGGCCTCGATCCGTGCGACGCGGCCGCTTCGCCACGGCGTCATCGCGGATTTCGACGTGACGGAACAGATGCTTCGCCACTTCATTCGAAAGGCAATCGGCAAGCGCGGCCTCCGGCGCCCGCGGGTCGTTCTTTGTGTGCCCAGTGGACTGACCGGCGTCGAACGGGACGCAGTCGAGGATGCAACGCTGGCTGCCGGGGCCAGCGCGGTCTCGCTGATCGAGGAGGCGATGGCCGCCGCGATCGGCGCAGGCCTGCCCGTCGCAGAGCCGGTCGGAAGCATGGTCGTCGACGTCGGCGGCGGAACGACGGAGGTCGCGATCACGTCACTCGGAGCGCTGGCAGTCTCAGACTCGCTCCGCGTCGGCGGCTATGAGATGGACGACGCGATCGTCCGCCATGCGAAGAACCGCCATCGCCTACTCGTCGGAGGCGATGCTGCCGAGCAGGTCAAGCTTGCGATCGGCTCCGCCTGGCCGCTCGCCGAGGACGAGGAGGCCGAGATCCGCGGACGCGACTTCGGTACCGGCACCCTGCGCAGAGCAAGCCTGACCGGAGCGGAAGTGCGCGAGGCGTTGGACGGGACGGTCGGGCAGATCCTCGCGGCGACGAAAGGAGCTCTGGAGCAGGCCCCGGCCGAGCTTGCCGCCGACGTCATGCAGCGCGGCCTCGTGTTGGTGGGCGGCGGCACCCTCCTCCGTGGCCTCGACGAGCGCCTTCGCAACGAGACGGGCCTAACCGTCATGACCGCCGAATCGCCGCTCACGTGCGTGGCTATCGGAGCCGGCCTCAGCCTCGAGGAACCGCCTGTTCGGGCGACGTCACGACGCCGGCGTGCAGTGCCAAGGGCCACCGCGTTTCGCCGTAGATGGTGAATAGTGCCGGTCGTGCGTCGCTCCCGGCCATTCGCCTGCGCGCTCCTCCTCGCGGCCCTGGCCGGCGCCGGCTGCGGCGAGCGGGACGAGCCCGTCGGGACACTGGCACAGCCTTATCCGGTCACGGTCCAGGGCGTGGGCGGCAACCCGACGGCGCTCCAGAGCCCACCTGAGCGGATCGTCGCGCTCGACCCGGGCTCGGCGGAGCTCCTCGGCGCGCTCGGAGCGGGCGAGGAGGTCGTGGGCATTCCGGCCGGGACGAAGCGCCCGGAAGGATCGAAGGCGCGCAGAATCGTGAGCCGCACCGGCAATATCGACGTCGACGGCACGGTCGAGCTCGACCCGGATCTCGTCGTCGCGACGCAGACGGCCGACCAGCTCGACGTCGCGCGCATCGAGCGGCTGGCCGACGCGGCGGTCTACGTCCAGCCGGCCGCATCGCTCCGAAACGTCGAGCAGGCCGCTGTCGACCTCGGCTTCCTCGTCGGGGAAGCGGCCAGGGCGCGGCAGCTCGTCGGGCGGATCCAGCACGACGTAGCGGCGATCCAGGAGCGACTGGCCGGCGTCCAGCCGGTCTCCGTCTTCGTCGACACGGGCTTCTTCATCACGGTCTCCGACCGCTCGCTGCTGGGCGACCTCGTCAAGCGCGCGAAGGGAGCGAGCGTCGCCGGTCCGAGCCCCGGACCGGGCCCTTATCCACTGGCCCAGCTGCGCCGCGCCGATCCCGAATTCCTCCTCGTCACGTCGGACAGCGACACGACCCTCCAGTCGCTCCGCGCGAATCCGATGACGGCAAGGCTCGAGGCGGTGCGCCGCAAGCGGTTCGTGGTCGTCCCGGCGGCGCTCGTCAACCGGGCCGGCCCGCGTGTTGCCGACGGGCTCGAGGCGATCGCGCGAGCGTTGCACCCCGATGCCTTCCGCTGACGCAGCGTCCTTCGACGCCGTCACGATCGACGCGTTCGGCACGCTCGTCGAGCTCGAGAGCCCCGTCGGCCGTCTGCGCTCGGCCCTCAGCGAGCGGGGGATCGAGCGCGAAGACGAGGCGGTCGCCGCTGCGTTCGCGGCCGAGGTCGACTACTACATCGTTCACAAGTCGGAGGGACGCGACACGGCCAGCCTCGCAGACCTGCGGACACGCTGCACGGATGTGTTCCTCACCGGCGTCGCTCCCGAGCTGGACGCAGCGGAGTTCGCGCCCGCGTTCGTCCGTGCGCTCGTCTTCCGTCCACTCGAGGGCGCCGTGCCCGCGCTCGCCCGGCTGAGGCGGGCGGGCCTCGAGCTCGCCTGCGTGACGAACTGGGACGTGGGGATCGGAGAGCAGCTCGAGCGCGCCGGCCTCGGCCCATTCCTCTCGGCGGTCGTCAGCTCGGCCGAGGCCGGGGCGGAGAAGCCTGACCCGCGTGTCTTCGCCGAGGCGCTCGACCGGCTCGGAGTCTCCCCCGCTCGGGCCCTGCACGTCGGCGACGACGAGGTCGACCGCGCCGGTGCGGCAGCGGCCGGGCTCGCCTTCGAGGAGGCGCCGCTCGCTACGCTCCCCGAACGGCTCGGCCTATGACGCGACGCGGCTTCTCCACGCGGTCGATTCACGGTCGCCCGGCCGAACCGGGCCCCGGCGAGCCGCTGGTGCAGCCGGTCGTCAACGCGACGACGTTCTCGTTCGACGACGCCGCCACGTTCGCGCGCGTGATGAGCGAGGAGGAGTACGGCTTCCTCTACTCGCGCATGCGCAACCCGACCGTCGAGGAGCTCAACCGCGTCGTCGCCGACCTCGAGGGCGCCGAGGCGGCCCAGGCCTTCGCCTCCGGTGTCGCGGCGATCTCGGCCGCGCTCATGACGACGCTCGAGCCGGGGGACAGGCTCCTCTGCGCGCGGCAGCTCTACGGCGCCACGTACGCCTTCGCCGAGCAGCAGCTCACGCGCCTCGGCGTCGAGGTGGTCTACGTCGACGCGACCGACCTCGAGGCGTGGCGGCAGCCGGCGCGCGTCAGGTACGTCGAGACGATGGCGAACCCGGGCCTGCCCGTCGCCGACCTCGAGGCGATCGCCGGGACGAAGGGCGACGGGCTCCTCGTAGTCGACAACACGTTCGCGTCGCCGGTGCTCTGCCGCCCGCTCGAGCTGGGTGCCGACCTCGTCTGCGAGTCGGCGACGAAGTACCTGAACGGCCACCACGACGTCACCGCCGGGATCCTCGCGGGGAGCGCGGAGCTCGTCCGCCGGGCGCGCCGCTGGGTGATCGACACGGGCGCCGTCCTCGACGCCTTCCCCGCGTTCCTGCTGCGGCGCGGGCTGAAGACGCTCGCGCTGCGCATGGAGCGCCACTCGGAGAACGGCCTCGCCGTCGCCCGCTTCCTCGATGGCCACGAGCGCGTCGCGCGCGTCTACTTCGCCGGGCTCGAGAGCTATCCGCAGTACGAGCTGGCGCGCGCCCAGCTCGCAGGCCCCGGCGGCATCGTGGCCGTGGAGCTCGAAGGCGGTCGCCCGGCCGGCGAGGCCTTCATGGACAACCTCGAGCTCTGCCGCCGCGCGACGAGCCTCGGCGGCGTCGACTCCGTCGTCTCGCACCCCGCCTCGACGAGCCACCGCGAGTTCAGCGAGGAGCAGCTCGCAGCCGCGGGGATCGCCCCCGGGCTCCTGCGCATCTCCGTAGGCTGTGAGGATGCAGACGACATCGTCGCCGACCTCGACAACGCCCTCGGACGACTATAGAACCGCCCCGTTCGTCGCCTGGTCGGCGATCGCCGCGGCGTTCGTCGTGCTGGGCTTCTGGAGCACGTCGACCTCTTCCGACGAGGACACCTCGACGGCGCTCTACGACTACGGCTTCGCGGTCGGGACGATCTTCGCCTACGGGATCCTGATCGGCCTCACCTTCCTCATCGGCCGCGCCTACGACCCCACGGGCCCGGCGCTCGGGCTCAGGTCCTTCGAGTGGCGCTGGGTCGGGACAGCGATCGGCCTCATCATCCTCGTTCTCATCCTGGCGTCCGCGCTCGAGCCCGTTCTCCACGGCGGGCGCGACCAGGGGCTCTCCCCGGAGGATTGGCGGCCGGACCGGGCCGGAGCATTCGCTCTGAACGGGGTGATCGTCAGCACGATCGTCCCCTTCACGGAGGAGCTCTTCTTTCGCGGCCTCGGCGTGCGCGCCCTCCGCTTCTTCGGCGGGATCGCAGCGGTCGTGGTCACCGGAGTCGTGTTCGGGCTGAGCCACGGCATCCTCGGCGCGCTGCCGCCGCTCGTCCTCTTCGGGATCGCGCTCGGCTGGGTCCGCCTGCGGGCCGACAGCGTCTGGCCGGGCGTCCTCGCGCACGGCTTCTACAACGCCGTCGGCATCCTCGTCGTCTACGTCCAGCTCGCGTACTAGCCAGCCCGTCTGATGGAATGGCGCGGTGCGCCGCGCGATCGCCGTCCTCGCTCTCGCCCTGGCGGCGCCGGCGCCCGCGGCGGCCGCGCTCTCGCTCGCCGCGCAGCCCCAGGTCCCGCGCTACGGGACGAACGTGACGCTGAGGGGCACGGCCGACCCGGGCGACACCGTCGAACTCTTCTTCGAAGGGACCGCCACGGGGGCGGCCGTGTCAGCGGACCCGGCGACCGGCGACTTCGCCTTCCAGTTCCCGGCCACCCAGCCGGGCTCGTATCACGTCGAGGCCGGTCCGGAGTCCTCGCCCACGGTCAAGCTGAAGATCCGGCCTGTGTTGACGCGCCACCTCGCGGGCCTCCCGTATCCGGGCAACCGCTTGCTGCTCAAGGGAAAGCTGCGCCCGGCGGGGGCGGGCTCGCTGACCCTCAGGATCGGCACGCGCAGCCGTCACGTCCGCATCCAAGCAGGCGGACGCTACGCCGCTGCCCTGCCGACCGACCGCATCGGGCGCCACCGCCTCCGGCTCGTCCTCGACGCCGACCGTGGCTACAAGAGCTTCACGGTGCGCAAGCACTTCCGCGTCCAGGCGCCGAGCCTCTCGGTCGGGTCGCGCGGCCGGGCGGTCCTTGCGCTCGAACGGCGTCTGAAGGCGCTTCGCCATGTCCTCCGTGGTGTCGACCGCTCCTACCGGAGCGACACCTACGAGGCGGTCCTCGCCTTCCAGAAGGTGCATGGAATGGCGCGCACGGGACGGGTGTCGCGCTCCGTCTGGGCAGCGCTAGGCCGGGCGCATGTCCCGCGCCCACGTGTCGCGAGGGGCAACCACGTCGAGGTCTCGAAGACGCTCCAGGTCCTGTACGAGGTGCGGCGCGGGAAGGTCGTCCGCGTCGTCCACGTCTCGACCGGCGCGACCGGCAACACGCCGGTCGGGAAGTGGCACGTGTACTCGAAGGTGCCCGGGTTCAACGCCTCAGGCATGTACTACTCCCTCTTCTTCACCGGCGCCTTCGCCATCCACGGCTACCACTCGGTGCCGGCCTACCAGGCGAGCCACGGCTGCGTACGCACGCCGCTCTGGTTCGCGCCCGGCTTCTACTCCCGCTGGGCGCTCGGCACGACTGTCTATATCTTCGCGTAGTGCGAGATGACCCGGGCTCCGATCCTCTCGTCGGCGAGCTGCGAGAGGAGATCACCGCGAACGACCGCCAGATCGTCCGCGCCGTCAACCGGCGGCTCGAGCTCGTTCGGCGCCTGAAGGCGCACAAGGCCGCGCAGGGCTACGACTTCGTCGACGAGAGCCGCGAGGCCGCGCTCCTCGACGAGCTCGCGAGGGCAAACCCGGGACCGCTCTCGGCCGCAGGCCTGCGGGAGCTGCACGCTGCGCTCCTCGGGCTCACGAAGCGCGAGCTCGCGGACGAGGAGGGCTAAGAGATCGTTTCAGAACGAGGCCTCGTCGCCCAGCGTGCTCTGGCGACTCAGGTCGTCATTTTGAGACGGTCTCTAAGCCTCCGAGAAGTCGTCCGGCTTGACGTCGTCGAGGAACTTCTTGAACTCCTCGACGACCGCCTCCTGGTTCACGTCCTCCTCGTTTTCGAACTCGATCGCGCTCTCCTCGATCACCGACTCGTCGGCGAAGATCGGCGCCTTGGCGCGGACGGCGAGGGCGATGGCGTCGCTCGGGCGGGAGTCGATCTCGATCTCGCTCCCGTCGACGGCGACCGTGATGAGCGCGTAGAACGTGTTCTCGCGGAGCTCGGTGACCGCGACGCGGACTACCTGGGCGTCCAGCCGCTCGAGCATGTCGGTGACGAGGTCGTGCGTCATCGGGCGCGGCGTGGAGGCGTCCTGGAGCTTCATGAGGATCGCGGCCGCCTCCGGGTGGCCGATCCAGATCGGCAGGAACTTGTTCCCCTCGGCGGTCTTGAGCAGGACGATCGGCTGCTTGCCGACCATGTCGAAGCTCACCCCGTAGATGTGCATCTCCTGCATTGCGACTGGGCCTCGTTCTGATTCTAGCCCTCTCCTCTCGTCGCCTCGGAGAGGTGTGAAAGCGGCGCGCGCCACGAAGCGGGAGCCTGGCTCCACGCGCATCCGGGGCGAATCCGGTAGGCGCGGCCAGCCTCGCCGGCGTACACGGGACCATCGAAGATCCGGGTTGCGCAGCCCGCCGCCATTGCAGCGGTCGCCCACCGGTCGAGGATCCTGCCGCGAGCCACCGTCACGTACGTGATCCCGTCGGCCGCGAGCGCCCGGCGGAAACCCTCGGCGCTCGCCGAGGGCAGCGCGTAGACACGGTGCTGGAAAGCCGAGCCGAAGAGCGGATAGGCCAGGATGAACGGCTGGCCGCCGAACTGCCGCGCCGACGTGTCGACGCCGATCGCGCTCCCCGGCGGGACCGAGTCCACCCATCGGTACGCGGGCAGGGCCACCGCCCCGATGCTGCGGTCGCCGGACGAAGCAATCGAGAGAATCCGAGTCGCCCAGAACTCGCCGTCGATCTTCAGGGTCGGGAAGAAGAGGCCCAGGCCGACGAGCCCCGCGACGAAGGCCTTGACGAGGGGCGAAAGCCGTGGCCCGACGGCCTGGACGAGCGCGACGACCGCGATCGCGCCGAGAGCCGCGAGGATCATCGTGAACCGCGACCACCAGCGATACGGCTGGAGGGCGAACATGAGGGCCACGGGCACGAGCACGGTGAGAAAGAGGAGCCGTCTTCTCCACGCGAGGTAGGCGGCCCACGCGAGCAACGCCGGCAACCCGAGATAGCTCCAGAGCGGACCCAGCCCGCTGGGACGGCCGTCGTAGGAGTACGCGTGGAAGCGCGGGCGCGTGAGGAAGAAGTGGTCTGCATGCCACTGCCCCCAGATCTCCCGCCACCAGGCTCCCTCGTGCGGCGGCGTGGACAGGAACTGCTCGAGGGGACGGCCGTCGAACAGGGTCACGCCGAGCGCGGAGGCCCGCACAGGATAGAACGGGCTTCCGAATCTGACCCACGTCTCGACGTAGTGGTAGGCCCCCAGCGCGAGCAGCGGAAGCACGAAGAGGACGAGCGCCCGGAGGAGGGGCCCAAGCGTCGCGCGATTCGAGAACCTCGCCGCGGCGAGTGCCGCGACGACGAGGGCGGCGAGCACGGCGACGTAGAGAAGGGCGAGCTCCTTCGTCCCCACCGCGAGGCCGCCGGCGAGCCCCGCGAGGGCGAGCGACTTCTCGAGCGACGCGCGGCCCTCGCCCTGGAGCGCACGGATCGCGCGCAGGACGAAGTGGAACGCGGCGAGGACGAAGGCGATCACGATCACGTCCGTGTAGGCGGCCGTCGTCTGGCTCAGGACGATCGGCGTGAGGATGAAAAGGAGGCCAGCGGCAGCCGCAGGCGGGCGCGAGAGGCCACACGAGCGGGCGAGGCCGGCAACGGCGATCCCTGCGACGACCGCGAAGGGGAGCTGGACCGTGTCGACCAGCGTGTCTCGTCCGAGCAGCACCGCGCTCCAGGCGAAGAAGAGCTCGCCGTTCTGCGGGTGAACGGTCGACCAGATCGAGAGCTCGCTGGGCCCGACCCGGCCGTTCTGGACCCAGCCTCCGACCGTCGTCAGGTGGTACCAGAGCGCATCGCCGGCGTACGGCGGCATGACGAAGGCGACCGCCGTCCGCCAGACGAGCTCCGCGGCGGTGACGAAGGCGAGAGCGGCGACCCACCGGTCTTGCCGCAGGTGCCCCAGCGCGTGCCGCGCTCCCTCGAGCCCGCTGCGCAGATGGGCGCCGAACCCAGGAGCTCGAGCGCGGGCAGCCAGCCAGAGGACGCTGGCGGCGACAAGCGTGAGCCCGAGCAGGACTCCGGACGAAAGCCGCTCCGCGACGGCCCCCGCAACGAGAACGGCTGCGACGACGATCGTGCTTGCGAGCAAGGCCCATGCGAGGGCGACGTCGATCGCCGCGCGCAAACCGAGCAGCGAGACGCCGGCCGTGGCCCCCACGGCGGCCAGAGCCGAGGCAGCCGCGAAAACCAGGGGAGCGGTCACGAAGACGAGATCATGATCGTCGGGCCCGCCAGCAACCGGCGTGCCACTCGCGGCGGGCGCGGCGAAGTGGGCGATCCTGGATTCGAACCAGGGACCTCCGCCTTATCAGAGCGGCGCTCTAACCGACTGAGCTAATCGCCCGCGCAGGGGCGCATTGTAGCGAGCGCCTAGTGCTGCACCCGGGTTGCGCGCAGGTAGTCCTCGGCGGCTAGGAGGAAGGTCTCGTCGGCGGCCAGCTCGAGCACCGTCGCCTTCGTCTCGGGGTCGAGATCGACGTCCGAACCGACCGCCTCGACAAACCCCGGAAGCTTGCCGCCGCGGGCGAGCCCGGCCATGCGGAGGACGAGCCGGCGCACCAGGTCGTCCTGATTGATGGCCTCGAGCGTCTCGATGTCCTGCACCCAACCGTGCATGTCCTACTCACAACGGGCTCTCTCGGAGGTCAGTTACGGGCCTCGAGGGACTCGACGAGCTCGGCGAGCTCCACCTCGTCGGCGAAAGGAATCTCGATGCGGGAGTCGGTCACCCTGACGCTCGCGCCGCTGAGCCGCTCGAGGACGGTGCGGGCGCGAGCGGCGAGCGCGGGGTCGACCTTCCGCGCCTTGCGCGGCCTCGTTCCGGCGCCGGCCCAGCGCGCGGCGCGCTCGGTGGCCCGTACGGAGAGGCCCTGCGCGACCACCTTGCGGGCGAGGGCACGCCGCTCGTCGTGGCCGGGGACCGCGAGCACGGCGCGAGCATGTCCTTCCGTCAGGAGGCCGCGCTCGACGAGGCCCAGGACGTCCTCGGGCAGCTCGAGCAGCCTGACGCGGTTCGACACGGCCGGCTTCGAGCGGCCGACCCGGTCGGCGACTTCCCCGAGCGAGAGGGAGAACTCGTCCAGGAGGACCGCGTACGCGCGGGCCTCTTCAACCGGAGAGAGATCCTCGCGGGCGACGTTCTCGACCAGCGCGAGCACGAGCGACTCGCGGTCATCCGTCTCACGGACGAGCGCCGGGATGGTGGCGAGGCCGGCAGCGCGGGCCGCACGCCAGCGGCGCTCGCCGGCGATCAGCTCGTAGCCCCCGTCCTCGACTGGGCGCACGACCACGGGCTGCATGACGCCCTGCGCGCGCACGGACTCGGCGAGGCCGCTGATCCCGTTCGCGTCGATGTGCCGCCGCGGCTGGCGCGTGTTCGCGCGGATCGAGCCGAGGGGGAGCTGGAGGAGCTCCGCCGCCGAGGCGCCGCCGCCGATCAGGACCTCGAGCCCGCGGCCCAGGCCTCTGCGGTTAGGTGCGGTCGACAAGCTCGCTCGCCACGCGGTAGTAGGCCTCGGCCCCGGCGGAGGCCGGGTCGTACGCGGTGATCGGAAGCCCGTGGCTCGGCGCCTCGGCAAGGCGCACGCTGCGCGGGACCACAGCGTCGAAGACGAGCTCGCCGAAGTGGCTGCGGACCTGTGCGGCGACGTCGGCGGCGAGCCTCGTCCGTCCGTCCACCATCGTCAGGAGCATCCCGGCAAGCGCGAGGCGCGGGTTCAGGCGCGAGCGCACGAGCTCGACCGAGTGCAGAAGCTGGGCGAGGCCCTCGAGCGCGTAGTACTCGCACTGCACGGGCACGAGGACGCGGTCCGCGGCCGCGAGCCCGTTCACGGTCAACGGCCCGAGCGACGGCGGGCAGTCGACGAAGACGTAGGCGTACCGCTTCCGCGCGGGCCCGAGCGCGGCGGAGAGGAACGACTCGCCGTCGTGGTGGTCGGAGAGCTCGACGGCCGCTCCGGCGAGCTCTGGGCGGGACGGGATCACATCCAGGTTCTCGAAACGCGTCGGGTGGACGATCTCCTCGAGAGGAGCGCCGTCGAGAAGGTCGTACGAGGATGTGCCGTTGGCCCGCTCGCCGAGCCCGGAGGTCGCGTTCGCCTGCGGATCGACGTCGACGAGCAGCGTGCGCGCGCCGGCCTCCGCGAGGCAGGCGGCGAGATTGACGGCGGTCGTCGTCTTGCCGACGCCGCCCTTCTGGTTGGCGAGCGCGAGGATCGTCCCCACGCGGCCAGAGTACTCAGGCGAGAGGACGTTTCCTGGCCATCCCGGGCCGCCGCGGGAAGCGCTCCGGGGTAGGGCCGGTCTTGCGCATGCGGAGAAAGCCGGGCGGGCTGTCCTCGAGCTCGGCGCCGAGCTCGGAAGCCACTCGCGCGACCGCGCCCTCGTCGGCGCTCGGTCCGACGAAGAGGAGCGCGATGCCGCCCGGACGGACGAGCGGCAGGCACCACTCGCACGCGACCGGAGGCGACGCGAGGGCGCGCGCCACGGCCGTGCCGTAGGCATCGCGGCCGGAGCCCGCCGCGTGCTCCTCGGCCCGCGCGCAAAGGACGGAGACGTTGGGGAGCTCGGCGCTCGCCGTCTCGAGGAACGAGCATTTGCGCCTGCTCGCTTCGAGGAGGACGAAGCGGAGCTCAGGGCGGGCCACGGCCAGCGGGATTCCCGGCGAGCCGCCGCCGGAGCCGACGTCCACCACGGGCCCCTCGCCGAGGTGGGGGTCGGCGGCGCGGGCCTCCTCGAGCAGAACGCGGCGGGCTTCGTCCGGGTCGCGGATCCCCGTCAATCCCGGCGTCGCGACCATCGACGCGAGCCAGCGGTCGAGGCGCGGGTCGGACAGGCCTCTAGACAGGGCGGACGACGACGAAGCGGCTCGGCTCGTTTCCCTCGCTCGCCGTCTCGACGTCGTCGCGGTTCTGCAGGTGCAGGTGCACGATCTTGCGCTCGACCGAGGACATCGGATCGAGCGCGACGGCTTCGCCCGCGGCGAGCGCCTCGGTCGCGGCGGCCTCGGCCTGCTGCTCCAGCGTCGCCCGCCGGCGCTCGCGATACCCGGCGGCGTCGACGAGGATGCTCTTCCGCTCCTCGAGCCCGCGAAAGACAATCGCCGTGGCGAGGTGCTGGATCGCGTCGATCGTCTGCCCCCGCTTGCCGATCACGAGCCCGAGGTCGGGGCCCGTCACCGTCGCCGCGAGGAGCTCGTCGTCCTCGCGGATCTCGATGCGGACGGGGGCGCCGAGCGCCGCGCACACCCGCTCGAGCAGCTCGCGAAGGCGCGCGGCCGGAGAGCCCGGCTCCTCCTGGTCGCCTGCAACCGGCGCCGGAACCTCCCCGGCGCTCGCGATCACGCGGGCCGGCGCGTAGCCAACTCCGAGCAGGCCGCGCTCGCCCTCGGAGAGGACAGCGAACTGCACGGTCGACTTGTCGATCCCGGGAAAGCGTCGCTCGAGCTCGCGCAGGGCCGCCCACTTCGCTTCGCCGACGGTCTCGCCGGTCGCCTCGACCTCGGACTCGCCGAGCTCCTGCCCGCCCTCGGTCATCTCCGGCTCCGCGGGCCCTTCTTCTTCCGCCGGCGCACGCGCTGCTGGCCCGGTTGCCCGGCGCGTGAGGGCTGGGCCGCCTTCGCGACCGCGGTTGCCCCGTCCGCGGCCGTTTCTTTCGGCGGGGTACGCGAGGAGCGTTTGGCAGGCGCCTGGGGCTTCGGCATCAGCCTCCGCGTCACGAGCCCCTGGCCGACCGTCCAGAGGTTCGTCGTCACCCAGTAGAGCAGGAGGCCGACCGGGAAGTTCGCGTTGATGATGAAGAGGATGAAGACGAGCGGCAGGGCCATGAAGAGCCAGCGTTGCCGCGGGTCCATCGTCGTCGACATGAAGTAGGTCGACGACACCTGGCTGACCACGTAGACGACGAGGAGCACCCACCCCGACCAGTGGTCCGTGATGTTGGTCGTGATGTTGGGGACGACGCCGAGCCAGCCGAGGTCGGAGTTGGGATAGTTCGGGAAGACCTCCTTCTCGAAGTCCCGCAGGACGTAGTAGAGCGAGATGAAGATCGGGATCTGGACGAGGATCGGGAGACACGAGGCGGCCGGGTTGATCTTGTTCTCCCGGTAGAACTTCATGACTTCCTCGTTCATCCGCTGCTTGTCGTGCTTGTACTTCGCCTGGAGCGCCTTCAGCTCGGGCGCGTGCGCCTGGAGATGCTGCATCGAGCGGATCTGCTTCACCGTCAGAGGGACGATCACGATCCGGACCGCGAGGGTGAGCGCGATGATCGCCCACGCCCACGGAAGACCGATCGCCGAGTGGATCCACTCGAGGACGTTGGTGAGGAGGTCCTCGATGGGGCGCAGCGGATTCGCGACACCGAAGATCACGAGCGGCCCCGCAGCGGGAAGAGGCGCTGGTCGCGGGCGTGGTCGACGCCGCCGTGGCTCCACGGGTTGCAGCGCAGCAGCCGCCACCCGGCGAGGACGGTGCCGCGCAGAAGGCCGAACTCGCGGTAGGCGTCGAGGGCGTAGCGCGAACAGGACGGGTGGTACTTGCAGCGCGGGTTGCCGAGCGCCGTGGCTCCGACAAACGGCGAGAGGAACCTGCGGTAGCCGCGGACGAGGAGGACGGCGAGCGCGCTCACGCCGTCGACCGTTCCTTCTGGAAGACCTCGGCCACGCGCTCCTCGAGCCACGGGAAGCCGCGCGACTCGATCGCCTCGCCGAGCCCCGGACGCGCGATCAGCACGTAGTCGTTCTCCGCCGGCAGGCCGGCCTCGAGCCCGGCGAAGGCCTCCCGCAGGCGGCGCTTGATCCGGTTTCGCTCGACTGCCCCACCGAGCTGGCGCGAGACCGCAAGCCCAAGGCGGGGGCCCGACACGTCGCCGTCCTCACGTGGGAAGGCGTAGAGGACGAGGTAGCGCGTCGCCGTCGAGCGGCCGTGCCGGTAGACCGCGTCGAAGTCCCGCGAGCGAGAGAGGCGATGCCGGCGCTTCAAGGGGCCCCTGGGGTCCGGCCTACGCCGAGAGTCGCTTGCGCCCCTTCGCCCGGCGGCGCTTCAGGATCGCGCGGCCGGCGCGGGTGGACATCCGCGCGCGGAATCCGTGCCGGCGCTTCCGACGTCGGACGTTGGGTTGGTAGGTTCGCTTCACAGGAGATCGAGTGGATCGAGGTCGCCCGAGCGACCCCGTCGGGCCAGTATAGACAAGCCTTCCCGGCGCCACGTGCACTCGGCGAGAGGAGCGCTTTTCCACAGGGCGAAGGCGCGGCTGGAAGCGGGTTCGAGCCACCTTTCCACAGCTGTGGAGAGTGATGTGGAGAGCCATGAAAATCCCTGCTCAGAGGCATTTTCTCACACGATCTTCCCCCGATTCTTCAAGCATTGAGCGGCCTCGGAGGCATTGCTATGATCGCCGCTTCTCGGAGTCTGGCGGAGGGAGCCGAACCAAGGCGTGCAGCGTCCTGTTGAACTGAGCGCGGAATCACTGTGGACCGAGGTATCAGCCCGCCTCAGGGACGCACTGAACGAGTCGACCTTCACGACCTGGTTCGCCGAGACCGAGCCGGTCGAGCTCAGCGGCGAGAGCTTCGTACTCGCGGTTCCGAACGACTTCACGCGCACGTGGATCGAGGATCACTTCCTCGGCCTGATCCAGGCCGCCGTCCGGGAGACGCTCGAGAACGAGCTCCCCGTGCGGCTCGCGGTCCGCGAGGTCGACCGCTCCCAGCAGGTCGAGCAGGCCGCGCCGGCACGCTTCGGCGAGGGCCTGAACCCGAAGTACACCTTCGACCTCTTCGTGATTGGCTCGTCGAACCGCTTCGCCCACGCGGCGGCGCTCGCGGTCGCCGAGGCTCCCGCCCAGGCGTACAACCCGCTCTTCATCTACGGCGGCACGGGGCTCGGCAAGACGCACCTGCTGCAGGCGATCGCGAGCTACATCGGCGAGCACTCTCGCAACCTCTCGGCCCGGTACGTGACGAGCGAGATCTTCATGAACGACTTCATCAACTCGCTCCGGGACAAACGCATCGAGGGCTTCAAGCAGCGCTACCGCCATTACGACGTGCTCCTGATCGACGACATCCAGTTCTTCGAGCACAAGGAGCGGATCCAGGAGGAGTTCTTCCACACCTTCAACTCGCTCTACGAGGCGGGCCGCCAGATCGTCATCTCCTCGGACCGGCCGCCGCGCGCGATCGCGACCCTCGAGGCGCGTCTGCGCTCGCGCTTCGAGTGGGGCCTCATCACCGACATCCAGGCTCCCGACCTCGAGACGCGCATCGCGATCCTCCGCAAGAAGGTGAAGACGGACGCCATCCATGTCCCCGACTCGCAGGTCCTGACCTTCATCGCGAGCCGCATCTCGACGAACATCCGCGAGCTCGAAGGAGCCCTGACCCGCGTCGTCGCCTTCTCGTCGCTGACCGGCCGGCCGATGACCGTCGAGCTCGCGCAGGAGGTCCTGAAGGACGTCTTTCCCCAGGGCGAGCTCCCCGAGGTGTCGGTCGAGCGGATCCAGGAGACCGTCGTCGAGCGTTTCGGCATCTCGCTCCAGGAGCTCACCGGCGACCGCCGCTCGCAGTCGATCGTCTACCCGCGGCAGGTGGCGATGTACCTCTGCCGCGAGCTGACCGACAGCTCCCTGCCGAAGATCGGCAAGAAGTTCGGCGGGCGCGACCACACGACTGTCATCCACGCGACGTCGAAGATCGCGAAGCTGATCCAGGAAGACCGAAGCGTGTACAACCTCGTGCAAGAGCTGACCGCGCGGATCAAGCAACCCCAGTGAACAACTCCCTGTGCATACCGTCCCGTTCCTGGGGAAATCGGCGCCCCGCTTCGTGCGCCTGTCGAAAAGGTGCACTTGTCCACAACGGCCGTCCCCGGCGCGAGCGCAGCATCCATGCGCAAATGGCTCGTCTTCCCCGTCGTTCACACTCCCTATGACTACAAAGAGGTTTTTTTAAATGGCAAGCATCGATACCGTTGTGGGCACGACGATGAGAGTCACATGCGGCAGGGACGAGCTCGCGGACAAGCTCCAGCTCGCAGGCCGCGGAGTGTCGACTCGGACGAACGTCCAGATCCTGGCCGGGATCATGCTGCGCGCGGCCGACGGGCGACTCCAGCTCTCCGCCACCGACATGGAGATCTCCCTGCGGGTGTCGCTCGAGGCGCAGGTGGAAGACGAAGGCGCCGTGGTCGTGCCGGGGCGTCTCCTCGTCGACATCGTCCGCCTCCTGCCGGCCGGGGAGGTGACGATCGCCCACCGGGCCGAGGAGGGTGTCGCCGAGCTCACGTGCGGGTCGGCCTCGTACAGGCTCCACACCTACGCCGCGGAAGACTTTCCGCGCCTCCCGGAGATCGACTCGGAGACAGCCTTCACCGTCGACAGAGGGTCGTTCGTCGAGACGATCGCCCGGGTAAGCCGCTCCTCGTCGCGGGACGAGTCGCGGCCGGTGCTGACCGGCATCCTCGTTCACTTCGAGGGCCCGAAGCTCGTCATGGCGGCGACGGACTCCTACCGCTTGAGCGTCAAGGAGACCGCCCTCGAGCAGGGACCGGGCCAGGAGCTCGAGGCGATCGTGCCCGCGCGGGCGCTCTCCGAGCTCTCCCGCCTCGCGCAGGGCGGCGAGCCGGGGACGATCTCGGTCGGCGTGCAGGAGAACCAGATCGTCTTCGGCGTCGAGGACGTCTGGCTCACCGCGCGGCGCATCGACGGCCAGTTCCCGAACTACCGCCAGCTCCTCCCGGAGACCTTCGAGGCTGAGATCTCTCTGCCCCGCGACGAGTTCCTGGAGATCGTCCGCCGCGCCTCGCTCATGGCGCAGCGGAAGTCCCCGCTCCGCCTTCGCTTCGAGAGCGGCGAGCTGACGGTCTCGGCGCAGACGCAGGACGTGGGCGAGGCACGCGAGTCGCTCCCCATCTCCTACTCGGGAGACACGATCGAGATCGGCTTCAACGCCGAGTTCCTGCGGGACGGCCTCGAGTCCGTGAGCGACGACGCGGTGCGCTTCAAGCTGATCAGCCCGCTGCGGCCCGGGCTCATCCTCGGTGAGTCGGACGACTTCCTCTACCTGATCATGCCGATCCGGCTCGCCGGCTGATCGTCGGGCACGTCTCGCTCCGGAACTTCCGCTCCTACGCCGGGCTCGAGCTCGACCTGGCTCCCGGACTCGTGCTCGTGACCGGACCGAACGGCGTCGGGAAGACGAACCTGCTCGAGGCGATCCATCTCGGCGCGCAGGGCTTCTCGCCGCGCACGCGCTCCGAGTCGCGCCTCGTCCGCTTCGGCGCGGAGGCCGCGCGCGTCGGGATCTCGGGGACGACCGGCTCCGCGCCGTTCGAGGCCCGGGTCGACATCGCTCCGGGGACGGGCAAGCAGGTCCTGTTGAACGGAGCGGCACTCGCGACCGGCGACGAGCTGCGCGGACGGCTGGCCGCGCTCGTCTTCATCCCCGAGCGCCTGGCGGTCGTCAAGGGCGGCCCCATCGTGCGCCGTGCGTATCTCGACCGGATGCTCGGGCGCGTCTTCCCGAGCAGATCCGACTTGCCGCCGAGCTACGGGCGCGCGGTCGCGCAGAGGAACGCAGCGCTCCGCCGCGTGCGGGCCGGGGAGTCGGGTCTCGACGCCGTCGAGCCGTGGACCGCGCAGGTCGCCGCGCTCGGCACCGAGCTCGACGCGGCGCGGTGCGAGCTCGCCGGACTCCTCGCCCCCGGGCTTGCGCGGATCGCGGCCGCTCTCGGCCTTGAGGACGCAGCCATCGCATACAACGGTCCGGGGCTCACCGTCGCAGAGCTCGAGGAGCGGCTCGACCGCGATGTGGAGCGCGCCGTCACCGGGGCGGGCCCGCACCTGCGCGACGCATCCATCCGCGCTGGCGAGCGCGAGCTCAGAAGCTTCGGGTCGCAGGGCGAGCAGCGGACCGCCGTGCTCGCTCTCGTCCTCGCGGAAGCCGGCCTCCTGGCCGAGCGGCGCGGCGAGCCGCCGCTGCTCCTGCTGGACGACGTCTTCAGCGAGCTCGACACGGAGCGCCGCGGAGCGCTGCTTTCCCAGCTCCCCGAGGGCGGTCAGGCTGTCATCACCGCCACACACCGGCCCGGCACGGCACGGCCCGACCTGGTCGTCGAGGTGACTCCCGGGGAGGCGAGGGCAGCCGCATGAGGCTCGACCCCCTACGCCCGATCGAGGACGAGGTGCGCCGCGAGCTCCGTCGCTTCGGGCCCGCCGCGGGGCTCGGCGACGTGGTGGCCGCCTGGCCCGAGTGCGTCGGCGCCGCGATCGCCCAGAACGCCTGGCCGGCCCGCCTCTCCCGGGATGGGAGCCTGCACGTCGCGACGAGCTCGAGCGCCTGGTCCTTCGAGCTCACCCAGCTCGCAAGCCCGCTCCTCGAGCGGCTCCGCGAGCGCCTGGGGGAGGCGGCGCCCGCGGCTCTACGCTTCGCGCCGGGGCCTCTGCCGGAGCCCGGACGGCCGACTGAGGAAGCTTCGAAACGGACCGTGCCGAAGGTGAGCGCGACCGCGCGCGCCGAGGCTGCGAAGATCGCCGGCGCGATCGAGGATTCGGAGCTCAGGGCGGCCGTTTCGAGGGCCGCCGAGGCGAGTTTGGCGGCCGGTTCCAACCGCTCGGTCTGATACACTATGTGAGGCGCGGAACCGGCCCATTAGCAGGGCTTTTTTGATGGTGAAGAACTCGTATACAGCCAAGGACATCACCGTTCTCGAGGGTCTCGAGCCCGTTCGCCTGCGCCCCGGGATGTACATCGGCTCCACGGGGCCACGCGGCCTTCATCACCTCGTCTACGAGGTGGTCGACAACTCGGTCGACGAGGCGCTCGCGGGCCGGAACGACCGCATCGAGATCGCCCTCCATCCGGACAACTCCGTGACGGTGCGCGACTTCGGCTCCGGCATCCCCGTCGACGTCATGGCCGACCAGGGACGACCGGCGCTCGAGGTCGTCCTCACGAAGCTCCACGCCGGCGGGAAGTTCGGCGGCGACGGCTACAAGGTCTCGGGCGGCCTGCACGGCGTCGGCGTCTCCGTCGTGAACGCGCTCTCCGAGTGGCTCGTCGCCGAGGTGCATCGCGGCGGCAAGATCTACCGCCAGGAGTACGAGCGCGGCGTCCCGAAGGGCGACATGGAGGTCCTCGGCAAGGCGACCGATACCGGCACGACGATCTCGTTCCTCCCGGACCCGGACGTGTTCGAAGAGGTCGAGTTCTCGACCGAGACGCTCGTCCAGCGACTCCGTGAGACGGCCTTCCTGACCAAGGGGCTCGCGATCGTCCTCGTGGACGAGCGCCAGGGGGACACCCGCCACGAGTTCAAATACGACGGCGGCATCCGCGACTTCGTCGCCTACGTCAACGAGAGCAAGGATCCCCTTCACAAGCACATCGTCTACTTCGCAGGCGAAACCGAGCGCGGCCAGGTCGAGGTCGCCATGCAGTGGAACACGAAGTACGTCGAGTCGATCTTCTCGTTCGCGAACAACATCAACACGCACGAGGGCGGCTCGCACCTGTCCGGCTTCAGTGCTGCCCTCACGCGCACGATCAACAAGTACGCGCGCGACAAGAGCCTCCTGAAGGAGAAGGAGGAGAACCTCGAGGGCGAGGACGTTCGCGAGGGGCTCGCGGCGGTCATCTCCGTGAAGCTCCAGGACCCGCAGTTCGAAGGGCAGACGAAGACGAAGCTCGGCAACCCCTGGGTCCGCGGGCATGTCGAGCAGACCGTCAACCAGAAGCTGGCCGAGTTCCTCGAGGAGAACCCGACCGACGCGAAGCAGATCATCCAGAAGGCGATCTCGGCCGCGCGCGCCCGCCAGGCCGCGCGCAAGGCGCGCGATCTCACCCGGCGCAAGGGCGCGTTCGGGGGCGGCATGGCGAAGAAGTTCGCCGACTGCCAGATCCGCGACCCCGCCCAGACCGAGCTCTTCATCGTCGAGGGCGACTCGGCGGGCGGCTCCGCGAAGCAGGCCCGCGACAAGTCGAACCAGGCGATCCTGCCCCTGCGCGGGAAGATCATCAACTCGGAGAAGAACCGGATCCACAAGGTCCTCTCGAACGCCGAGATCCAGTCGCTCGTGCAGGTGATCGGCACCGGGATCGGCGAGGAGTTCGATATCGCGAAGCTCCGCTACCACAAGATCGTCGTGATGACGGACGCGGACGTCGACGGCGCCCACATCCGCACGCTCGTGCTCACGTTCCTCTACCGGCACATGCCCGAGCTCTTCGACCGGGGACACGTCTACATCGCCGTGCCGCCGCTCTACCTCGTGAAGATGGGCAACCAGCAGACGTACCTCGAGAAGGACTCCCAGCTCGAGGACCTGCTCGTGCGCGGGAAGTTCGGCGACCTCGTCATCCACGGCCGCGACGGCGAGCAGGTGAAGCTGACCGAGGCGCGCTACGGCCGCTTCCAGGCCGCGCTGCACGAGTTCGAGGGTTGGTCGGCCCGCCTTCGCTCCGACTTCGGGATCCCTGCCGTCGACTTCGTCATCGGCCATCGTCTCGTCGAGGACGAAGCCGAGTCCGCGGCGCGGGCGAAGGACGTGCTCGCCGCGGCGGCGAACGGGTTCGCGCTCGAGCCCTCGCTCGTCGACGGCGGGCTCAAGATCCGCGTCATCGAGGCCGCCACGGGCGCGGCCCACACCGTTCAGGTGCCGGAGGAGCTCCTCGCCTCCCCGATCTACGCACGCCTTCGCACCGCCTACGAGCGGCTCGCCGAGACCGTCGGCGCCCGGCCGCCGTTCCGCCTCCAGCTTGGGAACCGGCAGGAGTATGCGGCGACCTTCGAGGAGCTTCGCGCCCGTTCCCTCGAGCTCGCCAAGCACGGGATGCAGATCACGCGCTTCAAGGGGCTCGGCGAGATGAATGCCGAGGAGCTCTGGGCGACGACGATGGACCCGAGCCGGCGCCTGCTCATCCGCGCCGACGTCGACGACGAGTCGGCCGCCGACACGTGGTTCTCGCGGCTCATGGGCGACGAGGTCGAGCCGCGGAGGCTCTTCATCGAGGAGAACGCGCTCGACGTGAGGTTCCTGGATGTCTGAGGTCACCCCGCCGGTCGAGGGCCGGATCGAGCCGCGGGAGCTCGACCAGGAGGTACGGGCCAGCTTCCTCGACTACGCGATGAGCGTGATCGTGAGCCGCGCGCTCCCCGACGCGCGCGACGGTCTGAAGCCGGTGCACCGGCGCGTGCTCTACAGCATGCACGAGGCCGGTCTCCAGCCGAACCGCCCGACGCGGAAGTCCGCCAACGTGGTCGGAGCGGTGATGGGGAACTACCACCCGCACGGCGACCAGGCGATCTACGACGCCCTCGTCCGGCTCGCGCAGCCGTTCTCGATGCGCTATCCGCTCGTGGACGGGCAGGGCTACTTCGGCTCGGTCGACGGCGACTCGGCCGCAGCGATGCGCTACACCGAATCGCGTCTCGCGCGCCTCGCCACCGAGCTCTTGCGCGACATCGACGCCGACACGATCGACTTCATCCCGAACTACGACGAGTCGCGCAAGGAGCCCTCGGTCCTGCCGGCTCGGTTCCCGAACCTGCTCGTCAACGGATCGTCCGGGATCGCGGTCGGGATGGCGACCAACATCCCCCCGCACAACCTCGGCGAGGTCGTCGATGCGATCGTGGCCATGATCGACGACCCGGACGTCGACGTCGAGCGCCTGAGCCGCCACGTGAAGGGGCCCGACTTTCCGACCGGCGGCGTCATCGTCGGGCGCTCGGGGGTGCGGGACGCCTACCGCTCGGGACGCGGCCGCATCGTCGTCCGGGGTCGCGCCCACATCGAGGAGCTCCGTGGCGGGAAGACGGCGATCATCATCACCGAGCTTCCCTACGGCGTCCGGAAGGGCGGCGAGGGCGGCGTGATCGAGAAGATCGCCGACCTCGTCGAGAACAAGGTCCTGACCGAGATCCCCATGACCGACGAGGCGCTGCAGGACCACAGCGACAAGGGCGGCATGCGGATCTACGTCGAGCTGAAGCGCGACGCGGTCCCGCAGGTCGTCCTCAACAAGCTCTTCAAGCACACGCCGCTGCAGACGACCTTCGGCTACAACGCGGTCGCGCTCGTCGACGGCGTGCCGAGGACGCTGTCGCTCCTCGAGCTCGTGCGGTATTACCTGGACTACCAGCGCGAGGTCGTCACGCGGCGCTCGAAGTACGAGCTGCGCAAGGCGGAGGAGCGCGCGCACATCCTCGAGGGCTACCTCAAGGCACTCGACAACCTCGACGAGGTGATCGCCCTGATCCGGGGCGCCGAGGACACCGACTCGGCGCGCACGGGCCTCATGGAGCGGTTCGAGCTGACCGAGATCCAAGCCCAGGCGATCCTCGACCTGCGCCTCGCGCGGCTGACCGGACTCGCGCGCAAGGAGATCGAGAGTGAGTACGCCGACCTCCAGGAGCGGATCGCAGAGCTCCGGGCGATCCTCGGCGACGAGGCGCTCATCGACGCGGTCATCCGCGAGGAGCTGCTCGAGCTCAAGGAGATCTACGGCCGCGGCGACGACCGTCGCACCGAGATCGTGGCGGCCGAGACCGAGCTCGAGGTCGAGGATCTGATCGCCGAGGAGGACATGGTGATCGCGATCACGCGCTCCGGGTACGTGAAGCGCCTGCCGGTCACCACGTATCGCGAGCAGCGGCGCGGCGGCATCGGCGTCATGGGCATGGAGCTGAAGGACGAGGACTACATCGAGCACCTCGTCGTCGCCTCGACCCACGACTATCTGCTCTTCTTCACCTCCGTCGGCAAGATCTACCGGCTGAAGGTGCACGAGCTGCCCCTCGGCAGCCGGCAGTCGAAGGGGCGCGCGATCGTCAACCTGCTCCCGCTCGCCCAGAGCGAGAGCGTGCGCACGCTGATCGCCACCCGCGACTTCGGCGAGGCGGAGTACCTCGTCCTGGCGACGAAGAACGGCGTCGTCAAGAAGACGCGCTTCGCCGAGTACAACACCCCGCTCAAGGCGGACGGGATCATCGCGATCAAGCTGCGCGACGAAGACGAGCTCGTCGCGGTCCTGCACTCCTCCGGCGACGACGACATCCTCATGGTCTCGCGGAAGGGCCAGGCAATCCGCTTCCACGAGAGCGGCGCCCGCCCCATGGGACGCGCGACCGAGGGTGTGCGAGGGATGAGTCTCAGGGCCGGTGACGAGGTGATCGCCGCGAGCCTCGCGCAAAACGAGGCCGACCTCCTCGTCGTGACGCGGAACGGCTACGGCAAGCGGACGCGGATCGACGAGTACCCGGTGAAGGGCCGCGGAGGGCTCGGCGTGCAGACCGTGAAGCTGACGGAGGCGCGTGGGGAGCTCGCGGGCGCGCTCGTCGTCAGGGACGGCTACCAGATCATGCTCATGTCCACCGGCGGCACCGTGATCAAGGTGCCGGTCGAGGACGTCAAGCGCCTCGGCCGCTCCACCCAGGGCGTGATCGTCATGCGGATGCGCGACGGAGAGGAGGTCTCGACGCTCGCCCCGGTCGTCGACCAGACCGGGGTCGCGGACGGCGACGAGGAGGTCGTGTCGGCCGTCGAGGGACCCCCGCAGAGCGACTCGCCCGCAGCCGAGTAGCGGCGCACTCTCGGGTCTCCGGGCCCGGACAGAAGGTTTCGGCAGGATTAGGCTTCACAAAGCCGAGTGGCGGTGGTAGCTTCCCCTGAAGTCGTCCCTCCCGGTCGAAACGAGTGTGTTCATGGCGGTTCCAAGGCATGTTGACCTGCTTGAACCGATAAATCTCTCCGACCACCTCGAGAAGGTCGAGCTCTATCTCGGCCAGGTCTGCCAGGTGGCCGGGATCTCGAAGATGCAGCTCGACTACTGGACGAACAAGGCCCACATCCCGACGAAGGGCAAGAAGCAGCGCATCTACGACATGGACGCGCTCGAAACCGTGATGCTCATCAAGCAGGGGAAGGACAAGGGGCTGAACCTGTCGACCGCGATCGAGGCGGCGAGCAAGTTCAAGGAAGAACGTTCTCCGCGGCAGCCCGCCCCGCCTTCGCGCGTGGAGCGCTCAAGCCTCGCGTAGAACGCCCGCCGCCGACTCGGGCGCGAGCGTGTTCACGTAGTAGCCGGCGCCGAGCTCGAGCCCGGCGAGCACCGAGAGGCGGGGCACCACCTCGATGTGCCAGTGGCCGGAGGCGTGGAGCCACGCGTTGACCGGAGTCGGCCCCTCGGCTACCCGGAGCCGCCGGACACCCTCGGCCACGAGGCGGACCGCCGCGGCCAGCTCACCGCCGGAGAACGGGTCGCGGGCGCACTCGCGCGGCGCCACGAGCATCTCATACGGCTGCCGCCCTGCGAACGGACAGAGGAGCAGGAGCCCGTCGCGCTCGTCCACGATCCGGATGCGGTGCTCGAGCTCCTCCGCGAGCACGCGGCAGAGAATGCAGCCGCCGTCGGCTTCCTCGGTCGCTCGCTCCTCGGCGACGAGCGGCGGCTCCTCCTCGAGCCAGACCAGCTGCGAGTGACTGTGAGCGAGACTGGCGCCGGCGGCGCGGCCCTCGTTGACGAGCACCTGCACGTACGCGAACCCCTGCTCGCGCGCGGCCAGCGCCCGGTTCTGCCAGGCCTCGGCGACGTGCTCGATCTCGCGGCCGGTGAGATCCGCGAGCGTGCGCACGTGGCGCGGCGAGTGGACGACCACTTCCTGCCGCCCCAGGGCCGCCTTCCGGGTGAGGAGGCCGTCACGGTTTCCCTCCTCCGACCACGGGCCGAAGGCGGGGAACTTGTTCGGGACGACGCGCACCCACCAGCCGGGAGCATCGGCGGGCCGTCCCGGCGGCCCGAGCGCGAACGTCTCCGGTGGGGTGACGGATTCGCGTCCCGCGCAGAACGGGCAGCCTGCAGCGTCGTCGTCGAGCTCCGCATGCGCGGCCTTCGACGCGCCAGGACGACGCGCGCGCGCGGGGGCGATCACCACCCAGCGGCCGGAGACCGGATCGCGGCGAAGCTCCGGAGGCGTCTCGGTGCTCAGCGAGGTTCGTTCGAGCCGCCCATGAACGGGCGGAAGAGCTCGATCGGAAGGGGGAGGAAGGTGGTCGTCGAACGCTCGGACGAGATCTCGAGCATCGTCTGAAGGAAGCGGAGCTGGAGCGTGATCGGGTTTTGGCTCATCACGTTGGCGGCGTCCTTCAGGCGCTCGGAGGCCTGGAACTCGCCCTCGGCCGCGATCACCTTTGCGCGCCGCTCGCGCTCGGCCTCGGCCTGGCGTGCCATCGCACGCTGCATCCCGGAGGGGATCTCGACGTCCTTGACCTCGACGATCGAGACCTTGATGCCCCAGGGGGACGTGGCCTCGTCGATGATCTCCTGGAGGATCGAGTTGATCTTGTCGCGCTCGGCGAGGAGCTCGTCGAGGACGTGCTGGCCGAGCACGCTTCTGAGCGTCGTCTGCGCGATCTGGGAGGTCGCGACCATGAAGTTCTCGACCTGTACGATCGCCTTCTCGGGATCGATGATCCTGAAGTAGGCGACCGCGTTCACGCGCACGGGCACGTTGTCCTTCGTGATCACCTCTTGCGGGGGGATGTTGAGGGTGACCGTGCGCAGGTCGACCCGCACCATCTGGTCGACGATCGGGATGAGCAGGAAGAAGCCCGGGCCCCTGGGCGGCGACTGAAGCCGGCCGAGCCGGAAGATGACGCCTCGCTCGTATTCGCGCGTGATCCTGATCGCGGCCGTGAGCACGAGCAGGACGGCGACGACTACGACAACCGCGATGATGATGCCGACCGTCACCTCGGGCCCAATCCTACGCCGTCGCGGGGATCGCGGCTTCGAGCGGCCGCACACGGAGCACGAGGCCGTCCTCGATCTCCTCGACGAGCACATGCTCTCCGGCCGCGATCGGTCCGTCTTCCGAGCGCGCCTGCCAGAGCTCGCCGTGGACGAAGACGAAGCCGGTCGGATCGAGCCCCTTGCGGACGACGCCGATCTCGCCGACGAGCTCGTCCCGCCCCGTGACCGGCTTGCGACGCCTCGCCTGCACGATCTTCGTGATCGCGAAGGCCATGAAGAGCGCGATCGTGCCGGCGATCGCGAGTGCGACGGAGAGGGACACCTGGTAGCCGGGGCCGGCCGGATCGAAGAGCATGAGCGCGCCGATCACGAAGCAGGTCGCCCCGGCGAGCGCGAGGGCGCCGTGGCTCATGACGAACGGCTCGGCGACGAAGAAGGCCGCCGCGAGCAGGATGAGCAACACGCCGGCGGCGCTCACCGGCAGCACCTGGAGGCCGAAGAAGCCGACGATCAGCGAGATGGCTCCGAAGGTGCCGGGGAAGATGAGGCCGGGGTTGAAGAGCTCGACGGTGATCCCGAGCGCACCGAGCGAGAGGAGCAGCACGATGATGTTGGGATCGATGAGCGTGTCCAGGATCTTCTTCCAGAAGGACATCTCGATCGTCGTCACGTCGGCGTCGGCCGTGTGCAGGACGAGTCCCTTCGGCTCCACGCGCATGCCGTCGATGCGATTGAGGAGCGTGGGCAGATCGGGGGCGACGAGATCGACGACGTTCTGCGCGAGCGCATCGCGGGCGGGGAGGTTCGACGCCTTCCGGACGGCCTGCTCGGCCCAGTCGGCGTTGCGACCGTGCTCGCTCGCGAGGCTGCGGATGTAGGCGACCGCGTCGTTGATCACCTTGCGCTTCAGATCGCTCGGGATGTTGCCGCCGCCCGACGAGATCGGCGTCGAGGAGCCGATGTTCGTCTGCGGCGCCATCGCCGCGACGTCGGCGGCCATCGTGATGAAGACGCCCGCCGAGGCGTCGCGGGAGCCAGGCGGGTAGACGTAGACCACGACCGGCACGCTCGCCTCGAGCATCTTCTTGATGATGTCGCGCATGGACGAGTCGAGCCCGCCCGGCGTGTCCATGAGGATGACGACGGCGTCATAGTCGTCATCCACGCCCTGGTCGACGGCGCCGGTCAGGTAGTCCTGCGTGACCGGATTGATGTCGTTCGAGAACTTGACCGCGAGGACGCGCGGGGGATCGGCTCCGGCGGCCGTCCCCGCGAGCGCCAGGGCGACGGCGAGGACGCCGAGAAGCGCGCAAAAACCTCGCAAAAACACCATTTTCGAGTGTAAGAATTCTATCAGGGGCCTGCCGCCCTCCCTTGAGCGCCCAGCAGGCGTCTGGTTCCCTGCGCAGAAGGTCTCGCCCACCCTCCATGGCCGTTCTCAGGATTCTCGCCGTCGCGCTCGCGGCCGCCGCGCTCCCCCCGGGCGTCGCGTCCGCCGCCGACCGCTTCGTCGTCCGCGACGAGCCCGTTCCGGCCACCGGCGGACTTCGCCACCCGGCGCGTGCGGCGCCGATCGAGTTCGACCTCGTCGGCCTCCACTGGAAGGGCCGCGGAAAGGTCTCGTTCAGGACGGCGGCCGGTGCCGGCGCGTGGAGCCCGTGGCGTCTCGCGGCCCCGGAGCCGTTCGACTCGCCCGACGCCGGCTCGAGCGAGAGCCGGGCCCGGCGCGGCTGGACGTTCGGCAGCCCCTACTGGACGGGCCCGGCGACCTCGATTCAGTACCGCCTCGACGACGAGGTCACGCGGCTCCGCGCCTACTTCGTCTGGAGCGAGCCCTCGCGACCCGTACAGCTCGCGCCACCTGCGAGCGCGCGGTCGAGCCGTCCCTCGATCATCCGGCGCGCACAGTGGGGGGCGGACGAGTCGATCGTGCGCGCTGCGCCCGCCTACGCCTCGGCCGTCCACTTCGCGGTCGTCCACCACACCGCCGGAACGAACTCGTACTCAGCTTCGCAATCGGCGGCGATCGTCCGCGGAATCGAGCGCTACCACGTGCTCGCGAACGGCTGGAACGACATCGGCTACAACTTCCTCGTCGACAAGTACGGCCAGATCTTCGAAGGGCGAGCCGGCGGGATCGACCGCGACGTCGTCGGCGCGCATGCGCAGGGCTTCAACACCGGCAGCACCGGGGTAGCGGTGCTCGGCACGTACGGCTCGAGCCGCGTCTCAAGGAAGGCGCGGGCGGCTCTCGTCAGGCTGCTCGCCTGGCGGCTCGACGTCTCGCACGTGAATCCGCGCGGCCGCCTGACGTGGATCTCCGGCGGCAACCCGGCCTATCCGGCCGGGACCCCGGTGAAGCTCCGAGCCGTCTCCGGGCACCGGGACACGGGCCCGACGAGCTGCCCGGGGAGCGCCCTCTACGCGCAGTTGCCCGAAATCGCCCGGGACGTCGCGGCGAGGGGGCTTCCGAAGCTCTACGACCCGGTGGTGTCGGGAAGCCTCGGAGCCGCGGTCCGTTTCACGGCCGAGCTCTCGTCGTCGCGCGGCTGGACGGTGAGCATCCTCGACGGTTCAGGGACGAAGGTCGCGGGCGGCAGCGGCACGGGGAAGCTTGTCGACTGGACCTGGGACGCGTCCGCGATTCCGTTCGGCGACTTCACCTACGAGATCGAGGCGGGGACGAAGGTCCGGCCGGCTGAGGGGCGGGTTCCGGGTCCTCCGGAGCTCGAGGTGAAGCGCCTGAAGGTGCGCCCGCGCGCCTTCTCGCCGAACGGCGACGGGGTCGGTGAGCGTGCGACCCTCTCGTACTCACTCTCGATCCGCGCCAGCGTCAAGGCGGAGGTGTTCGATTCCTCGGCACGCCTCGTCCGCTCGCTCGTGACGGCCCAGTCCTACCGTGGCGGCACGAGGAGCCTCACATGGAGCGGGACGGATTCGTCCGGCGACCCGGTCCCGGACGGGGAATACCGGATCCGGCTGACCGCGACGGCGCCCGGCCAGCGGGTCACCGGCAGCCGGAAGGTGATGGTCGACAGGTCGCTGGGCTACCTGGACGTCTCGCCGGCGGCGATCTCGCCGAACGCTGACGGGCGCGCTGATGCCGCGACCGTCTCGTTCCTGCTCGCCCGCCGGGCCGACGTGCGGGTCCGGATCATGGACGGCGACCGAGTGGTCAAGTATCTCCAGCGGCTCGGGTCGCTTCCGAAGGGGCGGGCGAGCTTTGTGTGGAACGGAAAGGCGAAGCGGGGCCACGACACCGACGACGGGGTCTACCGGGTGCAGGTCGAGGCGACGACGGCCTTCGGAACGCGCACGCTCGCGGCCGCGAGCGTCGTCGACACCCGCGCGCCGGTCGTCCGCATTCTGTCCGGGGAGCGAAAGAGGAACGGCCACACCCGTGTGCGGCTGTGGTCGAGCGAGCCGGCGAGGATTCGCGTTCGCTGGGGATCCCCGGACTGGGCGAGCGGCGGGTCGCGGTCGGTCCGGCGGCCGGCGGGTTCCTCGCGCGTCACGGTCCCGCGGGCGACGCGCGTGCGCCTCCAGGGAATCGACGGTGCGCTGAACGTCGGCCGCCGGGTGATCGGCCGCATCTAGCGCTCGTAGAGGATCTCGCCGCTCTCGACAGGTCTTCGCTCGCCGCCCACGTCGACGACGAAGCGGCCGCTCCGGTCGATCGCGACCCCGACGCCGCTCGCTCCGTCGACCGAGACCTTTCGGCCGCGCAGGAAGTCCCTCGAGCCGAGGCTCTCGTAGATGCCGTCGAGCCCGGCTTTCACCCAGGCGTCGTAGTTCGTCTCGAGCCGTGCGAGGATCGCGGCGAGGAGCGGGGCGCGCTCGCGCTTGAGGCCGTCGCTCGTGTAGAGGGAGGCGGGCGGCACCTTCGTGTCCGTGGGCAGCTCGGACCGTTCCTGGTTCACGTTCATGCCGAGCCCGAGCACGACGAGGCCGTCGGCCGCCTCGGCCAGGATCCCGGCGACCTTGCGGCGGTTCAGCATGACGTCGTTCGGCCACTTCACCTGCGTGGCGAGGTCGGTCGCGGTCTCGATCGCCTCGGCGACCGCGATGCCCGCGACGAGCGAGATCTGGGCCGCGACGCGCTCCGGGGGCGGGCGCAGGAGGAGAGAGCAGAGAATGGCGGTGCCGGGCGGGGCGGTCCACCCGCGCCCGAGTCTGCCCCGGCCCTGCACCTGCTCCTCGCAGACGGCGATTGCGCCCTCGGTCAGGTCTCTCGGGAGGAGCTCCTGCGTCGAGTCGCAGCTTTCCTCGTAGAGGTAGGGATGCCCGAAGCGACCCTGCAAGAGCGGCTCGACCTGCTGAGGCGCAAGCGAGTCTCCCGGCATGGAGGACTAGTGCTCCTTCCAGTAATGGTCTTGAGTTCCTGGCGAGTGCACGGGGCCGGCAGGCAAGAACGCAGGGAGTGTCAATATGGAGACATATTGGCGCGACTGAGGACGCAGCATGACGGTTCCGGGCCCCGCCAGGGACTCACTGACTATTGCTGGATGGGGCACTAAACTACAGGCGCCGTGCCACCAGCCGCCGTCCAGCCGTTCGAGCTCGAGCCCCGCGCTCCCGCCTCGAGGCTCGTCCTCTACGCGAAGCTGACCGATTCCGAGCTCGTCGACAAGGCGACAAACGGGGACGACCGCGCTCTCGACGCCCTCGTCGAGCGTCACGCGCCGCGCGTCAACCGCCTCGCCTCGCAGCTCATGGGCGATCTCGAGGAGGCGCGCGACGCGGCCCAGGAGTCGCTGGTCAAGCTCTGCACGCGCCTGAAGCAGTTCCGCGGCGAGGCTCAATTCGCGACCTGGCTCCACCGCCTCGTCGTCAACACCTGCCGGGATCGCATGGCCTTCCAGCGCGTGCGTCGAGCCGAGCCGCTCGAGCTCGACGAGGACGTGCCGTCGGACGACCCCGACCCCTCGAACCTCGCCGTCCTCACCGATTTGCGGCGCGATCTCGCCGACGCGCTCTCGCGCCTCTCGAACGACCAGCGAATTGCGGTCGTGCTCCGCGATTCCTTCGGGCTGTCGTACAAGGAGATCTCCCGCGTCGCACGCATGCCGGTCGGGACGGCCAAGTGCTACGTCCACCGTGCGCGGGCGCGGCTGCGAACGCTGCTCGAGGAGTACACGCCGGCGTGACGGTCGCCCTGGGGCGGGAGCAGATCGAAGAGATCCTGCCGCATCGCGAGCCCTTCCTCTTTCTCGACGAGGTCGTGGCGTTGGAGCCGGGCGCCCGGGTCGTCGCGCGCAAGCGGGTCCGCGAGGACGAGTGGTTCCTCGTGGGCCATTTCCCCGGCCGGCCGATCATGCCCGGGGTGATCATCGTGGAGGCGATGGCTCAGACAGGCGCCGTCGCCGTGCTCGCCGACGAGGCCAACCAAGGCAAGCTGGCGCTCTTCGCCGGAATCGACGACGTCCGCTTCAAGCGCATGGTGCTCCCGGGAGACGAGCTCGAGCTCACCTGTGAGCTCGAGCGGGTGCGAGGCCCGGTCGGCCGCGGCAAGGCGACCGCGACGGTGGGGGACGAGCTCGCTGCACGCGGCACGCTCACCTTCGCCGTGACCGACGCATAAGCCGTGCTCGCCGACGTCTCGAAGAACGGGTCGATCGGGATCACCGGAGTCGGTGCCTACGTCCCGGAGAGGGTGATGACCAACGGCGAGCTTTCCTCGCTCGTCGACACCTCGGACGAGTGGATCACCGAGCGGACCGGGATCAAGGAGCGGCACATCGCGGCCCCGGACCAGGCAGCGAGCGACCTTGCGCTTCCCGCCGCCCGCCAGGCCCTCGAGGACGCGGGCGTCGACCCGGCCGAGCTCGATCTCGTCGTCGTCGCCACGGTGACGCCGGACATGTTCTTCCCGTCCACGGGCTCGCTCCTCGCCTCGGAGCTCGGCGCCGAGGACGCGGCCGCCTACGACCTCTCCGCCGGCTGCACGGGCTTCATGTACGCGCTCGCCCAGGCCTACGGGACGGTTGCGGGCGGCCTGGTCGAGAACGCGCTCGTCGTCGGTACCGAGACGCTCTCGAAGATCATCAACTGGCACGACCGCTCGACCTGCGTCCTCTTCGGCGACGGTGCCGGAGCCGTCGTGCTCGGGCGCGTGGCGGAGGGAGGATTCCGCGGCTTCGAGCTCGGCTCCGACGGCGAAGGCGGGAAGGAGCTCTCGATCCCGGCCGGAGGCTCGCGCAACCCTTCGACTGCCGAAACCGTCGCACAGGAGATGCACTTTCTCCAGATGAACGGCCGCGAGGTCTACAAGTTCGCGACCCGAGTGCTCGTCGCCTCCGCCGAGAAGCTCCTCGGCGAGGTCGGGCTGACGGTCGAGGAAATCGACCTCTACGTGCCCCACCAGGCCAACAAGCGCATCATCGATCACGCGGCGTCGAAGCTCGGCATCCCGGAGGAGAAGGTGTTCGTGAACGTCGATCGCTACGGGAACACGTCGTCCGCCTCGATTCCGCTCTGCCTCGCGCAGGGGGTGCGTGAGGGTCGGCTCGGCGCAGGGACACGCGTCCTCATGACGGGCATGGGCGCCGGGCTCACCTGGGGGTCGGCGTACACGGTCTGGGGAAACGGAAGCGCATGAAGCTCGCCTTCTGCTTCCCCGGCCAGGGCTCGCAGGACGTGGGGATGGGGCGCGCGATCGCCGAGCGCTTCCCCGAGGCGCGCGCCGTCTACGACGAGGCCTCGGAGGCCGTCGGCTTCGACGTCGCGAAGATCTGCTTCGAGGGGCCAATCGAGGCGTTGACCCGGACCGATGTCCAGCAGCCCGCTCTCGTGGCCACCTCGCTCGCCTGCCTTCGCGCCGTCGAGACGATCGGGATAAAGCCCGACTTTGTCGTCGGTCACTCGGTCGGTGAGTACTCGGCGCTCGCAGCCGCCGCCGCGCTCCCGGACCGCGACGCGATCGCCCTCGTCCGGGCCCGCGGGCAGGCGATGGCCGCGGCCGCCGACCGCCATCCGGGCGCGATGGCCGCGGTCCTCGGCCTCGAGGACACTGTCGTCGAGGAGCTCTGCGCCGGAATCGAGGGCGTCTGGCCGGCCAACTACAACTGCCCGGGCCAGGTCGTCGTCTCAGGCGAGAACGGAGCCGTCGACGAGCTGGTCGCGCAAGCCTCGGCTCGGGGCGCGCGGAAGACGGTCAAGCTGCGGGTGAGCGGCGCCTTCCACAGCCCGCTCGTCGAGGGCGCGGCCGAGAGCCTCCGCCCGGCGCTCGAGAGCGTCCGCTTCGCGGCTCCCGCGACGCCGTTCATGTCGACCGTGACGGCGCGGATCGAAGGTGCCCAGCGGCTTGGCGGCCTGCTCGTCGAGCAGCTCACCGGCCCCGTCAAGTGGACGCAGGCAGTGCGCGAGCTCGTCCAGCAGGGCGTGTCGACCTTCGTCGAGATCGGGCCGGGGCAGGTGCTGAGCGGTCTGCTGCGCCGCTGCGACCGCTCGCTCCGGACGGTGTCCGTCGGCGATCCGGAGTCGCTCGCGAAGCTGCAGGAGACGCTCTCTGCCGCCTAACTCATTCGCCTCGCTCGAGGGGAAGGTCGCCCTCGTCACCGGGGGATCGCGCGGGATCGGCGCGGCGATCGTCCGCGAGCTGGCGGCGGCCGGCGCGAAGGTGGCGGTCAACTACCGCTCGGACCAGGCGGCCGCGGATGCGATCGCCGGCGAGACGGGAGGCGTCGCGATGCAGGCCGACGTCTCGGTCCCGGAGGAGGCGGTCGCCCTCGTCGAGCGCGTCGGGTCGGAGCTCGGCGAGATCGACGCGCTCGTGAACAACGCGGGCGTGACGCGCGACACCCTGATCGCCCGCATGAGCGACGAGGACTGGGAGACCGTGATCGAGACGAACCTGCGGGGCCCGTTCAACACGTGCCGCGCCGTCGCGCGCAAGATGCTGAAGCGGCGGGCGGGCTCGATCGTGAACATGTCGAGCGTCGTCGGCGTGCACGGAAACCCGGGGCAGGCCAACTACTCGGCGTCGAAGGCAGGGGTCATCGGCATGTCGAAGGCGCTCGCACGTGAGCTCGGCTCGCGCGGGGTGCGCGTGAACGTGATCGCCCCCGGCTACATCAAGACGGCGCTCACCGACGTCATCTCGGAGGAGATGCGCGGGCTCATCCTCACGAACACGGCACTCGGCCGGCTCGGCGAGCCGGAGGACGTTGCGCGTGCGGTACGCTTTCTCTGCTCCGACGAGGCCGCGTTCATCACCGGCGAGGTGCTGCTCGTCGACGGCGGCCTAGGGATGTAGGAGGGACTCTGAGCACGAATGGACGCAGACGCGTTGTCGTCACCGGGGTCGGTGCCGTCACGCCGCTCGGAAACGACGCCGAGACCTTCTGGGAGAACCTGACCGCCGGCAAGAGCGGCGCCGCGACGATCGAGCAATTCGATCCGTCCGAGTTCGCGGTCCACTTCGCCTGTGAGCTAAAGGGCTTCGATCCGACCAAGTGGCTCGAGCCGAAGAAGGCGAGGCGGATCGACCGCTTCGCCCAGATGGTCATCGCCGCCGCGCGCATGGCAGAGGCCGACTCGGGCATCGAGATCGAGCCGGAGACCGATCGCACCGGGACCTCGGTCGCGACCGGAATCGGCGGGCTGAAGGCATTCCAGGATTGCTACGACCAGCTGCTCGAGCGCGGTCCCGATCGCATCAATCCCTTCTCGATCCCCGCGATCATCCCGAACATGGGCGCCGCCTGGGTCTCGATGGAGCTCGGCACCCGCGGGCCGCTCTGGTCGGAGTGCACGGCGTGCGCCGCCTCGAACATGGCGATCGGCCAGGCGCTCGACGACATCCGCCTCGGACGCGCGGATGTCATGCTCGCCGGCGGCACCGAGGCCGGGATCACGAAGGTCGGCATCGGCGGCTTCGGCGCGATGCGCGCGCTCTCCCGGCGCAACGACGACCCGGAGCGCGCGAGCCGGCCCTTCGACGCGGAGCGCGACGGGTTCGTGATGGGCGAGGCGGGCGGAATCATCGTCCTCGAGGAGCTCGAGCACGCGCGCAAGCGCGGCGCCAAGATCTACGCCGAGCTCGGCGGGTACGGCATCTCCTCGGACGCGCAGCACATCACCGAGCCCGACCCGACCGGCCGCCACCCGGCCCGCGCGATGCGGATGGCGATGGACGACGCCGGCATCGGGCCGGACGAGATCGACTACGTGAACGCGCACGGGACCTCGACGCCGATCGGGGACGCGAGCGAGACGCGCGTGATCAAGATCGCCCTTGGCGAGGAGAAGGCGCGGAAGACGCCGATCTCCTCGACGAAGGGCGCCACGGGGCACTGCCTGGGCGCCTCCGGCGCGATCGAGGCGATCATCTCGATCTTCGCGGTGCAGCGCGACGTGGTCCCGCCGACGATCAACTACGAGTACCCCGACCCGGAATGCGACCTCGACTACATCCCGAACGAGTCGCGGGAGTGGGAGACCGAGTACGCCCTCTCGAACAACTTCGGGTTCGGGGGGCACAACGCCTGCTTGGTCATCAAGAAGTTTCGCTGACGCTCATTTCTCGATGACCAGATGGGCCACATTCGACGTCTACGGGACGCTGATCGACTGGCGCGGCGGGATCCGCGGCGAGCTCGCGCGCATCTGGCCCGACGAGGACTCCGAGCGGCTGCTCGAGCGCTACCACGAGCTCGAGCCGCGGGTCGAGGAGGGGCGGGTTATCCCCTATCGGGAGGTCCTCACGGAGACGCTCGGGCTGCTTGCCTCCGAGGAGGGGCTGGGCCTGCCGCCCGGCGACGAGGGCGCGCTCGGCGACTCGCTGCCTTCCTGGCGACCATTCCCGGAGGTTCCGGGCGCGCTGGCGGAGCTCCGCGGGCGCGGGTTCGAGATCGTGCCGCTCTCGAACACCGATCCGGACTTCCTCGCCGCCTCGCTCGAGCGGATCGGCGTGCCGGTCGACGGTCAGGTGACGGCCGGGGATGCCGGGTCCTACAAGCCCGCTCCTGGACACTGGGAGCGATTCTTCGAGCGCTTCGGCGCCGAGCGCGAGCGGCACGTGCACGTGGCGGCGAGCCTCTTCCACGACATCGCTCCGGCAGAGCGCCTCGGCCTCCGAGCCGTCTGGATCAACCGCCTCGGCGAGCGGAGCGACCTGCCTCGCGCGGCGGAGCTCAGGGACCTCTCGCGCCTCCCCGACGTCCTGGAGGAGCTCGTCCCCGAGTAGGCAGGAAACGGACCGCTGCTCGGCCCGCAGGCTAACCTCTAGTGGTGTCGAGCTTGCGGGCGCGCTGCCCCGACTGCCGGACGCTGACCGCGGTGGCTCTCGAAGGCGGGGAGTACGAGTGCCATTCGTGCGGACGGACGTTTCGCGCCGGGCTCGTCCGCGTGCCGCGTGCCTGGGGCAGCGACGGGGAGCCGATGGTCGAAGCGGCCTTCCTCGACCTCCCCTTCCCGGAAGCCGGCGTCGTCGAGGAGGAAACGCTTACGGAGCAGACGCTCGCGCTCGCCTGCTCGCTGCCGGACAGGCCGCTCGTGGCCGGAGGGTGCTGCTGCGCTCACGTGGGAGCGGTCGAGGGGCTTGCCACGCGTGTCGGCCGGCTCGGAATCGTGTGGCTCGACGCACACGGAGACCTGAACACTCCGGAGACCTCACCGAGCGGAAACCTCTGGGGAATGCCTTTGCGCATGGTGATCGACTCGGGCACGGTCGAGGCGGAGGACGTGGCCCTGGTCGGGGCGAGAAGCCTCGACCCGCCCGAGGAGGAGTTCATCGCGGCGAGCGGCCTGCGCCTCGGCGAGGAGCGCCTCGAAGCCGCGCTCGAAGGGGTGGACGCTGTGTACGTCGCCTTCGACGCCGACGTGCTCGAGCCCGATTGTGGGATCTCGATGCACATGCCCGAGCCCGGAGGACTGACGCCTGAGGCCGCGGAGGGAATCCTCCTCGACGTCGCAGCGCGGAAGCCCGTGGCGGGCCTCGGGTTCTCGGGCTTCGTCGCCGACCCTGGAAACGTCGCCGGCCTCCTCCGGTTCTGCGCGGCCGTCGGCCTCTGAGGCGCTTGCTGCCGGCCGCGGGCAAGCCCGTAAGATAGGCCGATCATGGCGAGCCGGATCGACGTCTCGATCGAGCACCGCGGGCCCGAGCCCGAGCCGCCCGGGAAACATCCCAACACCTGCCCGACGTGCCATTCCCACTACCGGGACGAGGAGCTCGACGCGACGCTCTGGGTCTGCCAGCAATGCGGCCACCATTTCCCGGTGCGCGCGCGGCGGCGGATCGACCAGCTTGCCGACCGTGGGACGTTCGAGGAGCAGGACACCGACCTGCGCTCCGCCGACCCGCTCGGCTTCTTCGACCTGCGGCCCTACACGGAGCGGATCGCAGAGGCCGAGGTGGCGACCGGCCTCGGCGACGCGCTCATCGCCGGCGGCGCGGCGATCGAGCGCCGGCCGTGCGAGCTGGCCGTCATGGACTTCGCCTTCATGGGCGGGTCGATGGGGAGCGCGGTCGGGGAGAAGTTCGTCCGCGCGTGCGAGCGCGCCGCGGGCCGACGCGTTCCGCTCGTCTGCGTCACGGCCTCGGGCGGCGCGCGCATGCAGGAGGGGATTTTGTCCCTCATGCAGCTGCCGAAGACCGTCGCTGCCGTCGATCTGCTGCGCGAGACGCCGGTTCCGCTCATCTCCGTGATGACGAATCCGACAACCGCGGGCGTGATCGCCAGCTTCGCCAGCCTCGGCGACATGATCTTCGCAGAGCCCGGATCCCTGCTTGCCTTCACCGGTCCGCGCGTCGTGCAGCAGACGATCAAGGAGAAGCTTCCGGACGATTTCGGGCTGGCGGAGTCGAACGCCCGCCACGGGCACGTGGACGCGATCGTCCCGAGACCGGAGCTTCGGCCGTACCTGGGGCGCGTGCTCGCGCTCTTCGCGAATGGAAACTGAGAGCGCGCTCGAGCAGCTTCGGCTTCGCGAGCGGCTCGCCAGGCTCCGTGAGCTACCACTTCTGCGCGGCGTCGGCGTCTCCGGGGAGATGGCCCGGCTGCAGCATCAGATCGAGCGCATCGCCGCCGAGCCGAGCGCGGACGAGGTCTGGGAGGAAGTCGAGCTGGCGCGCCATCCTGACCGGCCGTACACGCTCGACTACGTCGAGCGGCTCTTCGACGACTTCATCGAGCTCCACGGCGACCGGTCGCTCGCAGACGACAAGGCGATCGTGGCCGGGCTGGGGCGTCTGGGCGACAGGACGGTCGCCCTCGTCGGGCATCAGAAGGCGCGCGATATCCGCGAGCGGGTCGAACGCAACTACGGCATGGCCCATCCGGAGGGCTACCGGAAGGCGATGCGGGTGATGGAGCTCGCCGACCGCCACGACTTTCCACTCGTCGCGCTCGTCGACACGCTTGGCGCCTACCCCGGCGTCAACGCCGAACAGCATGGCCAGGGCGGCTGGCTGGCCAGGTGCCAGCTTCAGATGATCCGACTCGGCATCCCCAGCGTCGCATGCATCATCGGCGAGGGCGGCTCGGGCGGCGCGGTCGCCCTCGCTGTCGCAGATCGCGTGCTGATGCAGGAGAACTCGATCTACTCGGTGATCACGCCCGAAGGCTGCGCCTCGATTCTCTGGCGCGACGCCGGCGAGGCGAAGAAAGCAGCCGCCGCGCTCAAGCCCGACGCGAGCCATTGTCTCGAGCTCGGTGTCATCGACGGCATCGTGCCCGAGCCTCCCGGCGGCGCCCACGAGGACCCCGACGAGGCTGCGCGCCTCCTCGGCGAGGCGCTCGGAATCGCGCTCGAGGACGTGAAAGGGATGGATCCGTCAGCGCGGAGGCGGGAGCGCCGCGAGAAGTTCCGCCGCATGGGCATCTTCCTCGAATAGACGGTACCGCGGGCTGTTTCCCACAGCATCCACAGGGTTTTCCCCGTGCCAACAAGACCTTTACACAAGGCCTCGAGGCCGGTTCGCACCGGCCTCGAGTGCCAACCCCCCCTGGTCGGCAGAGAAGTCGCTAAGGAGCCTCTCGCGACGACGTTCTACCCACGGTCCGGTCGGATAAACATACGCCCGTGGCGAAGCTCGGCGACTACGAGCGCAAGCGCGACCGGAAGCAGACCCCGGAGCCGTTCGGCGGCCGCCGCAAGCGGGCCCGGGGCCCGATCTTCGTCGTCCAGCGCCACGACGCCCGCCGTCTCCACTACGACTTTCGCCTCGAGCGGGACGGCGTCCTCCTCTCCTGGGCGGTGCCCAAGGGCGTGCCGCTCGAGGCCGGGCAGCGCAACCTCGCCGTCCACGTCGAGGACCACCCGCTCGACTACGCGAGCTTCGAGGGTGAGATCCCCAAGGGGCAGTACGGCGCGGGCACCGTCGAGATCTGGGACACGGGCACCTACGAGCTGCTCGAGGAGAAGCGCGACGGGGGCCTGACCGTCCGGCTCGAGGGCCAGCGGCTCCAGGGCGTCTGGACGCTCGTGCCCGCCCACCTCTCCGGGGAGGAGAAGAACTGGCTCCTCATCCGCAAGCGAGACGAGTCGCCTCCGAAGCGGAAGAAGGGGGCCGAGAGCGCGCACCGGCGCTACTCGCCCATGCTCGCCTCCCTGGCCGAGAAGCTCCCCACGGGACGGGGCTGGCTCTACGAGGCCAAATGGGACGGATACAGGACGATCACGTACGTGACGAACGGCGATGCCGAGCTCCGCACGCGCAAGGATCAGGACTACACCGAGCGTTTCGGGGACATCGCCCGGGCTGTCCCTCGCGCGCTGAGGACCACCAACTGCGTTCTCGACGGCGAGGTGTGCGCCATCGACGAGCAGGGCCGCACGAGCTTCTCCGCGATGCAGAAGGGCGGCTATCCCCTCGTCTACTACGTCTTCGACCTCCTCCAGCTCGAGGGCGAGCCCCTGATCGACCTCCCGTTCGCCGAGCGCCGCAAGCGGCTCGAGGACGTCCTCGACCCCCGCAACAAGACGATTCAGCTCTCGGAGGCCTTCGACGACGGGGCCGCGCTCGAGCGTGCCGCGCTGGAGCTTGGGCTGGAGGGCGTGATGGCCAAGCGCGCCGACTCGCGCTACGAGCCCGGCAAGCGGAGCCGGAACTGGTTGAAGGTGAAGCCCGGCAAGCAGCGCCAGGAGTTCGTCGTCGCGGGCTACACCCGCGGCCAGGGTCGCCGCTCCGGCAGCCTCGGGGCACTCATCCTCGCCGTCAACGAGGGCGGCCAGCTCCGCTACGTCGGCAACTGCGGAACGGGGTTTACGGACAAGGAGCTCGACCGACTGATGGGGCTCCTGAAGCCGCTCGAGCGTGCCGACTCGCCCTTCCCGGTCGTCCCGAAGATGCCTCGTGTGAAGAAGGGAGACGTCGTCTGGGTCGAGCCCGAGCTCGTCTGCGAGGTGGAGTTCGTCGAGTGGACGCACGAGGGCCATCTGCGTGCTCCCGCGTACATGGGCCTCAGGGAGGACAAGGAGCCCGACGAGGTGCGGGTCGAGCGGGCGATCGAGACCGAGATCCAGCGCGGCAAGCGGACGCTCCGCCTCTCGAACCTCGACAAGGTCTTCTTTCCGGAGAGCGGGCTCACGAAGGGAGACTTGCTCGCGTATTACCGCGACGTCGCGCCCGTGCTCGTGCGACATCTAAAGGGGCGGCCGTTCACGATGAAGCGCTATCCCGACGGGCGCGACGGCAACTTCTTCTTCCAGAAGGACGCGCCGAAGCACATGCCCGACTGGATCGACTCACGCGCCTTCCGCGCGACGTCGCGCGAGTCGCGCCAGAAGCGGATGATCACGTACCCGCTCGTGAACGACGAGCTCGCCCTCCTCTGGATGGTGAACATGGGCTGCATCGACATGAACGTCTGGTACTCGCGTGTCGATAGGCCCGAGCGCCCCGACTTCGTCCTCTTCGACCTCGATCCGTCGCCGGACGTGGGTTTTCCGGAGGTCGTGCAGGTGGCGCTTCTCGTCAAGGAGGTGCTGGACGCGCTCGAGCTCGAGGGCTGTCCGAAGACGAGCGGCTCGGACGGGATGCACGTTCTGGTCCCGATCCAGCGGCGCTACACCTATGCCGACACGCGCGAGCTCGCCGAGATCGTCGCCGGCACGCTCGCGCGCACGCATCGTGGGCTCGTCACGACGGAGTGGTCGAAGGCGAAGCGGCGCGGCGTCCTCATCGACGCGAACCAGAACGGCGAGGGGAAGACGATCGCCTCGGTGTACTCGGTACGCCCGCGCGAGGGCGCTCCTGTCTCGACGCCCCTTCGCTGGGAGGAGGTCCGTGAAGGCCTCGACCCCTTCGCCTTCACGATGGACGTCGTGCTTGCCCGGGTCGAGCGCGAGGGCGACCTCTTCGAGCCAGTCCTGCACGGGCGCCAGTCGATCGGCAAGGCGCTCGACAAGCTCAGGTAGGGCGACCCCAGCCGGCCGCGGGTCAGGGGACTGCCGGGTTCTTGAGGAAGGCCCACTCCATCCCGACCTCGTCGAAGCCGAGCCGGCGGTAGAGCTCCTTCGGCCAGTCGTCCGCGTCGGCGGTGAGGAAGACGAAGTCGTGCCCCGTGGCGAGCGCCTCGTCGACTGCGCGCTGCACGACGGCGGTTGCGTAGCCGCGCCCGCGGAACTCCGGCAGGGTCGCCACCTCCTCGACCTGGGCGGTGCTCCCGTCGGAGAAAAGATCGGTCGCGCTGACGACGCGGCCGTCGACCAGGACGGCGAAGTGCCGTGCTCTCCCGGGCTCCTCGAAGATCGCGCTCGACTCCCGCAGCTGCCGGAGCGCCCCCGGTGTCATGTCGGGCAGCTGCTCGCGCCCGATCGCCTCGCGGAGCTCGGCGAGCGCGCCCGCGTCGACCTCGGTGACCATGGCGGTGTCCGCCGCCCGGACGGACGGCCGCTTCAGCGCCATGAAGACGAAGCGATCCGTCTTCCAGCCACGCTCCGCGAAGCCCGGGGCCACGTGCGCTCCGAGCGCCGTGTCGAGAACGAGGACGCGTCGGTGCGGAAGGCCTGCCTGGACGCGCTCGGCCTCCTCCGCGAGCTCCGCGGCGCCCGCAGGCACCGCCTTCTCGACGCGGAGGACGTTGAGCATCCAGAGGTCGCGGTAGGTGTCGTTGAAGAGCGCGGGACCGAAGCGCGTCTCGACGACGCGCTCGACGGCGGCGTCGCGCATCTTCTCCTCGAACGCGGCCGCGCGCGCGAAGTCACTCATCGCCGAGCCGGCCCGCGTGGCCGAGCATCGAGAGCTCGGCGATGTCGCGGCGGAAGAAGAGGCCCACCGTCCAGTCGGTGACGACTCTCAGCTTCCGAGTGAGGAGCGGCAGCTGGTAGAGGTGGTACGTCCGCGTGATGAACCAGCCGGGGAAGCCGCGGAAGCGGAGGCCGACGACGTCGGCGATCCCCTTGTGGCGCCCGAGCGTCGCCACCTGCCCGAGCATCCGGTAGCGGTACGGCTTCGGCTCGCCGTGGATGTTCTTCGCGAGGCGCCGCGCTTGGCGCAGCGCGTGCTGGCAGGTCGGCGGGTCGAACTGTCCCGGCGTCGCCTCGTTGGGAACGCGGGCGCAGTCGCCGAGCGACCAGACGTTCTCGCGCCCTTCGACCCTGAGCGCGGGGTCGACCACGACGCGCCCCCGTTCGTCGACGGGAAACCCGAAGCGCGAGACGAGCGGCGTCGCCTTCACACCGGCCGTCCAGACGAGCGTCTCTGTCTCGATGCGCTCGCCGTCCGAGAGTGTCGCCGCGTGCTCCTCCGCCGAGTCGAGCGTCGTCCCGACCCGGATGTCGACGCCGCGCTTCGCCAGCTCGCGCGCCGCGTACTCTCCGAGCCTGGTCGGGATCTCCGGCAGGATCTTCGGCGCCGCGTCGACGAGGATCCAGCGCTGCTCGGCATCGCGAAGCCGCGGATAGAACCGGAGCGCGTCGCGGACCAGGTCTGCGAGCTCCGCGAGCGCCTCCACTCCCGCGTAGCCGGCGCCGACGAAGACGAAGGTGAGGTGGCGTCCCACCTCGTCGGGCGCGGCCGAGTCGGCGGCCTCGAGCTCGCGCAGGACGTGGTTCCGAAGCCCGATTGCGTCGGCGAGGTCCTTGAAGCCGTGTGCGTGCTCGGCCAGGCCGGGAATGGGCAGCGAGCGGACGATCGCCCCGAGCGCGACGACGAGGTTCTCGTAGCCGAGCTCGAGCATTCCGCCGTCCCTCTCGACCGTCACGGTGCGGGCGGTCTCGTCCACGGCGGTCGCGTTCCCGAGGACGAGGTCGGCGTGCGGGCACATCATCCGGAGCGGGACGACCACGTGCCGCGGCTCGAGCGTGCCCGAGGCCGCCTCAGGCAGGTTCGGCGTGTAGAGCATGAAGTTCTCGCGCGAGACGATCGTCGCGCCCCGCTTCCCGAGGAGGCGCGCCACATAGCTCCCGGCGAAGCCTCCGCCGAGGATCAGCGTGCCGCCGCGCGCGTCCCGACGCAAACCGTTTGCCACGTCCCTCCGTAGTCGAGGTCGAAACGAACTGGGGAGGAGACTAATGAAACGGCTCGTTCTGCTCATTGCGGCGCTCTTCGTGCTGGCGCTGCCGACCTCGGCGCTCGCCTTCCATCACACGGGCCTGCCGTCGACGGTGTGCGCCGCCGAAGCGGCCGGCAGCCCGTCGAACGACAACGGGATGGCGAAGGAAGCAATCAGCGCGCACAACCCCGCCCAGACGCCGCCCCTGCCGCCGGTCGGTACGCCGGGCGACGGTCAGGGCCAGGGTGGCGAAAGCTGCGCGAACGCCTGAGCCGTTCCCTTCCCGGGAACCGCGTGGGGGGCCGGCTCCGTCCGGCCCTTCACGTTCTCGCGGTGAGCATCCGCCGCAGGAGGAGGAGCGCGGCGCCCTTGTCGAGGTACTCGTTCAGGTTGCCGCACTTGGGTGACTGGACGCAGGAAGGACAGCCGCTCTCGCACGGGCAGCCGGCCAGGAGCTCGGCCGTGTCGTCGACCCAGCCCTCGAGCTGGTCGAAGCCGCGGCGGGCGATGCCGACTCCGCCCGCGTGGCCGTCGTAGACGAAGACCGTGGGCCTCCCCGTCTGGTGGTGAAGGTTGGTCGAGAGCCCGCCGATGTCCCAGCGGTCGCACATCGCCCAGAGTGGTAGGAGCGCGATCATGGAGTGCTCGGCGGCGTGGAGCGCCCCGAGAAGGCGGGGCATCTCCTCGATCCCGTCGAGCATCCAGTCCTCGGGTACGTACCAGACCGCTTCGGTCTCGAAGCTCGTCTCGGGCATGAGGAGCGGCACGAGGTCGAGCGTCGCCTGGTCGCGGATCGACTTCTTCTGGTAGGCGACGACCTGCTCGGTCACACTCACGGTTCCGAAGGCGACCTCCATGCCGAGCCGCCGCTCGCTCAACTCCGCGCGCTCGATGGACGTCATCGTCTCCTTCTTGGCCTGCGTGTAGTAGTCGCCCGAGAACGGCTCCACGAGCGCCGTTCTGCTCTCGTGGTCGAGTGCCAGCACGAGATAGGCCTCGCCCATGTGCAGGTAGACGGCCCCGTCGTGGACGGTCGAATACGCGCGCTCGCGCTCGACCAGACCGAGCACCGACCCCGACTCGGCCTCGACGACGGCGAACGACTCCGGGCTCGTCGAGCGGAGCGAGAAGCGGCCCGCCGGGTAGTCTCGACCCGCCCAGACGAAGCCGGCATTCGTCCGCTTCAGCTCCCCCGTCGCCGCGAGCGCCTCGGCCCGAATGAGCGCCTCGTCGCCGAGGAAGGGAGCGTCCTCTGCGTCGAGGGGCGCCTCGAACGCGGCCGAGAGGACGTGGCCGTCGAGGATGCGCGGGTTGGCGTGGTCGAGGATGGCCGCCTCGACGCGGCGGCTCATGAGCGCCTCCGGGTCCCGCATGAAGAACTGGTCGAGCGCGTCCTCGCTCGCCACGAGCACGGCCAGGCCGGCGGCGCGGCGCCCCGCGCGCCCCCACTGCTGGCGCAGGCTCGCGACCGTGCCGGGGAAGCCGACCGAGAGCGCGCAGTCGAGGAGGCCGATGTCGATCCCGAGCTCGAG
>DASUJY010000087.1:0-8875 GCA_036279015.1 Gaiellaceae bacterium | reverse complement strand
GATCGCCTTCGTCACGGGGACCGCGATGAGCGCCCCGACGATCCCGAAGAGGGTGGTGAACACGATCACGGTGACGACCGAGAGGAACGGGTGGATCTCGACCGTCTCCTTGAACACCTTGGGCGTGACGAGGTTGTTCTCGACCTGCTGGTAGAGGATGAGCACGGCGCCCGCGACGACGCCCTTCCACGGCTCCTCGAGGAGGCCCACGACGACGACGGGGATCGTGCCGAGGGTCGCGCCGATGTTCGGGATCAGGTCGGTGATGCCGACGAAGAGCGAGAGCGGCGCCGCGAACGGGAGCCCCAAGAGCTTCATCGTCAGGAACGTCGTCAACGCGGCGATGAGGCCGATGAGGAACTTCCCGTACCAGTAGCCCCGGTTGACGACGTAGATCTTGCGGGTCGCCGCGATGAACGGCGCGCGATAAGAGGTCGGCAGCAAGCCGCTCGCGCGCTGGACGAGATCTTGCCCGTAGACGAGGAAATAGAGCGTGAAGGTGAAGATCATGAACGCGGCGAAGCCCGCGCTCGCGAGCCCGCCCACGAGCTCCAGAACCTTGTTGCTGTTCTCGAAGAAGCGGGCCGCTCCCTGGGCGGAGTCCCCCGCTGTCTGAATCGCGTCGTCGGCGTTGAGCGAGTCCGAAGCGCTGGTCCCCTGCAGCTGGTCGACGTAGGCAGGGATCTTCTCCTGCAGCGCGTGCGCTCCGTCCGTGATCGCCGGGACGAGCGCGATCGCGAAGAAGAGAACCGCGCCCGCGATGGTCAGGAACGCGAGCGTGGTGGCCAGTCCTCTGCCGACTCCTCGGCGCACGAAGATGCGGATCAACGGCTCGATCGAGAAGGCGAGGAAGCCGGCCGCGACGAGCCAGACGACCGTCTCGCGCACGAGCCAGACGCCGATCAGGAGCGCGCAGACGGCGAGCACCACTGCGAAGGCGATCAGGGTGGCGCCCGCGACCAAACGGCGATTCGGGCGGCCGTCGACGGCGAACGCGTCCCGGGTCGCCGTGGCCGGATGGCGCGGGTCGGCGCTCACGCCGGCGCTCCGCTGGCCACGAGCGGCCTCCTCGGGATGCGCTGCGCCAGGAAGAGCGCGGCCAGGGCGAGGACGGCGAGGATCGCGAGCGCGGACCTGAGGCCGTCGACGCGCGCGGCCGTATAGGCCTCGACGGCGGCCTCGCTCGCGCTCGAGCTCACATCCGCCTTGTCGAGCGCCGCCTGTAAATCGGCGTCCGAGATGAATGGAACCCCGCCTGCCAGCTCGACCTGGGCCTGCGACTTGATCATGAGCGCCGCCATCACGAGCGTGTAGGCCGTATCGCGCCCTGGATCCCGGTGACGGTCGTCCCGACGTCCTTCGCCACCGTCGCGATGGAGACGTTCATCACCGAGCTGTCCAGGGTCATGAGGAACTGGCCTGCGGCCAGCGTGAGGAGGATGATCGTGGCGCCCCTCGCCGGCGACGCGGCCTTGGCGGCCACGGCTGTCACACGCCGCCTCCGGCGCGCGCGGCGCACTCGGCCGACCGTGAACCGCCGCCGAAACGCAGACGATCATCGCCGAAGCTCTCCGGCGCGCTTCGTGGCTGCACGCGGGCAAGCATCACGGAGATCTCCTGCAGGGACTTCACCCGGCACCGGCGTTCACCCGGGTGATCGACACGTGCGGGACGGGCTCATGCATCGCCTCGTCACCCGGGTGATCTTCGGATTCGGGTGAAGACCCGGGTCGGCTTGCCCGCGAACCTTCGCCCCGAAGGCGGAACCGCCCGCGAAGGAGGGAGCTCGATGCGCCTCGAGGACTACGCGTTGGTCGGCGACATGCAGAGCGCTGCTCTGGTCGGCCGCAATGGAGCCGTCGACTGGCTGTGTCTACCGCGGTTCGATTCGGCTTCGTGCTTCGCCGCTTTGCTAGGAGGAGAGGATCACGGTCGCTGGCTTCTCGCACCGAGCGGCGAGGTCCGGACCAGCTCGCGCCGCTACCGGCCGGGGACGCTCGTGCTCGAGACGGATCTCGAGACGACCGAGGGCGCCGTGCGGGTCATCGACTTCATGCCGCGCCGGGTCACGGGCCCCCCGCGCCTGATTCGCATCGTCGAGGGCCTCAAGGGGCAAGTGCCGATGCGAATGGAGCTCGGGCTCCGCCCGGACTACGCGTCCACGCTTCCCTGGCTCGAGCCCGCGCCCGACGGGGTGACCGGGACCGCCGGCCCGGACGCGTTCCGGCTCACGACTGCCCTGCCGCTAGAGACGGAGAACGGGACGATACGCGCGGACTTCGTCGCCCACGAGGGCGCCCGCGAGCGCCTCGTGCTCTCCTGGCACCTTTCCTACGAGGAGGCACCGCTCGTCGAGGATGCGGAATCCGCCCTCGCTCGCACCGAAGCGTGGTGGCGCGAGTGGAGCGGGCGCTGCAGCTACGACGGACCCTACCGCGACGCCGTCCTCACCTCGCTCATCGTCCTCAAGGCGATGACCTTCGAGACGACGGGCGCGCTCGTCGCGGCGCCGACCACGTCCTTGCCCGAGGACGTCGGAGGCGAGCGCAACTGGGACTACCGCTACTGCTGGCTTCGCGACTCGGTGCTGGCGCTCGAGGCCCTGCTCTCGGCCGGCTACACCGAGGAGGCGCTCGCCTTTCGCGACTACTTGCTCCGCGTCGGCACCGGCGATCCGACCTCGATCCAGATCATGTACGGGATCGGCGGTGAGCGGCGCCTCACGGAGTTCGAGCTCGAGGGGCTTCCGGGCTACGAAGGATCGAGGCCCGTGCGTATCGGGAACGCCGCTTCCGAGCAGTTTCAACTCGACGTCTACGGCGAGGTCATCGGCGTCGGGTTTCTCGGCGCAACGGTCCTCGGCCGGATCGAGGAGCGGATGTGGCCCCGCTGGCGGAACATCGTCGAGCACGTCGAGTCGATCTGGCGGCAGCCCGACGACGGCATCTGGGAGACCCGCGGACCACGCCGGCATTTCACGCATTCGAAGGTCATGGCCTGGGTCGTCTTCGACCGCGCGATCCGCCTCGCCGAGCAGTTCGGCCTCGAGGCGCCTCTGGAGCGCTGGAGAGCGGCCCGGGACGAAGTCCACCGGGAGGTCTTAGAGCAGGGCTTCGACACCTCGCGGCAGACCTTCACCCAGTACTACGGCTCGAAGGAGCTGGACGCAGCCGTCCTCAACATCCCGCTGGTCGGCTTCCTGCCGCCGACCGACCCACGCGTCACGGGGACGATCGACGCGATCTCGCGCGAGCTCGCGCGCGACGGCTTCGTCTCGCGCTATTCCACCGCCGAGACCGACGACGGACTGGCGGGCGACGAGGGGCAGTTCCTCGCATGCTCGTTCTGGCTCGTGAGCGCGCTCGCGCTCAACGGCCGCGTCGACGACGCTCGCGCATTGTTCGAGCGCCTCCTCTCGCTGGCAAACGACCTGGGCCTTCTGTCCGAGGAGTACGACGTGAAAGGCGGGCGGCAGGTCGGCAACTTCCCGCAGGCGTTCAGCCATCTGGCGCTGATCGGCGCGGCTGTCGCCATCGGTGCGGCGGAGCAAGAAAAGGTGGCTGCTTGAGCGTCGCATCCGCGGTCGCAAGCCCTGCGCTCTCGCGCCGCAGGTTGCTCCTTCCTCTCGCCCTCGCCCAGTTCATCTGCAGCTTCGCGGGCTCGAACATGAACGTGATGATCAACGACATCAGCGAGGACCTGGACACCACGGTCCAGGGCGTCCAGGCGACGATCACGTTGTTCCTCCTGGTCATGGCGGTCCTCATGATTCCGTGCAGCAAGCTGACCGACCGGTGGGGCCGCAAGCGATGTCTCAACGGCGGCCTGGCGCTCTACGGGCTCGGCGCCCTGTTGAGCGCGTTCGCCCCGGGGCTCGGGGTGCTCATCGTCGGCAACTCGATCCTGGAGGGCGTCGGGACCGCGCTTCTGATCCCGCCCGTCTACATCCTCGCGACGCTCTGGTTCAACGATCTGACAACGCGGGCGAGGGCTTTCGGCGTCATCAGCGGACTGGGAGGCATCGGCGCGGCGGCGGGTCCGTTGATCGGAGGCATCATCACGACCAGCATCAGCTGGCGGGCCGCCTTCATCTTCCAGGCGCTCGTCATCGTCGCGATCCTCCTGCTGAGCCGCCGGCTCGTGGATCCGCTCCCAGCCGACCCGACTCGACCCTTCGACGCGATCGGAGCGGTGCTTTCGGCGGTCGGGCTCTTCTGCCTGGTGTTCGGGATCCTGCAGGCCGACAGCAACGTCTCGCTCATGACGGTGTTCCTGGTCGTCGGAACGGCCTTCCTGGTCTTCTTTCTGCTCTCCATCCGCTCGCGCGAACGAGCGGGCAAGGAGCCGCTTCTGTCGACGCGGATCTTCAGGAATCGCACGTCCAACCTCGCCCTTATCACGCAGAACGTCCAGTGGCTGCTCCTGATGGGGACGTCTTTCGTCGTCGCCGTCTACCTGCAGACCGTGCGCGGGTACAACGCGATCGAGACGGGAGTGATCTTCACCGCGGCGACGGTCGGCCTCCTGATCTCGTCGCTGGGCGCGGAGCGCTTCGCCAAGAGACGCGCACAGCGGACGCTGATCACGGCCGGGTTCGTCGTCGTCTTCGTCGGCATCGGCCTCCTGATCGGCCTGGTCTACGCCTCGAAGAACATCGTCGCCCTGGTGCCCGGGCTCTTCTTCATCGGCCTGGGCCTGGGCGTGATGCTGACGCCGTCGGTGAACGTCGTGCAATCGAGCTTCCCCGAGGAGCAGCAGGGCGAGATCTCGGGCCTCTCCCGCAGCGTATCCAACCTCGGCTCCTCCTTCGGAACAGCGATCGCAGGGACGATCCTCGTCTCGGGCCTCGCCACGGGGACACGGTCATACGCGCTCGCAATGGGCGCTATCGCCGTTGCCGCAGCGATCGGTTTCGGCGCGTCGCTTCTTCTCCCGAAGGCTGAGGGGCAAGCTGCTCCGTCCTGAGGGGGCTGGGCGTCTCGCTGACGCAGGCCGCCGGGCGGAGATCGAGTCGAGAACGCTGGTTCTGCTCCCTTGGACGAAGGTGAACCGCGCAATGAACAAGCCGCGCGTCTTCCTCGGGTTGTCGTGGAAGCAGGCCAAGCTGCAAGCGAGGTGGAGGCGTTCCTGGCCCGGAGCGACCGTTTTCAACAGCGGCGAACTGTCACACAGTCGGCGCAGTTAGACCTTGACAGCCTGAGGTGTCCGACACCGTTGGGCGTTCGGAACGTGACAGCCTCGGTTGTCCGACACCGGTCCCGACATCGTGACGCCTAGTGAGCTCGGCTAGGGCTTGGTTCGATCCCAGTCGCCGTCACAGAGAGGAGGCGCGTGCTAACGTCGCGGCCGCACGGCACCGTCACGAGCACAAGCTGGCAATCCATGCCGAGATCCGGCAGCCCATTCTGAACGGCCTAGCTTGCTCGGTGCTAGGGGCACCAATCTAGGGGGGAGAAATGAAGAGCGACACTCTTCGATGGCCATTGGCCATCATCAGCGCGTTGTTCGCAATCGCGATTCTCGTACCAGCGGCGTTGGCGGCGAGCGAGTCTGAGGTTACGGTCGGCAGCCCGCATCATCCGTTCCCTCAGAACAAGCAAAACGAACCGGCCGTCGCGATCGACGCTTCGCGCCCCAACATCGTCGCCGCGGGCTCGAACGACGAGATCGATCTTGCCCCTTGCGGGACGACGATCTTCGCGAGCGAGGAATCGCCCTGTCCGTTCACGCCGGGCGTCGGCGTCTCGGGCATCTACCTGTCCTTCGACCACGGCGCCACCTGGCATCAGCCGACCTACACGGGCTGGTCGGCCAGGAACGGCACGCCGGACGTCGGCCCGATCGGGACGATCCCCTGGTACTACGAAGCCGGGCTCGTCTCCGACGGTGACCCGGCGGTCGCTTTCGGCCCGATTCCCAGGAACGGCAGTTTCTCGTGGGCGAACGGGTCGCGCCTCTACTACGCGAACCTGACCTCGAACTTCCCCGCGGATCTCTACGCCTCGGGCGCGACGGCCGAGGATCTCGACGAGGAAGAGGCCCCGGAGCGCAATGCGGAGCTTCGCGAGCAGGGCTTCGCCGAGGCAGGGCCGATCAAGGGGTTCGAGGGGATCGCAGTCTCGCGTGCCGACAACATCGACGCGAGCAACTTCGACCAGAAGAGCACCTGGAAGCCTCCGGTGATCGCCTCGCAGCAGACTGCGGCAACACAGTTCGCCGACAAGGAGCAGATCTGGGCCGACAACGCCGAGAGCTCGGACTTCTTCGGCAACGTCTACGTCTGCTACGCGAAGTTCGTCGGCGGCGGTGCGGAGCCGCTCTTCGTCTCGACCTCACGCGACGGTGGCTCCACGTGGGAGCAGAAGCAGGTCTCGCGTGCGGCGGCCGCCTCGCCGGTGCACTTCGGCCAGAGCGGCTGCACGGTCCGGACGAACAGCCACGGAGTCGTCTACGTCTTCTACCAGACGTTCCAGGCCGGGCTTCCGGGCACTTCGACACACGAGATGGTCCGCTCCTATGACGGCGGCCGCTCGTGGACGCGCCCGAGTCGCGTCGTCACGCTTACCGACAGCTGCTTCGTCGTCGATCCCGTCATCGGACGCTGCGTCGAGGACGGCATCGCCGGTGCCCGTAACGACCTCACCGGGTCGCCGAACGTCGACATCGCGAATGGAGCTCCTACAGGCGTCGGTGCGCCGAACACGATCGTCGACAACTACATCACCGGTCCCGCCCTCAACCAGGAGCGAGTCTTCGTCCAATGGGCAACGGCCGACGAGCAAACCGGCAGGGTTCCGCCGGGACGAGGGCCGGCACTCGACTGGAGTGGGGCGCAGCAGGTCTCGACGAACGGGGACCGCGGCTTCTACACGGCGCCTGCCTTCTCGCCGGACGGCAGCGACCTCTACGTCGTCTACAACGCCTTCACGACCCCGTTCCAGTCGACGACCTCGACCGCTCGCGGGCTCGTGGGAGTCACGCGGTTGGCCGCGTTCGCGGGAGCACCTTCCGGCTGGACGACGCTCCACCGCAGCCCGGTCGGTGACCCGCGGTCATCGGCGCAGAACGATCTCCAGGCCGAGTTCCTCGGCGATTACGTCTACGCCGACGCGATGAACGACTACGGCGTGACGGTGTGGAACGACGCTCGCAACGGCACCGTCTGTCCTGCCATCAACGAATGGCGACAGGCACTCCGCGATGACCCGGAGAACGCCGGAGACCCGCCGAATCCGCTGACGGACTGTCCGACGGGATTCGGCGACTCGGACATCTGGAGCTTCACGACCCACTAGCGTTAGGACCAGTCAGCCACGCGCGGGGGAGCCGAACGGCTCCCCCGCGCGCGCCGACATCGGACTCGCCGCGGCTTGAAAGACTTCACGGGATGAGGGTGGGCGTTCTCGTCCCGCAGGCTCCAGAGGATCGAGCCGGCCGGATGCCGTCGTGGACGGACGTCGTCGCCTTCGCCGAGCACGCCGAGGCCGTCGGCCTCGACTCGCTCTGGGTCTGCGACCACTTCGTCTCGAGCATCCCCGGTACACCGTTCGACGGGATCCACGAGGGATGGACGATCCTCTCGGCGCTCGCCGCGAGGACGAGCCGCGTCGAGCTCGGCACCCTTGTGATGTGCACCGGGTACCGGAGCCCAGGTCTCCTCGCCAAGATGGCGGCGACCCTCGACGAGGTCAGCGGCGGGCGCTTCCTCCTCGGCGTCGGAGCCGGCTGGCACGAGTCCGAGTACGAGGCCTTCGGCTACTCGACCGATCGCCGCGTCGACAAGTTCGAAGAGGCGGTCCAGATCATCGCCCCGCTCCTGCGTGGCGAGACCGTGACGTTCGCGGGCGGGCACTATTGGACCGACCAGGCCGTCCTGCTTCCCTCGCCGAAGCGGCGGATACCGGTGCTCGTCGGAGCAAAAGGGCTGCGCATGCTCGGCCTGACCGCGCGGCATGCGGACGCCTGGAACACGGCGTGGTTCGCTCGGCCGGATGACGAGCTTCGACGGCGCCTCGACGTGCTCGAGTCCGCGCTGGACGCGGAGGGCCGCGACCCGGCCACGCTTCGGCGAACCGTCGGCATGCACATCGAGCGCGCCCTCGAGACACCGCCCGAGCAGCACGCGAGCGCACTCGACGCCTTCGAGGCCCTCGGCTTCGACGACGCGATCGTCGTGCTCGAGCCCATGACCTCGAGCTCGCTCGACCGGCTCGCCGAGGCGGTTCGCCTGCGGGGACGATGACCGCCCGCTTTGCCGGCGTCGTAGCCCTCTCCGCGACTGTCGCGATGTTGTCAGCCTGCGGCGGACACGCGAATGCACCGAGTGCCATCGATGTTCGCGTGAGCGGTCGGGCTGAGTCGCATTCGAGCGAGTCCTGCTTCCTGAACCTGACCGCAAGAGTCGCCGACGGCGGGACGATGCGGTATTGCCTGAAGACGTTCTCCGGCGAGCCCGGTCCGAACGCTGTCGTCCACGATCGCGGCACGATGACATTCGAGCTGCCGGAGGGCACGCTGCGCGCGGCCGTTCGTACCGTCCAGCGGTTCGAGCCGGACGGCCGCCACGCGCGGCAGAGTCTGTTCGGGACCATACTCGGGGGCACCGGCCGCTTCGAAGGAGATGCTGGGACGATCAGCGGCGGCGGAATCGTCGAAGAGTATCCGCCGGGGCACATCGCCGACTCGGCGCTCAGTACCGGATCGCGCCGAGCTCGTAGCGCCGGCGTCGTCAGGGGGCGGCGACGAGCCAGCGGTACCCGTACGCGTCGAGCTCGAGCGACTTCGCCCGCCCGTCCTCGTAGCGCCGGTTGGCGAAGACGTCACGGAGCGAGCTCCGTTCGAAGGCCGGGCGCAGATCGGCGCGGCGCGGCTCGCC
>DASUJY010000086.1:0-13087 GCA_036279015.1 Gaiellaceae bacterium | reverse complement strand
GCTTGCGCACGGCGAGCTGACGCCGGCCCGGTATGCGCTCGAGCGCGCGCTCACGCTCTTTCGCCCGGCCCGCGTGGCGGCGCGCTACGGGGAGATCCGGCGTCCGGACCCGCGTTCCGCCACCCTGATCCTCCGCGACCTGGCCGTACGGGTTCGCGATCTCTCCGGCGCCGATCGTGAGCAGGCCCTGGCAATCCTTGCGCGTCCGACCGAATACGACACCGATCTCGACCCGGACTCCTACTCGACGACGGAAGCGACCCCGGTCTGCGGCACCAACGTCTGCGTCCACTACGTGACGAGCACGTCCGATGCGGTCTCGTCCACGGACACGACTCCGGCTAACGGGGTCCCGGACTACGTCGACCAGGCGCTGGACGTCTTCGACGCCGAGGTCTGGGGCGAGGAGGTGACGACGCTCGGCTACCGTCCGCCGAAGTCCGACATCACCTCGATGAACGACGGCACGAGCTCCGCAGATCCAACCGGTGCGAAGTTCGACGTCTATCTGGCCAATCTGGGCGACAAGGGTCTCTACGGCTACTGCACGACGGACGACCCCCACCTGCAGGGCGGCTACTTCTTCTTCGACATGTCGGCCTACTGCGTCGTCGACAACAACTACACCGAGCCCGTGTTCGGCGCCCACAGCCCGCTCGAGAACCTCGAGGTGACGGCAGCGCACGAGTTCTTCCATGCGATCCAGTTCGCCTACGACGCTTTCGAGGACCAGTGGCTGCTCGAGGCCACGGCCACGTGGATGGAGGACGAGGTCTACACAGACGTCGACGACAACCTCCAGTACCTGGTCACGGGCCCGCTCGCGAAGCCGAGCATCCCGCTCGACAAGGGCGGGCAGTGCTGCCACGTGTACGGCGACTGGATCTTCTTCCGCTACCTCTCGGAGGAGTTCAGCACGGGGCTCATGAGGAGCATCTGGCACAACGCAGATGGGAGCTCGGACACCGATGGGGCCGGGCCCGACGGCGTCGGCCGCGACGACTACTCGATCCAGGCGATCAGCCGCGTCCTCAGGAGCAGGGGTGGCTTCCGCGCCCGCTTCGCCCAGTTCGGCTGGATGAACCGGATCGCACGCGTGCCCGGCGTGTACGACGAGGGGCCGGCCAACCACTATCCGCAGTCGCCGCTCACCGCCTCCCCGATGAAGCTGAGCAAGAGCAAGCCGAGCCGCTCGAGGTCGATCACGCTCAAGCACCAGACGAGCGCCTACTACGAGTTCAAGCGGGGCAGCGGAGTGGGGAGGAGGGCGAAGCTCAAGGTGGCCTTCAGCCTGCCCTCGACGTCGACGGGCGCGGCGGCCTCTGCGCTCGTGTTCAAGAAGACCGGCGCGGTCAGCGCGTTCACGTTGGGGATCCCGAAGTCGGGCGACGGGACGATCAAGTTCGGCTTCGGGAAGACGGTCTCGAAGATCGACATCGTGCTCTCGAACGGGAGCAACCGCTACAAGAACTGCTTCGCGAAGACGACGCCGTACGCCTGCAGCGGCGTGTCGCGGGACGACCATCACACGTACGAGCTGACCGGGCGGATCGCCTAGCGCGTGCGCGGGTGAGCGTCGCCTACATCGGGCTCGGCGCGAACCTCGGCGAGCGGGAGGCGACGCTCCGCGAGGCTCTGGCCCGCCTCGGCGACACGGACGGCATCCGCGTCGTCGCGGTGTCGTCGTTTCGCGAGACGGACCCGGTCGGGCTGCTCGAGCAGCCGCGCTTTCTCAACGCGGCAGCCGCGCTCGAGACGACGCTTTCCGCGCGTGCGCTCCTCGACACGCTGCTGGCCGTCGAGCGTGCTCTCGGCCGGGACCGGGCAAGCGAAGCCCGCTGGGGCCCGCGGACGATCGACCTCGACCTGCTCCTCTACGGCGACGAGGAGATCGACGAGGCGGGCCTGACCGTCCCGCACCCGCGCCTCCCCGAGCGGAGGTTCGTGCTCGAGCCGCTCCTCGAGCTCGACCCGGAGCTGACCCTCCCGGACGGCCGCCGCCTCCGGGACCTGCCCGGGGCGGAGCTAGAATGACTGCCATGTCCCATCTCGATGAGCTGGACGAATACGAGGCCAAGCTCGAGCTGCGCCTGAAGAAGGAGTACTCGGACGTCTTCGGCCTCTTCCGCTTCTGCGTCGTCACCCAGGACTCGACCTATCTCTGCAACAGGCACGAGCTCAGGGTGCTCCCGCAGACGAGCTATCCGTTCTTCCACCTGACGATGGAGGACGTCTGGGTCTGGGACAAGAACCGCCCCATGCGGATGATCCCGCGCGCCGAGGTCTACACGTCGAGCGACGTCACGATCGAGGAGCTGCGCGGCGAAGGCGAAGAGCCGGCCCTGACGCCCGAGGCCCTCGCCGAGAAGCTCGGCGAGACCCCTTCGGGCGAGGACGAGATCGGCTAGCGCTCTAGCGCCGTGTTGCTGGCCGTCGACGTCGGCAACACCCAGACGGTGCTCGGGCTCTACGACGGGGACGAGCTCGTCGAGCATTGGCGCGTCGCCACCGAGGCCGAGCGCACCGGCGACGAGATCGCCGCGCTCGTCATCCGCCTCCTCGAGCTGCGGAATCTCGACTTCGAGGACGTGGACGGCCTCTGCCTCTCCTCGACCGTTCCGCTCCTCGTCCGCTCCTACGAGGAGCTCGCCGCGCGCTATGCGAACGCGCCGGTGCTCGTCGTCGGGCCGGGCACGAGGACGGGCATCCCGGTCCTCTTCGACGACCCGCGCCAGGTCGGGCCGGACCGGATCGTCAACGCGGTCGCCGCGCGGGAGCGCTACGGCGGACCGTGCATCGTGGTCGACTTCGGCACGTCGACGAACTTCGACGCCCTCTCGGCAGCGGGCGAATACGTCGGGGGCGTCATCGCGCCGGGAATCGAGATCTCCATGGACGCGCTCTTCGCCCGCGCCGCGCGCCTCGTGAAGGTCGACCTGGTCGCCCCCGAGACCGCGATCGGAAAGACGACCGTCGCCGGCCTTCAGGCCGGGCTCTTCTACGGCTTTGCGGGCCAGGTCGACGGGATCGTCGAGCGGATGCGCGCCGAGCTCGGCGGCAGCGCCAAGGTGATCGCCACTGGCGGGCTCGCCGAGCTGATCGCTCCCCACTCGAAGACGATCGAGCAGGTGGAGCCGCTACTGACTCTGGACGGCCTCCGGCTCCTGTGGAGCCGCCGCGACGGCTGAGCGCTCGACGATCACCCGGTCGAGGCTCGCCTTCGAGAGCGCGTTCGACCAGAAGCCCTCGATCCACGGCCGGTGGGCCGCGACGATCCGGCCGTACGCGATCGGGAGGATGGCCGCGTGCTCGTTCACCCAGAGCCGGTCGATCTCGTGGTACAGCTTCATCCGCTCGGGCTGGTTGTCGAGCGCCCGCGCCTCGATGATGAGCTCCTCGATCTCGTCGTCGCGGTAGAAGGCGAACGGCTCCCGGAAGAGCCCGCGGAAGAATCCGTCGGGATCCGGATAGTCCGCGCCGAAGCCGGCCAGCCACAGGTGCTCGTTCTCCAGGCTCGCCGACCAGAACTTGCCTTCGGCCGCGCGATAGTCGATTCGGAAGCCGATCTGGGCGACCTGCTCGGCGATCAGCTTCGCCGTCGGCACGAGCCACGGCGGCGCGAGCATGCTCAGCTCCGGAAGGCCGCGTCCGTCCGGATAGCCCGCCTCGGCGAGCAGGCCGCGGGCGAGCTCGAGATCGAACTCCGGCCCGACCCGGTGCGAGTGCCCGGGCATGGCCGGCGGAATCGCTCCGCCACGCGTCGAGGCCCTCTCGCTGTCCTCCGGCCGCAGCAGCGCCTCGCGATCGACGGCGTGCGCGAAGGCCTTGCGCACGTGCTGGTTCGAGAACGGCGGCTTGTCCGCGCTGAAGCCGATGTAGCGCGTGTGCAGGTCGGAGATGAGGTCGTAGATCGTGTCGGCGGCCTCGGTGATCCGCAGGTTGCCGACCGATATGACGTCGAACTCGCCTTCGCTCCAGCGCTCGAGCATCTCCTTCGTCGTGTCGACGAACGGGATCTCGATCTCCCGCACGTTGCCGCGGGGCCCGTCCCAGTAGCGGTTCGCGACGAGCAGGGCGTGCTCGTCGTCGAACTCGGCGAGGGTGAAGGGTCCGTTCGAGACGAGGTTCTCGGGCCGGTGCCAGTCTTCGCCGAGCTCCTCGCACTTGTGCTTCGGCCACGGGAAGGCCCAGGGGGAGGCGAGGACGTAGGGGAAGAAGCTTCGAGGCTCGCGGAGCGTGACCTCGAGCGTGCGGTCGTCGAGCGCGTCGGCCGTCTCGACGTCCTCCATGAGGAAGGACGTGCGCGTCTCCTGCTCGCGCATCCGCATCCAGGTGAAGGCGAAGTCGTCTGCTGTCAGCGGCACCCCGTCGCTCCAGCGCGCCCCCTCTCGGAGGCGGAAGAGGTACGTGAGACCGTCGCCCGAGACGCGTAGGTTGTCGGCCATCGAGGGCAGGACGTTGAGCTCGCCGTCGATCATGAGGAGCCCTTTGAAGAGCTGCTCGGCGATCTTCAGGCCCTCGGTCGAGTAGACGTGCCCGGGGATGACGGCGTCGGGCTTCCAGATGCCGGTCGTCAGGCGTTCCGTCGGCTCGGGCCTCGGAGGCTCCTCGACGCGGCAGCTGAACGCCTCGTCGTACATCTCCTCGGCCTTCTCGAAGTCGAACGCGAGGTGGTACGTCAGCGCCATCTTGAAGAGCGTGTCCCGCGCCCCGGCCTCGTCGCCGACCCGCGCGAGGAACGAGCGCGCCTTGTGGTAATGGTCGAGCGCCTCCTGGTCTGCGTAGATCGAGCGCGCCCGGTCGCCGGCCCTGAGCAGGTACTCGACCGCCTTGTCGGGCACGTCCGCCTCGCTGAAGTGCCTGGCGAGAAGCCCGAAGCTCTCCTCCGGGGAGTCCTGGTAGATCTCCTCGAGGGCCTCGCCCACCCGCTTGTGGAGCTTCTTGCGCTTCGTCTCGACGAGGCTCGCGTAGGCGACTTCCTGAACGAGGCCGTGGCGGAAGCGGTACTCGGGGTTGGGTCGGCGCCTCACCTCGACGATCAGGTCGAGGCGCTGGAGCTCGGTCAGCGAAGGCTGGAGCTGCTCGCGCGGCACCAGCTTCTCGAGCAGGGGGAGCCCGAAGGTCCTGCCGATCACCGCGGCGATCGAGAGCACGTCGCGGGCGGCCGGGTCGAGCCGGTCGAGCCGCGCCTGCAGGGCGCCCTGGACGAGCGCCGGAATGGCGAGCTCGTCTTCGCCGACGGTCAGCTTGAAATGGCCGTCGACGGGCTCGAGTGCACCCCGCTCGACGAGGTCGCGGAACGCCTCCTCGAGGAAGAACGGATTGCCGCCTGCGCGCTCGGCGAGATGCTCGGCGACAGCCTCGGGCAGCTCGCCTCCGGCGGCGCCCGCAACGAGGGACTTGCTGGCGTCGGCAGGAAGCGGCCGCACCTCGACCTCGCGGTAGCGGTGCGGATAGCGCTGGCGGGCGCGCTCGCCGAGGTTCCAGACGCCGTGCTCCCGCTCGGTGCGGTAGAGAAGAAAGAGCGCGACGGCCGACTCCTCCGTCACGCCGAGGAGCGACTCGATCAGCTCGAGCGTCGACTCATCGGCCCAGTGCAGGTCCTCGAAGACGATGCCGAGCGGTTGCTCCTCCGCGAGCTTCACCACGAGCTCGTAGAAGGCGGCGAAGGTGGCCGTCTGCACGCCTTCCCGGTTCAGCTCCCGCAGCCGCTGAGCCGCGTCGGGCTCGAGCGTCAGGTTGAGGAGGTTGGCGAAGAACGGATACGTCTCCTCCGCCTCCTCCTCGAAGAGCCGCGCGAGCTCGGCCTTGAGCTCGAGGCGCACGCGTGCCTCCGGCGTCGAGGCGCCGACGCCGAGCCACTCCCGCAGCAGGTCGCGGATCGGCCAGTACGGAAACGTCTGTGCGTAGGAGACCGCGCGCCCCTCGACGAAGCGAACCTGATCGCGGTAGCGCGAGCGCACCTCCCAGACGAGACGGGACTTTCCGATCCCGGGCTCGCCGATCACGGAGACGATCGCTCCGCGCCCCTCGACGAGCCCGTCCATCGCGCGCTCGAGGACGGTCAGCTCGAAGTCACGGCCGACGAGCGCGTTCGCCGGCTCGGCCTGCTCGAGCTCGCGCGGGCGCAGAACCTTGAAGACGCGGAGGGACCGGCTGAGGCCTTTGAGCTCGGCGGGCCCGAGCTCCTCCATCTCGAAGCACTCCTCGATCTGGCGCTCCGTCGTCGGGCCGACGACGACCCCGCCCTCCGGTGCGATCTGCTGGAGACGCGCCGCGACATTGACCGTGTCGCCAAGCGCGTTCCACGGGTCGTAACCGTCCTCGGCGGGCTGGACGCCGACGACGACCGGTCCCGTGTTGATCCCGATCCGAACCGCGAGCTTGATGCCGTAGGCGTCCTCGACCTCCTGGGCATAGCCCGTGATCGCGCGCTGGATGGCCAGGGCAGCGCGCACGGCACGCTCCGAATCGTCCTCGTGAGAGACCGGCGCGCCGAAGAAGGCGAGGAGCTCGTCTCCGACCAGCTGCGCGACGGTGCCGTCGTAGCGGCGGACCTGCTCGGCCATCAGCCGCATGACCTCGTCGATCAGGAGCTTGGAGCGCTCGGGCCCGAGCTCCTCGGCGATCGTCGTGGAGCCGACGACGTCGGCGACGAGGGTCGTGACGATGCGGCGCTCTCCGGCGGCAGTCGTAGCGGCCATACCCGGAGGATACCGGCGGCTCGGGCCCCTTCAGGCGAGATTTTCCGGCACGCGCGTGGTCGCTTACCCGCCCGCGTAGATGGAGACGGGCAGGTCGAGAAGCACGTCGTCGGCCGGCGGCAGATCGGCTTCCAGGCGGGCCAGAACTTCCTCCGCCCCGGGTGCCGCAGCGAGGAGGCGCTCCTCGACCTCGGCGATGGTGTCGAGCCGCACGAGCTCGTTCGCGAAGGGCTTCGGGAAGCGCCCGCGCCCGAGGTACCAGCCGTAGAACTTCTTCAGGAAGCCGGTCGCACGCTGCTCTCCCAGCTCGGCGACGGTGTCGTGCACGAAAAGAAGGAGCTCCGCGACGACGTCCTCCCGCGAGGGCAGGTCGTCGACGAGGCCGGCGATCTCGCCGACAGCCCAGGGATTGCCCTGTGCGATGCGCCCGACCATCACCGCGGCACAACCCGTCTCGCCGAGCACGGTCTCGGCCCGCTCCCGGCTCGTGATGTCACCCGAGGCGACAACCGGCACGTCGACGAGCTCGACGAGCTCGGCGGTCAGCGTGTGGTCGGCCGTGCCTGTGTACATCTGCCGCGCCGAGCGCGGGTGGAGCGTCAGCGATGCCGCTCCCGCCTCGACGAGGCGCGGTCCGACATCGAGTGCCGTCCGCGAGCCGTCCTCGACCCCTCGGCGCATCTTGACGCAGACGGGAGCCTCGACGGCACCCGCGACCGCCTCGACGATCGCCGCGGCCCTGTCGGGCTCCTCGAGGAGACTCGCGCCCGCTCCGGTCTTCGTCACCTTGCGCACGGGGCAACCGAAGTTGATGTCGACGAGATCTGCGCCCGCCGCCTCGACCATGCGCGCCGCCTCCGCCATCGCCTCCGGCTCGGAGCCGAAGATCTGGACGGCGAGCGGATGCTCGTCGCGCCCGATCCGCAGATACCCGAGCGTGCGTTCGTTCCGGTGCGCGAGGCCCGCGCAGCTGACCATCTCCGAGCACACGAGCCCGGCGCCGTAGCGGCGGCCCTGGCGGCGAAAAGCCTGCACGCTCACCCCGGCCATCGGGGCGAGAACGAGACGGCTCGGAATCTCGACCGATCCGATGCTCCACGCGGTGTTCAGGTCGGCGCGCACGGAAAGGGAATGGTAGCCGCGGCGCGAACGTTTTCCGCTTGACGGGCCAGTTACAATGTCGCCCGCGACGGTGCCGGAGGGCACCGCGTTTGCATATTCAGGGGCTTTGGAGGAACAGTGAAGGAAGTCATTCTCACGCCCGAAGGGCACACGAAGCTAAAGGAAGAAATCGAGCACCTCTCGACCGTGAAGCGGCGCGAGGTTGCCGAGCGGATCAAGCAGGCGCGCGAGTTCGGAGACATCAGCGAGAACTCGGAGTACGACGACGCGAAGAACGAGCAGGCGATGCTCGAGCACCGGATCGCCACGCTCCAGGAGCGCCTCACGAGCGCCCGCGTCGTGAACAAGAAGGAGATTCCCACCGGCGTCGTGGCGGTCGGCACGAAGGTGCGCCTGCGCGACCTCGACGCGAAGGAGACGATCGAGTACCAGATCGTCGGCTCGGCGGAGGCGAACCCGGCCGAGCAGAAGCTCTCGAACGAGTCGCCCGTCGGCAAGGCGATCATGGGCCACAAGAAGGGCGAGACCGTCGAGGTCGCCGCGCCGCGCGGCTCCTTGAAGTTCAAGATCATGGACATCAAGGCGGCGTAGCAGCCCGCCGGGCGGTGTCCGTCGCCGCCTACACTGACGCCATGAAGCGGAGGCCCGGACGTCTGGGGCGATTCTGGAGGGTGGCCAGGCGCCGAATGCCCGGCCTGCGCGGCTCCGAGCCGCCGCCCGAGCCTCGCTGGCCGGACGAGGAGGACGACCTCGTGCCGGTCGGCCCCCCGCGGGAGCCGCGGCCGGCCGCCTCCGCGGCGCTCGACCTGCCTACCGAGCTGGACCCCGAGGCATATCCGGTCGAAACGGATGCTGTGGGCGGGCCGTTGGACGACGACGGCGACGAGGAGGACGAGTCCGGCCGCGCGGCCGCTCTCTAGGAGCTCTCGCCTCGGTTTCCGGAGCGGCCACGTGCGCCGCCGGAGACTGACCGACCGCACGGCAGCCCTCTAGACTCGCGCGGTCATGGGCCTTCCGCACCGCTTCCCCGACCGCGACGAGATCAGTGCCGTCCGGGACGAGGCGGAGGGACTCGAGCCGCAGGGGACCGGCGGGGAGCACACGCTCGCCGGCCGCGTCATGGCGAGGCGCGACTTCGGGAAGCTCGTCTTCCTCGATCTCGTCGACCGGAGCGGCCGGATCCAGCTCCTCTGCGAGCCGGCGAAGCTCGCCGGCTTCGACGTCGATCTCGGAGACATCGTCGGAGTGCGCGGCCGGACAACGAAGACGAAGCGAGGCGAGCCGTCGCTCACCGTCGCCGAGCTCCAGACCCTCGCGAAGATCGCGCGCCCGCTCCCCGACACCTACCACGGGCTCGTCGAGGCCGAGACGCGTTACCGCAAGCGCTACCTCGACCTGCTCGTCAACGAGGACACACGCCGCGACTTCCTCCTCCGCAGCAAGCTCGTCGTAGCCATCCGGCGCTACCTGGACGAGCGCGGCTTCGTCGAGGTCGAGACGCCGATCCTCCAGCCCCGCTACGGCGGCGCGCTCGCCGACCCCTTCGTCACGCATTCGAACGAGCTCGACGCCGATCTCTACCTCCGTATCGCCGACGAGCTCTACCTCAAGCGCCTCATCGTCGGCGGGCTCGAGAAGGTGTACGAGATCGGCAAGGACTTCCGCAACGAGAGCGTCTCGTACAAGCACCAGCCCGAGTTCACGATGCTCGAGTGGTACGAGGCCTACGCGGACTACGAGGACGCGATGGCGCGAATCGAGGATCTCGTCGCCGTCGTCTCCGAGGAGACGATCGGCACGACGAAGGCGACCTTCCGGGGCAACGAGGTCGAGCTGAAGCCGCCGTGGCGCCGCCTGCGCCTCGTCGACGCGCTCGAGGAGCAAGGGGTATGGACACGCGACGCGGCCGAGCTACGCCGCCGCATGGAGGACCTCGAGATCGACACGAAGGCGGACGAGACGTGGGCGCAGCTGGTCGACCACGCCCTCAGCCACCTCGTCGAGCCGAAGCTCGTCGAGCCGACGATCCTCTTCGACTACCCCGTCGAGCTCTCGCCGCTCGCCCGTCGCAAGGAGGGCGAGGAGGGGATCGTCGAGCGGTTCGAGTACTTCGTCGGCGGCATGGAGCTCGGAAACGCCTACTCGGAGCTGAACGACCCGGAGGAGCAGGCGGCGCGCTTCGCCGAGATGGAAACCGAGGACCCCGACTACGTCGAGGCGCTCTCCTACGGAATGCCGCCCACGGCCGGTCTCGGGCTCGGCATCGACCGGCTCTCGATGCTCCTCACCGGCCGGGAGACGATCCGCGACGTGATCCTCTTTCCGGCCCTGCGCGAGAGCCCCCGGTAGGTCCTGCCGCGCCCGGCCGGCCTGCGAGGGTCGGCCGCCCCTGCTGCGCGCATAATTCGAGAGTGATCGCTCTCGCTCGTAGCTCGCTCGCGCGCCTCGTCAGCGTCGCGACGCCTTCCCGCTCGCGGGCGGACGCGCCGTCCGCGCAGCCGGCCGACGAGCGCGTCTCCCGCCGTCTGCGCCGCAGGCGCCGCGTAGCAAACGCCCTCATCGTCCTCGGCGTGGTGGTCGTCGCCTACGCGGGGGCGATCATCCTGTGGGGCGATCCGGCGACGGCGCTCTACGCCCGGTGGAAGCAACACCAGCTCTCGGGGCAGCTCGACGATCTCTTCTCGTCGTATGCGGCGAGGGCCGCCTCGCCGGCGGAGGACGGCAACGCACAGCAGGTGGCCGAGCGCGAGCGGCGCGCCGTGGCCGCGGCGGCGCGCGACTTCTCCGGCGGCGTGGAGGAGGGGCAAGTGCTCGGCAGGATCACCATCCCCAAGATCGGGATCGAGCCCGTCTTCGTGCAGGGAACGCGGTGGGCGCAGGATCTCTCCCGCGGGCCGGGCCACTACCCCCAGACCCCGCTGCCGGGCCTCGGCAAGACGACGGCGATCGCCGCCCATCGGACGACGTTCGGCGCCTGGTTCCGCCACGTCGACGACCTGAAGGCCGGTGACCGGATCGTGTTGAAGCTTCCGTACGCGACGTTCTCCTATCGCGTCTTCGGGCACAAGATCGTCGCGAGCGACGACTGGCGCATCATCCGGCCACGCGGGTTCGACGCGCTCGTCCTCTCGTCGTGCCACCCGCTCTACAGCGCCTCGCACCGCTGGATCGTGTACGCGGCCCTCTACCGCGTCGACCCGGTCAAGGGGAAGCCCTACCTGGTGGACATGCGGAATGAGGTGCGCCTGCTCAAGTCCTGACGCTGCGGACGCGTCTTCGGCCGCAGCGACAGGAGGTAGACGCTCGCCAGCCCGGCCCAGCTTCCGTAGGGCTCGAGCAGCTCGCGCGTGTCGTCGGCGTCCGCCCAGCGCCCGCGCAGGGCCGAGCAGAGCTTGATCAGTCCGAGGTCGCCGACGAGCCCATGCTCGAACCGGCCGAGCCCGTAGAGGCAGACCATCGCCGACGACCACGGCCCGAGCCCGCGCTCCCGCTCGATGCGCCTCGCGGCGACTGAAGTCTCGACACCGTGCAGCCGTTCCAGGTCGAGCTCGGCGGTCAGCCGCAGAAGCGCAGAGCCCTTGCGCGAGACGAGCCCGTGCCCGGCGAGCTCCGCACGCGTGAAGCGGTGGAAGGCACGGCGGTCGGGAGGCAACTGGAGCCCTTCGTGGACGGTGGTCGTCAGCCGCAGGAGCTTCGCTTCCAGGCGGCGCGCCGCCCTCGCCTCGATCAGCTGGCCGCAGACGGCCTTCAAGAGCGCGTGGACGACCGTCGCCGTCCGAAGGGGACGTAGCCCGGGAAAGGCGCGTACGGCGTCCCCGATGAGCGGGTCCCGCTCGAAGCGCCGCAAGAACTCCGTGTGGTCGTCCTCGACGGCGAGCATGAAGCGGAGCCGCGCGAGGGCCTCCTCGGGCTCGGCGCTCTCGAGCCGCACGTGGAGCTTCCCGTCGGGCGTCTGCCAGACGCGCGCGAGGGTCGGCGCTCCGCTCGCCTCGTAGACGAGCGTGAGCAAGCCGTCGCGGAGGAACCGGGTCGCGTCGCTCTTCATGCGCGCCGAAAGGGCGAGCGAGTAGGGCTGCCGTGGGGCGAGCGTCGTCTCGAGCGTCACTCGCGCGAGACTAACGCGAGCGCCTGCCGAAGTCCGCGATCACGACGGTGACCTCGTCGCGGCCGGACCAAGTCCCGACGGGATTCGTGATGTGGACGAGCGAGACGCCGACCTGCTTCCAGCTCCGGCTGAGGAGATTGGCGCGGTGCGAGGAGCTCCGGAGCCACTGGGCGACGGTCTTCCGCGCCCCCGTGCCCGGCGCGCGCCAGGCGATGTTCTCCCCCGCGCCCCACGAGGTGAACCCGCCGCCCGGCCAGTACCAGCTGATCCAGGTGGGAAACCAGCTCCAGGTGCCGTCGCGGCGAAACTCGTGCCGGAAGTAGCCGAGCCTCGCCATCGAGTTCGCGTGGCGCGTGGCGGCTCGCTGAAGGCGCCGGGTGACCTCGAGAGGTCGCAACCCCTGCTCCGCGCGGACGGCGTTGATCCTCTTCACGAGCCGGGGCTCGCCCGCGTTGCGCTGCGCGATGGTCGCCGCGGTTGCGGAGGAGCTCAGGAGCAGCGCAATCACGGCCAGGAGGGCGAGCCGGACGATCCGGGCACGTTAGTGCATGCGTCGCGCGAATGCCCCGCGCCCAGCCCGCGCGAGCGCTAGGAGCGGCGGCCGAAGTCGGCCGTGACGATCGTCGCCTCGTCGTAGGCCGAGTAGTCTCCGAGAGGGTCGGAGACGTGGACGATCGAGACCCCGATCCGCCGCCAGGACGGCTCGAGGAGGTTCGCGCGATGCTCGGGGCTATGCATCCAGAGCCGGACGGTCTTGCGGACGCCGAGCCCTGGCGCGCCCCAGGCGAGGTTCTCGCCGGCGCTCCAGGAAGTCGCGCGCTCTCCCGGCCAGTACCATGAGATCCACCTGCCGAACGGCTTCCAACTTCCCTTGTAGCGGAGCTCGTGGCGGAAGTAGCCAACCTTGCCCATCGAGTCGCCGTGCCGCGAGGCGCTGCGCGTCAACGCCGATGCGACCCGGAGCGGCTTCAGCCCGTGGTGCTTTCGCACCGCGTTGATCCGCTTCACGAGGGAGGGCTCGGGCGCGTTCCGCTGCACGATCGACGCTGCCCCGGCCGACCCGGCCAGCGCAAGGAAGACAATCGAAGCCACGAGCGCCCCTAGAACTCGCATCGAGATGACCATCGGTCGCCGCGCTCGAGGCCTCGTCCCTCGT
>DASUJY010000085.1:0-5141 GCA_036279015.1 Gaiellaceae bacterium | reverse complement strand
CGTCGTACTCAACGCCTTGGAGGTCAGGATGGTCGCGGAGGGCGCTCCTCAGCGCGTACGGAAGCTCCTGGAGGAGCGTGTACCCATAGATGCGTCGATGCTCGTCCCATGCTCCCTGGAAGCGGGCTCTCTGGACGGGGTCCACCCTCGGGTCACGTTCCGGCCGTAGCGACTCCCAACCAGCGGCCATCTCCTGTATCAGGCGCCGGAGCTCTCGGACACCAACCGCGGCTCGCCGCGCAAGTGTGGGCAGGACGATGTTTTCCCGTTCCCAGTCGTCTGCGATTCGGAGGGGGTCGGGAAGATTCCCAGCGCCAGGGTTCCGAAGAAGGACCGAGATCGCGAAGGAATGGATAGTGCTCGGCCGCTCGACGGCCGCTCGGGGGTGGTCTGAGACCTTCTTGGCCAACTCGGCGGTTGCCGCCCGCGTGAAGGTAAGGAGCCTGATCCGCGGGGCTTCGGTACTGCCGAGCAGTTTGTCGATGAGGGCTACTACAGTTGCGCTCTTACCCGTGCCGGGTCCGGCCAGGACACGGGCGGGAACACCCGGGTCGTGGTCAAGGATCGCCTGCTGCTCCGGAGTCGGCTCGAAGTCGGCCATCGTTTGCCTCCCCTGGTCACATTCGGGTCACACATCGAGCCCGTCTGTCCGCTCCTCTCTCCGATAGACGGCTATTTGGAGGGTTTTCGGGCATGCGCCCGGCAGGATTCGAACCTGCGACCCGCGGATTAGAAGTCCGCCGCTCTGTCCACTGAGCTACGGGCGCGTCGGGGAGGAACGTAGCATCGCCCGGCTACACTGCCTCTTGCACGGTGGCCGTAGCTCAGCTGGTAGAGCCCCGGGTTGTGGTCCCGGCTGTCGCGGGTTCGAGTCCCGTCGGCCACCCCTCGTCCTCTCGAGTCGCTGTGCTCCCGGGGTCGGCGCTAGCTCGTCCGGGGGCGCGGGCGGCGCAGCTCGAGCACTCGCCGGACGTCGGACCAGGAGAGCAGGCCGACGAGGCGCTCGCCGTCGAGGACGAGCGCGCGCGAGAGATCGCTCTCGGAGATCTCGGCGGCAGCGTCGAAGAGGTCGTCGCCCTCCCGGACAACGGGAACGTCGTCTCGCGGGAGCATGCAGTCGCGCACGGTCCGTGTCTCCCAGTCGCGCCTCGGCACCTCGGTGACGCAGCGCAGCGGCAGTAGTCCGACGACGCGCTCGTCCTCCGTGACGGGATAGGTCGCGTGCCGGGTGCTCCAGGCGATGTCGTCGATGAACTCGCCGATCGTCACCTCGGGCTGGGTCGTGACCGGGTTTCGCACGAGGACGTCGCCGACGCGCAGGCCGCGGAGCGCCTGACGGGCGAGGAGCGCCCGATCCTCGGCCCCTGCCGCCTGGAGGAGGAACCAGCCGATGAACGCGAGCCAGAGTCCGCTGTAGGCGCTCTGCCAGATCACGAGCCCGAGCCCGCCGACGATGAAGAGGTACCCGAAGCCTCGCCCGATCAGCGCGGCCACGTGCGTCGCCCAGACGAGCTCGCCCTTCGCGGCCCAGAGCGCCGAGCGCAGAACCCGTCCGCCGTCGAGCGGAAGCGCGGGCAGGAGGTTGAAAACGAGCAGGGCGAGGTTGATATAGCCAAGCCAGGCCGCGACGGCGTCGGCGACCTCCGGTAGGCCGGCGAGCCAGGCGAGCAGGACGAAGACGGCGCCGAGGGCGAGCGAGACGAGCGGCCCGGCGATCGCGATCCGAAACTCCGAGCCGGCGCTTTCGAACATCCCCTTGAACTTGGCGACCCCGCCGAAGAGCCAGAGCGTGATGCCCTCGATCTCCACCCCCTCGCGCTTCGCCTCGAGCGCATGGCCGAGCTCGTGGAGGAGGAGCGACGTGAAGAAGAGAAGGGCCGCGACGAACGCCATCGCGACGTACACGCCCTGGCCGTAGCCCCTGTTCTCGTGCGGGAAGATGCCGGTCGCGAGCGTCCAGACGATGAGCGCGAACGCGATCAGCCAGCTCCAGTTCACGCCGAAGCGGATGCCGGCGATGCGGCCGAGGGTCAGGCTGTCGCGCACGTCCTAGCGCCCTTTGCGTGCTTCGCGGATCGCCGCGCCGACGTGCTTCGCGACCACGGGCCCGTGCTTGCGGGCCTCCCTGCCGGCCTGCTCGAGGATCCTGCGGCGTTGCGCCGCGGGGATGCGGCTCCAGCCGCGTTGGAGCTTGAAGGCGAGCGTGACGAGCTTCCAGGTGGCCATCGGCCCCATGTTTCCACAACGCACGCGGCTGAGAGGGAGTTCCGTCTGCGCCCGGCCGGCCGGTGAGCGCGTAAGAATCGGGTTGCGTTGCGGATCCGTTACCGAGCCAGGCCTCCGAGGTTACGTCTCGCTCCGACAATGCGCCCCATGATCAGAGCACTCGCGCTCCTTGCAGTCGCCCTTCTCGCCTCCATCGTCGTCGGCTGCGACGGCAGCGGCGCCCAGGACGCCGGCCCGGTTCCGGGCGGGCAGGGAACGAAATCCTCCTCCACGTCCACCCGGGAGAGCGAGCCGACCACCACAGGATCGAGCTCGACCGGCTCGACGAGCGCCTCCGAGCCGGCTCTCTGCCGAGACCGCACCGCGACCGTCAAGACCGTCTCCCGGCAGGGCGCAGCGGGAACGATCTTCACCGTCTGGCGGGTCACCAACACGGGCGCGACGTCATGCCGGTCCTTCGGCTATCCGGGGATGGACTTCCACACCGCGTCCGGCTGGCTCGACGTCCAGGTACATCGCGGTGGCGCGCAGGCGATGAACGCAGCCCCCACGAGCGTCGACCTCGCTCCGGGCGAGTCGCTCTACTTCCTGAGCTCCTGGAGCGACGTCGACACCGCAGCAGGCTCGTGCAAGGAGTTCGACCGGGTCAAGGTCACATTGCCGGACAACTTCCAGCCCGCCCGTCTTGCCGCGTCCGGCTGCCTCAACCCCGAGAACGTGCACGTCGGCCCGGTCAGCGCGACTCGCCCCTGAGCGACCCTCGCCGAGACGGCCAATCGTCCGAGGTCGTCGCTAAGCGGTTCCCTTTCGAATCAGGATCGCGATCCTGACCACGAAGCCCACGTACGTCAGGAGGGCGAGCCCGAGCGCCAGCAGCCCGAGAGCGAGAAGCCAAAGAGACGTCACGTCCTGGGGGGCTGACGGGGAGGGGACCGAGATGCCCCCGCCTTCGGCCGGCTGGGTCGCCTCTTTCGACTGCGTCATGACGGCACGTGCCGCCTTGACACCCGCAGCCGCTTCGCTGGCGGTCTCAGGAGCTCGAGCGTCTGGGATTCCGGACGCAGCGACCGGGGCGACGCGACCCGGGTGAGCTGGGATCAAACTGCGCTCGACGATCCGCAGACGCCTGACTCGTGCGCGTTCGCGCTGGGTAAGGCCGTCCGCTCGCAAGCGCCGCAACTCCGATCGCACCAGACGCAGCACGCGAGCTCGAACGACCGGCCTGTCGCGAAGCTCAGCTTTCAGGCGGCGAAGGTTCGCCCTCACATCCCGCCCGAGCTCGATCCGCTCCAGGATGAGCTCGAGCCTTCTGGGCAACCTGTCGAAGCGGCTCTTGTACGTTCGTCCCGGTGTGGCGTGCCGAGCATCGCGCGACGCGTGCGCCGATCGGTTTCCACTCGTCGTGCTCTCTTGCGTGCTTCCGCTGCCGGAGGCCTCTTGCGTGGTTCCGCCGCCGGACGTCCCCTGCGAGCCTGCCCCGCCGGTTGTGGGCCCGGAGTCACCTGAGCTCACGTTTGCGCCGCCGGCCCCGGCGACCGATCCGACGGCGTCTTCGGTTGCATCGACAATCGAGCTCACGGCGACGGAGGCTTCATCATCAGCGCTGCTCGGTTCGGATACGACCTGGTTCGCCGATTCCACGGTCTGATCGACAACGTCGACGGCTTGACCGACAGTCTGGTTTGTCGTGTCCACGGTCGCGTTGACCGTGTCGACCGCTTGGGCGGTGAGATCCTGCCCCCCGAGGGGACCCTGGGCGGCTCCTGGGGCCGCGAAAACAGCCATCACCAGTACAGCTACTCCGAGCACCCTGCGCCGCATGTCGCCTCCTCCGTCCCGAATGCCCTGCAAAGAAGGCTTTCCGGCGCCGCGAGGATTGAAACACGGGCAACTTGGCCAGCTTCGAATGGGGGATGGCCCCGGGAGGAGTCGAACCTCCGCACGCGGATTCGAAGTCCGCTGCTCTATCCGCTGAGCTACGGGGCCCGAGCGCTCAGTGTAGCCCGCTGGGGACGCTAGGCCCGGGTCGGCGCCTGGATCTCCCACTCGGCTGGCTTGCCCTGCCGGAGCTCCCGGCTGCGCTCGGCCTCGGCGTTGATCTCGGCGCCGAAGAGGAGCGCGATTCCCGTCAGCCAGAGCCACGTCAGCATCACGATCACGGCGGCGAGCGAGCCCCATGTCTTGTTGTAGGAGGAGAACATCGACGTGTAGACGGCGAAGCCGGCCGAGGCGAGCAGCCAGATGACGAGCGCGAAGACCGAGCCCGGCGTGACGAACTTCCAGCGCGGGTGGTCGACGTTGGGGCCGAGGTAGAGCACCAGCGCGAAGACCGCGAGCAGGCCGAAGATGAGGATCGGCCACTGAGCGATCCACCAGATCCAGCCGAAGGCGCTCTCGATGTCGAGCGCGCTCCCCAGCCAGTCGGAGATGACCGGGCCGAGGACGAGGAGCCCGAAGATGAGAAGGAATGCAGCGGCCAGCGCGGCGACCATCTGCACCGCGACGAACCGCTGCTTGACGAAGCCGCGCGTCTCGTCCCGCTCGTACGAGGCGTTCATCGCACGCATGAACGCGGTCATGGCGCCGGTCGTCGTCCAGAGGGCGAGTACGAAGCCGACGATCGCCATCGTCAGGCTGCCGTTCTTGTTCTCGTTCATCCGCCGCAGGCTCGAGTCGAGGAGCTCAGTCGTCTGCGAGGGCACGATCGTGCCGAGCTTCTCGATCAAGGTGCCGATCGCATCCGGGCTCGCAAAGAGCGTGAAGAGGCCGATCGCGAGGAGGATCACGGCAGGGATGGCAAGGAAGGAGTAGTAGGCGAGCGCCGCCGCGCGGTCGGTGATGCCATTCGCCAGGGCCTTCTTGCCCGCTCGGGCGATGATCGCCAGGTAGTCGCGCGCCGAGAGGTCTGCCAGCCC
>DASUJY010000084.1:0-11692 GCA_036279015.1 Gaiellaceae bacterium | reverse complement strand
CTGCTCTTCGCGATCTCGAAAGAGTCAGGCCAGACCTTCTACCGCATCGCCCCGCCCGACCGGTTCTAGCTCTCCGCGCGGCTCACGGCCGGTCAGCTTTCTTCCACCGCGGCCTTCAGGTGCGGCGGGCACTTCAGCCAGTAGCTCTCGCGGAGCCACTCGAGGGCGGCGTCGAGGGACTCCTCGTCCGTGATCTCGGCGGTGATCCAGCCGTAGCGACCCACCCAGCGCGCGGTCGAGACGTATGGAAGGAGCTGCGCGATCTCGCGCTCCTCTGCGGTCAGCTTGACCGTGATCCGGACACAGTCCTCGGCAACCGACATCGAGGCGAACATCTTGTTCTCGGCCACCTTGAAGACCGGATTTCCCCACGGCTCGTCCTCGTACGTCTCGGGCAGCGAGAGCGCGAGCCGGCGCAGCTCCTCGGCGAGATCGCCCGGTTTCGGCACGCAGCCGAGCCTATCTCACGCTCAGCTTTTGGCGGCAGCGAGGCGCCGCTGCAGGTCAGCGGCGGGAAAGCGCCGGAAGCTCGCGGCGAGAGCAGCGCCCGCGGCCGGCCTGGCCGGGGACGCCGCGACCTTCTTGACGTTCGTGCTTGACACCAGACGAGGGATGATGCGACGGGAGCCCCGCCGCGTCAAGCCGTCCGCTGGAGCCTGATCTCGGGGTCGAGGACGAGCTCGCCCGAGGCGATGCGCCGCACCGCGTCGGCGAAGCCGTCGATGTCGGCCACGCGGTCCTTGAGGAGGTAGCCGACGCCCTCCTCCCCAGCCTCGAGCAGGTCGCGCGCGTACGCGGCCTCGGCGTACTGCGAGAGGAGCAGAACTCCGGTGCCGGGATGGCGCGACCGGATGTCCTGAGCAGCGCGCACGCCGTCGTCGGCGAGGCCGGGCGGCATGCGGATGTCCGCGATCACGACGTCAGGCCTCGTTTCCTCGACCTTGCGCAGGAGATCCTGGGCGTCGTCCGATTGCCCGACGACCTCGAAGCCCTGCGTCTCGAGCAACGCTGCGATCCCCTCCCGGAGAAGCACGGAGTCGTCTGCGAGCACGACCCTGATCGGCGCCTCGTCGTCCGAGTTGGCGGAGAGGTCGTCCGCGAAGCGAAGCGGCGGAAAGTCGGCGGCGAGCCCGGGAACGTCGAGCTGGAAGATCCGCTCGGGCTCGGGGAGACCGCGGAGGCGGTACTCGCCGAGCTCGCGGGCGCAAAGGTCGTCGGGAAGCAGCCGGGCGGTGGCCGCGGACAGGAGGATCTGGCCGCCGTGGCCCGCGAACGAGATGCGGGCGGCACGGTGGACCTCGACGCCGAGGTAGTCCTCGTCCGCGAAGATCGCCTCGCCCGTGTGCATGCCCATCCGGACGCGGAGGTTGGCTCCGTCGGGCCACTCCTCCTCGGCGAGGGCGCGCTGCGCCTCGATCGCCGAGCGGGCCGCCGCGCCGGCGTCCTCGAAGGCGACGAAGAGCTCGTCTCCCCGGCAGTCGATCTCGCGGCCGCCCGACGAGAGCGCCGGCCCGCGGATGAGCCGCCGGTGCTGGAGAAGCACTTTGCCCCAGGTCTCGCGCAGGCTGTGCGCGAGACCGGTCGAGCCCTCCAGGTCCGTGAAGAGGAACGTGACTGTGCCGCTCTTGGGTCGCTGCATGGCCGCCTCGGGTCCGAGCAACGCTACTACGGCTAGCTGCGAGCGGGGAGTGCCCAACGCACACCGTCGGCGGCCCAGCCGCCGAGCGCCAGCATCAGCATGGCGAACGCGACCGCTCCGATGAAGAGTCTGTACTTCATGCGTCCCAGCATTTCGTAGGCGGGGCGCGCCGACGATGCGGCCTCCCTGTTTCTCGAGGTGCGGATAGCCGTAGTTCGGCCCGGGCGCTACGACCGCAGGTAAGCGAGCACCGCGAGGACGCGGCGGTGGTCCTCGGAGGCGGCCGGGAGCCGCAGCTTCGAGAAGATGCTCGTCACGTGCTTCTCGACGGCGCGCTCCGTGACGACGAGCTGCTCTGCGATCCCCGAGTTCGACCTGCCCTCGGCCATGAGGCCGAGCACCTCGCGCTCGCGCGGCGTCAGCTGGTCGATCGGGTCGTCGCGGCGACGGCGCCCCACGAGCTGGGAGACGATCGTCGGATCGAGCGCCGAGCCTCCTTCGCCGACCCGCCGGACGGCGTCGGCGAACTCGCGGACGTCCGAGATGCGATCCTTCAGCAGGTAGCCGACGCCTTCGGCGCTCTCCGCGAGGAGCTCCATCGCATAGCTCGGCTCGACGTACTGGGAGAGGACGAGGACGCCCACGGTCGGGTGCCTCTCGCGGATCTCCTGTGCCGCGCGGAGCCCCTCGTCGGTGTGCGAGGGCGGCATGCGGATGTCCACGATCGCGACGTCCGGCGAATAGCTCCGCACCTTGAGCATCAGCTCGTCGGCGTTTCCGGCCTGGCCGACGACGTCGAAACCGGCTTCGCCGAGGATCCTGGCGACGCCCTCGCGCAGAAGCACGGAGTCCTCGGCGAGGACTACCCGCATGGGATTTCCGCCCGGATCATGGTGCCGCGGCCGGGCGCGCTCTCGACGTGCAGGCGGCCGTCGAGCGCCTCGACGCGGTCGGCGAGGCCCCGCAGGCCCGAGCCCGCGAGCGGGTCCGCTCCGCCGATCCCGTCGTCGGCCACCTCGACGACGGCGCGACCGTTGAGGCGCGTGACCCGCACGTCGACTGCGGATGCCTGCGCGTACTTGGCCACGTTCGTCAGCGCCTCCGAGACGACGTAGTAGGCCGCGGCCTCGACGGGCGGGGGCAGCCGCTCGTCCAGAGCGGAGATGTCGACCGGGAGGGGGGCACGTCCCGCGAGCGCTTCGAGGGCAGCCGGCAAGCCACGGTCGGAGAGTATGGCCGGATGGATGCCTCGCGCCAGCTCGCGGAGCTCCTCGAGCGCCTGGGCGAGCTCTTCGGAGGCGGAGTCGAGGAGCTTCCCGGCCTCGGCCGGGTCGGTCTTCAGCTTCGCCTGCGCAAGCCGCATGGCGAGCGAGAGCGAGACGAGGCGCTGCTGGGCGCCGTCGTGGAGGTTGCGCTCGAGCCGGCGGCGCTCCGCGTCCCCCGCCTCGATGAGCCGTGTGCGCGAGCGGCGGAGCTCCTCCTCGTGCTCCTTGCGCTCCGTGATGTCGCTGCCAGAGATGAGGAAGCTCGGCCGGCCGTGCTCGTCGAGGAGCGGCGTCGTCGACCAGGCGACGACCGCCTCCCCGCCCCCCGCCGCGCGCCAGCGGTTCTCGTGCTCTCCTGCGGCGCCCTCGGCGGCGAGCGACATGAGCTCGCGGCTCACCTCGTCGGCCTCGTCCGGGACGATGAAGACCTCCCAGAAAGGCTGTCCCCGCGCGTCCGCGCCGTCGGCGACCCCCGCGAGGAGCTCGAGCGTCTGGTTGAAACGGAGGATGCGGCCCTCGAGATCGACCATGCAGAAGAGGCTCGGCGCGTTGTCCACCACCGTGCGGATGTAGTCGCGCTCCCGCTCGAGCTGGAGGTTGAGCCGCTTCAGCTCCGTGAACTCGCGGGCGATGACGATCGCCTCGTCGCCGTCCTTCACGATCCGGGCCTCGAAGTCGCGCTCGACGCCGTCGATCGTCACGCGGTAGTCGCCGGTCACGAGCCTGCCGGTGTCGATCGCCTCCCGCACTCCGTTCACGATGTGGTCCGCGGTCTCTTGCGGGAGGATGTCGTGCGCGCGGCTGCCGAGGAGACTCTCGGGCGGCGTCACGAGATCCTCGGGATGACCGTTGAAATCGAGGTAGGTGCCCTCGCGGTCAAAACGGAACATCAGGTCGGGGGCGGCGTCGAGCAGTGCCCGGTAGCGCCCCTCGCTCCGCCGAAGCGCCTCGACGGTGCCCTCGCGGGCGAGCGCAAGGCCGGCCGCGGCACCGACGGCGTCGACGAGGTCGCGCTCCTCCTCGAGCGCGGCGTCGTGGACGAGCGTCGCGACGACCTCCCCCTCGTGCTCCACGAACGTCGTCGCCCGACCCTCGCGGTCGCTCGCGGCAGCGAGGTCGAACGCGCCCCCGTCGGCGCCGATCCACTCGAAGGTCTCGGGCAGCCAGACCGCTAGCTCGAGCTCGGGGTCGCCGAGCGTCCCCGCGATCGCGTCCTGGAGCTCCTCGAGCCCGTCCGCGCTCAGAAGCTCGACGACGAGGGTGGCGACGGAGGCCCGCGCAAGACGGATCTGGAGCAGCCCGGCCAGGAAGGCGAGTGGGACGGTCGCGAAGGAGGCGAGCACGAACCACCAGATGACGTCCGAGGCCTGGTTCGAGACGAAGGAGACCGCGATCGCGAGCGCGAGTAGGGAGAGCGTCGCGGCGGAGGTGGCGAAGATCGGTGCGAGCGTCCGCCTGAGCGGAGGCGAGGCGGCCCGCCAGCGGCGGGCGAGAACCGCCGCCGTCCCGACGAGGACGAAGGCGGCGCCGATCACGGCCACGACACCGAGCGCGGTCCGCGCAGCTTCCGAATCGGTGACCAGGATGGCGTTTCGCGGGCAGCCGTCGCACGTCTCCGGGTTGAAGGCGTTGTAGAGCGCCTGGACGCCCACCACGACGAAGTACGCGGTCGCGACGAGCGCGAAGACGAGCCGTGTTTCCAAATAGCCGCGCGGGAAGGCGAGGAGCGCATGGACGAAGACGGCGATGCCGAGTCCGCCGACGATCGCGCCGACCGCGAAGACGTTGGCGTCGTTGGACTCGCTCAGCGAGCCGAGCATGAAGGCGAAGCCCACGCTTGCCATGAGCGGGCCGAACCGGTTATCCGGCCGACGCGCCCAGGCGAAGAGCCCGGTTCCGATGAAGGACCACACGATCACGAGGTAGACCGCGGTCACGAATGCGGGGTTCTCCTCGTGGTCGCTCGTGAAGGCGAGGTAGAGCGCTCCGGCGGTCGCCGCGATCGCGAGCGTCAAGACCGCCAGGATCCGGTTGCGCATCGCTCTATCGAAGCACAGCTTGCAACGCCGCACCCGACAATTCGGCCTTCGGGACGAAGCCCCGGGCGCCGCACTGGGCGACGAGCGGTCCGAAGTCGGCCGCGTCGCGGCTCGACGTCAGCACGATCCCGGCCGCGTAGCCGTTCGAGCCGACCTTGGTCGCAACGGCGAACCCGTCCATGTCCGGCAGGTGGACGTCGAGCAGGAGAACGTCCGGGTGCAGGCGGTGCACCGCCTCGACGGCGGCGGCCCCGTCCTCGGCCTCGCCGACGACGTCGTACCCGTCCGCTTCCAGGATCGCGCGGGCGGTCGCGCGGAAGCTCGGGTGATCGTCGACGATCAGGACTGTGGGCATGGGTTGAATGATCGCGGACCGGTACTTGTCCGCAAATACGGCTATCCACACTCCTGCTTGCGGCTAACTACCCCCGCGCACACTCCTGCTTGTGGGCGGGCTACACCCCGCGGGGAGAGGAGTCCTCGAGCGCGACCCGCATGAGATCGCGGATCGAGACGATTCCTGCCACCCGTCCCTGCTCGAGCACGGGCAGGTGGCGAAAGCCGCCGTGAATCATGAGCGCGGCGGCGTGCTCGGTCGAGTCGTCGGCCTCGATCGTCTCGGGGTGGCGCGTCATCCACTCGCTCACCTTCGCCTCGTCGCCGAAGCCCGCCGCGACCGCCTTCATCAGATCCCGCTCGGTGAGGATGCCGTCGAGGCGGTCGCCGGCGAGCACGAGCACCGCGCCGACGCCTCGCTCGACCATCCGCCTGGCCGCCTCGGCGAGCCGCTCCTCCGCGGCGACCGTGAGCAGGTCGCTCGTCATGTGGTTCGAGACGACGGCCATGAGAGGTGAGGATCCTAAAGCCCGGGCGGCCCGGCGTCGACCCGGCGGCGCCCTAGCCGGCCCAACGAGCGCAGATCGCCTCGACGTGGCGCTCGTCTGTGCCGCAGCACCCGCCGACGACCCTGAGGTTCGGAAGGAACCGGCGGAGCCCGCGGTAGCGCTCCGCGAGATCGTCGGGGTCGCCCTGGTCGAGCTCTTCCGCTTCGTCCAGCTCGGCGTGGCTCTTCGTCGAGGCGTTCGCCCGCAGGCCGACGACGCGCTCGAGGCCGCCCTCGTCCAGCACGCCCTCGAAGTGCGTCGGATGCGCGCAGTTGACCATGAAGTACGCCGGCGCCCCGCCCGTCGCGTCGTCGACCTGTGCCACCGCGTCGCGGAGCTCCTGCCCGCTCGGCAACCGGCCGTCCGTCTCGACGGTGAAGGAGATCACCGAAGGGATCCCCACCTCGGCGGCCACCCGCGCGATGCCGATTGCCTCGTCCGCGTAGTTGAGCGTGAGCGCACCGACGAGGTCGGCATTCGTCCCGGCGAAGGTCGAGACCTGCGCGGAGTGATACGTCTCGGCTTCCTCGGCGCTCATCGCCTCACCGACGACGTAGCCGTCGCCGCGCGGCCCGACGCATCCGCTGATCAGCATGTCGACGGCCTCCCCCGCCTCCTCGCGCACGTCCTCGAGCAGAGCCACTCCTCTGCGGCTCACGTCCTCGAGAGCCCGAGCGGAATAACCGAGGCGTGCGCCCCAGTCGGCATTCGCCCGCCAGGTCGGCGTGTCGAGGACAATGCCGACGCCGTGCCGCTCCGCGATGGCGACGTAGGACGCGTAATACGTCCGCAACGCATCGACGCCTGCCGCGTCGTCCAGAAGAACGAACGAGGCGAACTCAGGGAGATCGAGGCCGTCGCGAAAGATCAGCGTCGTCTCCATCCCGCCGTCCGTGATGTACGAGCCGCCGTCGAGCTGAGGTAGGGGCTTTCGGGGGATGGCAGGCCGACTATACGCCGGTCCGTTTATGCAGCCGTCTCGCCGGCGAGGCGTCGACTCTGCCAGGTGCGGCCGAGGAACGCGGTGAGCGCGATCAACGCGGTCAGTCCGAAGACGAGCCCGGCGCCTCCGGGAAGGCGCGTCAGGAGCTCCATCGCCGCGCCGACGAGCGCTGCGCACGGCAGCGTCATGAGCCACGCGACGACGATGTTCCCCGCCACGCCCCAGCGCACCGCGGAGAGGCGCCGCGTCGCGCCGGCGCCGAGCACGGAGCCCGAGATCGTGTGGGTCGTCGAGACGGGGAAGCCGAAGTGGGCGGTCAGCCAGAGAATGGTCGCGCACGCGGTCTGCGCGGCGAAGCCCTGCGGCGGGTCGAGCTTCGCCACGCGCTGGCCGAGCGTCTTGATGATGCGCCAGCCGCCGGCGTACGTGCCGGCCGCCATCGCGGTCGCCGCGCTCAGGATCACCCACGTCGGCGGCCTCGAGAAGTCGGCGTCGAGGTGACCGGAGACGACGAGGGCGAGCGCGATGATCCCCATCGTCTTCTGCGCGTCGTTCGTGCCGTGGGTGAAGGCGACGAACCCACCGGAGATGATCTGGAGCCGGCGGAAGACGCGGTTGACGACGCCGGGCGCCCTGCGCCCGACCAGCCAGAGGAGCCCGATCATGATGAGCGCCGCGAGGACGATTCCGAGGAACGGCGCAGCGAGCGAAGGAATCAGCACCTTCTCGTAGAGGCCGCTCCACTTGACGACGTCGAAGCCCGCGGCCGCGACGCTCGAGCCGATCACGCCTCCGATGAGCGCGTGACTCGAGCTCGAAGGAAGACCGAGGTACCAGGTGATGAGGTTCCAGGTGATGGCGCCGACGAGGCCGGCGAGCACGATCTCGAGCGTGATCGCGTCCGAGTCGACGATGCCGCTCGCGATCGTCGCCGCGACCTTGAAGGAGACGAACGCGCCGGCGAAGTTGAGAAGGGCGGACATGACGACGGCGACCCGGGGCGACAGCGCTCGCGTCGAGACGCTTGTCGCGATCGAGTTGGCCGTGTCGTGGAAGCCGTTCGTGAAGTCGAAGAAGAGCGCAACCGCGACGACTGCCACGAGGGTCAGGTCGTCCATCGAGACCTAGATGGTTGATCGGGAAGTGTGGTGCCGTCGGGGGCGCTCATGACCGAGCATCGACGCCGCGATCATTCCGAGCTCGTACCCGAAGGTACGGGCGAGGAACGAGCGTGGCGTCAGGCGAAGCGTCATGAGCGTCATCCGGCGGTGCCACGGTTTCCGGTCAATTTTCGATCAATCATCTATGCGTTCTTGACCACGATGTTGCCGACGACGTTCGCTGCGGTCTCGCAGGCGTCGAGGGCGTCCTCGAGCGCCTCAAAGATGTCCTTCCAGCGGATGACGGTCAGGGGATCGATGCGTTCGTCCCGGAAGAGGGCCGCGATCGCGTCGCGGAGGACCCGGTCGCCCTCGTCCTCGAGGTCCTTCAGCTGGACGAGCTGCTCCTGCACCCCGCGCTGCGACTTGAGACTCGCGAGCGCAGTGCAGAGGTGGCCGACCGCAGCGGTGAGGATCCGCGCCTGCTCGAGCGCCTGCGCCGTGGACGACTCGACGCCGTAGAGCTCGAGGAGGTCGGTCGCCTCCTCGATGTGGTCGACGACGTCGTCGATCGCGGTCGCGAGCGCGAAGATGTCCTCCCGGTCGAACGGCGTCACGTACTGGGTGTTCAGGAGCTGGATGACATCGCGCGTGATCCGGTCGCCCTCGTGCTCGAGGCTCTTGACGTCGCCCTGCGTGACCGAGGAGTTGGGGAACTCGCGGAAGCGGGTCTCGGCCTTCTGCGCAGCCAGGAGCGCGTTTGCGCCCGCCTCGGTAAACAGGTCGTAGAACTCGGTCGGCCGCGGGACGAGGGCGAGTCGCATGGCGGGCGGCATGGTACAACCGCCGGGTGCGCCGAGTGATGGTGACAGCAGCGGCCGTGCTCGCCCTCGCTGCCGCCGCGCCCGCGAGCGCGGCGACCCGAATTCTCGCCGTCGGCGACTTCGGGGTCGGGGGCGAGACCGAGCGGAGGATCGGAGCCGCCATGCAGGCCTGGGAAGCAGCTCATCCGGCCAACCTCCTCCTGGCGCTCGGGGACAACGACTACACGGAGAGCCCGCCGGCGTTTCGCCGCAACTGGCGCGATGCGTTCGGCTGGCTGAGAGGCGCCGGTGTGTGGGTGCGCGGCACCCTCGGAAACCACGACGTCCGCGTCGACGGCGGCAAGTACGAGCTCGAGGCGCTCCGCATGCCCGCCAGGCACTACGAACGCTCCCGGCCGGGGCTCGACGTCTTCGTCCTGAACTCGAACGCCGTCGGACGCAAGCAGACGCGCTGGTTGCGGCGGCACCTGGCCGCGTCGGATGCGCCCTGGAAGATCGTCACGTTCCACCATCCCGCCTACTCGTGCGGCGGCTATCTCTCGAACCCGGAAGTCGTCTCCAGATGGGTGCCCCTCTTCCGCCGCTACGGCGTCGACCTCGTCCTCTCCGGCCACGACCACAACTACCAGCGGTTCGCGGCGAGTCACGGCGTCACCTACGTCGTCCACGGGGGCGGCGGCCAGGAGCTCTATTCGCTCCGGAAGTGCCCGTCCGACTATCCGCGGCGTGCGTTTGCGCGAATGGGCCACGGCTTCCTCGACATCGTGGTGCGGCCGCGCGCCCTGCTCGTTCGCGCGGTGAATCGCTCCGGCCGTGTGATCGACTCCCACACGATTTACCCCTAGGGGGTATATTTCGGAGCGTGAGCCAGATCACGCTAGAACTCGAAGGAATGACGTGTGCCGGTTGCGCCGGCGCGATCGAGCGGCGCCTGAACGGGCTTCCCGGCGTCGAGGCTTCCGTCAACCTCGCGACTGAGCGCGCCGCGGTGCGCTACGACGAGGGCACCGTCGCGGTCGACGACCTCCTGGACGCGGTCGCGAGCGCCGGCTACCGAGCATCGCCGGGGACCGGCGCCCGCCAGGAGGTAGCCGCCTCTTCCCCAGCTCTCCGCACCGCAATCGCCGTCGCGCTGACGGCTCCGCTCGTGGCGGTCGCCATGCTCGGGCCGCTCCAGTTCGACGGCTGGGAGTGGCTCGCGTTCGTGCTTGCGACACCGGTCGTCTTCTGGGCCGGCTGGCCGTTCCATCGCGCGGCCGCCCTCAACCTCAGCCACCGCACCGCCACGATGGACACCCTCGTCTCGCTCGGGACGCTGGCCGCCTGGACGTGGTCGACCGTCGCGCTCCTCGCCTTCGAGGACGCCGACACCTATTTCGAAGTCGCGGGGGCGATCACGGCACTCGTCCTGCTCGGGCGCCTGCTCGAATCGCGCGCCCGACGGCGCTCGGGCCAGGCGATCAGGGCGCTCCTCGAGCTAGGCGCGAAGGAGGCGCGCGTGCTCCGGGACGGGGTCGAAGCCTCGGTCCCTGTCGCCGCGATCGCCGTCGGCGACCGGTTCGTCGTCCGTCCCGGCGAGAAGATCGCCACCGACGGCGTCGTCGTCGAGGGCTTCTCGGCGGTCGACCGCTCGATGCTGACCGGAGAACCGCTGCCGGAGGACGCGGAGCCGGGCTCGGAGGTCACCGGGGCGACCATCAACCTCTCGGGGCGGCTCGTCGTTCGGGCAACTCGCATCGGCGCCGACACGGCCCTCGCCCAGATCGCCCGGCTCGTCGACGAGGCGCAGGCCGGCAAGGCGCCGGCGCAGCGCCTGGCCGATCGTGTCTCGGCCGTCTTCGTTCCGGTCGTGATCGCGATCTCGCTCGCAACCCTCGCCGGCTGGCTCGCCGCGACCGGCGATGCGACCGACGCTTTCACGGCGGCCGTCGCCGTGCTCATCATCGCCTGCCCCTGCGCCCTCGGCCTCGCGACTCCAACCGCTCTCATGGTCGGGACGGGCCGCGCGGCCCAGCTCGGGATCCTGATTCGCGGCCCCGAGATCCTGGAGCGGACGCGCGCTGTCACCACCGTCGTGCTCGACAAGACCGGAACCGTCACGCAGGGTGCGATCCGCCTCGTCGAGGACGGTCTCGAGCCCGAGGTCCTTCGTCTCGCCGGGGCGGTCGAGGACGCGAGCGAGCATCCGGTCGGGCGCGCGGTCGCCGCGGCAGCCCGGGCCCGGTTCGGCGCCCTGCCGCCCGTCGAGGACTTCCGCAGTCTCCCCGGCCGCGGCGTCGCCGGCCTCGTCGAAGGGCACCGCGTCGACGTCGAGCGCGGCGCAATCGCGATCGACGGCTCGCCGGCCGGCCGCCTGACGGTCGCCGACATGGTCAAGCCGACCAGCGCAGAGGCGGTCGCGGGGCTGCGCGCGCTCGGCCTCACGCCCGTCCTCCTCACCGGCGACTCCGAGGAGGCCGCCCGCGAGGTCGCGGCAGAGGTGGGAATCGAGCGAGTGGTCGCCGGAGTCCTACCGGCCGGAAAAGTCGACGAGATTCGCCGCCTCCAGGCGAGCGGCGAGACGGTTGCGATGGTCGGCGACGGGATCAACGACGCCCCTGCTCTCGCCCAGGCCGATCTCGGCCTCGCGCTCGGGACCGGCACCGACGTCGCGGTCGAGGCGAGCGACCTCACGCTCGTCTCTGGCGACCTGCGCGCGACGGTGGATGCGATCCGCCTCTCGCGGCGCGTGCTCACGACGATCAAGGGCAACCTCTTCTGGGCGTTCGCCTACAACGTCGCTGCGATCCCGCTCGCGACCAGCGGCTACCTCAACCCGCTCGTCGCCGGCGTCGCCATGGCCTGCTCCAGCCTCTTCGTCGTCAGCAAACAGCCTGCGCCTCCGGCGCTTCACCACCCCGCATTAGGGACTTCACCGGATCTGGCAACCCATTGACAACCCGCCGTTTCGCGCGGACGAAGCGCTCACCGCGGGCGAGCGGCATGCGAGCGTGGTCAC
>DASUJY010000083.1:0-21914 GCA_036279015.1 Gaiellaceae bacterium | reverse complement strand
ACGTCCACTCCGCGGGCGTCGGGAAACGCCTCTTCGAGCAGGTTCTGGAGCCGTTCGCTCACGGCTCGAAGATACCAAGAGGCCCCTCCTCTAGGAGTGGTCGCCGAGGAGCGACGGATAGTCGTAGTCGCAGCTGTACACCCCGAGCCCGGCGAGGACGTCGGTCTCGTCGAGCGCCACGTATGTGAGGCGGTCGGCCAGCCGGAGGTAGGTCTTCAAATGGTTCGCCTGGAGGGCCGTGTACATCTGGTCGAAGAGCCGCTCTTCCTTAGCGAAGAGGACACGGATCCGCCGCAGATCCGGCCGGTAGCTCGCGGGCGCGTCGAGAGCCAGGAAGCGGTCGTTGATCTCCTCGTTGTACGCGCGGATCTCGGCGAAGAGCGCGACCGCGCCGCTCAGGCTCCCCGCGTCGGTCGCATGCGCGGCGATCTCGTCGACCCCGGCGACGGATTCGCGGCAGAGCGCGTTCACCCGCCGCACCCACGCCTTCTCCGCCGGGCTCCGCTGCCCGGCCGGCCGCGGATCGGCGACATGCTGCTTCGCCTTCTTGCCGCCCTTCGACTTGGCGCGCTCGACCTTGACGGCAGGCGGCGGCTCCGGCGCGGGCGGGAGCGGGTCCCATGCGCCGATTGCGTTTCCGCCGTACACGATCGCGCCCCCGAAGAGCGCGACCAGGGCGATCACGTAGAGGACGATCCTCAGCATTCGCGTGCCTGCCTATGCAGCTTCGGTCGGTCCGCGCGCCGGAACGTCCCCCGAACGAGCTATCCGAACGTGAACGCGTACGCTTCCGTGCCCGGCGAGAACGAGAGATCGAGCGTGTGGTCGGCGGCCGGCCCAGGGCGCTCGACGAGCGTGTAGAGGCGGTCGCCCGTGACCGCCACCGTCTTCACCTGCTTCCCGTCGACCCGCACCTGCACGGTCCCTCTCCCGCCAAGCACGAGGTAGACGTTCCGCGCGTGGTAGGAGAGGCGGAGGCGCGCATCGTCGCCCGCCACGGCGCGCTCGTTCTCGACCAGCCAGCGGCCTCCGTACGCGAAGCTGTTCTGCGGCAGGACCGGAGGAATCTCGTAGTCGGCCTCGCGACCCGCGACGAGCTGTGAGCCGACGACGTTGGAGATGCGGTCGCTGCCGAGGTAGGTCTCCGGGGTGATCGCCTCCGTCGGGGTCCGGTCGGCGATCGACGCGGAGACGGGCGGCGGGAGGCCCTTCTCGGCGAGCAGCGTGCGGATCACCCGCTCGTCCTCCTCGTACTCGCCCTCCCCGAAGCGCGCGTAGCGCACGTGGCCCTGCCGGTCGACGAAGTACTCGGCCGGCCAGTACTGGTTTCCCCAGGCGCTCCACGTGCCGTAGTCGTTGTCGAGCGCGACCGGGTAGTCGATGCCGAACGAGTCGACCGCGCCCTCGACGTTGCCGCGCTCGTGCTCGAAGGCGAACTCGGGTGTATGCACGCCGACGACGACGAGCCCGGCCTCGCGGTAGGTCTCGTACCAGCGCTTCACGTACGGCAGGGTCCGGATGCAGTTCACGCACGAGTACGTCCAGAAGTCGATGAGGACGACCTTGCCGCGGAGCGAAGCGAGCGTCAGCGGCTTCGAGTTGAGCCAGGCGCTGATCTGGCGGAACTCCGGCGCCTGTCCGAAGTCGCGGAGCTCGCTCGTCTCGAAGTGGCTCTTGCCGGCCACGAGGCCGTCGAGGCGCCGCTGCGCGGCCGCGCTCGACTCGAGGCCCTGAAGCGCTTTCGTGTAGCCGGGCACGTGCGCGGCGAGCTTCACGTCGAGGCCGAGCGCCATCACGACCGCGACCGCGACGACGAGCGCGCCGAGGCCCTGACGGATGCGCGGCGCGCGAGCCCGCACGGCCCGCAAGGTCATTCCCCGCTGGGCGGCGACCGCGATCAGGAGGAGGACGAGCCCGGCGCCGAGGGCGTACGAGAGCGTCACGAGCACCCCCTCGAGCGAGAAGCGCTTCGTCGCGGCCAGGACTGCGACCGCGGCGATCACCGGACCCGCACACGGCGTGAAGAGGAGCCCGAGACTGATGCCGAGGAAGAGCCCGCCGCCCGTCCCGTCGGGATTCCGGCGCCCGAGCGCCTGGAACGGCCGCTCGACGAGACCACCGAGCCAGGGCCACACCAGCGAGACGCCCACGAGCATGACCGCGCCGATCGCGATGTTTCGGAGGAGATCGTCCGGCAGGCCGAGAGCCGAGAGGAGCGCGCTCGCCACAAGCGTGAAGAGGGTGAAGCTGAAGACGAGCCCTGCAACGACCGCGTACGGCCGCCGCGGCCCGCCGCTCGCTCCTCCCGCGAAGACGATCGGCAGCACGGGCAGGACGCAGGGGGAGATTGCCGTGACGATGCCCGCGACGAACGCGACGCCGATCAGGAGGGCCACGAACTGATCGTAGCCCGCAAATCTGAACGGTCCCTTACGCTCGCGGCAGGGTGAAAGCCACGCGGGCGCCGCCGCCCGGACGGTTCTCCGCCCAGATGCGACCTCCGTGCGCCTCGACCAGGCCGCGGGCGATCGCGAGCCCGAGACCGGCTCCCGGGCGGTCTGCGGCCCGCGCGGAATCCTCGCGCCAGAAGCGTTCGAACATCCGCCGCTCCGCGCCGCGGGCGAGTCCCTCTCCCGTGTCTTCGACCGCGACCGTGACCTGCCCGTTTCCGCCGCGGACGACGACCGCCACCGAGCCGTCCGAGGGCGTGTGGCGGAGCGCGTTGGTGACGAGGTTCTGCAGCACCCGCTCGACCTTCTCGGGCGCCACGTGGACAGCGGGAACCTCGTCCTCGAAGCGCGCCAGGAGCTGGACGCGGCGCGCCTTCGCCTCCGCCTCGAGGCCGCGGACGCAGGCGTCGACGAGCGTCGGGAGCTCCGCCCGGCGAAGCTCGAGCGTGAGGGCGCCGGAATCGATCTGCGCGAGCTCGAAGAGATCGTCCACGAGCCTGCTCAGGATGCGCACCTGTTCGCGCATCGCCGGGAGGTAGTGCTCCGTGGGTACGACACCGTCCTCCACCGCCTCGAGCATCGCCTGGAGCGAGGCGAGCGGCGTGCGCAGGTCGTGGCTCGCCCACGCGATCAGCTGGCGCCGCGCATCGAAGAGCTCCTCGAGCTTCCGCGCCATGTCGTTGAACGCGTCCCCCACCTCCGCGAGCTCGGCAGGGCCGACGGAAGGCGCGGACGAGGCGAAGTCCCCGCCGGCGAGCGCCGTCGACGATGCGCGCAACCGCTCCAGCGGGATCGTGATCGAACGCGTGACGAGGAGCGCGGCACCGACCGCGACGAGCGACGAGGCGCCGGCCACGGCGAGGACGACGACGTCGGCGCCCATGTGGAACATGGCCACACCGGAGAGGAGCACGGCGGCGAGCGGCAGGACGACGCAGAGCAGGGCGAGGCCGATCAGACGTGCGTTCACCGTGCGCAGGCGCGAGATTCCGAACGCGAGCGCGGCGCCGGACGCGAACGTCGCGGCCGCGACGACGACGGCGAGCTCGATCACGGAGAGAACCTGTAACCGACGCCCCACACGGTCTCGATGTGGCGGGGGCGGGCGGCGTCGTCCTCGATCTTGGCGCGCAGGCGGCGGATGTGGACGGTGACCGTCCCGGTGTCGAACGCGGCCTGATAGCCCCAGACGCCGCTCATGAGGTGCTCGCGCGAGAAGACCCGGCGCGGGTGCGAGGCCAGGAACCACAGGAGGTCGAACTCCTTCGCCGTCAGCTTCACGAGCCGGCCTCCCTTGCGGACCTCGCGGGCAACCGAGTCGAGGACGAGGTCCCCGTGCTGGATCCGCTCACGGGGCTCGGCGGGTTGCGTCGCGCGGCGCAGGACGGTGCGCACCCGCGCAACGAGCTCGCGCGGCGAGAAGGGTTTCGTGACGTAGTCGTCCGCGCCCAGCTCGAGCCCGACGATCCTGTCGGTCTCCTCTCCTCTCGCGGTGAGCATGATCACCGGCAACGACGAGCGGGCCCGGATCCGACGGCAGAGCTCGAGCCCGTCAGGGCCCGGAAGCATCACGTCCAGGATGACGAGATCGGGCGAGTGGCTGCGGAGGATCGCATCGGCCTCGTTGCCGTCGGCCGCGACGAGCGCCCGATAGCCCTCGCGTTCGAGGTAGCGGACGACGACCTCGCGCAGGGTCGGCTCGTCGTCGACGACGAGAACGGTCTCCATCTCGGTTGTCAGTGTGCGTCGTCCGGGCCGGCGCCACAAGTCGCCGCCGGCCCGGACAGGCGCGATCACGGTCGAGCGATCCGGATGACCGGGCACTCGAACGAGGTGACGACGCCGAGGCTCTGAGCGCTGCCGTCGGCGAGCGCGGCCTCGACCTCGGCGGTGGTGTCGAAGTCGCCGCTCGCGTTCGCGTCGTTCGCGGCGAGGGCGGCGTCGTAGTCGGCAAAGGAGAGGCCGATCACGCGCCAGCGGCCGCCGTTGAATCCGGGGTCGCCGGGGGCGGCCGTCGCAACGTTGTACGTCTGTGCGCCGAAGAACTGGTAGATCGCGTCGTAGCTCGAGGCCGGCGCACCTGTGCGCGAGAAGTCCGTCGGAGTCCCGACAGTGCGGTAGAGCGTCCCGTTCACGTAGAACGACGGCGCCGGCGGTCCGCCCGCCATGGCGGCGGTCGCGAAGAAAGCGGCGGCGAGCCCCGCCAGGCCTGTGAGCAAGAAGATCCGCTTCATGAGCCCTCCTGATCGTTGGAGCCTCCAGCGTCGCGCGGCGAGATTGCGGCGGGGTGTCGGATTCATTAACAGGGCCTTAAGTCCCTATCGCGGAGGCCGCGGAGAGTGGAGAATGGCCGCGTGAGCTTCGTGTCGCGAGGGTTCAAGGGACGCCGCCGCGACGGGGGCGACTCCGCGCGCGTCCCGCCGGGCCAGTACCTCGTCGACGACTTCCCGGTCCTCTCCGCGGGCCCCACCCCGCACACAGCGCTCGACCAGTGGGACTTCAGCATCGTCGGCGAGGTCGCCGAGGCTCGGGGGTGGACGTGGAAGGAATTCCGTGCGCTGCCGAGCGAGACGATCACGAAGGACATCCACTGCGTGACGAAGTGGTCGAAGCTCGACACCGTCTGGGAGGGCGTCTCGCTCGACACGCTCCTCGCCGAGGTCGAGCACGACGCCGGTTACGTCGTCGCCTTCTGCGACGGCGGCTATACGACCAACTTGCCGCTCGAGGACGTGACCGACGGCAAGGCGTGGATCGCCTACGGCTACGACGGCGAGCCGCTCGACCCCGAGCACGGCGGCCCGGCCCGCCTCCTCGTCCCTCACCTCTACTTCTGGAAGAGCGCCAAGTGGGTGCGCGGCCTGCGGCTGGTCGACGAGGACGAGCCGGGCTTCTGGGAGGCGCTCGGCTACCACATGTACGGGGACCCGTGGCGGGAGCAGCGGTACTGGGGCGACTGAGAGCTCCCGTCGCCTGGCAGCTCTGCGACGTGGCGGAGCTCCGCGACGAGACGCGGCGCGTCAAGACGATCGTCCTCGATGCTCCGGGCTGGCCCGGCCATCTCGCAGGGCAGCACGTGGACGTCCGCCTCACCGCCGAGGACGGCTATCAGGCTCAGCGCAGCTACTCGATCGCGTCGGCGCCCGAGTCGGAGGCACTCGAGCTCACCGTCGAGCTCCTCGACGACGGCGAGGTCTCGCCCTATCTCGCGGAGGTGCTCGCCGTCGGCGACAAGCTCGAGCTGCGCGGCCCGATCGGCGGCTACTTCGTCTGGCATGCGGAGGACGGCGGCCCGGTCCTCCTCGTCGGCGGCGGGTCGGGCGTCGTCCCGCTGATGGCTATGGCGCGCCACCGCGCGAACGCCCGCAGTGAAGCGCCCATGCGGCTGCTCTACTCGGCGCGGACGCCCGACGACGTGATCTATCGCGACGAGCTCGAGGAGCTTGCGAGCCGGGCGGACGGCTTCGAGGCGGTCCTCACCCTCACCCGCGAACAGCCGCCGGGCTGGCAGGGCTACCGCCGTCGCGTCGACCGCGAGCTGCTCGACAAGGTCGGGTGGCCGGCCGCGGACCGGCCGCTCGCGTTCGTCTGCGGGCCGACCGGGTTCGTGGAGAGCGTCGCCTCCGCGCTCGTCGAGACCGGTTTGCCGCCGGAGCGCATCAAGACTGAGAGATTCGGGCCGACAGGAGGTTGAGTCACATGGAGGAGCTGAAGCTGGACGGAAACGCCGCCGCCGGGATGCTGGAGCAGATCTTCGCCTTCGAGGTCACGACCGCGGTCGGCACGTGCGCCAACTGCGGTACGGTCGGGCCGCTCGGCGGCGCGAGCGTCTGGTCGCAGGCCCCCGGAACGGTCCTCCGCTGTCCCGCCTGCGCAGGCGTCCTCCTCCGCGTGGTGGACGACGGGCGCGAGCGTTACTGGCTCGAGATGACCGGGGTGCGCAGCCTCGAGCTTCGTCTCTAGGTCGCCGCCGCTAGACGCAGATCTCCATCCCCTCGGCCGCAAGCGCCGGAGGGTCCCCGCCACCCCAGCGCTCCGCCGCGAGGTCGCCGAGCGTCATCAGCTCGCCATCGCTGCGAAGCGGATCGTGGTGGAAGAGGACGAGGTGCTTCGCCGCAGCCTCTTGCGCGTACCTGACCGCCTGGTCGACGGTGGAATGGCCCCACCCGACGCGCGTCGGGTACTCCTCCGCTGTGAACTGCGCGTCGTGCACCAGGACGTCTGCGTCCACGGCGACCGGGTAGCCGGACAGCCACTCCGGAGGGCGCTCCGCCTCCTCGCCGCCGAGGAAGGGCTCGTGATCCGGGATGTAGGCGAGCGTCCGGCCGCCGACGCGGACCCGATATCCGAGCGTCGGGCCGGGATGAATGACGGGCTCGGCCAGGATGCGAGCCGATCCGATCTCCCACGTGCCCGAGGGGACGTCGTGGAACGACAGCGAGCAGGGAACATCGGAGAGCTGAACGGGAAAGAGCGGGGGCGAGAACGCCCGTGCGATCCGTTCCGAGAGCGGCGCGATGGTCGACGGCGGTCCCCAGATGTGGACTTCGCTCTCGGGCCACCAGAGCGGCTCGAAGAAGCGAAGGCCTTCGAAATGGTCGAGGTGGAGATGCGTGAGGCAGACGTGGATCGGACGCCCGTCTCCAGGCTCGACCGTCTTGCCGAGCTCGTGGATTCCGGTGCCGGCGTCGAAGACGAGGATCGCCTCGTCCCCGAGCTCGACCGCGACGCACGACGTGTTGCCGCCGAACCGGATCGTTCTCGTCCCCGGTGTCGGCACCGAGCCGCGGCAGCCCCAGATCGTCGCCTTCACGACTCCGTCGCCTCCTCGGCAGCCTCCTCCCAGAAGATGGCGACCACACCGACGAGCTCATCCGCCTTCGCAAGGACGGGGAACGCGGTCACCGAGATGACCCGTCGGACTCCGTCGAGCCCCTTGATCACGAACCGGTGATGTGCGGGTCGTCTCTCCACGAGCGCGACACCCGCCGGCATCCGCTCGAGAGGGACGGGCGCTCCGTCGAGCTCGGACGTCTCGAAGACTTCCGCCCAGCGACTCGCGGGGAGCTCACCGACCTGGGAGAACGTCGTCCCGAGAACGGCGCCCGCAGGTTCGTTGAAGAAGACGAGGTTGCCCTCGGCATCGGAGATCAGGACCGGCGTGGCGAGCTTCGACGCGAGCTCGCGCGCGAGGATGAGGACGAGGTGCTTCGGGCGTCGTGCCTCCATCGGGACGTCCAGCCTAGCGCTCGCCGAATTCGCGATCTAGGCGGAAATCAGGACGGCCCGAGCCGGGGCTCCGTCCGAGCCCACCACGTCGAGCGGGAGGCAGGCGAACGTGTACTCGCCCGGATCGATCTCGCGCAGGTCGAGGCCCTCCACCGGCACGACGCCGGCCTCGAGCAGGACGCGGTGCGCCTCGCCGTCTCCGACCGAGAGGTAGTCGATCCCGATCGTCCGGATCCCGCGGGCGACGACGAAGCGGGCTCCGCTCCCGTCGAGGCGGATGAAGTCGCGCGTGAAGTCTGCCCGCGCCCAGAGCTCCGAGTTGCGCGTCTTCAGGAGGACGCGCTCGGCACCCTCGGGGATGCCGAGGCCTTCGAGCTCGGCCTCACCGAGCGCGTCAGCCACGACCCCGGTCGCGTCGACGACGACAGCCGGGCCGAAGACAGCTTCGAGCGGGATGCCCTCCGCCCCTGCCGCGCCTTCGAGGAAATGGAGCGGCGCGTCGACGTGCGTCCCCGTGTGCACTCCGAGCGTGAGCCGGCTGACGTTGGCAGGTTCGCCGGCCGCGATCGAGGAGGCGCGCTCGAGCTCGACGCCGGGGTTGCCGTCGTAGATCGGCATGCCCGCGCGGATGGGAACCGAGACGTCGTGGATGCGCACGAGGGCAGTGTGACCGCTACGACGAGAGCTCGCCCGGCACTCAGTCCGGCAGCCGGTTCGCCTCGAGCCAGGCATTCGCGACGCGCTTCGGCGCCCGCGCCAACCACGCCTCGGCGACGAGATCGCGCAGCTCGGCGACGTCGATCCGCTCGAGGTCCGGGATCCGAAGCAGGACCGCGGGGTACCCGTCGAAGTGCGGCGTCGTGAAGAAGATGCCGCGCTCGTCGGCGAGGAGGAGCTCCTTCACGCCGAGGTCCTCGACGCGGAACATGAGGACGTCGTCGAGGCGCTCGCCGGTGCGCTCGTCGACCGCGTCCTTGCGCCGCTCTCGGTGACGGCAGAAGAGCTTCCCGCCGACGAGGTAGGAGGGCCGCCCGTCCGCCGAGGTCTCCTTTGCGGTCTGCGGCAGGGCGAGCGCGACCTCCTCCAGCTCCCTCATCGTCGCCATGCGGCGAGTATCACACGCCCGCCCCGAAGTGCTCCGGGGCGGCTCGTGTGGAGGGGGCGGGCGAGGCGCCGGACGCGCCCCGCCCGCCGGTGACAGGTGGTGGGGAGTTGCCCTATTGCTCCCTGACGACCACCTTCGTCAGGTCGATCTGATTCAGGAGGTTGACCGAGAAGCTCGACCTGATCGAGAGCTTCTCCAGGTTGGGATACGTGTACCAGTAGATCGGCGTGAGCGGCAGCGCCCCGTCCTGGCCCAGGAGCTTCTCTTCGAGCTGGGCGTAGATCTGGTACCGCGCCTCGTCGTCAGGCGTCTGCCGAGCCTGCTCGAGGAGGGCGTCGTAGTCCTTGTCGCAGTAGTTCGAGTTGTTGTTGCCGGAGTCGCACGTCCAGAGCTCCAGGAAGTTGATGGCATCGACGTAGTCGCCGATCCAGCCGTTCCGGTAGACGTCGACCGCCTGGTTGGGCGGAGGCCCGAGGAACTCGAGGAACTGCGCCCACTCCTGCTGCTTGAGGGTCGTCGTGATGCCGAGCCCCTGCCACTGCGCCTGGACGGCGGTGGCGATCTCCTTGTGGCCCGGCGAGTCGTTGAAGAAGAGCGTGATGTTCGTCTTCGGGCTCTGGGCCTGCGAGAACTCGTCCTTCGCGGCGTCGATGTCGCCGCTCTCGGGAGTCCAGGGCGAGTTCGGGTTGAAGGCGTCGAAGCCCGGCAGCCCCTTGGGCGAGAACCCGGTCGAGGGCACCTGGTCGGCCTGCGCGATCTGGTCGACGATCGTCCGCCGGTCGATCGCGAGGGAGAGCGCCCGTCGCTCGTGCACGTCGGGCAGGTTCTCGAGGTTGAAGCCGTAGTAGTACGTCCCGAGCGCGGGGTACGACTCGTATTCGGGCGTCTCCTTGAGACGGGCGATCTCGTCCGGAGGCAGCCCGCCCGCGTCGAGAGCGTCGACCTCGCCGGCTTCGAAGGCCTGCACCCGCGTGGTGCCGTCGACGATGATCTTCCCGTTCACGCGCGTGAGCGAGACGTCGTCGGCGTTCCGCCAGTCGTCGTTCTTGACGAGGTCGATCGTGGCGTCGTGCTCCCACGACTCGAGCTTGAAGGGACCGTCCGTGACGATGTTCTGCGGTTCGGTCCAGTTGTCGCCGAACTGCTCGACCGTCGCCCGGTGGACGGCCAGGAAGGAGTGGTGGCTGACCTGCTGCACGAACCAGGGCTGCGGGCTCGTCAGCTGCACCTCGAGCGTGCGGTCGTCGACGGCCTTGACGCCGACCTTGTCGCGCAGCGCGTCACAGTTCTTCTCGCATGCGTTGTAGTCGGCCGCGCCGACGATTCCGTAGAACTGGTACGCGTAGTCGGCGGCGAGGTCGGGGGAGATCGTCCGCTTCCACGACCATTCGAAGTCCTCGGCGGTGACGGGGTCGCCGTTCGTCCACTTGCCGTCGCCGCGCAGGTGGAACGTGACCGTCTTCCCGTCCTTGCTCACGTCCCAGCTCTCCGCCAGCCCGGGGACGGGCTCGAGGTCGTCGCCCAGGATGACGAGCGGATCCATGATGTTCAGAAGGATGTTGGACGACGTGGTGTCCGTCGCGAGGCCGGGATCGAGGGACGGCGGCTCGGCCCCCCATCCGATCGTGATGACCTGCTCGGCGGTCGGCGAGCCGCCGGTGCCCGGCTGATCGGCGGCCGGCTCCGAGCCGCCGCCCCCGCAGCCGGCGGCCGCGAGGACCGCGGCCGCGAGGACCGCGAGTAAGAGACCCAACCGTCTGTTCGATGTCACGTTGCCTCCTTGGTGTCGTCGCGCGTTCCGACGCCCGGAGGCGGATCGGGTTTGCCCGGCCTGACAGGAAGTTGCGCGAGCCTCCCGGTCGGCCGGAACGGCCTGGAATCAGGCGGAGTCGCCCGAGGACGCGGCCGAAAGAGGCACGATCCTGCTAGCGCCGACGCGCACGAGCGTCTCTCGCAGACAGGCCCTTCCGACCCGTCCGCGCAGCGAGGACGGCGCGACGCCGAAGCTCTCCCTGAAGGCGGCGGTGAAATGACTGTGGCTCGAGAACCCGAGCTCGGCGGCGAGGGCGGGCAGGGCCGCCTCGGGGTCGACGAGCCGCTCGAGGGCGGCCCGGAGCCGCAGCTGGTTGCGATAGCCGTGCAGCGAGAAGCCGGTGCAGGTACGGAAGACCCTGCTCAGGTGGAAGCGGGAGACGCCGATCGCCTCCGCAATCTCTCCCATCGTGAGCCGCTCGCGGAAGCGGGCGGCGAGGAGCTCCTTCGTCTGGTCGACGATCTCGCGGTGCGCCGCCCGGGTCGCCTCCCGGCCCTTGCCGCGCACGTCGTGGAAGGTGTGCGCGCGCTCGAGCGCCCGGGCGAGCGCCTCGGTGATCGCCTCCTCCACGAGTAGCGGGTCCGGCGACGGCTCGCGCAGGTGGCGGACGGCGAGCCGCTGGAGGAGAAAGACGACGGGCTCGCACGGGCCGAAGGCGAACGGGAAGCTCGTCAGCCCTCGCCCCAGGTGGAACATGAGCTCGCGGCTCAGCTCGACGTAGTAGGAGCGGTCGCCGTCGCGGCTTCGCAGCGAGCGGAAGAAGCGCTGGCCGGGGTTGAAGAAGAGGACGTGGTTCCGGTCGCAGACGACCGGCTCGCGACCGAGCTGGCGGATCGTGACGGGCGTCCGCGGGAAGAGCACGTGCGGCGCCGCGGAGACGCTGTTCAGGCCGTGCCAGCAGCGGCTCTCCGGCGGGCACCAGAACTCCCCAACGAGCAGCTGGTCGTTCTCGAACAGGGTCCGGTTGATCGTGTGCGCCTGCACTTACGCATTCAGACGTTGCTCGGCGGCAGAAGTTCAAAATGTCATCCTGGTGCTCATGAGCACCGAGCTCGCGATCAGGCTCCGAGGAGTCGTCAAGCGCTACGGGCCGATCACGGCTGTGGACGGCCTCGACCTCGACGTGCCCGAAGGCACGTGCGTCGGGCTGCTCGGCCCGAACGGCGCGGGCAAGTCGACGACGATGCGCCTCCTCACTGCGCAATCGATCGCGGACGAGGGCGAGCTCGAGGTGCTCGGCTACCGGCTCCCGGAGGAGTCGAAGGCGGCGCGCGCCCAGTGCGGCGTCGCGCCCCAGCTCGACAACCTTGACGTGACGTTGACGGTCGAGCAGAACCTCCTCGTCTTCACGCACCTCTATCGCATCGCGCGCGGGGAGCGGCGCGACGCCATCGAGCGCGCGCTCGCGATGGCGAAGCTCGCCGACCGGCGCGACTCACGCGTCGACAAGCTCTCCGGCGGGATGCGCCGCAGGCTCCTGATCGCACGCGCGCTCGTGCACCGGCCGCGACTCGTCCTCCTCGACGAGCCCACCGTCGGCCTCGACCCGCAGGTGCGGCAGGAGCTCTGGGCGCTCATCGACTCGCTCCGCGCCGAGGGGACGACGATCCTCATGTCCACGCACTACATCGAAGAGGCGGAGCGCCTGGCGGATACCGTCCTGATCATGTCCCACGGCCGCGCCGTCGCCGCCGGGCCGCCCGGCGAGCTCATCGCGCACCACGCCGGCCGGACCGCCGTCGAGATCTACGGGTCTCCCTCCCAGCTCGCCGAGGCCGAGGCAGCTGCGCGCGCGGACGGCTTCTCGACCCGCCGCACCGGAACGAGCATCGCGGTCCTCGGAATCGACGGAGCCGACGGCAGCGCCCCGCAAGGCGAGCGCCGCCCGGCCAACCTCGAGGACGTCTTCGTCCTCCTCACCGGGGAGCAGATCGACTGATGGTGGCCAGGAACCAGGCTGCAAGGGCCTCCGCCAAGATGCGCATCGGGCGGCTCGAGCGGCCCGCGCTGACGGGCGTCCTCGTCCGCGAGGTGGTCAACTTCTCCTCGTACTGGCGCTCGGCGACCTTCTCGTCCACGGTCGAGCCGACCATCTACCTGCTCGCCTTCGGCTTCGGCTTCGGCTCCCTCGTGAGCCGGATCGGCGGGTACGACTACGTCGAGTTCGTCGGGACGGGGACCGTGGCGACGGCCGTCCTCTTCTCGAGTGCCTTCCCGGCCATGTTCGGCACGTTCGTGAAATATAGTTTTCAACGCACATATGACGCCATCCTGGCGGCTCCCGTGGACACCGAAGAGCTGGTCACGGCAGAGGCGGTGTGGATCGCCACTCGGGCAGGCGTCTACGGCTGCGTGCCCCTCATCGTCGCCATGATCTTCGGGCTCGACCCCGCGTGGGGCATGCTCGTGGTGCCCTTCATCAACTTCCTTGCCGGCTACGGGTGGGCCTGCTTCGGGATCATGACGGCGGGCTTCGCCAAGTCGATCGAGAACTTCAGCTACATCGTGAGCGCGGTGATCACGCCGCTCTTCCTCGTCGCCGGTACCTTCTTCCCAATCGACGGCCTACCGCACTGGGCGCGGGTGCTCGCGCAGTTCAACCCGCTTTACCACGTCGTGCAGCTTGTACGTGACGCCGTGTTCGGGTTCGCGGGCTGGGAGGACCTCTACCACCTCGCCGTGATCGTCGCCTTCGGGCTCCTTATGTGGCGGCTAGCGATCTTCGCGATGGAGCGCAAGCTCGTCAACTAACCCTCGTTCGAGGTTGTGGAAAGAGCGGCGTGTGCCGATGATGTGACCAGCAGCACTGCGGCCATGTTGATTCGACTGTCCGATCCCACGCTCGTGGACGATCTCTGCGAGAGCTTCCGGCGCGCCGGCTTCTCCGCGCGCTCGGCGGGCGGCAGCATGGCCGAGGTCGAGCGGCCGGACGCGCCCGAGCGCGACCAGGAGCGGCGGGAGGTCGAGCTCCACCTGCGTGTCTGGCTGGCGATGCACCCCGATGTCGCCGCCGAGCTGGTCGACTGAGAGGTCGCCGCTTGACACCGAGACCGGCGACCGGATAGATTGCCGGTGTCAGATCCGGTAGACCTTCGGGTTCGCCGGATCTGGCGTTTTAACGAGACTCGTCGAGCGGAAATTGTCGCTCCGAGCGAAGACGGCTCTGGCTCGGCCGGCCTCTCCGCGCTAGCCTCGGCCCGTGCTCCGCTGCGTCGCATGTGGCGCCGAGACCGACCGGTTCGAGCCGGGCTGGCGAACCCTCCTTCGCTTCGATCTCGAGCAGGAGTCACTCGAGACGGCGGTGAGCTACTGCCCGCAGTGCTCGGTGCGGGAGCTCGAGTTCCCGAGCCGGATCTCTCCGCGCGACTAGAGGTTCCGCGCCCAGAGGTCGAGCGTCCGCTCGAAGTGGTGCTCCGCCGCCTCCCGGTCGTAGACCGGCAGGTCCGCGAACGCGAAGCCGTGCTCCGTGCCGGGCAGTCGCTCGACGACGCCGCGAACACCGGCGCGCTCGAGCTCTGCGCGAAAGCGCTCGACCACCTCGGGCGTGGCCGAGCGGTCGTGTTCTGCGAACGCGAAGTAGAGCTCGCCGCGCACGTCCGGGAGATCGTAATGAGGAGAGTCGTCCTCGTCGGTGGCGAGCGCGCTCGGATGGATGCCGGCCGTTGCAACGAACTCGTCCGGCAGCCGCGACGCAGCGTGGAGTGCCATCCGGGCGCCCATGCAATAGCCGACGCTCACCTTCGGCCCCGACGCCGCGGCCGGATCGCCCGCGACCGCCGCGAACATCGCGCGCGTGTCGTCGACGACCTTGTCCGGCTCGACCTTGGCCATCACCTCGCGCAAGCGCGCGCTGAGCGGGCCCGCGTGCCCTTCCGACCGCAGCTCGCGCATGTCGAAGCTGAGCGCCTCGCCTGAGCGGTAGAAGAGGTCGGGCGCCGCGCAGTAGTAGCCGGCGGCCGCAAAGCGGCGAGCGTTCTCCTTCACCTGCTCCCGGTAGCCGATCCCGTCCATGTAGAGGACGGCGAGCGGATACGGCCCCGCCCCGTCGGGATGGGCGACGAAGACCGTCATCAAGCCGTCCTCGGTCTCAACACGAATCTCCTGCTCGAACACGGCGCTCCTTTCCGTTCAGCGTCCCTGGGAATCGGCGGGCATGTCGGCGACCAGCGAGTCCGCGAGCCTGCGCAGGACGGGCGCGAGGTCGGTCCCGTCCTCGGCCCGCCAGCCCTCGAGGAGGCCGGAGAGCTGCTCGCGGCCGGCCTCTACGAGGCGGGCATGGGCGATGCGTCCTGCGGGACTCACCTCGACGCCTCCCGAGCCGTCGACCGTGACGAAGCCGAGGCGCTCGAGGTCGGCGGTCAGCGCGTGCAGGCGTTCCGGCGCGACCTCGAGCTCCGCACCGAGCTCACCCGCCTCGATCGGCGAGCGTTCCCGTAACCGGCCCAGCAACCAGGCCCCGGCGGGGGCGATCTCGACGCCCGAGCTTGCGATCAGCTGCCGGTAGATGCGCGTCCGCTCGTCGCCCCGGACGATCGAGCTCACGATCCGCTCGAGCTCGCGCTCCGAGCTGTCGTCGCGCGGCGACGCGAAGCTCTCGCCGATGCCTTCCGCCCGCGCGCTCTGGCGCAGCGGCACCTCGCGCAGGAGCAAGGTGAAGAGGAAGGCGAGTACCGAGATCCCCGCTGCGGCGAGGAAGACCGGGCGAAGCGAGGCGGCGAAGGCCGTGACGAAGGGCTCGTGGATGGCGGGCGGCAACCGGTCGATCGCCGCCGGATCGACCGCCGTCGAGACGTGCACGCCTTCGGGGAGACGGCCCGAGAGCTCCGTTACGAGCCTGTTCGCGAAGATCGCGCCGAAGGCAGAGACGCCGATCGACCCGCCCACCTGCCGGAACAGGGTCGAGCCGGAGGTCGCGACGCCGAGGTAGCGGTAGTCGACGGCGTTCTGGACGGCGAGGACGAGCACCTGCATCACCATGCCGAGCCCCAGGCCGAGGACCAGCATGGAGAGGGCGGCGACCCAGGTCGGCGTCGCGACAGCGAGACGCGAGAGCAGGTAGAGCCCGGCGGCCATGATCGCTGTCCCCGCGACCGGGAAGGGCTTGTAGCGGCCGAACTTCGTGATCAGGTTGCCGCTCACGATCGAGGTGACGAGGACCCCCGCCATCATCGGGGTGAGCAGCAACCCGGACGACGTCGGGCTGTGGCCCTTGACGACCTGGAGATAGAGCGGCAGATACGTGACCGAGCCGAAGAGCGCAAGCCCGACGATGAAGCCGACGGCGCTCGTGACGGCGAAGGTTCGGTTGCGAAACAGGTCGAGCGGCAGGATCGGCTCCTCGGCTCGCATCTCGACGAAGGGGAAGAGCGCGAGCAGGACGACGGCGCACACGATCAGGACGACGATGGGGGTCGAAGTCCAGGCGTAGGTCGTCCCTCCCAGGCTCGTGAAGAGGACGAGCGCCGAGAGGGCGCCGGCGAGGACGGCGGCGCCCAAGTAGTCGATGCGATGCTCGACGTGCTCCGCCCTCGCGCGGAAGACGGCTCCGATGACGACGAGCGCGAACGCTCCGATCGGCACGTTCACGTAGAAGATCCAGCGCCACGAGAGGTTGTCGACGAAGAAGCCGCCGAGGAGCGGCCCGATCACCGTCGAGACGCCGAAGACGGCGCCGAAGAAGCCCTGATAGCGCCCCCGCTCCCGGGGCGAGATGATGTCGCCGACGACGGCGATCGCCGTCACCATCAGGCCGCCGCCGCCGAGCCCCTGCAGGGCCCGGAACGCGATCAGCTCGGTCATGTTCTGGCTGAGCCCGCAGAGGGCCGAGCCGACGAGGAAGATGATGATCGCCGACTGCAGCATCTTCTTGCGCCCGTAGAGGTCGCCGAGCTTGCCGTAGAGCGGTCCCGCCACGGTCGCGGCGAGGAGGTACGCGGTCACGACCCAGGAAAGGTGCTCGATCCCGCCCAGCTCGCCGACGATCGTCGGAAGCGCCGTCGAGACGATCGTCTGGTCGAGCGACGCGAGCAGGATGACGAGCAGGAGTGCGCCGAAGATCAAGCGCACGCGGCGCCGGTCGTCGACCGCGCCGGGCAGCTCAGCCGCCGCGGCCGGCGAGCCAGCCTCGCTCATTGGCCATCCTCTGGCCAATGAGCGTGTGGAGGGTGTGTGAGGGAACCGGGAGGTTCCCTCACTGCATCAAAGAAGGGGGTCCGTGGGAACGCTGACGCGTCTGAAGTGACACGGGGAGCGAGCCGGATGCGAGCGACGCTCATGCGGCGTCGGGAAGCGCCTCGTCCGCGAGGCCGGCTCGCGCCGAGGGAACCCGCAATGCGACGAGGAAGCCGACGGCGAGGGCGGCCGCGGCCACTGCGAACGCGATCGTGAACCCACGCTCGGTCGGGAGCCCGCCGGACGCGACGGTCGCCGTGATGAGGCCGGCGGCGACCTGGCTTCCGATCGCGCCGCCGATCGAGCGGACGATCGTGTTCATCCCGGTCGCGATGCCCGTCTGCTCGGCGGGGACCGATTCCACGATCAGGTTGGCCATCGACGCGAAGGCGAAGCCGATCCCGATGCCCATGACGAGCATGGCGACGTAGATCTCCCAGCTAGAGGAATGAGCGAAGGCGAGAATGACGAAGGCGAGCGAGGAGATGAACGCCCCCAGGAGGAGGGGCACACGCGACCCCACGGTGCTCGAGAGCCGGCCGGACAGCGGCCCCGCGATCAGCATCCCGAGCGTCGCCGGGATCATGAAGATCCCCGCCTCCGTGACCGATGCGCCGAAGCCGAAGCCCGTCGACTCGGGCAACTCGACGAACTGTGGCACGAGGACGAAGGAGGCAAACATCCCGAACCCGAAGACGAGCGCGGCGAGGTTGGTCGTCCAGACGGGGCGGTGGCGCATCATCTGCATGTCCACGAGCGGCGCGCTGCTCCGCGACTCGACCCGGACCCAGGCCACGGCCAGCACCGCCGCCAGAGCGAAGAGGGCGAGGGTGCGGCCCGACGTCCAGCCCCAGCTCGCGCCTTCGCTGACCGGAACGAGCAGCGCCACGAGCCAGCCGGAAAGCAGCACGGCACCGAGCGGGTCGATGCGGCCCGGCGTCCGGATCGGCGACTCGGGCACGAAGACGAGCACCCCCACGAGCGCCGCGAGCACCGGGACGAGCGGGAACCAGAAGAGCCAGTGGTAGGAGAAGTGCTCGACGATCGGGCCCGAGAGCACGATCCCGAGCCCGCCGCCGATCCCCATGATCGCCGAGATCATCGCGATCCCGTGCGGAATCCGCTCGCGCGGGAACTCGTCTCTGATGATGCCGAAGGAGAGCGGGAAGACCGCGCCACCGGCGCCCTGGATCACTCGCGCGACGATCATGAGGCCGATCGAGCTCGCGAGAGCCGCGAGCGCCGTCCCCACGGCGAGCACGGCGAGCGCCGCGACGAGCAGGCGCTTCTTGCCGAACATGTCGCCGAGTCGTCCGGCGATGGGCGTCATGACGGACGCACTCACCAGGTAGGCGGTCAGAATCCACGCCGCTCCGGTCGTCGTCGTGCCCAGGTCGTGCTGGATCGTCAGAAGGGCGGGCGCGACGAGCGACTGCAGCAGCGCATAGGCGACCGCGGCCATCGCCAGGAGGGCGAACGTGACGTTGTAATGCTGCCGGGCGGCCGGGTCGCTCACGCCGTTCCTCCTCGCTTGTTGCGGCCGACCAGCCTGAGCTGTTCGTAGGTGAGCGGCACAGGCGCGACCGGGGTCGCCGCGCTCGTCCGCAACCCGTCGAGGACGAAGCCGAGCTGACGCCTCCAGATCTCCGGCGCGACCTCCCCGGCGAGCTCGATCACGCGGTCGCTCGCCCAGAAGAGGAGGGGGATGTCCTGAGGGGCGAAGTCCGGCCGCAGCGAACCATCCTCCTGCGCGCGCGCGACGAGCTCGGCGACGAGCGGGCGGAGGCGGCGGCGCATCGCACGGGCCCGGCGGAGACCGTGCGCCTGGAGCTCGACGACGTCCTTGAGACCGCGGTTTCGGGCGTGCAGGACGAGCGCCTCCTCGATGAAGGACGTGAACCCCTCCCAGGGATCCTCCGCCGCGAGCGCCTGCTCGGCGACCGCGATCAGCTCCTCGAAAGCCCCCTCGAGCACCGCGTCGACGAGATCGTCGCGCGTCGGGAAGTGGCGGTAGAGCGTCCCGATCCCGACTCCCGCCTGCCGGGCGACCTCCCGGGCCGGCACGTCCACCCCCGCCGACTCGAAGAGCTCCCGGGCGGCGACGACGAGCCGGCCGCGGTTGCGCCGGGCGTCGCTCCTCGCGCTCGTCGTCGGGCGGGCGACAGTCACCGTCTGACGGTAGCAGAAGCGGAACAGGTGCTCCGGTTGGTTCGCGCGGGTCTCACAACGAGTCGTCCGCCCGCAACCAAATCGGCCCCGGCGGCGTTGTGAGAGGACAAACAACTGGAGGTGACATGGGGATCATCGCTTGGATCATCCTGGGCTTGCTCGCCGGGCTGATCGCAAAGGCGATCCTCCCCGGGGACGACCCGGGCGGGATCATCGTCACGACGCTGATCGGCATCGCCGGGGCGTTCATCGGCGGCTTCATCGCCAAGGCGCTCGGATTCGGCGACCCGATCGACGAGTTCTTCGACTTCAGCACCTGGCTCGGCGCCATCATCGGCGCGATCGTGCTGCTGCTCATCTACCGCGCCATCGTGGGTGCGATGGGCCGTGGCAGACGAGGAACCGCCGCGTACTGACGCGTGAAGCGGAGGGCCACCGGCGCGCTGCCGGTGGCCCTCGGCGATCTCGGGGCCCTCCTCGGCGCGTCGTCCGGCGCGAAGACGGCGACGACAAACACCAGGAATGACGAGCCGCGCGTGCTCGTTGAGGGCTTCATGTCGTGTGAATTGCTCCCGCTCGACGAGGCGACAACTCGGCTCCGGCCCTTCAGCCGCCGCTACCTCGGGGTCCACCCGATCGACGTCGAGGCGATCGTGGGAACGGACAGCCGCGGCGCCGACTTCGACCGCGAGTTCGCCGCGCGCAGGACGGACGTCCGCGAGCGCCTCCGCAGTGTCGAGCGGGCATTTCCGAACGGCGACTTCCCGCCGATCGTCGCGTACAAGCTCGGCGAGGCCTATTTTGTGCTCGACGGCCATCATCGGGTTGCGGCTGCCCGCCGTCGCCGCATGAAGACGATCGACGCCGAGGTGACGGAGCTGACGGCGCGCTGGCGGCTCGGTCCCGACGCCGACCTCACGGAGCTCGTGCACGCCGAGCAGGAGCGGCTCTTCATGAGCGAGAGCGGGCTCGTCGCGGCCTGTCCGGATGCGTCCTGCTTCCGCTTCACGAGGCCGGTCGGCTATCTCCAGCTCCTGGAGGCGATCCAGTCTCACGGCTACCGGGCGATGCTCGCGTCCGAGCGGGCGCTCTCGCGCGAGGAGGTGGCGCTCGACTGGTACAGGCGCGTCTACTTGCCGACGGTGGAGGCGATTCACGACGAGCGCCTGGACGAGATGTGCCCCGAGGTGACGGACTCCGACCGGTTCCTCTGGGTCTCCGAGTGCCTCCGCGAGCTGGCCGTGGAGCAAGGAACCCGGGATCTCGGCGAGGCGGCGCGGGTCGCCACACGTCGGCTCGCGCGTCGCCGGCGCGGCGTCCGCCGGCTGCTCGGGCGCGGCTGAATCCCTACGTCCCTGGGGCTGAAAGCGCCTGGGCAACCTCGACGTGGAAGCGGGCGGCATAGCCGAGATCGTCCGCGTGGATTCGCTCGTCGCGCGCGTGGACTCCCCCGTGCAGAACCTCGGTCGGCGTGCGCCGGATCGGCCAGAACCCGTAGGCGATCGTACCGAAGGCCTCGCGCACGTAGTGAGAGTTCGTGAAGCCGTTGGTGAGCGTCGGAACGAGGACGGTGTCGGGATCGTTCTCCGCCACCCACGCCGTGCAGATCTCGAAGAGCCGCGTGTCGAGCGGTGAGATCGATCCGCCCTCCGGCTCGCCGGAAAAGGTGAGCTCGTAGGGGATGTCGTCGCCGAGCGCCTCGCGGAGCTCCGCCTCGACCTCGGCGCGCGTCGTGCCCGGGACGGTGCGGCAGTCACATTCCACGCTCGCCCGGCCGGGGATGACGTTGAGCGCGGTCGATCCGTGCAGCCGCGTCGGCGCGATCGTGAGGCCGAAGAGCGGCCGCACGAGGTCGCCCAGCATCGGATGGAGCGAAGCGGCCCGCTCGATCCGCTCCTCGAGGCTCCCGCCGGCTCCGGCGAGAGCGGCCAGCATCGCCTCCGTCTGGGGGAGCGCCTTCCGGCGCGTCCGATGTCGGTCGAGGCGCCCGATCAGCCGCGCGAGCTGGGAGACCGCGTTCACGTCCGGCGAGGGGAGCGAGGAGTGACCGCCCTCGGCGACCGCGGTGACAGTCGCCCCGAGAGCGCCCTTCTCCCCCACGTTGAAGGTCGTCACGGTACGGCCGTCGGCGAGCTCGAGGCGCTCGGCCGCGCCCTCGTTCAGCACGAAGTCGGTGCGGATGTCCGGGCGCTCGCGCACGAGCCAGGGAAGGCCCACTCGCTTGCTCCCATCCTCCTCGTCGGCCTCGGCGATCAGGACGAGGTCGCCGCGCGGCCGGAAGGCGGACCGGGCCAGGAAGGCGAACGCCACCGCGCGCGTCGCGAGCTCGTTCTTCATGTCGGCCGCGCCGCGGCCCCAGACGTAGCCCTCCGCGTCGAGATGGCCCGCGAAGGGCGGGTGCGTCCAGGCCTCGGGATCCTCGGCGGGGACGACGTCCGTGTGGCCGAGGAAGGCGAGCGAAGGCCCGTCCCCGGTTCCCCGGATGCGGGCGACGAGGTTGGCCCGTTCCGGGTCGCGCGCGACGAGCTCGCATTCGGCTCCGGCCGCGCTCAGGTAGCGCTCGAGCAGCTCGGCGGCCGGTGTCTCGCGCCCGGGCGGATTGGAGGTGTCAATCCGGAGGAGATCGCGGAGAAGCGCGGTCGCTTCGTCTCGGAGGGCGGCCTCGTTCGGTTGCATGCGCGCATCCTCGCCGAGACGGAGGAATGCAGTTCGGGTTGACGCGGGCCGATTCCTGGAGAGAGTAAGAAGGAGCGTCCCGCTGCGGCCACTCAGGGGACGCCATTGCGGCCATGAAGATCCGACTGAGCGATCCGTCGCTCATCGGCGACCTACTCGAGTTCCTCCGAGCCCGAGAGTGCGTCGTTGAGCCTGCGAGCGCAGACACGCTCGACGTCGAGCTGCCCGACGCCATGCGCGCCGATGCTGCGGCCCTCGAGCTCGACCTCTACCTCCGCGTCTGGGAGGCGACCCACCCGGG
>DASUJY010000082.1:0-8637 GCA_036279015.1 Gaiellaceae bacterium | reverse complement strand
GTGGCGCGAGCGGCTCGCGTTCCGCGAAGCGCTTCGAGCCGACCCCTCCATCGTCCGCGAGTACGAGGCGCTCAAGGTCCGGCTCGCGGCGGACCACACCACGGATATCGCCGCGTATACGGCGGGCAAGCGCGCCTTCGTTGCAAGCGTCCTCGCGAGAGACGGTATTCCGCTGGGGCGCCGCTGAGCCTTCGCGTGGACGAGAGCTAGCGCGCCCGGGACGCGAGCTCGGCGAAGGTGACGCGATCGAGAATCGCGATCGTGTCGTCTCGGATCGACTCCCAGACGGGACGCAGCGAGCGGTCGACGATCTCCGGGCAAGGGTCCGGGTTTCGGCGCGTCGCATAGCCGATCGGCGCGAGCTGGCCCTCGAAGAGGCGGACGACGCGCTCGAGGGTGATCTCGTCGGCCGGCCGGTTGAGGCGATAGCCGCCTCCCGGGCCGCGCACGGAGCGGACGAGACCGGCGGTCCTGAGCTTCGGCATGACCTGCTCCAGCACCGACCGCGGCGCTTCGGTCATCTCGGCGAGCCGGTCGAGGTTGAGCGGCCCGCCGTCGGCGATCGCAAGGGCGAGCACCGCGCGCGAGGCGTAGTCGGTGCGGCGTGAGATCCACATGGCGCCTCTACCTTGACATCCCGGAGCAGCCTCCGATAGCTTGCTGCGCTTATTCTCGACAATCTCGTCTTTATATGTCTGAATTATCGAGATACGGAGACAAGGAGCTGTGAAATGCCGACACTGATCGTCCTTGCACTCGCCGGCCTGGCTGCTCAGCTGGTCGACGGCGCCCTGGGGATGGCCTATGGAGCGACGTCGTCCACCCTGGTGCTCGCCGTCGGTCTCAGTCCCGCCGCCGCATCCGCCTCGGTTCACTTCGCCGAGATCGGCACGACGTTCGTGTCCGGGCTCTCGCACCGGCGCTTCGGAAACATCGACTGGCGCACGGTGAAGCGCATCGGGATCCCCGGCGCCCTCGGCGCGTTTTTCGGCGCCGTCGTCCTGAGCTCGATCTCTGCCGACATCGCCAAGCCCTGGATGGCCGGGATCCTGCTCGGCCTCGGCGTCTACATCCTGACCCGCTTCTCGCTCCGTGGAACGCATCGTCGGGAAGGACGTCGCTACGTCCGCGGGCGCTTCCTCGCTCCGCTCGGGCTCGCGGCTGGGTTCATCGACGCGACCGGTGGCGGCGGCTGGGGCCCGGTCGCCACGCCGACGCTCCTTGCAAGCGGCAGGATGGAGCCGCGTAAGGTGGTCGGCTCCGTCGACACCAGCGAGTTCGTGGTCGCGCTCGCGGCGAGCGGCGGCTTCCTCGTCGGTCTCGGCAGCCAGGGCATCCGCTGGGACGTCGTCGTCGCGCTCCTCGCCGGTGGCGTCCTCGCTGCGCCCCTCGCCGCCTGGCTCGTGCAGAAGGTGACGGCGCGGCTGCTCGGGACCTCGGTGGGCGGCCTGATCGTCCTGACCAACCTGCGCACGCTGTTCGACGTCGGCGAGGTCGAGACGTCGACTCGTTGGCTCGCGTACACGGTCATCGCCGCTCTCTGGGTGCTGGCGGTGACCTGGGTCGTCCGCATCCATCGCCGCGACGGCGTTCCGCTCTTCAACCCGCGCCCGGTTCAGGGCAAGATGCCCGCGACCGAATCGGTGAGCTAGCCAAGAAGGAGGCCACGATGCAGGTGACACGCGAGGAGCTGGCCGAGCTGCTGAAGGAGGCCGAGCACGCGCACGGCGAGTACGAGCGCGAGCTCGGCAAGCGCGACGAGGACTGGCCCTCGTGGTACGCGGGCTACATCCTCGACAAGCTCAGCGAGCGCTAGTGCGCGAGCCGTGCGCCCCTGGACGGGCGAGAGCCTCGGCGCCGAGCTGCGCTCCCAGGGCGACTGCCTCGGCGATCGACTTGCCGGCGCCGAGCGCGTACGTGAGGCCGGCCGCGAAGCTGTCGCCCGCGCCGTAGCTGTCCGAGGGCGTTCCCGGCACCGGGACGGCGTCCCAGTGCTCGGGCTCCGCGCCCGCGACGACGTACGTCCCGCCCTGGTCGCCGGCCGTGGCCACCTCCACCCGCGGCGGGGGCTCGAGGTCGCCGGGACGGTAGCGCTCCCCCTCGTCGCTGCCGCTTCGGACGAGCGCGTCGAGGACGACGCCGGACTCTTCGAGCGCGTCGAGCGAGCGGGCCGTCGCGACGAGCACCCGCGCCGCGCGCGCCGCGGCGACGGCCTCGGCGTCCCCGCTCACGAAGTAGACCGCGTCCGCGGAGGCGAGCTCGTCCCAGGGAAGATCGTCGGCCCGCTCCGGCCCGAGCCGCGCGCCGATCACGGTGATCGTCCGCTCGCCGTCCGCGTCGATGTACGTGAAGCCGCGTCGCTGGGGCTCCGCGCGCGTCGCAGCGTAGACGTGGACGCCGAACGGCTCGAGCGCTGGGGCGATCCTCCGCCCCAGCTCGTCGTCGCCAACCGCCGTGTAGAGCGCGCACTCCCCGGCGAGGCGCGCGAGCTGCACCGCGGCGACGGCTCCGCCGCCGGCCGCCTCGGCCCAGGCCTCCTCCGCGTGGACGATCTCCCCGCGCGCAGGCACGTGGTCGACCCGGACGAACTCGATCCGCTCCACGTGACCGACGACCGCGACGCGCACCGCGGCAGTCTCACATCTCGACGCCTCCGGACGTTAGAGATAGATGATTGATCGAAAATTGACCGGAAACCGTGGCACCGCCGGATGACGCCCATGACGCATCGCCTGACGACACGCTCCTCCCGCGCCCGTACCTTCAGGTACGAGCGCGGAATGATCGCGCCGTCACTGCTCGGTCATGAGCGCCCCCGACGGCACCACACTTTCCGATCAACCATCTAGATGATGAACGCCGTGGCGATACCGCCGTTCGAACGCTTCTACGAGGAGTACCGGGACGAGATCTACGCGTATCTCCGTCGCCTCGCGGGCCGTGACGCTGTCGACGACGCCTTCCAGGAGACCTTCCTCCGCGCCCTGCGCGGCTATCCCTCCCTCAGGCACGGCAGGCATCTGCGGGCCTGGGCGTACACGATCGCGACGCGCGTCGCGATCGACGAGCGGCGCAAGAAGACGCCGGTTCCCGCGCTGCCCGAGCTCCCCGCCGAGGACAGCCGTCCGGCCTATGCCGAGCTCGACCACCTCACCGGCGACCTGCCCGCGACGGAGCGGGCGGCCGTCGTCCTTCGCTACGGCTACGACCTCGACTACGCCGACATCGCGTCAGCGCTCGGATCAAGCGAGGATGCGGCCCGCCAGGCCGCGTCCTCCGGAGTCCGGCGGCTGCGCAGGAGGATGACATGACCGTTCCGACCAACACCGATCTGGCTTTCCGCGAGCGCGCCGCCGCCGAGGCGCTCCTCGACGTCGCCTACGACCTCACCGACTCTCCGGTCGGGCAGCTCCTCGTGGCCGCGACCGAGCAGGGCGTCTGCCGCATCTCCTTCGACCCGGATCCCGAGGCGGAGCTCGAGCGGCTCGCGAGCGCGCACGGCCTCCGCGTCCTGCGCACCTCCCGCCCGCTCGAGCAGCCGAGGCGGGAGCTCGACGAGTACTTCGAGGGCCGCCGCCGCGAGTTCGACCTGCCCGTCGACCTCCGCGCCCTCCCGGCCTTCCAGCAGCTCGTGCTCGCCGAGCTCCAGCGCGTCCCCTATGGACAGGTGGACACCTACGGCGGCCTGGCGGCGCGGATCGGGAAGCCGCGTGCCGCGCGCGCGGTCGGAGGCGCTCTCAACCGCAATCCTGTCCCGATCGTCATCCCTTGCCACCGGATCGTCGGCTCGACGGGCAACCTCGTCGGCTACGCGGGCGGGCTCGAGCGCAAGGAGCTCCTGCTCGGCCTCGAGGGAGGGCTCCACGTCTAGGGGCACGCTCGCCGCCTGCCTCGCCTGCGTCGCGCTCCTCGCCGCGTGCGGCGGGGACGACGCCGACCAGGGCTCGGCGCAGGTCGTTATCTCGCATGACGGCGCCGAGACGACGGTGCGCGTCGAGGTGGCCGACACGGAAGCCGAGCGCGAGCGCGGCCTCATGGGCCGCTCTTCCCTGGCCGCAGATTCCGGGATGCTCTTCGTCTTCGGAGAGGAGCATCGCGGCGCCTTCTGGATGAAGGACACGCTCATCCCGCTCTCGATCGCGTTCTACGGGGAGGACGGGAGGATCCTGCGGATCCTCGACATGGTCCCGTGCAAGGAGGAGCCCTGCCCGCTCTACGACCCCGAGGTCGCCTACGAGGGCGCGCTCGAGGTCAACGCGGGAGCGTTCGAACGCTGGGGGGTCTCGGAGGGCGACGGCCTCCGAATAACCTCTCGCTGAAAGTCGTTGACGACAAGGAGGACGGATGAGCGAGGCGGGCTACCAGGTAACGCACGTCGACGAGATCCCGGAGCCGGCGGGCCAGAAGGAGGAGGGCGAGCCCGACTGGCACGCGGTCCGGATCCATTTCGGGATCCAGTCCTTCGGCGTCAACGCCTACACGGCGACGCAGGAGGGCGAGATCGTCGGCGAGCACGACGAGGTGAATCACAGCGGCACGCAGCACGAGGAGCTCTTCTTCGTCATGAAGGGCCGCGCCACGTTCACGATCGACGGCGATTCCGTCGAGGCGCCGGCGGGCACCTTCGTCTACGTGCCCGACCCGGCCTCGTTCCGCTCGGCCGTCGCCCACGAGGCCGGGACGACGGTTGTGGTTTTCGGCGGCACGCCCGGAGAGGCGTTCTCCGTCTCCCCGTGGGAGCAGAAGTACGATCCCGCCTCCGCCCGGTGACCTGGAGCGAGACGCTCACGCTCGAGGGCGCCGGCGGCGAGCCGGTCGACCTCTGGCGGACGATCGTCTCCCACGGAGTCGCCGACCTGCCGCCGAACCGGATCGACGAGGATGCCCGCAGGCTCGAGACGACGCTCGCGGTTCCACGCGGCCGGCCGCGCATGGTGCTTGTGGAGGAAGGCCCTGAGGGACAGGCGCTTCTGAGCGGGCGCGGAGCGCGCTCGTCGGCGGTGCTCGACGCCGTCAAGCACATGCTGCGGGTCGACGAGGATCTCTCCGGGTTCTACGAAGTGGCCCGGGACGATCCCGACCTCTCCTGGGTAGTCACCGGCGCCGGCCGGTTGCTCCGGAGCCAGACGGTCTACGAGGACGTCGTCAAGACGATCTGCACGACGAACTGCGCCTGGTCCGCCACGGTGCGCATGGTGAACGCGATCGTGGAGCACCTCGGCGAGCCCGCCGTCGGCGCCGCGTCCGAGGGGCCGTTCGGCCGCGCCTTCCCCTCCCCCGCCGCGATGGCCACAGCCCCCGAAGACTTCTACCGGGACGTCGCCCGGGCCGGGTACCGCGGCGCGTACCTGCGCTCGCTCGCCGAGTCGGTCGCCTCCGGCGACATCGACCTGGAGGAGCTCGCAACCGCCGACCCCGAAGAGCTCCCCGACGAGGAGGTGGCCGCCCGGCTTCTCGCCCTGCCGGGGGTCGGCCCCTACGCAGCGGCGCACGTGATGATGCTCGTCGGCCGCTATTCGCGGCTCGTGCTCGACTCCTGGACGCGGCCGAAGTTCGCGAGCCTGAACGGCGGCAAGAAGGCCAAGGACAAGGCGATCGAGCGGCGCTTCCGGCCCTACGGGCGCTACTCAGGGCTCGCGTTCTGGCTCTTTCTCACGCGTGACTGGGTCGCCGACCCCGCGTAGCGCGGGGGCCAGGCAGGCCGCACCGATCGCGGTCGCGGTCTTCGCCTTCGGCGCCTCCTTCGGTCTCCTCGCCGGCGCCGCCGGCATCGGGACGCTCGCCTCGCTCGTCATGTCGGCGACGACGTTCGCGGGCTCGGCGCAGTTCGCGGCCGTCTCCGTGCTCGGGGGCGCGGGCAGCGTCGCGGCGGCCTGTACTGCCGCGATCCTGCTGAACGCGCGCTACCTCCCGATCGGAATCTCCGTCGCGCCGGCGATCGAGGGCGGCCCGCTGCGGCGACTCGTGCTCGCCCAGCTCGTCGTCGACGAGTCCTGGGCGATGTCGCGGCGGCCGGGAGGAGGCCACGACGCCGGCCTCCTGCTCGGAGCCGGCGCGCTCCTCTACGCATGCTGGGTCGCAGGCACCGCCGTGGGCGCCTTCGGCGGCGAGGCGCTCGGCGAGCCGGAGACCCTCGGCCTCGATGCGGCCTTTCCGGCCCTCTTCCTGGCGCTCCTCGTCCCGCAGGTGCGGACGCGCCGGGCTCTCTACGCCGCGCTTCTCGGGGGGGCGGTCGCGTTCGCGCTCATCCTCTTCGCCTCTCCGGGAATCCCGATCGTCGCAGCGAGCGCAGCGTGCCTCGTCGGCTGGAGGAAGGCGTGAGCGAGGCGTGAGCGAGGCGTGGATCGTGGTGGCGGTCGTCGGCGCGGGAACGGTCGCCTGCAAGGGGCTCGGCCCGGTCGTCCTCGGGGGCCGGAGCCTTCCGGGGAGCCTGGCCGGGCTCGTCGAGACGCTGGCGCCCGCCCTGCTCGCGGCCCTCGTCGTGACTCAGGCCGTCGGAGGAGACCGCGAGCTCGTCTTCGACGCCCGGCTCCTCGGGCTTGCAGCGGCGGTCGTCGCCATCCGGTTGCGCGCGCCGCTCCTCGCCGTCGTCGTGGTCGCCGCAGCCGTGGCGGCGGCTGTTCGCGCCCTCGCCTGACGCCGCCTTAGAAGATCCAGACCCGGGTGCCCACGCGGACGTGGCGGTAGAGCCACTCGGCGTCGCGAACCGCCATCCGCACGCAGCCGTGGGAGACGGAGTAGCCGACGGAGATCGGATCCGGTGTCCCGTGGATCCCGACTCCGGGAGCCGAGAGGCCCATCCACCTCGTCCCGAGGGGATTGCCCGGCCCGGGCGGAATCGGGTGGAGCCCCTTGGCCCACGGGCTCTTCGGCGGGTACCACCACGGATGCCGCTGCTTGAGCACGATCCGGAGGTGACCGCTGGGCGTCGGCGCCCGCGGGCTTCCGGTGGCGACCGCGAAGACCCGCACCGGGCTGCCCCGCCGATAGAGGTAGAGCCGGTGCGCCCGACGGCGGATCACGACGAGCGTGCGCTTCGACCTGGCGTGCCTCGACTGGTCGCGGGTGAGTCCGCCGGCTCCCGCCGTCGTCGTTCTTCCGTCGAGGGCGGCGAGCGTGCGCGGGCCGACGATTCCGTCGGGCGTGAGACGGTCGTGGCGCTGGAAGCGGCGCAAGGAGGCCCGGGTTCGCCCGCCGAAGCGCCCGTCCAGAGCGCCCGGATGGAAGCCCTGCCGCCGTAGGAGAAACTGCGTCTCGGCGACGTCCCAGCCGTACTCTCCGAAGTAGAGCATCCGCTCGCCGAGGCGATGCCGTCCGTACCGACCGAGGGCGGCGCGGGTCTGCGGCCCCGGAATCCCGTCGACCACGAGGTCCCGCCGCCGCTGGAAGACGCGCACTGCCGCGACGGTTCTGGGCCCGAGCAGGCCGTCGACCCGTGCCGTATAGAGCCCGCGCGCGCGGAGCGCAACCTGGAGCGCGGCCACGCCGGAGGCTCCCGCTGCCTCAGCGGGTGCCGGAACCGCGAGCGTCGCCGCGGCCACGAAGATGACCGCCGCGAGCCCGCGGCGGACGAAGCCGGAGTCCACCACCATGCGTGTGGGAGTGGGTTAGCTCGGGACGCCGAGCGCGCGGACGATCGACTGGCGGAGCTGCTTCTTCTCCTCGGGGCCGCGGTTCTCGGAGTCGAAGAAGCGGCGAACGTCCTCGACCACCTCGGGTGCGAGGAAATCGCGTCCGGCGTCCCGTTCGAGCGCGCGCCGGAGCTTCGTGACGCCGTCCTCGAACTCGATCCGCGCTCGCGCGAAGCCGCGGGTGCCGACAGCCGCGTGGCTCTGGAGATCGCTCGCGGAGAGCACCGTGCCCGCCGCGTCGCGGAGCGCCGCGCACGTGGCCTCGGCCTTGCGGGCTCGCTCCTCCTGCTGCTCGTGGTAGGTCTGGAGGCGGTCGCGCTGCGCGCGGAGGGCCTCGACGAGCTCCTCGAACTCGAGCGCGCGCTCCTCGGCCTGCGCCAGACGCCGCTCGAGCATCTGGCAGTTCGCATGGGCGATGGCGTTCTCGCGCTCGAGCTCCTCGACCCGCACGCGGTGCTCGCTGGCCACTCGTGCGTAGTCCTGGCCGATCTGCGTCTGCCGGTCGACCTCGGCGGTCAGCCCCGTGTTGGCGGACCGGAGCCGGTCGAGCTCGGCGACGAGGTCCCAGCTCGACTCCTCACCCGACCCGATCGATCCTCCCTCGAGGGTCGAAGGCCCATTCCCGAGCTCCGGCTCGGCGGGCAGCAAAAGCAAGCGTCGGAGCTTCATCTCCGGTCACCCCCACTCGGTTGCGTTTCAGCCCGCGCGGCGGAGGGGCGGGGGCTGCTCGTACTGCCGCATGATTGCCGTTCGTGGTACGACAACAGTTTGGCCGGTCCTTGGCAGGCTTCGTCAGGTTTTACCGCTTCCTAACAGGAGCGCGCAGGACGTGTCGGCGTTCGCCGGCCGGGGTATCGGTAGCGAAACGAGAGCGGGAGCCAGCTATGGATGCGTGGGTCTGGATCGTCATCGCCATCGTGGTCGCCGCGCTGCTGGCGATCGCGTACTTCTTCGCGACGAGGGGGCGGGCGCGCCGGGAGGAGCGACGCCGCCTCGAGGCGCGCCA
>DASUJY010000081.1:0-37365 GCA_036279015.1 Gaiellaceae bacterium | reverse complement strand
GGGATCAGCGGCCACGATGGCAGGCGCGTATGCCCCTTCGACTCGAAGTAGGCGAGAAAGCCCTCCCGCAGCTCGGCGGAGGTCTGCATGTGACCGATTCTACGCCGCGATAGGTCGCTTCTAACGGCGGCTCTGCGAGGCGCGCCGGGGCTCCGGCTCGGTCACGATCTCGTCGCGCATCTTCTCGAGCGAGCGCCGGATCAGGCGGGAGACGTGCATCTGCGAGATGCCGACCTGCTGTGCGATCTGCGACTGGGTGAGGCCTTCGAAGAACCGCAGCTGAAGGATCCGCCGCTCGCGCTCGTCGAGCGCGGCGAGGCCGGGAGCCAGGACGGCACGGTCCTCGCTCACCTCGTACTCGTGCTCGAGCGTCCCGAGGGACTCGAGCGGATCGAGGTCCGAGTCGTCGTCGCCCCCCGACGGGGCCGAGAGGGAGAGCGTCGCATATGCCTGGCCGCTCTCGAGCGCCTCGAGGACGTCCTCCTCGTCGACGCCTGCCGCCTTTGCGAGCTCGGGGATCGTCGGCGAGCGCTCGAGCTGGACGGTCAGCTCCTCGAGGAGATGCGAGAGCCGGACGTTCAGCTCCTGGAGACCGCGCGGCACGCGGATCGACCAGCCCTTGTCGCGGAAGTGGCGCTTGATCTCGCCGATGATGTTCGGCGTCGCATAGGTCGTGAGCTCGACTCCGCGGTCGACGTCGAAGCGGTCGATCGCCTTGATCAGCCCGATGCAGCCGACCTGGACGAGGTCCTCGAGCTGCTCGCCGCGGTACGAGTAGCGCCTCGCGAGCGAGCGGACGAGGGGCAGGTACTGCTCGATGAGCCGCTCCCGCGCCTCCGTGTCGCCGCCGTGGTGGTAGCGGCGCAGCAGCTCTCTGTCGTTCTTCTCCTCAGGCATTGGCCCCCGCCGGGTCGACGCCGCGAACCCGCTTTCGGAATCGAAGCCAGTCGCCGTCCTCGCGAGTCTCGATCTCGACCTCTTCGACGAGCGTAGCGAGAACGCGTCCCAGCCCGAGATCCTCTCCCTCGGGGGCTTCGAGCTCGGCCCGGAGGCCCTCGCCGTCGAGCGGTCCGATCGCCATCGTGATCGCGTCCTCGCCCACGTCGAGCTCGACGCGAACCTCGTCTCCGGCCGCGTAGGCGTCCCCTTCGAGGACGGTGACGAGGGCGAGCTGGAGATCCTCGAGCGTCTCGTAGGAGAGCTCGTGGCGGGCAGCGAGCCCGCCCAGGACGAGCCTCGCCACGCCGTGGTAGGGCCGGCGGTTCGGTATGCGAAGCTCGATCGGCCTCAAACGCGCCCCTCGCCGTGCTCGAGCTCGTCCGCGATCTCCTGCTCGCGCCGCCGTGAGGCCTGCCTGCCGGCATCCATCGCCTGCCGCGGGTCGCGCGAGACGCGCAGAGCGGCAAACCCGTGGGAGATGCCTGCGGCGAGCCCCGACACCTTCTGGACCGGCCGGGTGATCGCGAGCGAGACCGCCCGCACGGCCGTGTCGACGCTGTCCGCAGCATCGACGGCGCTGTCAGTCACGCGATCCACCTTGTCAAACTGAGCATTCACGCGGTCGACGGTCCCTCCGGCCTTCGAGATCACAGGGAGGACTTCTTTTTCCAGCCCTTGGATGAACGAAGTAAGCCGTCGAACGGTTCCGCTCAGATGAAAGAGGACGAACGCGAGCCCGAGCCCCACCACGACGAGGAAGGCGCTGAGCGCGATCCAGAGGACGTCGAGGGTGCTCAGGTCGGCGAAGGGCAACTGGAAGATGTTAGTGGAGCGTCAGCGCGTTGTGGAAATCAGGCCTGCCCCGACGACAGCCTCGCCGTCGTAGAGGACCGCAGCCTGGCCGACGGCGACGCCGTAGGCCGGCTCGTCCAGCGTGAGGTGGAAGCCGCGCTTCCGTGAGGCGACGGTCGCGCTCGTCGCGGGAGAGCGGTAGCGGAGCTTCGCCTCGACGCGCTCGGCCGGGATGAAGAGGCGGCCGGCGCCCGAGCTCACCTCGCGGCGCGCGAGCGCCGCCCTCGGGCCCACGACGACCGCGTTCGTACGCGGATCGGTGCGCAGCGCGTAGATGGGCTCGCCCGTCGCCACGCCGAGCCCGCGCCGCTGTCCCGGCGTGAAGCGCCAGAACCCCTCGTGGCGAGCGACCTCTCGCCCGGCCTCGTCGAGCACGGGGCCCGGCCGCGTCTCGAGGCCGCGCCGCGCGAGGAAGTCCCGGTAGTCGTCGCCGGCGAGGAAGCACGCCTCCTGGCTCTCCGGCCGGCCGGCGGCCTCGAGACCGGCGGCGCGCGCCTCGGCCCGCGTCTCCTCCTTCGTCTGGCCGCCGAGCGGGAACCAGATGCGGTCGAGCACGCGTGGGTCGAGCCGGGCGAGCATGTAGGACTGGTCCTTCGTGGGGTCGGCCGCGCGCGCGAGGAGGAGGCGCCCGCCGTGCTCGGCGATCCGCGCGTAATGCCCGGTCGCGAGCTGGGCGGCGCCGATCCGCCGGACGAAGGCGAGGAGCGCTCCGAAGCGAAACGCGCCGTTGCAGCGGATGCAGGGATTCGGCGTCTCGCCACGGGCATAGCCGCGCACGAACGGATCGACGACGGCATCGCGGAACGGCTCGCGCAGGTCGAGCGTCACGTGCGGCACTCCGAGCCGGTGGCAGCTCTCCCTCGCGGCGAGGACGGACTCCGGCGAGCAGCAGACGCGTTCGGCGCGCGGCCCGGCCGGATCCGTCCAGAGCCGCAACGTCACCCCGACCGGCTCGCGGCCGGTGCTCCGCGCGCGCAGGAGCGCCACCGCGCTGTCCACGCCGCCGCTCATCGCGACCGCGACGCGTACGTCGGAGGGGCGCGCCTTCACGGCCGGCCCGAGCGCGTCGTGAAGCGCGTCGCCGGCGAGCCGCCTGGCGGGAACCGCAGCCGCCTCGAGCAGGGAGAGGCCGGCGACGTCGCGGCAGAGCTCCGCGACGCCCGGGCCTTCGCCCCGCGCCGAGACGATCCGCTGGCCCCGGACGCCCAGCCGCACCCAGGCCAGATCGCCCCCCCGGACGGCGTTTCCGATCAGCTCCTTCGTCGCGGCCATGGAAAAAATGGTGCTCCACCCCGCCGATGGAGCTCCGTGCGTGAGGAACCTGGCGAGCCAGGTGGGTGCCCTGCCGGCTTCGCGCCGAAGCGGTGGCCGGACGCGGGCTCCCTCTCAGTCGATGTTGGTTCTACATATGCGCACGGAGCCACGCACGGGGTCGAGCACGCGCACCCACTCTACCGGAGCCGCGCCCTAGTAGAGGCCCTCGCGGCGGGCGTAGCGCTCGGCACGCGCCCGCTCGTAGTCCTCGACGTCGAGGCCGGGGTCGCTGATCGAGCGCAGGATCTCGCCCGAGCTCGGAAGCTCGGACCGGTCGACATGCCGGTCGGGGTTCCAGAGGTCGGAGCGGATGAGTGCCTTGGAGCACTGCGTGTAGGCCTCCTCGACCGAGGCGAGGATGCCGAGCGCCGGGACCTTGCCGTCGACCTCGCTCGCGGCGAGCAGCTTGGGGTCGTCGACGACCGTTGCGCGGCCGTTGACGCGGAAGGTGTCGCCGACGCCCGGGATCAGGAAGATGAGCGCGATCCGGGGATCGGAGAGGAGATTCGTGAGCGTGTCGGCGAGCCGGTTCCCCGGCCGCTCCGGAAGGAGCAGCCTGCGCTCGTCGAGGATCCGAACGAAGCCTGCCGGGTCACCCCGTGGCGAGACGTCGAGGCCGCCCTCGGGGCTCGCCGTCGCGACGCAGACGAACGGCGAGCGCTCGACGAACTGCCGCGTTAGATGGTTGAGCCGGTCGGCGATCTTGCCCGCCACGAGCTCGGTGGGGGAGCCGATGAGCGCACGAAGCGCCTCTTCTCCCCGGATCGTGCTCGGCTCGGCCATTCGGCGAGGATACCGAGGTCGCCCGGTGCGCTCCGCCGAAGCGGCCGCCGGACCCGCTGGTGGATGATCTAGTGTCAGACGGTGCTGCGAGGGCCCCTCGATCGCCTCACGAGCCGCGTGCCGGAGCCCTGGCGAAGCGTCCTCGACTGGACGCTCTCGATCGGCGTTGCCGTCGTGCTCGTCCTGGCGGTCAAGGTCGAGGTGGCGAACCCGTACCGGATCCCGTCGGAATCGATGGAGCCGACGCTCCACTGCGCTCGCCCGGCTCCCGGCTGCCACTCGGCGCACTCCGACCGCGTGATCGCCAACCGCTTCATCTATCGCTTCCGCGACCCGAGGCGAGGCGAGATCGTCGTCTTCGAGTCGCCGCGGAAGACGGAGTCTGCCTGCGACGAGGGCGGCACGTTCGTGAAGCGGATCGTGGGCCTTCCGGGCGAGGTCGTCTCCGAGCGGCAGGGCTTCGTGTACGTGAACGGCCGCAGGCTCTCGGAGCCCTACGTCGAGCCATCGCTACGAGACAACCGGACGGAGCGCTGGCCGCGCATCGCACCCGATCACTACTTCATGCTCGGGGACAACCGCAGCCACTCCTGCGACTCGCGTGAATGGGGCACTGTCCCGCGAGACAACCTGATCGGCCCGGTCTTCCTCACCTACTGGCCGCCGGGCCGCATCGGGACTCCGTAGCCGGGTCGCTTAGCCGGCGAATCGCCAGCGGATCCTCCGGCGCCCGTCGATCCCGAGCTCCTCGGCGAGCGCCGGGGTGACGTCGAAGCGAGTCTCGCTCCCGGCCGTGCCTCGCTCGACCACCTCTGCCCGCACCTCCCGTCCGCCGGAGGCGAGGACGAGCTCGACGCCGCACGGGAGCACGGGATGGGCGACGCCGAGGGTCTCGGGCGTCAGCGCGACCCCACAGGCCGTCGTCGTGCCGAGGCGATCGCCGCCGAGGACCCCGACGACGGCGCTCTCCCAACGCGGCGAAGAGACGGTGGCCGAACCGATGGTCGCGCCGGGCGCCTCGTTCGTGGAGCGGACGAGCGCGACGACCCCGAGCGCCGCGAGGAGCGCTGCGCCGGCCAGGGCGGCCTGGCGCTGAAGGGCGGCCGGGCTCACCGACCGGGCTGGCGTTCGAGCAGGCCTCCGAACGAGTCGCGCACGAGCGAGTCGAACTCGCGCGGCAACTCGCCGTCCGCGTTCGCGAACTGGCGCAGGTGCACGAAGAGGAACGCCCATTCGTCGCGGCGCTCCGGATGCGCGCCGCCCTCCGCGCGGGCGAGGCGCTCAAGGTCCCAGAGGTTCCAGCTACGAGGCTGGTGGGCCCGCTGCGGCAGGTTGACGACCTCCGCCTCCCCAGGGTCACGGCGCAGCGGAGGCGCAGGAACGGGCGTCTGCTCGACCGGCGGCGTGGGCACGGAGCGGAGGCGTATCCGCCGCCCCCGTCGTCGCTCGGGGCGCTCGGGCTCGGGGTCCGGAGGCGGCGCCGGCGGAGGCGCGACGGCCGCGAGCGGGGCTGGCTCCGGCTCCGGCTCGGGCTGTGGCTCTGGTTCCGGTTCGGGCTCCGGCTCCGGCTCGACGGGCTCGGGCTCGACCGGCGGCCGGACCTCCGTCTCGGCTTCGGCTTCGAACTCCGGCTCGGGCTCGAGCGGCGGCGGCGCGAAGCTAGGCTCGATCGGCGGGCCGGGCTCGGGCGGCGCGGGAGCCTCCGCCGCGGGAGCCGGCTCGGCAGCCATGGGCGGGAAGGCGGCCTCCGGCTGCGGCAGGACGGCGCCCTCCGCGTACGCCAGCCGGGTTCGCGCAGAGCGCCAGGCGAGCCATTCGATCAGCGCCGCGATCACCCACGCGAGCCCGACGAGCGGAAGCGCGATCGCGAGCCGCAGGTCGGCCAGCCAGACGGCCACCGCCACGAGGGCGATGAAGATCATGAGCGCGACGAGGCGCAGGGTCGAGACGAGCGGCGGCACTCTAGAGTGCCGAAAAGCCTACGTGCTGCGGGGGCTCCCGTCCGGCTCGTCGGGCTCTTCCTCGTCGGCGGCCTCGGCCGCGGCCGACGGGCTCGTCGGCGACGAGGGCGGCTCGGCCGCCGTCTCGGGCTCGTCCTCCTCGACCGGCTCCGAAGGCGTCGGAACGGAGACCGGCTCGGCGGCGGTCACCCCGCTCGGCTTCGGCACCGACCCCTCCGCGGCGCGGACGATCGCGTCGACGGCCTCCTGGATCGCCGCCTCGCCGTGTCCCGCGGCGGAGAGCAGCTGCTCCGCCCCCAGGCGCGCCCGCTGGACGATCACGTCCGCCTGCGCGCGCGCCCACTCGAGCGTCTGCTCGACCTCGGCGCGGGCCGAGTTCGTGAGCTCGGTGGCCTGGTGGCGCGACTGCTCGAGGAGGCGGTTCCCCCTGGTCTCGGCGTCGTGCAGCTCTGCGCTCGAGTCGCGGTTCGCCTTCGTCAAGACCTCGCGCGCCTCGTTGCGGGCTGCGTTCAGGATCTCGCCGCGCTGCCGCTCGGTCTCCTGGCGGATACGCGCGATCTCGGCCTCGCGCTGCTGGAGGTCCATCTGCGACTCGCGGATCTCCTGCTCGGCCTTGCCGACCTGCTTCGCGGCCGCCTCCTGGGCGTCGCGCTCGATCGTGTCGGCGAACTCGGCCGCGGAGCGGATGAGGTGGAGGGCGTCCATGCGCACCGCGTGGCCGGACGGCTCCGTGATCGCGCTTCGGGGTGCCGCCTGGAGCACCCGCAGCTGCGCCTGCAACCCCGTCACGTGGCGCCGGAAGGCATCGAATGCCTCGGCCACCTTGTCGCGCTCGAAGCCCTCGCCCCGCGGGAGATCCTCCAGCCGCGGTAGCGGCGTCAGGGCCGGTCCTCCGGCTCGACTGGGATCTTGACTCGACATCTGCTCTACGCCTCCACTCCCCCGTGCACCACGGGTCTCGCCAGAAAGTATGACCTGCTCATCGGCCGGCGGAGCCGCTTTCTTGACCCGGTCCCGCGCGGAGTTGAATTCCGAGCTCCCGCAGCTGTTCCTCCTCGACCTCGGAGGGCGCGCCGCTCATCGGATCGACGCCGGCCTGGTTCTTCGGGAACGCGATCACGTCGCGCAGGTTCGACTCCCGGGCGAGGACCATCATCATGCGGTCGATGCCGAAGGCGATGCCGCCGTGCGGCGGAGCGCCCATTGCGAGCGCGTCGAGCAGGAAACCGAACTTGGCACGCTGCTCCTCCGGCGAAAGCCTGAGGACGTCGAACACGCGAGCCTGGAGCTCAGGCTCGTGCATGCGGAAGGAGCCGCCGCCGAGCTCGTTGCCGTTGCCGACCAGGTCGTATGCGTACCCGAGCGCGTTGGCCGGATCCTCGTCGAAGCGCTGCTCCCATTCCGGCGTCGGGCGCGTGAACGGATGGTGCACTGCCCCCCAGCGCTCCTCCTCCTCATCCCACTGAAACATCGGGAAGTCCGTGATCCAGACCCACTTCCACGCCTCCCCGTCAATCAAGTCGAGCTCGCGGCCGAGGTGAAGGCGAAGCGCCCCCAGGACGCGCGAGACCATCGCCGGCTCGTCGGCGGCGAAGAGGGCGGTGTAGCCGGGCTCGCAGCGGAAGAACGCGAGCTCATCCTCGGAGAGGAACTTCGCGATCGGCGAGCGCACCTCGCCCTCCTCGTCCCAGACGAGGTAGGCGAGCCCCTTCGCGCCCCACTCCTTCGCCACCTCTTCGAGCCGCTCGAGCTCGGCGCGCGAGAACGCCTGCGGTACTCGCAGGAAGCGGACGCACGGCGCGCCCGCGAAGACACCGAACTGCGAGTCGCCCGTGAGCTCGGTCGCGTCCTCGATCTCGAGCCCGAAGCGGAGATCCGGCTTGTCGGAGCCGTAGCGGAGATCTGCCTCGTGCCACGTTATGCGGGGGAACGGCGTCTCGAGCTCGACGCCGAGGCAATCGCGCCAGACGGCTTCGACCATGCTCTCCATGAGCGCGAAGATGAACTCCTGGTCGGGAAAAGCCATCTCGACGTCGAGCTGCGTGATCTCCTGCACCCGGTCGGCGCGGAGATCCTCGTCGCGGAAGCAGCGGGCGATCTGGAAGTAGCGGTCGAAGCCCGCGATCACGAGCAGCTGCTTCAGGATCTGCGGCGACTGGGGCAAGGCGAAGAAGCGGCCCAGCTGGAGCCGGCTCGGGACGACGAAGTCGCGGGCGCCTTCGGGCGTCGGCTTGAAGAGGATCGGCGTCTCGATCTCGAGGAACCCACCCTCCTCCATCGTCCGGCGGATCGCCGAGACCATCCGGCTCCTGAGGCCGATGTTCCGCTGCATCTTCGGGCGACGGAGGTCGAGCCAGCGGTAGCGGAGGCGGAGCGTCTCGTCCACTCCCTCCTCGTCGAGCTGGAAGGGAAGCGGCGTCGAGGTCGCGAGGATCTCGAGCGTGTCGACTTGGAGCTCGACCTCGCCGGTCGGGATGTTCGGGTTCACGGCCTCCGGCGCGCGCGGCACCACCTCTCCCTCTGCTCGGAGCACGAACTCGTTCCTGACGGCATGGCCCTTCGCCGCCGCCTCGGGGGCCCGCTCGGGATTGAGCACGAGCTGGCAGATGCCGGTGCGGTCGCGAAGGTCGACGAATACGAGGCCGCCGTGGTCGCGGCGCGAATCGGTCCAGCCGGCGAGTGTGACCCGGCGGCCGACGTGCTCCGGTCGCACCTCCCCACACATCATGTCGCGCCACGTCACGGGGTCACCTCCGACAGATCGGTGTCCGGGCCCACGACCACGACGCGCTTCGCGCCGAGCCTGCCCGCCTGCGTTCGCTGCCCCTTTTGCGAGCGCCCCGCGAAGTCGGCGTCGGCTCGCAGGCCGGCGGCGCGGAGCTCCATCATCTTCGCCAGCACTGCCGTCCGGTCGGCCCCCTCCTCGCAGACGAAGAAGACGTCGATCCCCGGGTCGGAGGGGATCGACCTGCCCGCGCCCTCGAGCGCGAGGAGCAGGCGCTCGATGCCCGCGCCGAAGCCGACCCCGGGCGTGTGCGGGCCGCCGAGCTCCTCCGCGAGCCCGTCGTAGCGCCCGCCCCCCGAGAGCGTGCTCGTGGAGCCGGCCTCGGGGCCGACGAACTCCCACGTCGTCCGTGTGTAGTAGTCGAGGCCGCGCACGAGCGTCGGGACGAGCTCGTAGCGGACCCCGAACGCGTCGAGGTAGCGCCGCACGTCCGCGAAGTGCGCCACGCAGGCGGGGCAGAGCGAGGCGCCGATCGTGGGCGCCTGGCGCAGGGCCTCCTGCACCTCCCGCGGCTTCGCGGCGATGTTGTCGAGGGCGCGGAGCGGGTTGCGCCGGGCCTGCTCCAGCGTCGCCTCGTCGAGGTCGCTCTCGTGCTCCTCGATCCAGCCGGCGAGCGACTCGACGTAGGCGGGCCGGCACTCGGAGTCGCCGATCGAGTTCAGCTCGAGGCGGTACTCCGTGACGCCGAGGCGCGCGAGCAGCGCGTCGTACAGGTGGATGACCTCGGCGTCGAGGGCGGGATCATCGGAGCCGATCGCCTCGGCGTCCAGCTGCCAGTGCTCGCGGAAGCGCCCCTTCTGCGGGCGCCCGTAGCGGTAGATGGCAGCGAGCGTATAGAGCTTCTGCGGCTGCGGCTCACGCCGCAGGCCGTGCTCGAGGTAGGCGCGGACGATCGGCGCGGTGGCCTCGGCCCGCAGCGTGAGCGAGCGCCCGCCGCGGTCCTCGAACGTGTACATCTCCTTCGTGACCACGTCGGAGCCCTGCCCCGACGTGCGCGCGAAGAGCTCGGTGTCCTCGAAGACCGGCGTGTCGATCCGCCGGTAGCCGTACAGGCCGCAGAGGCGCTCGAACTCGTCGATCACCTCCCGCCAGCGGGGCTGCTCGGACGGAAGGATGTCGTGGGTGCCGCGCGGTCGCTCGTGCTTCACACGCGGAGCTCTGCGAGGAAGGGGTTGCGCGCCAGCTCGTCCCCGAGGGTCGTCGGCGGCCCGTGGCCCGAGTAGACGACCGTCTCGGGCGGGAAGCGGTCGGCGAGCAGGCGAATCGAGCCGAGCAGCGCCTCCCAGTCCCCGTCCACCCGGTCGGTGCGCCCCACCGACCCGGCGAAGAGGACGTCTCCCGAGAAGAGCGCGCCGTCCGCCGCGAACGCGAGGTGACCCGGAAGGTGCCCGGGGACGTGAACCGTCTCGAACTCGATCCCGGCCAGGTCGAGACGTTCGTCGCCCCTGAGCAGCACCTGCGGCGTGAAGGGCTCGAACTCGACGCCCAGGCCGGGCGAGAGCTCGTTGATCCGCTCGGCGCGCCCGACGTCGCTCTCGTTCAGGTGCACCGGCGCGCCGGTCGCGCGGGCGAGCTCGGCGACCCCGGCGATGTGGTCGATGTCGGCATGCGTGATGAGGATCGCAACGCAACGAGCGCCCTCGAGTGCCTCCTCGATGCGATCGCTCTCGCCGGGCCAGCCGGGATCGATCACGACGGCCTCGTCCGAGCCGGGCCGCCCGACCACGTAGCAGTTCATCGAGTAGGGGCTCAGCTCGAGCCGGCTGACGTCGAGAGCCATCGGCGGCCCAGTCTAACGCCGCCTCGCCGCTGGACTGGCGAGCCGATGGGGAGCAGCCGGATCGCGGAGATCGCGGCGCTCGACGGGACTCGTCCGGGCGCGAAGATCCTGCTCCTGCTCACGCCCTGGCCCGGCGAGGGGCATTCCGCTAGCGTCGTTCGAAGAGGAAGAGGCCGAAGCCGAGGGTCTCGCGCCCGCCGAGCTCCCGGTAGCGCCGGCGGCCGTTGGCGATCCATTCGCGCAGCTCGTCGACGCCGTCCTCGCCGTAGTGCGCCTCGGCGTAGCGCTCGCCGTTTCGCGCCCAGACATCCTCGTAGGAGTCCCAGTCCTCGACGCTCGTCGCAACGGCCCGCTTGAGGGCGAGGCCGGCTTCCTCGGCCGCCTCGATCGTGCCTTCATAGTCCTTCAGCTCCTCTCTCGCGGCCCCGAGCGCGACGAGGTACTCGAGCTCAGGCTCCTCGCGCCAGTACCCCTCGCCGAAGAGCAGCTGCCCACCGGGGGCGACGAAGCCGGAGAGGACGGCGAGCGTCCCTCCCACCCCGCCCCGAAAGGAAACGCCGCCGGTGCTGACGACGACGTCGAAGAAGCCGGGCTCCGGAGCGTATTCGCGCACGTCCTGCTCGACGAGGACGACACGCGACTCCGGCACCCGCTCCTCCGCCTGCCGCCGGGCTTCGGCGAGCACGAGCGGAGAGCGGTCGAGCCCGGTCGCATGCACGTCCGGGTAGCGCTCGACGATCCGCATGAGGAGCTCCGCCTTCCCGCAGCCGACGTCGAACACGTGGGCGCCCGGCTCGAGGTCGAGCGCCTCGATCATCTCGTCGACGTCCTCCTCCGAGAGCGGATTCATGAACGCGAGGCCCGCGTGGGCGATCGCCTGGAAGTCGAGGCTGTCCAACTACCGAGAGCCTGAGCCGCCCTGCTGGCGCTTCGAGAACCACCGGTACATGAAGACGTCGACGAGATAGCTGAACGGGATGAAGAAGGCGATCAGCGCGACGGCGTTCAGGACCCTCGCGCCCGTGCTGACGCTGGAGTCGCTCGCCACCCACACGACGATCAGGATCAGTGGCGCGAAGAGGGCAGTGCGCTTCGCGACCCGCCCGAGCGACGGCGGCGGAATCTCGCGTCCCCCGCGCCGGACGGCAGGGCGCGCCGCCGGCTTGCCGTTCCCCTTGTCGCGCTCGACGGGCTTCTCGACGGGGATCTCCTCGCCGTCCTCCGTCTCGATGACGTACTCGTACTCGTGGCGCTTCAGCTTTTCGCGCCGGCGGCGTTGCTTGCGGCTCGGCATACCTCGATTATGCCGAGACGCTTCCCTCGTGGACGACCGTCGCGACGTGGTTGCCGCCGACGTGGTAAGCGAGGTTCCGCCAATCGGAGCCCTCGAGGAGGACGACATCGGCACGGTAGCCCGGGGCGAGACGCCCGATCGTGTCGGCCCGCCCGAGCACGTGCGCAGCGTTGACCGTGCAGGCCGCGAGCGCCTCTGCCGGGGTCATCCCGAGCTCCGTGCAGGCGAGCGCGCACACGAGCGCCAGGCTCTCGCAGAACGCGCTCCCGGGGTTGAAGTCGGTCGCCAGGGCCACGATCGCACCCTCGTCGAGGAGCACGCGCGCCGGCGGCGCCGGGCGGCCGAGAACGAGTGCGGCGACGGGGAGCAGGACGGCGGCGACGCTGCTCCGGGCAAGCGAGCGCGCGGCCTTCTCGCCGGTGGCCTCCAGGTGGTCGACGCTGGCCGCCTCGAGCTCGATCGCAAGCGGCAGTCCTCCCGCCTCGGTGAACTGGTCGGCGTGGAGACGGATGCGTAGCCCCGCCGACCGGCACGCCTCGAGGTAGCGGCGGGCCTGGGGAACGTCGAAGGCCCCGCGTTCCACGAAGACGTCTGCCGCCTCGGCAATCTGCGCCGCCTCGGGCAGCACCTCCGCGAGCGCGAAGTCGAGATACGCATCAGCGTCGGGGAACTCGGGCGGGATCGCATGCGCCCCGAGCCACGTCGGCACGCCGCCCCCGGCCCGGACGACCCGGAGCATGGCGAGCTCCGTCTCGCGGTCGAGCCCGTAGCCCGACTTCGCCTCGAACGTGGTCGTTCCGGACGCGAGCATCCACGAGCGATGGAGCGCGAGCTGCTCACGCAGGGCGTCCTCGCCGGCCGCACGCGTCGCCTCGACCGTCGAGAGGATGCCTCCGCCGGCAGCGTGGAGCTCCTCGTAGGAGGCGCCGCCCGAGCGAAGCTCGAACTCCGCTGCACGCGAGCCCGCGAACACCGCGTGGGTGTGGCAGTCGACCAAGCCGGGGATCGCGGCGCAGCCCCGTCCGTCCAGCTCGACGACCTCGCCTTCGACCGGACGGAGACGGCGCATCGGCCCCACCGAGACGATGCGCCCCTCCTCGCAGAGGACGAAGGCGTCCTCGACGACATCGAGCGATCGCATCGCCTCGCGGCCCCGGAGCGGCGCGTCCGTCCCTGCTGGAGAAGCGACCTGAGCAAGGTCGCGGATGAGCAGCTTCGCCAAGAGCGGCTACGAGCCGGGCACTTCGAGACCGTGCGCGCCGGCGGCGTTCTTCGCCTCGTCGTACCCCGCGTCGAGATGGCGGAGGACGCCGATCCCCGGATCGGTCGTCAGCACGCGCTCGAGCCGCTCGGCAGCGTCGTCGGTGCCGTCCGCGACGACCACCATGCCCGCGTGGATCGAGTTGCCGATGCCGACGCCGCCGCCATGGTGGACACTCACCCAGGTCGCACCCGCAGCCGTGTTCAGCAGGGCATTCAGGATCGGCCAGTCGGCGATCGCGTCGGAGCCGTCCGCCATCGCCTCGGTCTCGCGATAGGGAGACGCAACGGAGCCCGAGTCGAGGTGGTCGCGCCCGATCACCACCGGCGCAGTCACCTGGCCGGAGCCGACGAGCTCGTTGATCACCAGGCCCGCCTTGGCGCGGTCGCCGTAGCCCAGCCAGCAGATGCGAGCCGGCAGGCCCTGGAAGGCGACCCGCTCCGGCGCAAGCTCGAGCCACCGCTGGAGCAGGAGATCGTCCGGGAAGAGGTCGCGCAGCGCCCCGTCGATCGCCGCGATGTCCTCCGGATCTCCTGAGAGCACAGCCCAGCGGAACGGACCGACGCCGCGGCAGAAGAGCGGTCGGATATAGGCCGGGACGAAGCCCGGATATGAGAAAGCCTCCTCTACGCCCGCCTCTTGCGCCTCACCTCTCAGGTTGTTGCCATAGTCGAAAACATAGCTTCCGGCTCGGACGTACTCGAGCATGCCTTCCACGTGGCGCGCGATCGACTCGGACGCACGGCGTAGGTACTCCTGCGGATCCTCAGCCCGCAGGCGCGCGGCCTCCTCGACGGAGAGACCGGCGGGCACATAGCCGTTGAGAGGATCGTGGGCGGCGGTCTGGTCGGTGACGAGATCGAACCGCTCGCCCCTGCGGGCCAGCTCGGGAACGAGCTCCGCTGCATTTCCCAGGAGGCCGACCGAGAGAGCCCGCCCCTCGGATGCTGCGGCGCGTATGCGCGCGAGCGCGTCGTCGACAGAGTCCGCGGACTCGTCCAAATAGCGCGTCTCGATCCGGCGCTCGATGCGCGCCGGATCGACCTCGATGCAGAGGATCGCGGCGCCGGCCATCGTCGCGGCGAGAGGCTGCGCCCCGCCCATCCCGCCAAGGCCTGCGGTCAGGACCGTCCTCCCCTTCAGGTCCGGCGAGCCGAAGTGCTTCGCGCCGGCGGCAGCGAAGGTCTGGTAGGTGCCCTGGAGGATTCCCTGGGTGCCGATGTAGATCCAGCTCCCCGCCGTCATCTGCCCGAACATCGTGAGACCGAGCGCCTCGAGGCGGCGGAACTCGTCCCACGTCGCCCAGCGCGGGACGAGGAGGGCATTGGCGATCAGAACGCGCGGCGCGCCCGGATGGGTGCGGAAGACCCCCACCGGTTTGCCGCTCTGGACGAGGAGCGTCTCGTCCTCGCCGAGCGCGAGCAGCGAGCGGACGAGCGCCTTCAGCGCCGCGTGGTTTCGCGCTGCCTTCCCCGACCCTCCGTAGACGACGAGCTCCTCCGGCCGTTCCGCCACGTCGCGGTCGAGGTTGTTGAGGAGCATCCGGAGCGGAGCCTCGGTCTGCCAGGAGCGCGCGTTCAGGGTCTGCCCCCGCGGCGCCCGGATGCGGCCGAGATCGCCGCAGAGCTCCTCGACGACCGCTTCGACCTCGCGCACGCTCATGCGAGCTCACCGACCTCGGCCTCGACCGCGGCGAGGAGCTCCCCGGAGCGGATCGCCTCCGAGACGTGCTCGATGTCGGAAGAGAGCGGGCGATCCTCGAGCACGGTTGGCGAGAGCGAGCGCACGAAGTCGTGGGCCGCCCGCGAGCCGGCGCCCGGCTCGAGCGGCGCGAGGAACTCGACTCCCTGAGCCGCGGCGAGGAGCTCGATCGCGAGCGTGCGCTCGACGTTCCCGAGCACCGTCCAGCACTTGAGCGCGGCTGCGTTCCCCATCGAGACGTGATCCTCCTGCCCGGCACTCGTCGGAATCGAGTCGACGCTCGCCGGATGGCAGAGGACCTTGTTTTCGCTGACGAGGGAGGCGGCCACGTACTGCGGGATCATGAACCCCGAGTTGAGGCCGCCGTCGTGGGTGAGGAACGCGGGCAGGCCGTCCGAGAGGGACGGATTGACGAGCCGCTCGACGCGCCGCTCCGAGATCGACGCCAGCTCGGCGACGGCGAGCGCCATCGAGTCGAGCGCGAGGGCGACTGGCTGGCCGTGGAAGTTCCCGTTCGAGACCAGCTCGCCCTTCTCGACGAGGACGAGCGGGTTGTCCGTGGCGGCATTCACCTCGACCGCGACCGTCCGCTCCACGTAGTCGAGGAGGTCGCGGCTCGCACCGTGGACCTGAGGCGCGCAGCGGAGCGAATAGGCGTCTTGCACCCTGTCGCACCAACGATGCGCTGCGTTGATCGCCGAGCCCTCGAGCAGGCGCAGCACGTTCTCCGCCGACGCCGCCTGGCCGGGCAGAGGTCGCAGCGCCTGGATCTCGGGCATGAAGCTCACCCGCGACCCCTGCAGCGCTTCCACGGAGAGCGCGCAAGCGATGTCGGCACCCTTGACGATCCGTCGTGCGCGCACGAGGCCGAGGGCGCCGATCGCGCCCATGAACTGCGTTCCGTTGACGAGCGAGAGGCCCTCTTTCGCCTGCAGGCGAACGGGCTCGAGGCCTGCCCGCTCGAGCGCGTCGCGACCGGAGAGGAGCTCGCCCTCGTACGCGGCCGAGCCCTCGCCGACGAGCGGCAGGGCGAGATGCGCGAGCGGGGCGAGATCGCCGGATGCCCCAACGGACCCGCGGCTCGGCACGCGCGGCAGGACGCCTCTGTTCAGGCACTCGAGTAGGAGCTCGACGGTCTCGACGCGCGCACCGGAGTAGCCCTTCGCGAGCGCGTTCGCCCGCAGCACCATCGCCGCACGCACGACCTCGTCGGGATATGGATCGCCGACACCGCACGCGTGGCTGCGCAGGAGACGGAGCTGAAGCTCCTCGGAGAGCTCGGGCGGGATCGCCTTCGAGACGAAGCGCCCGAAACCGGTGTTGATGCCGTACGTGTGCTCCCCCGAGGCCTCCGAGGCGGCCTGATCGACGAGCTCGCGCGCCGCCGCCATCTTCGTGCGGCCCTCGTCGGCGAGCGCGGCGGTCGTCCCCTCGACGGCGACCGACCAGACGTCGTCGATCGTGAGATCGTCTCCGTTCAGAAGAACTGCGGTCGCGACAGCCATCGCGATCAAGTCTAGAACGCGCCCGACCGGGGTCGGCGGGCACGAGAGAGGAGCGAGATGCGAGTCCACATCATCAGCGACATCGAAGGGGTGTCGGGCGTCGTCAAGTCGGAGCAGGGCGACGGAGGCGAGCCGCTCTTCGAGGAGGCCCGGCGCCTCTACACCGAGGAGATCAACGCCTCGACCCGCGGCGCGTTCGCCGGCGGCGCGACCGAGGTCGTCGTCATGGACTGCCACGGCGCAGGCAAGGGCTGGACGTTCAACTCGCTGCTGCCGGAGCTCCTCGACCCGCGGTGCGAGTGGGTCGTCCAGAACGAGTGGACGGAGTACACCGGCTTCCTGGAGGAGGGCTGCGACGCGGCGCTCTTCGTCGGGATGCACGCGCGCGCAGGAGTCGCCGACGGCGTCATCAACCACACCATCTCCGGCTCGGAGATCTACGAGCTGCGATTCAACGGAACCCCTGTCGGCGAGACGGGGATCAATGCGGCGCTCTGCGGCATGTTCGACTGCCCAGTCCTCCTCGTCACCGGAGACGAGGCGGTTTGCCGGGAGGCGCGCGAGCTCCTCGGCGAGGGTCTGACGACCGTGGCCGTGAAGCAGGGCCTCGGACGGTTCAGCGCGCGGAACATCGCCCCGCAGCGCGCCCGCGAGATGATCGAGAAGGGCGCGAAACGGGCACTCGCCGACCTGGGGGCGGTCGCACCGTACGACCCGGGCCGCCCCTGCACGATCGAGGTCGACCTGATGGGTTCGAACCACACTGAGCCGTACAGGCACCGCCACGGCGTCGAGATCCTCGACGGCCGGCGCCTTCGCACGCAGGCCGACGACTGGCTGACAGCGTGGAGGCAGTTCTGGCCGATGCCCTGACGAGGGAGCGGGAGGAAGAGCTCCCGCACGCCGAGCGCGAGCCCGCGAAGGGCGCCTTCCGGCTCCTCCGCCGCCGCGACTTCCGGCTTGCATACGCCGCGATCGCCACGAGCGAGCTCGGCGACGCGTTCCAGTACATCGCCCTCATGTGGTTCGCCCTCGAAGCGGGCGGGCCCGTTGGGGTGCTCGTCGTTCGGCTCGCCGACAGCATCCCCGCGCTTCTCTTCGGCTTTCACGGCGGCCTCCTGGCCGACCGCCTCGAGCGTCGCCGGACGATGATCGCGGCCGATCTCGTCCGCGGCGCGGTCCTGATCCCCGTCGCGGTCGCGGGGCTCGCCGGACACCTGCCGCTCTGGGGCCTCGTCCTGGCGGCGTTCATTCTCACCGGCGCCACGAGCTACTTCGATCCGGCCTACGGCGCCCTCCTGCCCGCGCTCGTCGAGCGGCGCAACGTGCAACCGGCAAACGCCCTCGTGCGCGCGAGCGCGGATGCGATCGGGGTCGGCGGGTGGGCGGTCGCCGCCGGCCTCCTCATCGTCATGCCGCTGAGCATCCTCTTTGCGATCAACGCCGCGACCTTCTTCGTCTCGGCCGCCCTCCTGACGCGCCTGCACCCGCGGCCCGCCCCGACCGTCGTGGAGGCAACCGCCTGGTCGCAGGTGCGCGAAGGCTTCCGAGCCATCAGCTTGCTTCCCGTCCTCGCGGTCGCCGTCGCGACGCTCGCGATCGCGATCACGATCGAGTCGGGCACCTGGATGGTCGGGGTCCCCGAGCTCGTCCGGAGCGAGCTCGGCCACGAAGCGGGAGGCTTCTCCCTCGTCATGGTCGGCTATGCGCTCGGGTCGATCGCAGGAGGGATGTACCTCGCGCGCCGCCCGGTGCGGCGAAAGGCATACGCGAGCCTCCTCGCCTGGATCCTCTACCTGCCCGCGTACCTGCTCATGGGCCTGGCCGGGACACTGGTCGTCGCGCTGGTCGGAGCGGTCTGCGCCGGGCTCGGGCAGGGGTCGTCGATCGTGCTCCTCCATTCGGCCGCGCAGGAAGATGTCCCCGACCGGGTGCTCGGACGCGTCATGGGTCTCGTCAACCTCGTCCATCGCGGCGCCCACGCCACCGGTCTCGTCTTCGTCGCGCCACTCTTCGCCTTCTTCTCGCCGCGGCCGATCTTCGTCGGCGCCGCACTGGCCGCTCCGCTGGTCGGCATCGGCGGTGCGCTCGTGGCGCTCACGCTCACTCGTCGAGCAGGCGGAGCTCGAGAACGTGGCGCGAGTCGAATCCTTCGATCCTGAGCGCGCTTCCCGCCGCCTCGACCGCGGCTCCCGCGGGCATGAGCCCCACGAGCTCGCTGCCGGCCACCTCCGCCCCCCGCCGCTCGGCCTCGGCGACCACCGTCGCCACGATGAGGTGCAGGGCGGCTGCCTCCCAGTCGGTGACGTTCATGCTCACCTGGACGAGACCCGCCCGGGGCAGGTCGAGCCCGAGCGCGCGGACGCCGGGGAAGCCACCGTCGCGCTCCCGCACGAGCGCCGCGATCTCGCGCGCGATCTCGACCGTCGCCCCACGCAGGTTGACGTTGAAGGCGATCAGCGGCCGGCGAACGCCCACGAGCACGCCGCCCGCCCTCGGATCGAGCCTCCGCGGCCCACGGTCCGGTGCGAGCTCTCCCGAGTCGATCCTCCGCTGGAGCTCCTCGGGCCCGCCTCTGCGAAAAAAGGCCGGCTCCCGGCCGTCGTTCGTGAGGCGCGCGTAGAGGAAGACGGGCAGGCCGAGCTCCTCTCCGATGCGACCCGCGAGAGCGAGAGCGGCCGCGCGGGCGGCCTCCTCGTCCTGGGGCGCGAGCGGCACGAGCGGGACGACGTCGGCGGCGCCGATCCGCGGATGCGCGCCTCGGTGCTCGCGCAGGTCGATCCGCTCGGCGGCGGAGGCGATTCCGGCCAGCAGGGACTCGACGAGCTCGTCGCCCCCGCCGACGAGTGTGAAGACCGAACGGTTGTGATCGGAGTCCGAATGGACGTCGAGGAGCCGCGCCGGGCCTGAGAGCGCCGCTTCGAGCGCGCCGATCACCGCAGCGTCCCGGCCCTCCGAGAAGTTGGGCACCGATTCGAGCGGTAACTGCATCGGTGCAGGATAAAAGGGAGGGGGAAGGCCGCGGCTAGACTCGGCGTTGGGTAAACGCGTGGATCCTGCGAAGCATCCGAACCTGCATACATTCGGTCGGCTCGTCGGCTTCCTCCGCCCCTACCGCTGGTCGGTGATCATCTCGATCGTCCTCGCGGTCGCCTCCCAGGCGGCCTCGATCGGACTCATCCGAATCACCCAGAGCGTGATCGACACGGCCGTGCGGCCGCGTGACGAGCGCATGCTCTGGATCCTCGTTGCGGTGATCGCGGTCGTCGGGCTCGTCAAGGCCCTGCTCATGGTCGGGCGCCGGTTCATCTCGGGACGGCAGGCGCTCGGCGTCGAGTTCGACATGCGAAACGCGCTCTACGCGCACTTGCTGCGGCTCTCGTTCGGCTTCTACGACCGCCACCAGACGGGCCAGCTCATGTCGCGGGCGACGGTCGACCTCCAGTCCGTCCGCTTCTTCCTCGGTTACGGCCTCATCTTCTTCTTCCAGCACATCCTCACGATCGTCGGCGTGACGGCGATCATGCTGTGGACGAACTGGCTGCTCGCTCTCGTCGCCCTCGCGATCACGCCCGCGATCGTCGTGATCGCGTACCGCTACTCGAAGGTGTCCCACCCGGTGCTCCGCGACGTGCAGCAGAAGATGGCCGACGTCGCGACGGTCGCCGAGGAGAACATCGTCGGCGTGCACGTCGTCAAGTCGTTCGCCCAGGAGGCGCAGGAGGAGGACAAGTTCCGTCGCCGCTCGGATGCTGTCTTCGCGCAGAGCGTCCTCGCGAACCGGCAGCGCTCGCTGTACGTGCCGGTGCTCAGCTTCGTGCCGCTCCTGGCCCAGGCCGCCGTCCTGCTCGTCGGCGGCTGGATGGTCGTGCACGACCGCCTCTCGATCGGCGAGTTCTTCGCCTTCAACCTCTACGTGACGATGCTGATCATGCCGCTCAGGATGCTCGGCATGTGGATCGGGCAGTCGCAACGGGCAACCGCCTCCGGCGAGCGCATCTTCCAGATTCTCGACGAGCCCGAGGAGATCGGCGAGCGCGAGGACGCCGAGACGCTTCCCCCAGGGCCGGGCCAGATCCAGTTCGAGCGCGTCTCGTTCGGCTACGACCGCGAGCGCCTCGTTCTCGACGACATCGATCTCGAGATCGCTCCGGATCAGAACGTTGCGATCATCGGGCATACGGGGTCCGGAAAGACGACGCTGACTGCGCTCGTGCCGCGGTTCTACGACGCGACGGAAGGGCGCGTGCTCGTCGACGGCATCGACGTGCGCGACGTGACCCTCGCGTCCCTCCGCTCCCAGATCGCCGTCATCTCCCAGGATCCCTTCCTCTTCTCGACGACGGTCCGCGAGAACATCGCCTTCGGAGCCCCCGCCGCGACGGATGAAGACGTCGAGTCGGCGGCCCGCCTCGCCCAGGCGCACGACTTCATCGCCGAGCTCCCGAGCGGCTACGAGACGGTGATTGGCGAGCGCGGCATCACGCTCTCCGGCGGGCAGCGCCAACGAATCGCGATCGCGCGGGCGATCGTGATGAACCCGCGAATCCTCGTCCTCGACGACGCGACGGCGTCGGTGGATGCGACTACCGAGGCGCGCATCCGGCTCGGCCTGCGCGAGGCGATGAAGGGCCGGACGACGCTGATCGTGGCGCACCGGCTGTCGACGATCTCGCTCGCGGACGAGATCGTCGTCCTCGACCACGGGCGCATCGCCGCCCGGGGGACGCAGACGGAGCTCGCCGAGACGAGCCCGGTCTACCGCGAGATCTACGAGCACGGCCTGATCGACCGGGAGCTGGCCGCTCGCCTCGAGGCGAGCGCGTGACGACTCGCTTCCGGCACGAAGCACGCCCCACACGCGCGGATTCGCGCGTTAGGCTGGCGCCATCGGGTTGGGGAGGTGGGTTTCCCATGATCCCCCGCGCGATCAAGAGGGGCGCCGCATGAGGGTCTGGCAGCCCGGCTCGCACCTCAGCATGCAGCGCGGCGGCGAGGTCGACGACTGGTCGTGGCGTCGCACCGTTCGCCGCGTCTCGACCCTCGCGCGCCTGACCGCGCCGTACAAGCTCCGCACCGCGCTCGCGGTCGCGACGCTCCTCGCCGCGACGCTCACCTCGCTTGCGCCGCCCTACCTGGCGAAGCTCGCCCTCGACGATGGTGTGCGCGACCAGGATTACGGACGGCTGGTCGAGATCGTCGTCGCGTTCATCGCCGCCGGAGTGCTGAGCTGGCTCCTGAGCTCGGCGCAGACGTACTTCACCGGCTGGACGGGAGAACGGATCCTCGCCGACCTGCGCAACCTCCTCTTCGGCCACCTCCAGCGCCTCTCGCTCGGCTTCTACGAACGCAACCGGGCCGGCGTCCTCATCAGCCGCATCACGAATGACGTCGAGGCGCTCGACCAGCTCGTCACCGACGGGGTCACGAGCCTCTTCCAGAACACCCTCATCCTCGTCGGCTCGGCCGCGATCCTCTTCGCGCTCGACTGGAAGCTTGCGCTCGCCACCCTCGCGGTCTTCCCCTTCATGGCGATTGCGACGGCGCTCTTCCGCATCGCCTCGTCGCGCGCCTACCGGGCGGTGCGCGAGCGGCTCGGGCTCGTCACCGCGACGCTCGCCGAGGACATCGCTGGGATGCGCGTCGTGCAGGCCTTCACCCGCCAGTCCGCCAACGAGCGCCACTTCCAGTCCGTCAACGCGCACTATCGAGAGGCGAACCAGCGCACGGTCGTCACGAACGGGCTCTACTTCCCGTTCGTCGACTTCCTCTCGACCGCGGCGACCGCGATCGTGCTCGGCTACGGCGGCTATCGCTTCTTCGGCGGGGACATGACGATCGGCACGCTGCTCGCCTTCATGCTCTACCTCTCGAACTTCTTCGACCCGGTGCAGCAGCTCTCGCAGCTCTACAACACGTTCCTGTCGGCGGTCGCCGCCCTCGACAAGATCATGGAGGTGCTCGACGAGCAGCCCGACGTCGAGGACGAGGCCGGTGCGCACGACCTGCCGCCCATCCAGGGCCATGTCCGCTTCGAACATGTCGACTTCGGCTACGGCACCGGCGTCGAGGTGCTGCACGGAATCGACCTCGACGTCCTGGCCGGGACGACCGTGGCCCTCGTGGGCCACACGGGAGCGGGCAAGTCGACGATCGCGAAGCTCCTCGCCAGGTTCTACGACCCGCGCGGCGGGCGGATCACGATCGACGGCCACGACCTCCGCGAGGTGAAGCAGGAGAGCCTGCGCCGCCAGCTCGGCATCGTGCCGCAGGAGGGTTTCCTCTTCGCGGGCAGCGTCCGGGAGAACATCGCCTTCGGCCGCCCCGACGCCTCGGAGGACGACATCGTCGCCGCGGCGCAGGCCGTCGGCGCACACGACTTCGTGATCGGGCTCGAGGACGGCTACGACACGGAGGTCGCCGAGCGCGGTGGGCGGCTCTCGCTCGGCGAGCGCCAGCTGATCGCCTTCGCCCGCGCCCTCCTCGCCGACCCGCGCATCCTGATCCTCGACGAAGCCACCTCGAGCGTCGACATCGGGACGGAGCGGCGCATCGAGACGGCGCTCGCCAGGCTCCTCGCGGGCCGGACGGCCTTCATCATCGCCCACCGGCTCTCGACGATCAGGAACGCCGACCTGATCGTCGTCCTCGAGCACGGGCAGATCGTCGAGCAGGGCAGCCACGAGGAGCTGCTCGAGCGCGAGGGCCGCTATCTCTCGCTCTACGGCGACTGGGCGTCCGCCGCCGCCTGATCTAGGCTTCCGCGCCGATGGAGGCGGGCGCGGTCATGGGACGGGCCTGGGACATGTACAAGGCCCACTGGCAGCACCTGATCCCGGTCGCCTTCGTCGTCTACCTGCTCGTCTCGCTCCTGACGCTGCTCCTGGCGGTCCTGCTCGGCTGGCTCGGCGTCGTGCTCGGCATCCTCGCCTCGCTCGCCGGGCTCTTCTGGCTCCAGGGAGCGCTTGTCATCGCGATCGAGGACGTGCGCGACGGCCGAGCCGACCTCAGCATCGGCGAGACGCTCGACCGCGTCCGGCCGCGGCTGAACACCCTCACGCTCGCGGGTCTCCTCGCCGCGATCGGGATCATGATCGGCTTCGTCTTTTTCATCGTGCCCGGGCTCTTCCTGCTCACGATCTGGCTCGTGATCGTGCCGGCGATCATGCTCGAGGGCTGCGGCGTCGCGGCGGCCTTCGCGCGCAGCCAGGAGCTCGTGCGCGGGCACGGCTGGTCGGTGTTCGGCGTCATCGTCCTGACCGTCCTCGTCCTGATCGGCGTCAACATCGTCTTCGGGCTTCTCAGCACCGCCGTCGACAGCTCCTGGGGCGGGTTCGTGATCGACGTCGTCAGCCAGTCCGTGACCGCGCCCTTCGTCGCCCTGGCGTGGACGCTCACGTACTACGAGCTGCGCGCGCTGAACGAGCCGCCTGCCCAGCGCGTTTGACGTCGAGGTGCGCCGTGTAGGAATTCGGCATGCGCGCGCTGCTCGCGATCGCGCTTGCCTCCGCCCTCGGCCTCTCCGCGTGCTCGCTCGGCGGCGATGCGTCCGAGACCGCCGCCTCGCCGACGACCTCGGTCCGCGTGGCCGCGGCCGAGACGAGCCAGGGTGGCGACTCCGTCTTCGGCCGCATCCCGAAGATCGTCACCGAGGTGCAGCCCTCCGTCGTCGCCGTGATGGTCGACAACGGCGAGGGCAGCGGCGTCATCTTCGCGGGCGACGGCACGATCGTGACGAACAACCACGTTGTCGAGGGAACCCAGAGCGTCCGCGTCGTCTTCGCGACCGGGGAGACCATCACCGCGCGCGTCGTCGCGACGGATCCGCTCAGCGACCTCGCCGTGCTGAAGGTCGACCGCGACGACCTTCCGGCGGCGACCTTCGCGACGTCGTCGCCAGAGGTCGGCGAGCTCGCCGTCGCGCTCGGGAGCCCGCTCGGGTTCGAGAACACGGTCACAGCGGGGATCGTCTCCGGGCTCAACCGTGCGGTTCCGGCCGGTGGCCAGGAGGGGTTCGCCCTCACCGACCTGATCCAGACCGACGCGGCGATCTCGCCCGGCAATTCGGGCGGCGCGCTCGTGAACGCGGACGGGGACGTGATCGGGATCAACGTCGCCTTCATCCCGCCGCAGGCGCGCGCGGTCTCGATCGGCTTCGCGATCCCGGCCTCGACCGTGGTCGCGGTCGTCAAGCAGCTTCTCGAGACGGGGGAGGTGCAGCACGCCTTCCTCGGCGTCCGCACGACCGATCTGACGCCTGAGCTCGCCGAGCGCTTCGGCATCGACGCAGAGAGTGGGCTTCTCGTCATCGCCGTCGTCCCGCAGTCGGGGGCGGCGGAGGCCGGCCTCCGGCCGGGCGACGTCGTCCTCTCGGTCGACGGCAAGGCGATGCGCGGCGTCGAGGACCTCTTCTCCCTGCTCCGCCGGCACAAGCCGGGCGACGACCTCCAGATCGAGATTCTCAGGGACGGCGACCGCCAGACCCTCACGGCGACGCTCACGAACCGCCCGTCGTGATCTAGGGTTCGGACGGTGTCCGAGCTCGACAAGGAGACGCAGGAGCGGATCGAGGATCCGGTCTCCGACCAGGCGGAGGAAGAGACCCGGCTCACTCCCGCCGAGGCGGTCGCCCAGATGCGGATCCGGGTGCCGACCCGCGCGAACCGCAAGCTCGCGACCCTCGTCGACCGCGTGAACGCCGACGACCAGATCAAGGCGTGGTGGCACGTCTCGAACGTCAATGCGGTCAAGCGACTCGAGATCAACGACCACTCCTGGGTGCACATCCAGATCGTCACCAACATCGCCCTCAAGCTCCTGCGGCAGCTGACCAAGCACCATGTCGAGCCCGCCGTCGTCCGCGACTATGGCCTCAGCCGGGACGATGCCGAGATCGTCGTCGTCCTCGGTGCCCTCCTCCACTGCATCGGCATGTCCGTGCACCGCGCCGGACACGAGGACTGGAGCCTCTTCCTCGCAGAGCCCAAGATGCGCGAGCTGCTGGACGGGCTCTACGACGAGCCGGAGCGCACCGTGGTGATCGTCGAGGTGCTCGGCGCGATCACGAGCCACCGCGAGGACGGCAAGCCGCTGACCCTCGAAGCCGGGATCGTGCGCGTCGCCGATGCGCTCGACATGGCAAAGGGCCGCTCCCGCATCCCCTTCGAGCACGGCCGCGTCTCGATCCACTCGCTCTCCGCGGCCGCGATCGACAGCGTCCAGATCGGCGACGGCGAGAACGCACCCATCTCGATCGAGATCGCGATGAACAACTCCTCGGGCGTCTACCAGGTCGACGAGCTCCTCAAGGCGAAGCTCCGCGGATCCGGGCTCGAGCCCTACGTGGAAGTCGTCGCGCGCATCGACACGGACGCCGAGAAGAGCCTCATCCCGCTCTACCGGCTCGAGCTCTGAGCCCCGGGCGGCCGCTACAATGGCCGCGCCCTTGCGGGGTCGTCTAATGGTAGGACGCCTGACTCTGGATCAGGTAGTCAAGGTTCGAATCCTTGCCCCGCAGCCTCCCGAAACCCCCCATGGCCGTCAGCGCGAAGACATATGAGATCGAGGGCGACGGCCCCTACGACGAGGACGAGATTCGCGAGCAGGTTCGCGCCTACTGCGACGAGCACGGCTTCGACGCGGCGCTCGCCCTCACCGTGATCGAGCTGACCGACGGCAGAGGCAAGGGCCGGCGGGTCGACCCCGGCCGCTTCCTCCACTGAGCGAGAAAGCCGAAGGCCGCCCGGGAGAGCGGCCTTCGACGAGGAGAGGAACGACGCTTTGCGGCGGAGCGTCGATCCCTTACTTCCTCGGCACGAGCTCCGTTCTCCTTTAGCCCTTTTGGGATTTTTTTCACCGAGCCGCGCGGAACGCGCTCAAGCTTCGGCGCAGGCGGCCGATTGAGACTCACTGAGGACCCAAGTTCCTCCTGTGGCTCGGGGCGATGACCGCCAGCATGACCCCAAGCGGCAGACGAACGGCGGCCCGATGGGGCCGCCGTTCCTCCTTCAGAGCCGATTCGCTACCCTGTCGAGCGCCGGGCGCATTCGTCTAGTGGCCTAGGACGCCGCCCTCTCACGGCGGTAGCACGGGTTCGAATCCCGTATGCGCCTCCTAACCCTGCCTGGACGCGTGGAAACCGCATGGTTCCTTGGGTCAGGCGTGCCACGAATGCCGGAAATGCTCGTGGCGTGCCTACCTCGGTGCCTACCCCGGGGACGAGGCCGTTCGGCCGCCTCACGCTCTGAGCGTTGGACAGGGCGAACGTTCACGTAGGCTCTGTCAGCCGCAGCCGAGCTCCAGCACGTCGGGCTCGCGGAGGCGCTCGAGCTCACGTTGCTCCGGGCGGACAGGGAGCCGGCGAAGTGCGAGCGTAGCCGCGCTCCGCTGGCATGCGCGCTTCACGAGCGAGGTTCCGAAGGTCGACCTGGGCGAGAGTCAGGCCGTGCTCGGGCTTCCGGGCGCAATCCCGACAAACCGGCTCGCCGCGGCCGCGCTCGCCGAGCTACTCAACGGGCGCCGCGGGCTCGAGAAGGGTGCCGAGGCACTTGTCGGCTGGGCGGGGGCCGCGTAGAACTACGTTCGTGCCGACGTCCCTCGACAACGGCCGCCATTCCTTTCGCGAGTTGCTGCGCGGCGTCGTGGCGCGGCTGCTCGGCGGAAAGCGAACCCAAAAGAGCGACTTTCAGCGGGTGGCAGTCGTTGCGACCCTCCTGCCAGGCTCACGCGACCGAGCTGCCGAAATCATCGCCGAGGGGCCGCCTTACGGGCTCAGGCTGGCGGGCTTTCGTGGGCACAGCGTGTTTCTCGCGGACGAGGTCGTGGTCTTCGTTTTCGAGGGGGCAGACATCGAAGGGCTGCTCAGTGATCTCGTCAACGACCGGACCCGTTCGGCTGCCTTCGCCGTCTGGGCACCCCTCCTTCAGGGCACGCCCGTACTCGCCCGGGAGGAGTTCTACTGGCAAGCCGGCGAGCCGGACTGATTCGCCGCCGTCGCGCGCCTTCTCGGGCGTAAGCAGCAAGGGCGAACGGGGAGCGGCGCTCTCACCCTGGGAGGAGATCCCCCACACGTCTCATCTCCCGTCGGGATGGCCGCTCCCCTTGGTCCTCGCTTCCTTTCCTGCTGAGGCTCTTCCAATCCATCGCGACCCGGTGTATCCGCCCGCAATGGACGAGCGCGCTCTCGAGCTCCGCGCCGTGCGGCGGGGCCCTGGCGAATCACTAGCTTTCTTCCACGGCCTCGGCGTGTGCGTACACCCGGGCTGCCTCCGCACAAACTCGGTGGAGACGGGATCGTCCCTCGTGGCTGTCGCGACTCGGCCGCGCGGTGCGCTTCAATGCTTGAATGCGGCGGGCTCGCAAGTGGGCGAGCGCGAGGGTGGCGTGCATACCGGGCCGAGCCGGATACAGAAGACGTCGCGCCGTACGTGGTGACGTATTGCCCGACGTGTGCCGCGCGTGAGTTCAGGCCCCTTCGCTTCGAAGTGACCACCACCGAGCAGAGCGGTTAGGAGGTTAGGCGTACGGGTAGGCGGATCGCATGGATGCCCGCACGGAGGCGGCGCATCTGCGGCGGATGCGGAGGCAAGTAGCCGAACGCTGGCTCGACACGCCAGGGAAGGTCATCGCCCTGAAGGTCTTGGACGAGATGATCTGGGACCGAAGCAAGGCCTTGAGGCTGGACAGGGGCGACTAGCTCGCTGAAGTGAAGCCGTCGGACGGGTCTGTTCACAGGCGCTACCCTCTATCGCCCGTCGCGGCAGTTCTTCTCTCGCGCCCACCCTGTTCCGAATAGCCGGTCCCCGGCGAGTTCGTCAGAGGCGCTACCTCGGCGGAGCGAATGCTCCACCAACCGAGGAGGCTCACCATGGCCGAGGGATCTCAGGCTGAAAGGGTTGCCAGGAACCAGGCGCTCATCCGCGAGGTGAACGAGCGCATCGAAGAGATGGTCGGAGACGTAGCGAACCTCGTGTTCCTCTGCGAGTGTGCGGACACCGATTGCACCGAGACGCTGGACCTCTCGATCACTGAGTACGAAAGCATTCGTAGCTCGCCGGTCCGTTTTCCGATCAAGCCCGGCCACCAGAACCCCCCGTTTGAGCGCGTCGTGCAACAGGATGAGCGGTACGCGGTCGTCGAGAAGATTGATGAGGCGGGCGAAATAGCTCGCGAGCTCGACCCTCGCTCGGGCTCGTAGCGTCCCACCGGAAGGCGAACAGAAGTCCCTCGACGGCGGCGCAGGCGTGTGCTGTCGACCTGCGCCCACGTCGGGCCATGACGCGAGGGCCGTCTTTCTTCGTCGCGCGCTGGGCTCGCCGAGCCTCAGGACGGAACGCCGATCGTGACGGTCGGGGACTGGCCCTCGTCCGGCGCGGCCGGCGTCAGAGCGAGGATTTCAGCGCGGTGATCCGCCGATACGATGCGCGCAGGCGCGATTCGCTCAGGTGCCCCGCCGAGAGCGCGTCGCGCAGCGAGCTGTAGACGCTCCGCGACGCCGCCTCCGAGCCCGTCAGCAGCAGGAGGTCCGTTCCGGCGCGAGCCGCCTTGATCGCGAGCGGGTCGGTCGCGATCCCGCGCGCGTGGGCCGCTCCGTCGAGGGAGTCGGTGATCGTCACGCCTCGGAACCCGAGCCCACGCCGCAGCAGCTTGTAGGCGATCGGCCGCGACCATCCGGCCGCATGGTGCCGGTCGTAGGCGTCGTAGACGGCGTTCGAGAGCATGACGAGCGGGACGCCGCCGGCGACCGCCTGCCGGTAGGGCTTGAGGCCCGAAGCGAGGCGGCTCTTCGTCGCACCTATGCGGACGACGTAGAGGTCCGTGTTGCGCGTCGCGAAGCCGAGCCCCGGGAAGTGCTTCATCGTCGCCAGCGTGTGCTGGTCGGCGAGGCCCGCCGCGAACGCGTTCGAAAGATGCGCAGTCCGCTTCGCGCTGAACGACCAGGTGCGGCCCTGCCGGTACATGAAGGAAGAACTGGAGACGGGAACGTCGGCGACGGGCGCGAAGTTCGTGTTGATCCCGAGGCTCCCGAGACCGGCGCCGGTCTTTCGTCCCTGGCGCCGCGCCTTCTCGCTCGAACCGAGCGCTCCCATCTGCGCCGGCGAGAGGGTCGGCGGAACCCAGGAGACCGTCTTCACGGGCCCACCCTCCTGGTCGACCGCGATCAGAAGCCTCGGCCGCCCGCCCGCCGCGGCCGCCTGTTGCAGCCTGGCCGCGATCGCCGTCAGCCGCTCGGCCGAGCTGAAGTTGTAGCCGTGGATGAGGACCCCGCCGATCCGGCCCCGCCGGGCGCGCGCGAGGAGCGACTTCGAAGGCCAGGTGCCGTCCATGCTGACGACGAGCTTCTGACCGATCAATTGCGCCGCGGTGGGTCGCGCGACCTGCTCCCGCGCGGATGCAGTGATCTCGGGGACGAGGAGCGAGCCGAGGACTGCGAGCGAGAGGAGCGCGAGGAGAAGTCGTCCTCTGGTCATGCCTCCCAGCCTCGCCTCCGCGCGTAACCCGCCGGCGCGAGCGCCGTAACGACTTCGAAACGTGTGGCCTCCTCAAGCCCGCCTGTCACGGCGTCGATTCTGACTCCACGACACCCTTGACCTTCTATCTCACTTTCGCTATATAGCAGACATGCGATGCCGCACCCAGGCCTGATGAAGCACGTGAACGTCTCGCTGGCGCTCGCGCTCCACTGCCTCGTGGGAGCCGGGTTCCTGGTTGCAGCCCAGTTCGCGGACTTCGACGGCCCACGCGCCGGAATCGCCGCGCTCCTCTGGTTCGGCGGAGCGTTCTTCCAGCTCGACTGGCGCGAGAAGTCCCCGGGCGGCATCTGGCTCGTCCCGGTCCTCTGGCCGTTCGCCGCCTGGAACCCCGTCCTCGGCGCCCTCGTCCTCGTCGGCGGGCTCGTCTGGATCGCGGCGCAGTCTCGCACGGCGAGCGCCGCCCGCCCGGCACCGATCCCCGCAAGCGCGCGCGAGCGGAAGCTCCGAGCAGTCGAGTCGACCCTGGCGACGCTCGAGGCGCAGTTGCGCGACCTCCTCGAGCCGCCGCTCCCCGTCCCGTCACCGCCCGCTGCCGCTCTCCCGCCCCCTCCTCCTCCCGCACCTGCTCGGCGGCGGTCGCCCTTCGAGCGCGAGCTCGACTGGTCGGATTTACTCGGTGCGCGCGCCCTCGCCTGGGCCGGCGGGATCGTCACGATCCTCGGGATCCTGTTCTTCTTCGTGCTCGCCGCCAACCGCGGCTGGCTCCTGCCCGAGATCCGCCTCGCGCTCGGCGCGACCACCTCCACCGCCGTCTTCGCGTCGGGATTCTGGGTGCGGAGGCGCTTCGGCGCGCTCCATTCGGCTGTCGCAGCCGCCGGCGCGGGAATTGCGGGCGCGTTCGGGACGCTGCTCGCCGCCACCGCCCTCTACGGCTTCGTCCCGGAGCACTGGGCGCTCGTCGCCGCTGCCGCGATCGCGGCGGCCGGAGCGACCACGGCGCTCGCGTGGTCGTCGCAGACGGTCGCCGCGATCGGGCTCCTGGGCGCGATGCTCGTGCCGCTGATGGTGCTCGCGGATGAGCGCGAGCTCAGCTTTGTCGGCACCGCCTTCGCCGCGCTCGTCCTGGCCGGCACCGCAGTCGTCTCGTTGCGCACGGGTTGGCGCGACCTCCTGCTTCTCGCCGGAGGCGCCAGCCTCGTCCAGATCGCCGTCCTGACCGCCGAGACCGACGGGATGTCGTGGAGCACGGTCGGGCTGGCCGGCGGCTTCTGGCTGCTCTACCTCGGGATCGGCATCGCCTGGCAGCTCCTGCACGGAAGGCGAGCGCTCGAGCCCGTCAGCGGCGTCTTCGTGATCGCAGGGGGAGCGCTCGCCGCCTACGCCTGCCTCTTCCTCCTCGACCGCGGAGCCGGCTATGCCCTCCTCGCAGTCGCCGGTGTCTACGCCGTCCTCGCAGCCGCGTTCCTCCGCCTCCCGGGCTACCGCGACTTCGCGAGCAGCCTCGGCGCCGTCGCCGCAGTCGTCGCGGCGATCGCCGCAGCCGAGCTCCTCGCGGGCGCCTCGCTCGCCCTCGTCTGGTCGAGCGTTGCGGTCTTGCTCGCGTGGCTCGCGCGCCGTGCGCGGGAGCCACGGCTCCTCCTCGTCTCGGGCGGCTACTGCGTTCTCGCCGTGGGTCACGCACTGGTCCTGGACGCGCCGCCGCGCGCCCTCTTCGTCGCCGGCCCGCATCCCGGCAGCGGAACGCTCGCCCTCGTCGCGGCGGGAGGGGCGCTTGCCCTCTTCGCCTACTTCGCCCGCGACCTCCAGCACATGCTCCTCGTCCTCTGGCCCGCGGCCGTGCTCCTCATCTACGCCGCTTCGCTGGGGATCCTCGAGCTCCTCGTGCGAGTCGCGAGCTTCGACTGGGGCCATGTGGGGCTCGCCGGCCTCTGGATCGTCATCGCCCTTGCTCTCGTCACCGCGGGAGCGCGCGTCGGGCGCTGGGTGGCGGAAGCGGGCCTCGTGCTACTGGCCGCGACCTGGCTCGAGGTCGTCTCCTTCGACGCGCCGCAGCTTGCGGACGGCCGCTGGGAGATCTCGTTCCTCGTCGCCGCGGGCGGGGCGGCGCTCGCCGGGCTCGAGTACGGGCGGCGCGCCTCGTTCGCGCAGCGACTCCTTCCGGCCGCCCTCGCTGCGCTCGGCGGAGCCGTTCTCGCACTCGGCGGAGTCGACGCCCTCGCGGCGGGAAGCTGGCACGGGATCTCGATCGAGGGCGGCGCGCTCGTGCTCGTCGCGGCCGCCTACCTCGGTCTCGCGCTTCCCGTCTTCCGCTCGCACCGCGACCTTGCGACCGTCTACTGGTCGCTCGGGCTCCTCGCCGGCAGCTTCGCTCTGCCGAGCCTGCTCTCCCACGTCTGGCTCATCCTCGCCGGCGCGGTCTCGGCCGGCGCGCTCGCGCTTCTAGGACGCTACGCCCGCGAATTCAGGCTCGAGCTGGCGGCCGGCGCCGCATTCGCGCTCACGACCGCAGCCGCGCTCGTCGAGGAGGCGACTCCGTCCGACCTCTTCGTGGCAAGCGCACATCCCGCCGCGGGAGCAACCGCAATCCTCGCTCTGATCGGGGCGGCCGTCGTCGGCGCCGTCGGCTTCACGCGGTCTCCGTTCCGGCTCGGGGCGGTCTGGACATCCGGCGTCCTCGCCCTGTACGCGGCCTCGCTCGGCGTACTGGAGCTCTTCGTCCGGATCGCAGACTTCGACTGGGGCCACGTTGCGCTCGCGGGCCTCTGGGCCGTCGCGGCGCTCGCCCTCCTGGAGACGGGCCTTCGCCTCGAGCGGCTCGAGCTCCAGGTCGCGGCGGCCGGGCTCCTCGTCTTCACGGGGCTCGAGGCGGGCGCCTACGACTGGGTCGAGCTCCCGGCAACCAAGGCGGCGCTCACTTCCCTCGTGCTTGCCGCCGGCTTCCTCGGCGCAGCCTTCGAGTACGGGCGCCTCGCGCGCCTGCGCGAACGCCTCCTCCCCGCGGGGCTCTCCCTAACGGCGAGCGTCGCTCTCGCGTCGGCGGGGGTGCTCACCCTCGCTGGGGGAAGCTGGCACGGAATCGACGTCGAGGGAGGCGCGCTCATCCTCGCCGGTGTCGTCTACACGACCTCGGCGGCGCTCGTCCTTCGCCGGGAGCGAGATCTCGCCACCTGCCTCTGGGTCGTCGGGCTCTGCTTCGGGCTGGCCGGGCTCGCCGTCCTCCTGAGCGGCTTCTGGCTCGTCCTGGCGGGCGTCCTCGTCGCCGTCGGCCTCTGGGGACTCGCGGAGCTGGTGGGCGAGACCCGGCTCCAGCTCGCCGGGCTGATCGTCCTGGCGGGGACGCTCGGCTACGCCCTGGGGACGGAGGCGCCTCCACGTGACTTCTTCGCCGAGTCGGCGCACCCCGGCCGCGGCGTTCCTGCCCTGCTCCTCGTGGTCGCAGGCGCGCTCGTCGTCGTGTGGCGGGCCGCCGGGGCCCTGCCCGTGCGGACGGCCGCGCTCGCAGTCGTGGGCGCGGTCTCGTTCTACGCCGTCTCGCTCGGGCTCCTCGAGCTCGCCGAGAGCGCGACGGCTGCGGACGTGGCGACGAAGTTCCAGCGCGGCCACACCGCAGTCAGCGTCTTCTGGGGACTGCTGAGCCTCGCGCTTCTCTACCTCGGGCTCACCCGGCGGAGCCGGCAGCTGCGGGTGGCCGGGTTCGCCCTCTTCGGCGTCAGCCTCGCCAAGCTCTTCCTCTACGACCTCGCCTACCTGAGCTCGCTCACACGTGCGCTCTCGTTCCTCGCCGTCGGCGTCTTCCTCCTCTTCTCCGGGTTCTTCTACCAGCGCCTGAGCGAGCAGCTGCAAGCGAAGGACGGCGCGGGACGGCCGAGCGTCTAGCGCCCTCGGGGCACGCTATCTTCATCGTATGGACGATGTTCGGGGGTTTCTCGACGCCTGCCAGGCGTTCTTCGACACGATCGCCTCGGTCGCGCTCGGGCCGCTCGCCCTCGCCGTCTCCCTCCACGTCCTGAAGCTCCTGCTGCGCGGCCGCGCCTGGCAGAACATCCTGCGCGCGTCCTATCCGAACGCGCGCATCCGGTACTGGGGCGTGTTTGGCTCCTACATGGCCGGCGTCGGGGTCAACTCGCTTGCCCCGGCGCGCGGCGGCGACCTCGTGAAGCTCTACCTGGTGAAGCGCCGCGTGAAGGACAGCTCCTATCCCACGCTGGCCTCGAGCCTCGTCGTCGAGACGCTCTTCGACTTCGTCATCTCCTCGGCGCTCTTCATCTGGGCGATCAAGCTCGGCCTGTTACCCGGGGTGCCGGACCTGCCCGCAGTCCCGGCGTTCGACTGGTCGTTCGTCGTCCGTCACCCGGTGATCGCGGCCTTCATCGGCTGCGTCTTGCTCGGTCTCGCGATCGTCGGCGCCGCCTGGGCTTCCCGGCGGGTGAACGAGTTCAGGGAGAAGCTCGCGCTCGGCTTTGCGATCCTGCACGATCGCCGGGCGTTCCTGACCGGAGTCGTGACCTGGCAGGCGGCGAGCTGGCTCGCCCGCGGCGCGGCCGTGTACTTCTTCCTCGAGGCGTTCCGGATCCCGGCCAGCATCGAGGCGACGGTGACGGTTCTCGTCGTCCAGGGGCTCTCCACCCTGCTCCCCTTCACGCCCGGCGGCGCCGGGACGCAGCAGGCCGTCCTCGTCTACGCATTCGCCGGAACGGCGGCGGCGAGCACCGTCCTCGGGTTCAGCGTCGGCATGCAGCTCGTCACGATCGCGGTGAACGTGGTTCTGGGCTTCGGGGCGCTCGCGATCATGCTGCGCACGCTGCATTGGCGCCAGCACGTCTTCGCGCCCGGAGAAGGCCTCGCCCCGCCCAAAAAGCCCCCTCCCGGCGAGCCGAGCGCACCGCCCGTGCCGGTCCGCCCGCCCGGCGTGAATGCGCCTGGACGCTTCGGGGAATGATGACGGCGTATGATGGCGAGGCGCATGGAACCTTCCGTTCGGACCGGCGGGCGGCAGACGTACACGGCGGCCGTCACGGATCTCTGGGAGCGCGTCGGGACGGCCTTGACCCGGCTCGAGCGCATCGCCGAGGGCCCCGCCGACGTGCTCGTCGAGGAGCATTCGGACGAGCTCCCTGGGCTCCAGTACTCGCTCCACGCGGGGGCCGAGCTCGCGGTTGGGATCGAGCCGCCGGCAGCGGCTGAGGACCTGCACGAAGAGCTCGTGTCGGCGCTTGCCGAGGCGCGCGATGCCACGGCCGAGGTCGCCTACGCGGTCGAGGTGGACGAGGCCGACGGCGTCGAGCCGCTCCTCCTCGAGTGGCGCGGCTCGCTCTTCCGGGTCCGCCTTGCGAGGCTCCGTGCGCTCGAGCGCACGAATGCCCTGGCGGCTGAGGCGCGCGCGGTGCCCCGGCGGCGAAAGACGGATACCCACGGCTCGTCCTTGACGGCGATCGTCGCGACGATCCTCATCCTGGGCGGCGCGTTTCTCTTCACGGCCGGCGCCGTGCTCGTCGCCTGGCCGGTCTGGGCGGCGGGCCTCGCCCTCTTCGCCGGCGGCTTCGTCCTGTACCGGCCCTAGCCGGCCGCGGCGAGCCGGGCGAGCGTCTCCTCGCGGCCGAGGAGCTCGATCGACTCGAAGAGGCCCGGCGAGACGTTCGAGCCGGTGACCGCCGCCCTGATCGGCTGGAAGGCCTGGCGCGGCTTCAGTCCCTCGCGCTCGGCGAGCCCTCGGAGCGCCTCCTCGATCTGCTCGGCGCCGAAGGGCTCGACGTCCGCGAGCGCCGCACGCGCCTTCGCGAGGAGCGGGCCTGCTCCCTCGACGAGCGCCGGGTCGGGAGCGATGCGCTCGAAGAAGAAGCCGGCAAAGGCCGGGAACTCCGCAAGGGTCGCGATCTTCTCCTGGACGAGCGGCGCCACGCGACGCACGAGCGCCTCGTCCCAATCCGAGCCGGCCTCGCGGAGCCAGCCGGCGAGCGCCCCCGCGTAGTCGTCCGCCGGAAGAGCGCGGAGGTAGACGCCGTTCAGGTGCCTGAGCTTGTCGTAGTCGAAGACGGCCGGGCTGGCGCCGACGCGCTCGAGGGTGAAGAGCCGGACGAGCTCCTCGCGCGTGAAGAGCTCGGTGCGGTCGTCGTAGCTCCACCCGAGGAGCGCGAGGTAGTTGAGGAGGGCGGGCGCGTAGTAGCCGTCCCGGCGGAACTCCTCGACCGACACGGCCCCGTGGCGCTTCGAGAGCTTCTTCCCGTCCGGCCCGAAGATGTTTCCGAGGTGGGCATAGCTCGGGACGGAGGCTCCGAGCGCCTCGAGGACGCGGATCTGCTTCGGGGTGTTCGAGATGTGGTCCTCGCCGCGGATCACGTGCGTGATCCCATCGAGCCAGTCCTCGACGGGCGAGGCGAAGTTGTAGGTGGGGCGGCCATCCGCGCGGACGGCGACGAGGTCCTCGAGCTTCTCGTTCGGGATCTCGATCCGGCCGCGCACCAGGTCGTCCCAGGCGGTCGAGCCCTCGTCGGGCATTCGGATCCGGATCGCGCCCTCGTCCTCGTAGGCATGCCCCTCGGCGACGAGCCGGCGTGCCTCGTCCCGGCAGCGCTCGAGGCGGTCGAGCTGGAAGGTGACCTCGCCGTCCCAGTTGAGCCCGAGCCAGCGGAGCGACTCCTGAATCTGCTCGGTGGCCTCGGCGACCTCCCGGCTCGTGTCCGTGTTCTCGACCCGGAGCCGGAACTCGCCGCCCTCGTGGCGGGCGAAAAGCCAATTGAAGAGGGCCGTGTGGACGCCGCCGATGTGCAGGAAGCCCGTAGGGCTGGGAGCGAAGCGGACGACCGTCGGCACGCGGCTATCGTAGTGCGGTGATCCCGGGCGCCCACGTCTCGACCTCCGGCGGGATTCACACAGCGATCGAACGGATCGAGGCGATCGGCGGCGAGTCGGTGCAGATCTTCACCCAGAGCCCGCGCGCCTGGCGGCCGACGAACCACGATCCTGCCAACTTCGAGCGCTTCAAGGAGCGGCGCGCCGAAGCCGGGATCGACGGCGCCGTCTGCCACGCGCTCTACCTCATCAACCTGGCCACGCCGGACGAGACGATCTACGAGAAGTCGGTCGCAACCCTCATGAACACCGTCGACGTGGCGTGCGCGATCGAGGCCGACGGCGTCGTCTTCCACGTCGGCTCCCATCTCGGAGCGGGCTTCGAGGCGGGGCTCGAGCATGCGGTCCCGGCGCTCGAGCGCGCGCTCGAGCGCTGCTCCGACACCACCTGGCTCCTGATCGAAAACTCGGCCGGGGCCGGGGGGACGATCGGTCGCTCCGTCGACGAGCTCGCCGTCCTCGTCGAGCGTGTCGGCCGCCATCCGCGCGTCGGCATCTGCCTCGACTCCTGCCACCTCTGGGTCTCCGGCGTGGACGTGACTGACCGCGCCGCGCTCGACGCCTGCGTCGACGAGGTCGAGGAGCGGATCGGGCTCGACCGCCTCCGTGCGCTGCACGTGAACGACGCGGCTGCGCCGCTCGGCTCCAATCGCGACCGCCATGCCAATATCGGCGAGGGCGAGCTCGGCGAGAAGCTCGGCGTCTTCCTCTCGCACTCGAAGCTCCAGGGGCTGCCGACGATCCTGGAGGTTCCCGGGCCGGACAACCACGGCCCGGACGCAGCGGAGGTGCAGAAGCTCAAGGACCTCCACGCCCGCTGGTCGTCCTAGTTCCGGCTGGCAGCCCAGGATCTCCGCCTCGACTCCTCC
>DASUJY010000080.1:0-6596 GCA_036279015.1 Gaiellaceae bacterium | reverse complement strand
CGCGGCGCTCGCGCGCCTACGGACGACGACCGAGCTCGCCGAGCTCGCCGGCTGCGACCTCGTGATCGAGGCGGTTGTCGAGGAGCTCGACGCGAAGCGCGCGATCTTCGCCGAGCTCGACCGGCTCCTTCCGGACGCCGTCCTCGCGACCAACACCTCGGCCCTGCCCGTGGGCGAGATCGCCGCGGCGACTGCGCGGCCCGAGCGGGTCGTCGGCATGCACTTCTTCAACCCGGCCCCGGTTCTGCCGCTCGTCGAGGTCGTGCAGGCGGAGGCCTCTTCGGCCGAGGCCGTCGAGCGCGCATTCGCGTTCGCCGAGCGGATCGGCAAGCGCCCGATCCGCTGCCGCGACACGCCCGGCTTCGTCGTCAACAGGATCCTCATCCCGCTCCTGAACGACTGTGTCAGGGTGCTCGACGAGGCTGCCGTCTCGCCCGAGGACCTCGACACGGCGATGACCGCGGGCGTCAACTGGCCGATCGGGCCCTGCGCGCTCATCGACCTGATCGGCGTCGACGTGCACGTGCACGCCTCCGAGGCACTCCACGCCGCGCTCCGCGAGGAACGCATGAAGCCGCCGCAGCGGCTTGTCGAGATGCAGGCGGGAGGAAAGCTCGGCCGGAAGAGCGGCGAGGGTTTCTTCCGCTACGCGTAGTCGCGCAGCGAGGTGGCCAGGCGCTCGGCCTCCTCGCGGATGACCGCGACCTCGTCGTCCGCGAACACGCGCTCCGGGAACTCGAGGTCGAGCACCGCGACGATGTCGTCGCCGACCCTGATCGGCGCGGCGATCTCCGAGCGCACGCTCGGATCTGCGGTCAGATAGTCCGGGTCGGAACGCACGTCCTCGACGAGCTGCGACTTTCCCTGCTCGATCGTCCGCCAGGCGATCCCTCCCTGCTCTTTCGGGATCTCGAAGATGAGGCGGAGGCGCGAGCGGTGGGCGACGTTGCGAAGAACGTCTCCGTCCCGGACGAGGCAGCTGATCTCCGGATCCTCGAGGGCGCGGGCAAGACGAGCGACCGCCTGCTCGCAAGCGGCAACGACGTGCTCTTCGCCTTTGTCCAGGAGGGCGAACACCAACGGATCTCGATGTATCTTCCCGGCGAAGTCGGACGGCGAAACCTCGTCCCGTCCGGTCGCCTGCCTAGGATCGCAGCCCGGTGACGATGTGCGCGGTCTGCCGGAGACACCTGCTCGCGGGCGAGAGCTTCCGCTACTGGCAGGTTCGCCACCGCGCGCCGGGCGGGCGCGTCGTCTGCCTGCTCTGTGAGCGCGAGGCCACGCGCGAGGGATGGCTCCGGAGCTCGAGCCTCCTGCGGCAGGAGAACGCAGTCGGCCTCCGCAACACGGTCCGCCGCGTCGCGTAGCGGGCCCTCGCTCCGCTACCGTCGAGCGCATGACGATCGAACGCATGGATCACGTGGGCGTCGTGGTCGACGATCTCGCCGCCGCGACGGCGTTCTTTGTCGAGCTGGGGCTCGAGCTGAAGGGCGAGTGGTCGATCGAGGGCGGTTGGGTCGACCGCGTGGTGGGCCTCGAGGGCGTCCAGGCGGAGAACGCGATGTTGGAGACCCCTGATGGCCACGCACGGCTCGAGCTGTCGAAGTTCCACTCCCCCTCGGGCCCGGGCGGCGACCCGCACGCGCCGATGAACACCCCGGGCATCCGCCATCTCACGTTCGCGGTCGACGACCTCGACGCCGTCGTCGCGAGCTTGCGAGCCCACGGCGCGGAGCTCGTCGGCGAGGTGGAGAACTACGAAGACGTGTATCGCCTCTGCTACGTCCGCGGCCCGGCGGGGATCATCGTCGAGCTGGCGGAGGAGATCGGCTGAGGAGCTTCGCCTCAGGCCTAGGCGGCTAGGCGAGGCCCCGAGCGGCACCAACCGGCGTCGGGGTGGCGCTCCGCGACGTCGGCCCAGATCGCGTCCGCCTCGGAGGCGGAGAGAAGGTCGAGATCGACCGCGTGGCGCGTCGCCGCGATTGCGGCGAGGATGTGGTGGCGGTACATGCGCTCGCCGCCCGGGGCGCGCATCGAGGCGAGCGCAAGGGAGTCGAGTCGTGCCGCGAGAAGGCGGACGGTGCGGTCGTGGCGGAGGTGCTCGTCCATAGCGTGACCCGCAGGAGCGGGCGGATCCTAGTACGCCGGGTGGACGGCGATTCCTTCCCGCCCACCGGCTTGCGCACTCTCATTACAAATTCCTGAATGAAGCTTCACGCAAGCGCGCGATAGTTCGGCTCGCGCGGTGTTGCGGCCCACCCTCACCCTTCTGACGGCCCTTGCTCTCGCGGCCGCGACGGCCGCTGCCGGAAACGCCGGTCTCGCCCGAACCCCTGGCGGGGCGCAGTTGACCCTTCAGAACGGTCACGGCTTCGCCAAGCTCGTCGCCAGGGGTGCTTTCCTCGGCCGGGTGAAGGGTCACGGAAAGGTCTGGGCGACGAAGAACGTGTCCGTCAACCACTACGGCTCGAAGAAGAGGGTCAACGAGGGCGTCTTCCGCTACCGCGGGCGCGGGATGTCCATCTTCGTGGAGAGCGGGCCTAGCTGGCGAGTCCGGATCCGCGGCGCGCACGTGTACGGCGGCGGTCCCTCCGTTCGCGGCTGCCTCTGGCTGAACGCGGTCGACTCCGGGAAGACGGGCACCTACAAGATCGGCACGCACCGCACCCGCGCCTGGCCGCGCAAGCGCACCGGCCCCCTCCGGGTCGGAAGCGTGACCTGCTGACGGTGCGCCGAGCGTCCGTCGGGCGCGTTTGGCAGGATACGTCCACGTGACTCGCGCTCAGAGCCACTCCATCCTCGTCGTCGAGGATGAGCCGAGCATCGCGTCCTTCGTCGGCATGTATCTCGAGAAGGCGGGCTTTGTCGTGCGCACTGCCGACACGGGCGCCGGGGCGATCGAACAGGCCGACGCGGATGCGCCCTCACTCGTGATCCTCGACCTCATGCTGCCCGACCTGGACGGCATCGACGTCTGCCGCAGGATCCGGCAGCGGTCCGACGTCCCGATCCTGATGCTGACTGCTCGCGACGATGACATCGACAAGATCATCGGCCTCGAGGTCGGCGCCGACGACTACCTGACGAAGCCGTTCAACCCGGGCGAGCTCGTCGCCCGCGTCAAATCGGTGCTGCGCCGGGCGAACCCCGAGCGCCGCGAGCTCCAGAGCGCCTCTCTCCAACACGGCGACCTGAAGATCGACGCCGGCCGGCGCGAGGTCACCGTGGCGGGGGAGGAGATCCAGCTCGCGCCGAAGGAGTTCGACCTCCTCTGGGAGCTGCTCGATCACCGCGGCCTCGTGCTCACGCGCGACCAGCTGCTCGAGCGGGTCTGGGGTTACACCTTCGCCGGCGATACTCGCACCGTCGACGTCCACGTGCGGCAGCTCCGCCGCAAGCTCGGCGACGCGTCGCCGATCGTGACCGTCTGGGGCGTCGGCTACAAGGTCTCGGTCGAGCCCAAGATCGCCCAGGCTTCCTAGTGCCCCATCAGAACCCAGAAGCGGGGCAGCATTACCTGACGGGGCACTAGGCCGCGGTGCGCTCGCTGCGCTACCGCATCCCGGCCGTCTTCCTGGTCGGCGTGCTCGTGGCCGCGACGGTGGCGGCCCTGCTCGCAGTCCGCCTCTTTCAGGACTACACGCGCGACCGCACGCTCACCGAGCTTCGCCGGCAGGCGCAGGGTCTCGCCCAGCTCTACCAGGAGCAGGCGATCCGGAGCGTCGACGAGGCGCGGCGGGCGCCCGGCTTCGCGGCCCCGATCCTCGAGAAGGCGACGGGATCGCGCATCTACTACTCCGGCACCGAGATCTTCCCCGGGGAGCGGTCCGGTCTCCGCGACCTGCCGACGAGCAAGCTCGACGAGAAGCTCCTGGCCGAGGGGAAGGTACAGAACTTCCAGTTCACGCCGCCCGACACCGACCGGACCTTCTTCGCGGCGGCCTATCCGATCACGCTCGGCGGGGAGGTGTTCGGCGCACTGGTCGTCGCCAAGCCGCGGGCCGAGCTCCAGGAGCGATGGCTCGTCCTGCTGGGTCGAATGGGCTTCGCCTTCATCGTCGGCCTCCTCGTCGCGGCCGGCCTCGTCTGGTATCTCTCGCGCCGCCTGACGAAGCCCGTGCTCGCCCTCTCGCGCGCGGCCGACCAGGTGGCGAGCGGACGCTACGACGCGGAGCTCCCGGCGGCCACGTCCCGGGACGAGATCGGCCATCTGACCGAGCGGTTCGGCGAGATGACGACGAAGCTCGCCGAGGCGCAGGCGCGCGAGCGCAACTTCCTGATGGTCGTCTCGCACGAGCTCCGCACCCCGCTCACCGCCATTCGCGGGCACGTGGAGGCGTTACGCGAGGGGCTCGCCCAGGACGAGGAGACCAGAGAGGCGTCGATGCGCGTGATCGCCGCCGAGACCGAGCGCCTGGCGCGGCTCGTCGGCGACGTGCTCGACCTTGCCCGGATGGAGGCTTCCCAGTTCACCCTCGAGCAGGAGGAGGTCGAGCTGCGGCGCCTGCTCCAGCAGGCCTACGAGAGCTTCGGCGAGGAGGCCCGGCGCCGCGGCATCGAGTACGAGTGCTCGCTCGACGCCGATCCGGTGATCGCAACCGACGGCGACCGCCTCCTCCAGGTCGTCTCGAACCTGCTCGACAACGCCTTCGCGTGGACGCCCGACGGGGGGCGGATCGACCTCGGCCTCGCCGCCACGAACGGGACGATCACCGTCTCCGTCGCCGACTCGGGGCCGGGCATCGCTCCCGAGCAGCGCGAGCGCATCTTCCGTCCCTTCTGGTCGCGTGCGGGTGCAGGCACGGGCCTCGGCCTCCCGATCGCGCGGGAGCTCGCGCACGCGCTCGGCGGCGAGCTCACGCTCGAGTCGCACATCGGCAAGGGATCCTGCTTCGAGCTCCGCCTGCCGGCGCCGGTCAGCGAGCCCCCGGCGCCGAGGCCGCGCAGGCCGCGACGGCCGCGCAGGAGTCGCTACGCGCCGGGCTTTCGCTCGATGCGGTAGACGGGGGCGGCGTCCGCCCGGTCGTCGAGGGCCCGTTCGACCCGGTCGAGCGCCCGCTCGATGCGGTCGAGCCGCTTCTCGACGCCCCGCCACCCGGAGGTGACGAGGTCGACGAGGAGCGCGAGATCCTCGACGCGTGCCTTGCGCTCTGCGGAGAGATCGGTCTGAAGCCGCTCGAGGCGGCGGATCGTCTGGCCGGAGAGCCCCCGCACCTCGGCGAGGTGGCGGGCGACCGGCAGGACCTCTTCCCTGAGACCCTTCTGGAGGGAGCTCTCGAGCCGCTCGGGCATCCCGGCCTCGAGCTCGGCGGTCGTCAGCGCGAGAGCTTCGAGGCCCGCGCGCGCGCGTTCGAGGAGGGCCTGGAGGGCGGCGTCGTCGGGACGCCCCTCGCTCGTCTCGGCGAGGCGCATCCGGGCTCGCTCGATCGCGTCTCGGTCCACGGTCATCAATCTAACCTTCTGTCCGGATGTCGGCATGAGGACGTCCGAGCTTGACTACGAGCTCCCCCCGGAGCTGATCGCGCAGCATCCGCTCGAGCGGCGCGACGAGTCTCGGCTGCTCGTCTTCGACCGCGCGACGGATGCGACCGAGCACGCGCGCTTCCGCGATCTGCCCGCGCAGCTGGCCCCTGGGACGCTCGTCGTCGTGAACGACACGCGCGTCCTTCCGGCGCGGCTCCTGCTCGAGCGACCGACCGGAGGCCGGGCCGAGGTTCTCCTTCTGGAGCGCATCGAAGGAGACGTCTGGGAGGCCCTTGCGCGGCCGAGCCGGCGCCTCCGCGCCGGCATGGTGCTCGGGCCGGTCGAGTTCCTCGAGTCGCTCGGCGAGGGGCGCTGGCGGATCCGGCTCGAGGGCGAGCCCGGCGGCCACGCGCCGCTCCCGCCCTACATCACCGAGCCGCTCGCCGACCCGGAGCGCTACCAGACCGTCTACGCGGACGAGGCGGGTTCTGCGGCCGCCCCGACCGCGGGCCTCCACTTCACCCCCGAGCTTCTCGCGGCACTCGACGTCGAGCGCGTCACCCTCCACGTCGGGCTCGACACCTTCAGGCCGGTGACTGCCGAGACGCTGTCCGAGCACCGCCTCCACAGCGAGCGCTACGAGGTGGGGGAGGAGGCCTGGGCCCGCATCCGGTCGGCCCCGCACGTGACCGCGGTCGGAACGACGACCGTGCGCGTCCTCGAGTCGCTCGCACGCGGCGCGCCGCTCGCCGGCCGCACGGAGCTCTTCGTCACCCCGGGCTTCGACTTCCGGCGCGTGGACTCGCTCGTGACGAACTTCCACCTGCCGCGCTCGTCGCTCGTCGCCCTCGTGATGGCCTTCGCCGGGATCGACGAGACGCGCCGGCTCTACGAGCTCGCGATCGCCGAGCGCTACCGCTTCTACTCCTTCGGCGACGCGATGTTGGTTCTCTGACGCGGACCTAGACCTTTTGCGCGGATTCCATGCGCTTTCGTCCGTGCTGCCCGGGTGCGGTTAGGTCTAGATTCGACGCTGCCGGAGGTTCATACTTGACCGCCTGGTATCCGGCGGTGTGAATGGCTCTGCGGCGTTGTGAAGTAGGGGAGAGGCGAAAGTCCGAGGTGCGGGGGTC
>DASUJY010000079.1:0-2798 GCA_036279015.1 Gaiellaceae bacterium | reverse complement strand
ATGCCCTCGGTGAACTCGAGCTCGAGGCCGAGCGTCTGGCCCTCCTCGACGTTGACAACGCGTCCTTGCCCACCTTCTCGATCGCGTCCGCGATCACGTCGCCGATCTCGCGCTCGCGCGAGGAGATGGTGGCGACCCGGGCGATGTCCTCCTTGCCCGAGACGTCCTTGGACTGCGCCTTCAGGTTCTCGACCACCTGTTCGACCGCTCTCTCGATGCCGCGCTTGAGTGCCATCGGGTTTGCGCCCGCGGCGACGTTCTTCAGGCCTTGGCGGACGATCGCCTGCGCGAGCACGGTCGCCGTCGTCGTGCCGTCGCCGGCGACGTCGTTGGTTGCCGTCGCGACCTCGCGAACGAGCTGTGCGCCCTGGTTCTCGAAGACGTCCTCCAACTCGATCTCGCGCGCGATCGTGACGCCGTCATTGGTGATCGTCGGCGCCCCGTATCGCTTGTCGAGCACGACGTAGCGGCCCTTCGGGCCAAGCGTGACCTTGACCGCGTCGGCGACGACGTTGACGCCGCGTTCGAGCGCACGCCGCGCGTCCTCGTTGAATTTCAGTTCCTTGTGAGGCATGACTACTCCGTTTCTGGTCGTGCTGCTTACGCGGTGGCGCCGGCGAGACTGCGCTTGCGCTTGCTCTTGCTCGCCTGCGGGATGACTTTGGCCAGCACGTCGGACTCGCGCAGGATCAGGACCTCGTCGCTGCCGAGCTTGATCTCGGTGCCTCCGTACTTGCTGAAGATGACCTCGTCGCCTTCGGCGACGTCCATCTGGATGCGCTCGCCCGTGTCCTGGTTGCGCGCGCCGGGACCGACGGCGAGCACACGTCCCCGCTGCGGCTTCTCCTTAGCGGTGTCGGGCAGAACGATTCCGCTTTCCGTCGACTCCTCTTCCTCGAGGGCCTCGACGATCAAGCGGTCAGCGAGCGGCTGTAGTTTCATGAAGAGCCTCCTAAGGGCTGGAATCGGTTGTCGGATGGGGGCAAGCTCGACTTATGGTCGAGCTGTCGGCCTCCGTCGTTGCTAAAGCTTGTGCGTTCCGACAGGTCGCTCACCCCGCCGTCTTCGCCGCGGGCGCGCTGCTGAGGCGCCGCCATCACCTTCCCAGCGTTCGGTGTCGCCCGTCGCGGGCGGCTCCTCCTGCTCGTCGCTGTCCTGGTCGGTCTGCGGCCGGGCGGCGTCCACTACACCGGTCGCGTTACGCGGCGCCGTGAGCGGGCCGCCGTCTGCGGGCCGTGCCTCGGCGTCATTCACGTACGACTGGTACGACGCCAGCGCGTCGAAGTCGTGTCGACGGCTGTCGGGGAAGAACCGGGCGAGGAATCCCTGCCAGTCGAGGCGTTCCTCACCGAGCCGCCAGAGGCTCGCCGGGGCCGGCTTATGGCGGATCGTCGGGTAGCGGGGATCGAACGGCCCGTGTTTGCGTGAATGCTCTATGCGGGGCGAGTTAGCCACTGGCGGGGTCCGGGCGGCCCGTTGGGTGCCGCCGCCGCCGTGTCCGGAGGCGGAAGACGACGCTTGTGACGATGCCGAGCAGCCAGCCGAGCACGGCGCTCGCGAGGATGATCCAGACTAGAGAGGCGTGGCCGCTGCCGGCCACCCAGCTCAGCTTCACCTGGCGCGTGTTCGCAACCGTCAGTGCGATCAGAACAACGAGGAGCGCCACCAGACTGAACGCCAGCGTGTAGAGGCCGGTGCGGTGGCCATGTCTACGCAGCCGTTCGCTGCGCGGCTCGACACGTTCCGTGTGCTGCGATTTCTGCTGTGGGGGCGATTCGACCTGCATGGCTTCTCCTTCTCCTGGCGCGGTGGTCATGTCGGATGAGCGGCGATCTAGGCCGCGGCCGTCGCTGGTAGCTCAGACGACCCGGCTCGCGCCGCCGAGATTTCGCGCGCGACGAAGGTGGCGAGCGCGCGCGGGTCGAACGGCTTTGTCCAGTACGCGAGGGCACCGAGCGCGCGGGCTCGCTGTGCGTTCGACGGCCCGACCTCGCCGCTCAGAAAGATCACCGGAATCCCGCGGGTTCGCTCGTCGGCACGCAACCTCTCGGCGAGCCGAAAGCCGCCGAGACGGGGCATGCTGACGTCGGTGAGGATCAGATCGGGACGTTCGCGGCGCGCCTGCTCGAGCGCATCAAGTCCGTCTGCGGCTTCGAGCACGTGCAGGCCCTCAGCCTTGAGATTGACGGCGCAGACCAGCCGCACCGAGGCGTCGTCATCGACGATCAGGACACGCCCGGCATTGCCGTTGCGAGCGTGCGCGGCATCGACCGTACGGCCTGCGTCGAGAGCGTCGTTGCCCGCTCGCAGCTGCGTCCAAGTCTGCATCTTCCGCCCTTCCATAGTCAGCTCCGGTACCGACCGAATAGGACCTGGTCGGCTCAATTGCTCCGGCCTGTCTGCTGAGGGCGGATCGTGCGGGCCGGGAACGAATCTGGCCCGCTTCGTCGCGGCACCGACTCGATTGCGGAACCGCCTCTGCATTCTAGCGGCTATCGGCGCGCATCGTGCGCCCGCGCTAGATTTGGGGAAGCGTGGCCAAGACCGAGCACCTGAGCGTGCTGATCGCGAACGAGAAGCGTGACCGGCTGGAGTTGCTGGCGCAGGTCGTGATCGGGCTCGGCCACGACGTGATCGCCCGCGAGATCTACGTCAAAGAAGTCGGGGCGGTCACCGCCAGAGAGCAACCGGATGTCGCGCTGGTCGGGCTGGGCGAGAGCTCGGTCCACGCGCTGGAGCTGATCTCGGAGATCGTCCGTGAAGCCGCCTGCCCAGTGATCGCGATCCTGCACGCCGGC
>DASUJY010000078.1:0-45946 GCA_036279015.1 Gaiellaceae bacterium | reverse complement strand
GCGCCGTAGCTCTTGACACCTTCGGCATCGAGCCGCGTGTTCGGGATGAACTCGACGTTCTTCAGCTTGTCGAGCTGGATCTTGCGGTAGTTGACGACGCGCGCCCACTCGCCGAGCCCGGGGTACTGTGGGATCCAGCGCATGATCCCGCCCATGTCGTCCTGGGCCTCGACGAGGTGAACGCGGCGCATGCCGCGCTCGCCGAGGACCCGGGCGCACTCCATCCCCGCCGGGCCGGCGCCGACGACGAGGACGTCGTTGTCGGCGTTCGCCGCCCGCTCGAACTTCTCGGGATGCCAGCCGCGGCGGTACTCCTCGCCCGCGGTCGCGTTCTGCGTGCAGATGACCGGTGGGCCGCCGATCTCCCAGCGCGAGATGCAGATGTTGCAGCCGATGCACTCGCGGATGTCGTCGAGCCGGCCCTCGTCGATCTTCTTCGGAAGGAACGGATCCGAGATCGACGGGCGGCACGTGGCGATGATGTCGAGCGCGCCGTCGTTGATCGCGTCGACCATCATGTCGGGGCTCGTAAAGCGGCCGACGCCGAGCACCGGCTTCTTCGAGACGCCCTTCACGGCCTTCTGCCATGGCAGCAAGCGGCCGGACTCGTAGAAGCGCGACGGGGTCGCGTCCTCGCCCCACTCGGAGATGCCGGACACGTTGATGTCCCAGACGTCGACGATGTCGTCGACGAGCTCGACGAAGGGGAGACAGTCGCGCTCGAGCTGCGTCCCGGCCTCGCCCATGAACATGTCCGTGGACATGCGGACGGCGATCGCGCAGTCGTCGCCGACCGCGTCCTTGACCTGCTCGATCGTCTCGCGCCAGAAGCGCGCGCGGTTCTCGAACGAGCCGCCGTACTCGTCCGTGCGCCGGTTGTAGTACGGCGTCAGGAACTGCTGCGGGAGGTAGGAGTGCGAGCCGTAGACGTAGACGATGTCGAAGCCGGCCTCTCGCGCGCGCTTCGCCGCCTCGACGTAGAACCCCTCGACCTGGCGGATGTCGTCCTTGTCCATCTCCTTCGGGTACGTGAGGTGCTCGAAGTCGCTCGGGATCTGCGAGGGCGCGCGCGGGACGCAACGCGTCTCCATGCAGGGGGCGTGCGGGCCGCCGTACCAGAGCTCGGCCGCGGCGAGGGCGCCGTGCTCGTGGAGCATGTCGCACATGAGGCCGAGGTTCTTGATGTCGTCGTCGTCCCAGAGGCGCGCGGAGACTCGGTGTGTGTCGTCGGATTCCGGGTGGATCGAGCAGTACTCCGTGCAGACCGCGGCGTAGCCGCCCTCGGCCTTCATCGCCCGGAAGTGCGCCTGGTTCAGCGGCTTCTCCGATCCGAACCCGTTGCAGTGGGGGATCTGGTAGAAGCGGTTCTTCATGGTCTTCGGGCCGATCTGGATCGGCTCGAAGAGGATGTCGTACTTCGGATCACGCGCCATTCGCGGAAGCCTCCTTTGGACGCACTGGGACTGCGATTCTCCAACCGCTCGGCCACGGTTGCAACTGTGTGACGCGCGACGCAAGAGGGGCGAGGCCCGGAAGCCCCGCCCCTCGAGAGAAGTTTCCTAGGCGGCGGGCATGCCTGCTGGCGTCGTCGGAGCCGCGGCCGGCGTCTCCGGCGTCTCCTCCCGCAGGTGCACCGGCGCCTTGTCCTGCACGGCCCGGCGGAAGATGTAGAGGACGATCGAGAAGAGCAGCACGCCGATCCCGATCCAGGTCTCCTTCCGGCCGCCGTAGCCGGTGAGGCTCGGGTTCGAGGCCCCGATGATGATGAAGAAGGCGTTGATCGCGGCGAGAAGCGCCGCGATGCCGACCCAGGGGCGGGCCAGGCGGATCGGCCGCGGCCAGTTCGGCCGGTCCTTGCGCAGCAGGAGGAACCCGGTGAGGGCGAAGAAGTGCGCCGACATGTAGCCGAGGTTCCCCGCAACGAGGATCGCGAGGATGTTGCCGACGAAGAGCACGAGCAGGATGTTGATGACCATGTCGAGCGTCATCGCCCGCGCCGGCACGTGGAAGCGGTTCAGGTGGTAGAGCTGCTTGATCGTGACGCCGTCGCGGGCGATCCCGTAAAGGGCACGCGACCCATCCGCGGTCGCCGTGTTCATCGAGATGAAGAGGCTCGCGATCAGGAGGACGACCATGACGTCGCCGCCGCCGCCGAGGACCGCGTTGAACCCGTCGACGAGGTAGGCGACCCCGGTTGCGTCGCTCGAGATTGTGTCGAGCGGTACCGTGCCGGCGACCCCCAGCGGGAGCAGGATGTAGACGCCGAGCGAGAAGACGGCCGCCGAGCGGAGAGCGAGCGCCGTATCGTGCACCGTGTCTTTGTACTCCGGCGCGAAGGCGGCGCAGGTCTCCACGCCGTAGGCCGACCAGCCCATGATGTAGAGCCAAACGACGGCGGTCTTCCAGTCGCCGACGCTCCAGACCATGTTCGAGCTCGACCAGTCGCCCGTCAGATACGTGATGAGGATGAAGACGAGCAGCGGGATCATCAGCAGCCCGCCTGTGATGTAGGCCATCCAGACGGAGGGCCTGACTCCGAAGATGTTGATCGCCCAGACGACGACGATGACCGCGATCGCGATCATGTGCGGGAAGCCGACGTCGGCTCCGCCCGTCGAGAACGTCCAGTCCTGCCCCGTCGCCCACTCGGCCTGGATGAGGTTGCCGATGATGATGCCGAAGAGGGCGAGCACGCTCGACCAGGCGAACCAGTAGCCGAACGTCGCCACGGGCCCGATGAACGTGAAGTACTTGCGCCAGCCCTCGTTTGCATACAGCGAGATGCCGCCCGGCTTGTCGGGGAACATCGCCGCGCTTTCCGAGTAGATCCAGTTCGAGAGCGTTCCGATAAACATGGAGACGCCCCAGAGGAACATGGCGCCCCAGCCGCCGAGAACCCCGATCGAGAAGCCCAGCGACCCGATCAGGAACCCCGGGTTCGCGAGCGCGACGACGAACCCGTCGTACCAGCGCATCGCCTTGAGAAGTTGTCGTTCTTCGACGACTGCTTCAGCCAACAGATCCTCCCTCCTGTGACCGTACGCCGCCCAGGCGCGGCGGCGCCAACGTAACACCGGCTGCGGACGAGTTCAATCGGGCTACGAGGCGGAAGTACAATCGGATCGATGCGCGGCCCACCGATCACGATCGCGTGCGACTGCGGCGAGATGCAGCACGTCGCCTACGGGGACACGTGGCAGTGCGAGGAGTGCGGGCGCCGCTGGAACACGAGCCAGATCCCGCCGGAGGAGTACCACGGCCTGTTGCGGGACATGCGCCGGATGCGGATCGTGCCGATCGCCGTCGCGCTCGGTACCACCCTCGTCTTCGGGCTGCTCGCCATCTTCGTCGCCGAGTCCCTCTTCCTGCTCGTCCCGCTCGTGCTCGGGACGTGGTTTCTCTGGTACATGCCGTGGTGGCGGCGCCGTATCCGCCGCCGCGCGCGGAGCTCGCCGAAGTGGAAGCTCCGACCCGAGTAGGGCGAGCCTCCGGCTCCGGGACGACGAGACCCGTTCTCCTCGCCACGCTCGGCGTGCCGTTCGACGAGGAGGCCGCCCGCGTGGCCGTCGAGTCGGCGCTCGAGACCGGGAGGCCGCTCGTCGTCGTGAACGCGGTCGAGCTCCCGCCGCTCGCGATGTCCGTCCGCATGGGCTATGACCAGCTGCCCGACGAGCCGGCGGATGCCGAGGCGTTTCGCGCCCCTGCACGGCTCGCCGCCTCGCTCGGCGTCGAGGTCGAGCGGATCCGCGTCCGCAGCCCGCGGCCGACAACCGCGCTCCTCGAGCTCGTGGCCGAGCGCGCGCCGGGCCTGCTCGTCTTCGGCCCTGACCGCGGACGCCTTCGGCGGCGCGTCTACCGCCGGGCGGCGAAGGCGGTGCGCGAGCGCGCCGCCTGCCTAGTCTGGCTCGCGCAGTAGGGCTGATATCGTCGCGCCCGGTGTGCCGGGAAGCCTGGTCGGCGATCATTCGCCATGACCGAGATCCCCGACTTCGCAGTCATAGTCCTCCTCGTCGCCGGAGGCTTTGCGCTCGCCGTATTCTCGACCAAGCTGACTGAGCGGGTGCCGCTCCCATCACCGGCGCTCTTCCTCGTCGGGGCGGCGGTGGCATCCGACCTCTTCCCCGAGCTCTACCCGCACGTCCCGATCCTGACCGTGGAACGGATTGCGGTCGTCGCGCTCGTCGTCATCCTCTTCAACGGCGGGATGGACATCGGCTGGCGCCGCTTCCGGGCCGCTGCCGGCCCGATCCTGTCCCTTGGGATCCTCGGCACCTTCGCCACCGCGGGGATCGTCGCGGTCTTCGCTCACTACGCCCTCGACTTCGACTGGACGCTTGCCGGTCTCGTCGGCGCCGCGCTCGCTCCCACAGACCCGGCCGTGATGTTCTCGGTGCTCGGGCAGAAAGAGATCGCCGGGCATTCGGGTACGACCCTCGAGGGCGAGGCCGGCGTGAACGACCCGGCCGGGATCGCACTGATGATCGGAATGATCGAGCTCGCGACCCACGACGATGCCACGGTGCTCGTGATCGTGCGCGAGTTCGCCGTCGAGATGGCGGTGGGCACGGCGATCGGGATCGTCGGGGCGCTCCTCGTGGTCGCGCTCCTGAGGCGCGTCCACCTGGCTGTGGATGCGCTCAACCCGGTGCTCGCGCTCGCGCTCGCCGGCGCCCTCTACGGCGTCACCGGGCTCGCGCACGGGTCCGGGTTCCTGGCCGTCTTCATCGCCGGTCTCGTGGTCGGCGACGCCCGCAGTCCGTACAAAGAAGAGATCGAGCGCTTCCACGGCGCGCTCGCCGGGCTTGCCGAGATCGGCGCCTTCGTCGCCCTCGGGCTCGTCGTGAGCTTCGGGGCGCTCACGCTCCGCAACTGGGTCGAGGGCGTGCTGCTCCTGGTCGTTCTCGCCTTCCTCGCGCGCCCGTTCGTCGTGGCCGTGACCCTCGCCCCCTTTTCGTTTCGCCTCAACGAGCTGGCATTCCTGACCTGGTCCGGGCTGAAGGGCGCGGTGCCGATCCTGCTCGCCGCGTTCGCCGTGCTCGCTGAGGTCGACGACGCGAGGAAGCTCTTCGACATCGTCTTCGTCGTCGTCCTCGTCTCGGTCGTCGGGCAGGGGACGCTCGTCCCGTGGGTGGCCGGGGCGCTCAACATCCCCATGCGCCGCGTCTAGCCCGCGAGCAGGCCCGGGCGCGCCTCCTCGTAGGATGCCGGGCACGTGACCCTCTCGCAGCTCGCGCTCACGATCGGCCTGCTCGGGGCGCTCGGGCTCGTCGCCGGTCGCCTCGGCCTCTCGGCGATTCCCGCCTATCTGCTCGCCGGGCTCCTGCTCGGCCCCAACGAGCCGCGGATCCTCAGCCTGATCACGCCGTCGGAGGTGACGACCTTCGTCGCCGAGCTCGGGATCATCTTCCTGCTTTTCTTCCTCGGGCTCGAGTTCACCGTCGATCGGCTGATCAGGTCCGGGCGCCACATCGGGCTCGGCGGCTCGATCGACCTCGTCGTGAACGCGGCTGTCGGCCTCCTCGTCGGCGTCGTGGCGTTCGGCGTGAGCTTCGCGGCGATCGTGCTCGCGGCCGCGATCTACGTCTCCTCGAGCGCCGTCACGGTCAAGGGCCTCATCGACTTCCGGCGCCTCGCCGACGACGAGACGGACCTCGTCCTCGCCATCCTCGTGTTCGAGGACGTCGTGGTTGCCGGGGTGCTCGGGTTCGCCGCGGCCGGCGGGGCGGGAGTCAGCCCGACGCTCGTCGCCGTCGCCAAGGCGCTCGCCTTCGTGACGGTGTCGATCGCCGCCTCGCGCGTGCTGCGCCGGCCGATCGACGCGTTCCTCGCCGGGCTCCCGGGCGAGTTCATGCTCCTCGCGACCTTCGGCTTCCTCATCGGCATGGCGGCGGTCGCCGACTGGCTCGGGCTCTCCGAGGCGATCGGCGCGCTGATGGCGGGCGTCGTCCTCGCCGAGACGTCGATCCGCGAGGAGATCGAGGAGCGCTTCCTCGCCTTCCGCGACATCTTCGCTGCGCTCTTCTTCTTCGTCTTCGGGCTCTCGATCGACCTCGGCGCGCTCGGGAGCATCGGCTGGCTCGTCGCGCTCGCCGTCGTGCTGACGGTGCTCGCCAAGGTCGCCAGCGGCTTTGGAGCGGGGGTGGTCGGCGGGTTCAGCCCGCGCCAGAGCCTGAACGTCGGCGCGGCCCTCGTCGCGCACGGCGAGTTCACGATCATCCTCGCCCAGATCGCCGCCCGAAACGAGGCCATTCCCTCCGGCGACCGGAGCGACTTCGTCGCCTTCGCGGGCCTCTACGTGCTCGCGACGGCGACGCTCGGAGTCATCCTCATGATGGAGTCGAAGCGCCTGGGACGCCGACTCTTCCCACCTCGTCTAGCCTAAGAGGCCGAAAACAATGCCCCAGGAGCTCAGAGAGACGCGCCTGCCCGGAGTCGGGACGAAGTACGCGTTCGCTACCGGACACGGCAGCCGCATCACGGTCATCCAGCATCTCGACGGCTCGCGCGAGCTCTACGTTTTCCGGCGCGTCGCCGACGACGAGCCCGCGGCCGTCCTCCAGCTCGACGACGAGGAGTCGCGCCAGCTCGGCGCCGTGCTCGGCGGCGCCTACGAGCGGCCGAAGATCGTCGAGGAGCTCGAGATGGCGCTCGGAGAGCTCGCGATCGAATGGGTGCCGGTGCCAGCGGGAAGCCCCGTGGTCGGCCGGACGCTGGCGGAATGCGGCTTCCGCGCGCGGAGCGGCGTCACCATCATCGCGATCCTGCGGGAGCCCGAGCCCATCACGGGCGCACAGCCCGACGACGTGATCGCCGAGGGCGACGTGCTGGTCACGGTCGGGAAGCTCGGGCAGTACCCCGAGTTCCGGCGGCTCCTGGCCGAGGGCCCGGGCTAGATGATCGATCAGCTCCGCGGCCGGCGCTTCTCCGGGTCGTAGACGGGGAAGTCCGTCACCGTCGCGTTGGCGACCCCGCCGTCGGCGAGCGCGACCTGGACCTCGTTCCCCTTCGACGCCTGCTCCGTCTCGAGGACCGCCATCCCGATCACGCGGCCGAGCGTCGGGCTCTCGCACGGGCTCGTGAGCGTGCCCGCCGCCTCGCCGCCCTTCGTGACAGCCGCGCCGTACTCGGGCGCCTCGTCGCCCTGCACGTCGAGCGTCACCAACCGCCGGGGCGGGCTCTTCGCGGTCTCGGCAAGCGCCGTCTTGCCCCAGAAGTCACCCGTGTCGAGCCGGATCACCTTGTCGAGCGACATGTCGAAGGGGTCGGTCTCGTGCTGGAAGTAGTCGTAGCCGATGAAGATGAGCCCGGACTCGATCCGCAGTGTCTCGATCGCGGCGAGGCCGTACGGCCTCGCGCCCGCGTCCGTGACGGTGCCCCAGAGCTCCTCGGCGTAGTCCGGGTCGCAGAAGACCTCGTAGCCGAGCTCGCCGGAGTAGCCGGTGCGCGAGACCCAGCAGGGCACGCGGCCGACGTGCACCTGGTGCGGGAAGAAGCGGAAATAGCCGAGGTCCTCGACGGACTCGTCCGTTAGTTCGGCGAGGAGCTCGCGCGAGCGCGGGCCCTGGATCTGGAGGTGGGGGAGCTTCTCGGTGATCGGCTCGATTTCGACGTCCAGTCCGTCGACGACGTTCTGGAAATGGTCGAGGTCGGAGTCGAGCGCAGTGATCACCCAGCAGCTCGCGTCCGTGAACTTGAAGACCGTCCCGTCGCCGACCATCTTCCCGTTCTCGTCGCAGAAGGGGGCGTAGCGCACCTGCCCGATCTCGAGGCCGAGCATGTCGTTCGTGAAGATGCGGTCGGCGGCGGCGAGGGCGTCCGGTCCGTTGAAGTCCCACTTCCTGAGCGGGGATTCGTCCCAGACGCCGACGTCCTCGCGGACGGCGCGGTGCTCGGCGGCCGGATCGCCGAAGTGGTTGGGCCAGTACCAGCCCTCCCAGTCCATGAGCTCGACGCCCATCTTCTGCTGCACGGCGTCGAAGGCGGTCCGGACGATCCCTGTGTCGTTCATTCGCTCTCCTTGGGCTCGAGGTCGAGGCCGAAGCCTAAAGCGTGCGACATGCCCGAGGAGGCGGCACGCAGGGCCCCGAGCGCGTCGGCCATCGCTTGCTCGTCGAAGCGCGGCGCAGGGCCCTGGACGCCGACGATCGCGGCCAGGCGCCCGTCGCGTCCGAAGACCGGCGCCGCGAGCGCGTTCAGATCGGGCTCGCGCTCGCCCGCCGCGCGGGCGAGTCCGTCTTGTGTCACCCGCTCGAGCTCGGCGGACAGCCGCTTCCGGTCGACGATCGTGCGCGCGGTGAAGCGCACGAGCCGGCCGGCCGGGAGCTCCGCCTCTCCGAAGGCGAGCCCGACCTTTCCCGCCGCGGTCGCGTGGGCGACGCTCGGCCGTCCGAGCTCGGCGACGCTGACGACCGAGCCGGGCGCCTGCACGAAGTCGATCGTGACCGCGTCGGGGCTCGACGGGACGGAGAGCGTCGTCGTCTCGCCCGTACGCTCGGCGAGCTCCTCGAGCAGCGGGCGAAGCGCGTCGCGCAGGTCGAGCCGCGAGTGGACGAGGTTGCCGAAGAGCATGAGGCGGCTGCCGAGGCGGTAGCGCCCGGTCTCCTCCACGTGGGCGACGAACCCCGCCTGGGCGAGCGTCGCGAGGAGGCGTGAGACGGTGCTCGCGTTCAGCCCGGTTCGCCGCGCGATCTCGTTCGTGCCGAGCTCGGGGCTCTCGAGGAAGGCGTCGAGGACGGCCAGCGCGCGTGCGACCGCCGAGACCGTCCGTGTGGCTGGCTTTCCGGTCCGCGCCATGGTACGTTTCGAAGTGATTTTGACATACTATTGCCAAGGAGGCAATTAAGCATGAGCTCGCTTCCGAAGTCGGTCCCTTACGTCGTCGTCGGCGCCGGCATCCACGGTCTGTCCACCGCCTACCACCTGGCGAAGGAGCTCGCCGACCGCGGGCATGGCTCGGGTGCCGACGTCCTCGTCCTCGACAAGTCCGAGCCGGGGGCGGGCGCGTCTGGCATCGCCTGCGGCGTCGTCCGCAACAACTACTTCCAGCCGGCGATGAGCGAGCTCATGCAGGCCTGCGTCGAGGTATGGGAGTCGGATCCCGAGGCGTACGCCTACAACCCTGTCGGCTACATCGCGCTCGGCCCCGAGGTGCAGGAGGCCGATCTCGCGGCGACGTTCGAGCGCCAGGAGCGGATCGGCTACCGATCCGTCTTCGTCACCGGCGAGGCGGAGGTCCACCGGCACATGAAGGAGCTCTTCCCAGACTGGCGCGCGCAGGGTGTGACTGCCTGCCTGCACGAGCTCCAGGGCGGCTTTGCCTTCAACAAGGACTCCGTCGAGGGCCTTGCGGAGAAGGCGCGCGGCGAGGGTGTCCAGATCCTGACCGGGGTCAAGGTGACCGGGATCGAGTCGGGCGCGGACGGGACGGTCACCGCGGTCGACACCGATCGGGGCCGCATCGAGGTCGGCGAGCAGCTCGTCATCGCGCCCGGCCCGTGGGCGAAGGGGTTCTGGGAGATGCTCGGCCTCCCGATGGAGATCGACATCCGCACGCCCGGCGGCGAGCTCGTCGAGGGCCAGCCGATGTGGACGTACTGGAACCTCCAGGAGGGCGAGATCACCGTCGACCCACTCATGTTCGCGACGGCGGACGGAAGCGCTCCGCCGGTCATCCACCTCGACACGGACGCGCCGCTCGAGACGGACGACGGCAAGCTCGTCACGAACGAGCTCTGGGGCATCTACTTCAAGCGGGACCGCCACGGCGTGCAGGGCGGCGCGTCGCCGCTCGTCGTCGGCGAGGACGTCGAGCTCGACCCGTATCCCGCGACGACCGACGTCGACCCCGGGTTCGCGGACATGTGGTGCGCGGCGCTCTCACACTCCATGAGCCGCTTCGAGGGCTGCCGGCCGCTCTACAAGCAGGCGCGTTCGGGAGGCGTCGGGGCGTTCACCGCGGACAACTTCCCGGTCTTCGACTACATGCGGCCGAACGTCTACACGATCCTCGACTCGAACCACGGCTACAAGATGATCGGGGTCGGCCAGGAGGTCGCGAAGGTCCTCATGGGCGAGCACTCGAGCCTCCTCTACCCGTTCCGCTTCGAGCGGTTCTCGGCGGGCGACCTCCACCCGGTCTCCCACTCGCCGTACCCCTGGAGCTAGCCGTCCGGCCTGGCCACGTCGGGGTCAGACCCCGACAGTGGCCCCTTGGGCCCCGATTTCGCGCTGAGCAGCGAGAACTCGAAGAGCGGTCCGTGTTGAACGGACGGTCGGTTCGAGACACGACGGGGCCAGACCCCGTCATGGCTCTTTTCGCCCCCGTCAGAGGAGCACGTCGACGACGACGAGCTCGCCGCCGCACTGCTCGCAGCGCCAGATGTCGGCGCCGCCGAAGCTTCGGATCGGCGTGGCGAGGCCGTCGTGACGGCAGCCCCCGAAAAGCGAGACGATCTTGGTCAGAAAAGTGGACACTCGCCGGGCGCCTTCCCGCGGCGGTCGGGCTGAAACGCGGGAACCGGGCCCTAGACGACTGGCTCGTCGGGCGGTGGCGCGGAGGCGAGCGCCCGCTCCGCTGCCCGGGCGAGGTCGAAGGCGGTGACGAGGAGGAGGGCGACGAGCACGGCGGCGATGATGCTGGCGAGGACAAGCAGGCGGAGCGCGTCCTGGCGGGCGTCTGCGAAGGCCTCGTCCGCCGAGGAGGCGTTTCCGCTCTCGAGGGTGGCGAGCTTCTCCGCGGCGTCGGCGGCGCGCTGGAAGTTCCTGATCTCGGGCCCGAGGAAGAGCCGGCGCACGTCCCCGGTGCGGCCGTCCTGAAGCGCCCGGTAGGCGACGTCGTCGAGGCGCATGAAGTCATCGAACGCCGCCCCGATCTCGCCGAGGAGCCTCTGCTCGGTCGGGGTCGCGAGGGCGTCCTGCGCACCCGCGAGATCGCGCCGGAAGCGGGCGACCGAGCGGAGGAAGATGGGCCGGCTGTCGCCGTCGTCGTAGCCGTAGGCCGTCTGCCAGCCGTTGTAGTCCGTGATGTCGTACTTGAGCTCGAGCGCAAGCGCACGGGCGTCGCCGGCTTCGCGGACCGCGTCGAACTTCGACCCGAGCCGGTCCATGCCCCAGATGCCCACCCCGGCTGTGAGCGAAAGCCCGGCGACCGCGACGACGATCGCGGTCAGGAGCTTTGCGCGGATCGTCATCGGCTGCTCCCGGGCACTCCGGCAGGGGCGGTGAGGCGGGGTGGAGACGGGCCCTCGGGCTCGACCTCGTGGAGCCGGAGCCGCTCGGCCAGCCACCGCTTCGTCGTCGACTGGAGGCCCAGGGTGACGATGATCGCGAGCGCGACCGTCGTCACGACGAGATCCGCGTCTGGAACGTGCATGCTGACGATGATTCCAGCGAGCGCGGCCGGAACGACCCCGGTCTCCCGCGTCCAGGCGAGGAACGCCACCTCGGGCCACGACCAGCGTCCGCGCCGGTCGACGGTCAGGCAGAGGAGGACGACGAGCGGCCGCGCCACGAAGATGAGCATTGCGAGCACGGCGAGGCTCGGCCCGAAGTGGTCGGCCATCGAGCGCCACGGGAGGTTCGCGCCGAGCGTGATAAAGACGAGCATGACCATCGAGTGCGAGACCGTCGAGACGAACGCCCGCATCTCGTCCTCGTGGTGGGAATGCATGCCGAGCCCGAGGAGCGGCATGTTGCCGAGGATGAGGCCGGCGAGAAACGCGCCCAGGTAGCCGCTGCCGCCCGCGGAGTCGATGGAGAAGAAGCTGCCGCTGACGACGGCGATCACGACGATCGCCGCCGACTCGCGCCAGATGCCGCTCCGGCGGCTGGAGACGACCGCCGAGAGGACGACGCCGAAGACGATCCCGAGGCCGGTCGAGAGCGCGAGATCGACGAGGAAATCGGTCATCGGGGCGGTGAGCGACGCGCTGCCGCTGAGCACCACCCCGGCGAAGGCGAGGGCGAGAACGGCGCCCGTCGGGTCGTTCAGCGCCGACTCGGCGATGACCGTCTGCGAGATCTTCTCCCGCAGGCGCATGCGCTCGAAGAGCGGGATCAGGATGGCGGGGTCGGTTGGAGAGAGCGCCGCGCCGATGAGAAGGCCGGTGGTCAGAGGCACGCCGAACACGCCGGCGGCGACGAGCCCTGTGAGCACTGCTGTCAGGACGACCCCGGGGACGACGAGCATCCCGAGCCCCACGGCGACCCGGCTCAGGATCGTGAGCGAGAGCTGGAGGCCGCCATGGAAGAGGATGAACGAGACGCCGAGCGTGAGAATGAGCTGCGCGCCCATCGAGTCGAGCGGGACGTCGATCGCATCCACGACCGACGGGCCGAGGAGCGCCCCGCTCGCGAGCAGGAGCAGCATGGGCGGAACGCGCATGAGATCGGCTAGGAGCTCGGCGCCGAGCCCGGCGGCGAGCATGAGCGTGATCGTGAGGATGACCTCCTTCGTCGCCACGAGGGCGATTCTTCACCTTTCGGTGGACGCTTGCGCTCGGCGGCCTGTTGCCTCACCATCATCCCGTGCTCCTCTTCTTCCTCGTCCCGAACGCGCCGGACATCGTCATCGTCCTGACGCTGGCGCTCGCCCTCTACCTCGTCGTCATCGAGATGAGGGAGATGAGCCCCCGCCCGCACTGGAAGTGGTGGGGCTGGTGGCTCTCGCTCGTCTTCCTGACGCACTTCATCGGCTATCTCGCCCTCCGCGGCTACGTTGTCTATCGACGCTGGACTCAAGCGAGGGCTTAGGGATGCGCCGCTCGGCAGGATCGCGATCCTGGTCGCGGTCCTCCTGATCGCCCTGCTCGTCTCGAAGAGCTGCGGAGACACTCACGCCGCCGTGCCATCGCGCGAGGCGATCGATATCGCCAAGCGCCAGATCGACTTCGTCCCGGACGGCGTCCAGATCAAGAACGTCCCCTTGAGCCTCCAGCAGCAGCGCGCGTGGGTCGTCTCGCTCTACACGGGGACGGCGACCGCGCCCGAGAAGTGCCGGCTCGTCGAGATCAACGCCGACACGGGCGACGTGACGAGCGTCAAGGACTGCTAGCGCGCGCCGCATTCTGGCGTGCGAGCGTGTGCGGACTGAACACCTCCCTCCCCGAAATATGGGAGGACCCGACCTGGGAGCCATCCGACAGGTTCCGTACCTTTCTCGCGTCTCAGGCGTGTAGCAGCGCTTCACACCGTTGCGTCTAGGAGGGCTTGCTGATGGCCTCGATGCTGGCGTCCTTGTCCACGTTGCTTGCCCAGGCACCGACCCTGGAGGAAGTGAACGGGAAGATCGACCTCGACAGCCAGGTGCTGCTCGAGGTCTTCTACTTCTTCACGGTCGTCGTCATGTGGCTGATCCACGTTGGCTTCATGGCGTACGAGGCCGGTGCGGCCCGGCGCAAGAACGTCATGTCGACGGCGATCAAGAACATCCTCACGATCGCGGTCGTCACGCCGAGCTTCTACTACTTCGGCTGGTACATCTACGGGTGCTTCGAGCCAGGCGGGCCCGCTCAGGGCCACGCGGGGCCGGAGCAGTTCCCAGGCTTCTGCGGCCAGACGGCGCCGTGGGCAGCCGAGATGGGGCCCGACCTGGCGAACCACCTGAACGCAGTCTTCTTCCTCGCCTTCCTCCTCTTCTCCTGGACGACCGGATCAATCATGTCCGGCGCCCTCATCGAGCGCGTGCGTCTCTCCGCGTACCTGATCCTCACGGTCCTGCTCGGCTCGGCCGTCTGGATCATGGACGCGGCCTGGGGCTGGAGCTCGGGCGGCTGGCTTGTCACGAACTACGGCTTCCACGACTCGATCGCCTCGCTCGTGGTCCACGGCGTCGCCGGCGCATTCACGCTCGGCGTCCTCCTGAACCTCGGCCCGCGCATAGGCAAATACGACATGCAGGGCAGAGCCAGAACCTTCCGCGGGCACAACACCCATCTCACCTTGATGGGGCTGATGCTGATCTTCACGGGCTTCTACGGCTTCTACGCCGCGTGCCTCTTCATCACGTCGACGAGCTTCCCGGGCTGGCTGAACATCTACGGCTCGCCGACGACCCTGGGCGCAATCGCCTTCGTGATCACGGTGGGCTTCGCCGGCGGGTTCACGGGCGGGTGGTTCGCCAGCAAGGGTGACCCGTTCTGGACTCTCTCCGGCGGCCTCGCGGGCGTCATCTCGGTCTCGGCCGGGGCAGACATTTACCACCCATCGCTCGCGTACATCCTCGCCTTCTCGGGCGGTCTTGTGGCCGTGTGGAGTGGGAACTTCATCGAGCGGCGCCTCCGCATCGACGACGCGGTCGGGGCGGTGGCGGTGCACGGGGTGTGCGGCTTCTACGGCGTCTTCCTGGTCGGGATCTTCGCCGGCGGGTTCCCAACGGGCTTGAACAACGTCGAATCCTCCTTTGGCGGGCAGCTGATGGGGATGATGGCCTTCCTGCCGCTCGCCTTCCTGCCGGGCTACATCGCCGCTTGGCTGCTCAAGAAGGCGAACCTCCTGCGCGTCCCGCCCGAGGTCGAGCTCGAAGGCCTCGACATGGCCGAGTTCCAGCAGGACTTCTTCCCCGAGTTCGAGCGGGTTCCCGAGACCGTCGTCCTCCCGACGGGCGAGGAGGTCGAGTCGGCTCCGGTCCTGCTCGAGGGCTTCTCCCAGGTAACCAACGGCCACCGGCCGGGCGCGCGGGTGCCCAGCTAGGCGGAAGGAAAGGAGGCCGCAATGATCGACAGCTTCCCGTTCGACTCGTGGGAGGACGTCAAAGACGCGTTCTGGACCTTCGGGCCCCAGAATTCGACCGGAACGTACATCCTGACCGTGCTCGGGATCATCCTGATGGTCGGCTCGATCATCGGCTGGGTCTGGCTCGAGAACCGCAAGCTGACCGCGCAGGCGGCACTCCTACGCGGGGCGGGCGGCATGCCGGCCCCCGGAGGGATCCCGCCCGGTCCTGGGCCGAGCCAGCCGCCCATGGCCGGTCCGTCAACCCATCCCGGCGAGTGAGAGGAGCGTTCCATGCCTCGTGAACGGCAGATCGAGTTTCCGCCCGAGCAGAGCCATCATCCGCTCGTGACGCCGGTGATGTTCATTGCGTCGATCGTCTGCATCGCCGTCGTGATCATTCTCATCTTTGCCGTCGACAACGGGCCCTTCATCGGGCCGTGGGGCTAGGATTGCCCGTTAGCAGCGCTTACGAGAAGGTGGTATAAGGAGAACAATGTCTCGTCTCTACCTCCATTGCGGTCTCTGCGGTCGCAAGCAAGCGGACGGCCTGCTCTCACGCGGCTACTGGGGCCATGTGGAGCTCGGCGGCGGACAGGCGCTCAATGCCTGCCCGACCTGTAAGCAAGAGCACATGGACTGGGAGTCCAGGCTGCGAGCTTCCGCCCCGGGCGCGGGCCCGGTCGATGCCGGAGGGTTCGGCACGACCGTGTACGGCATCGGGCAGTCGACCGCCTAGGCGTCCCGCAAAATCCAGAAGAGCATCGCCTCGGCGTCGCCGAGGTTGCGCCAGCCCGAGATCGCGCTCTGCTCCGCGAGGAGCGACTCTCCTTCGCGCAGGACGGGGCGCCCGCCCGGCAGGAGGCACTGGACGAGCCCGCGCGCGACCGCGACGAGCTCGATTCCCTTGTGGGCGAAGGGCGGGCTCGAGGAGGCGCCGGGCGGGAGGCGGATGAGGTATGTGCGCAGGCCGGCGTTCGGATCGTCCAGGAGCCTGAGCAGGCGTCCGTCGGGCGGCGCGGGCGGATCGCGGCGCCGCGCGAGCCGGTAGCCCGGCGAAGACTCACCGCGTAGGAGGGCGTCGAGAGTGATCTGGAGCTGGTCCGTGAGCTGGAGGAGCGTCTCGAGCGAGAGGCCGCGCTGGCCGCGCTCCGCCTGTGACACGGCGCTCGCGGACACCCCCGCGAGGCGGGCGAGCTGGCTCTGCGAAAGCCCCCGCTGGACTCGCACCGCGCGGAGCGCCGCACCGAGCCGGGCGGCCGCCGGGGCAGCCTCGAGCTCGGGCGCGCCGTCGTCGCTGCGATAGCGAAAGACCGCTCCTTCGACACGCGGCGGGCGCCCCTCGGCCTTCGTGATGCGCACACGCCCCTCGCTGACGGCGATCACGCACTGCGTCACCTCCTCGATCTCGCGGCGGACCCCTTGCGGATGGGCGCTCGGCGTCACCGACCAGTAAGCGATCGCGCCCAGCTCGAGCAGCATGGGACAGCACTGGACGAAGAACGCGCGGGCGGTGTCCGTCCCCCAGAGCTCCGCCATGCTCTCGAGGGAGTCGAAAAGCAGAAGATCTTCTTCGTCGCTCCGGCAGAGCTGGCGGACGGCGTTCATGAGGGCACGCGGCTGCGCGAGCTCCGTGCCGGCTCTGGCGTCGACGACCTGGAAGCCTGGGAAGGTGCGGCGAAGCTCCTCCGGCGTCCGGCCGACGGTGACGAAGGCGGCGAGGTCGTGGTCGGCCGCGAGCGCTGCGATCGCCCGGTAGAACGGCTCGGCGCCGTCGCGTTCCTCGGGCTCCCAGACGACGTTGTCGCCCCAGTAGATCCCGCCGAGCGCGTCGTCGAGCGCTTTGATGCCGCTCGAGGCGCTCGATTCGTCCAGCATTGGTTGTGGGCTCAGGGCGGTCTCCTTCCCCATCAAGCATTGCTAATGGTTTTGTGCAGAATGTTAACGCCAGCTGCTACACAGAAGGCGATGCGTCCGCGAATCCTCTGCGCTTTCGACTCGCCGGCCGGCGCGCGTCTAGCCGTTCCGCGCGCCGTCGAGCTCGCCGCGTGGCGTGACGCCGACCTCAGCTTTCTCGCGCTCGTCCGCCCGAGCGGCAGCGAGCCCTGCGGGCCCGTGGCACCGCAGCGGATCCGTCGGCGCTCCTACCTCTCGCTAGCCCTGGCGCGCGCCGCCGAGACGGCGGCGGGGCAGCTCGGTCGTCGTCCCCGCATTGGTCTCCTCGACACTGAGGACCTCGACGCCGAGGTGAGGATGCAGGCGGTCGCGCAGGGCGCCGACGAGGTCTTCGTCGCCGAGACGGCGGGCTTCTGGCGGCGACCGCGCCTGCGGCGGCTGTCGCTTCAGCCCGTCGGCGCTCCGCTGGGCGTGCGCCTCTCGTAGCGAGCGCTACTGGGTCGGGTGCAGTGCCCGCCGGGCCGTTCGGCGGACGATCTCGACGAGCGCGCGCGCCCGTTCGAGGCGCTCGTCCCCCTCGCGCGTGCCGAGGTTGATCTCGACGAGGTTGGCGCTCGCCCGCACGGCGGCCTCGGCGAGGAGTGCGGCCGTCGCGGCATCCCCGTGCAGGTTCGGATTGCCCCGCTCGACGAGCTCCACGGCGAGCATCGCGACGTCGACGCAGGTCTCGGCGATCTCGAGCGGGACGTCCGCCGCGCGCGAGAGCGCGTCGCCGATCGCGGCGTCGCGGACGTCCCCATCCGCGTCGTTCGGCGTGCGGAGCGCGAGGAGCACGTTCTCGTAGGCGCGCGCGTCCTCCTCGGCGAGCGGGAGAAGCCGGGCCCTCATCGCCTCCGCCTGTGCCACTGCCCCCGCGGCGCCCTCCCAGTGCTCCGTCGAGAAGCGCGCCGCCATCGCCGCGAGCGAGGAAGCCATCCCTCCGACGATCGCCGCCACCGAGCCGCCTCCCGGCGCCGATGTCTCGGCGGCGATGGTCTCGCAGAACCCCGCGAGGCTCTCGTCCAGGAAGCCGCTCACGCGCGCCGATTCTTCCACGCCGGGGTCAGACCCCGTCGTGTCCGCTTCGGACGACGCGAGGCCGCAAAGAGCGGAGAAATGTGTGTTGAAACATGCGCGCCGTAGACGCCCGAAAGGGCCATGGCGGGGTCAGACCCCGCCATGGCTCGCACGGCCACCTTAGAAGAGGCCGACGGTGCGGCCGTTCTCGTCGATGTCGACATTGACCGCAGCCGGAGCGACGCCGTAGCCCGGCATGGTCTGCATGTCGCCGAGGAGCGGGACGAGCCAGCCCGAGCCCGTGTAGGCGCGGATGTCCCGCACCGTCACGGTGAACCCGGTGGGGGCGTTCAGGAGGGTCGGGTCGTGCGAGAGCGACAGATGGCTCTTCGCCATGCAGATCGGGAGCTTGTCGAAGCCATTGGCGGTGAATTGCTCGATCTTCTGCTGGGCGGCTGGGAGGAAGACGACGCCGTCGGCCCCGTACACCCGCTTGCAGACCGCCTCCACCTTGTCGGCGATTGGCGCGTCGAGCGGATAGATCGGCGCGTAGGTCGACGGCTGCTCGGCCGCGTCGACGAGCGCCTCGGCCAGGTCGGCCGCGCCCGCGCCGCCGCGCTCGAAGGCCTCGTTCAGCTCGGCCGCGTGCGCCCCGCCGTCGAGCGCGAGCCTGCGCACGGCCTCCACCTCCTCGTCGGGATCACCCGGGAAACGGTTGATCGCCACGACCGCCTTCAAGCCGAACTCGGCCACGATGCCGAGATGGCGCTGCAGGTTGGCCGCGCCGCGCTCGACCGCGTCGACGCCGCCTTCGGGATCGCCGCCGTGGTGCTTCAGCGCCCGCACCGTCGTGACGAGGCAGATCGCGCTCGGCTGGATCTCGCCGATGCGGCAGACGATGTCGAGGAACTTCTCCATGCCCATGTCCGACCCGAAGCCGCTCTCCGTGACGACGTAGTCCGCGAGCTTCAGCGCGACGAGGTCGGCGACGAGCGAGTTGTTGCCGTGCGCGATGTTCGCGAAGGGCCCGCAGTGGACGAAGGCGGGCTGGCCCTCGAGGGTCTGGACGAGGTTCGGCTTGATCGCGTCCTTCAGGAGAACGGTCATCGCGCCCGCCGCGTGGAGCTGCTCTGCGGTGACGGGCTCGCCCTCCCACGTGTAGCCGACGGTGATCGCGCCGAGGCGCCTGCGCAGGTCGTCGAGGTCGCGCGCCACCGCGAGGATCGCCATCACCTCGGAGGCCGCGGTGATGTCGAAGCCGGTCTCGCGGACGTAGCCGTTGGCGCGCCCGCCGAGCCCGACGACGATCTGGCGGAGCGCCCGGTCGTTGATGTCCATGCAGCGGCGCCAGCTCACGGTCAGCGGGTCGATCCCGAGCTTGTTCCCGTGCAGGAGGCTCGCCTCGAGCATCGCCGCCAGGAGGTTGTTGGCCGCGCCGATCGCGTGGATGTCGCCTGTGAAGTGGAGGTTCATGTCCTCCATCGGGACGACCTGCGCGTAGCCGCCGCCCGCGGCGCCGCCCTTGATCCCGAAGACAGGGCCGAGCGAGGCCTCGCGGATGCAGAGGGCCACCTTCTTGCCGATGTGGCCGAGGCCCTGCGTCAGGGAGACCGACGTGGTCGTCTTCCCCTCTCCGGCCTTCGTCGGCGTGATCGCGGTGACGCAGATGAGCTTTCCGTCGGGCTTCGAAGCGAGGCGGTCGACGACGTCGAGCGAGACCTTCGCCTTGTACTTCCCGTAGAGGTCGTACTCGTCCGGTTCGAGGCCCGCCCCCTCGGCGATCTCCGTGATCGGGCGGAGCTCGGCCTCCTGGGCGATCTCGAGGCTGGAAGGCATGTGCGTGGCCAAGTCGGTTCTCCTTTAGTGGCTGACAGCCGCGGCCGCGAGCTCGGAGACGAGGCGGTCGCGGTAGAAGCGCTCGAGCGCGAAGGGTGCGATCAGCTCGGGAGTCTGCTTCGTCGCCACCTGCTCCGCAAGCGTCGTGCCGACGATCGGGGCGGCCTTGAAGCCGTACGTACCCCACCCGCAGCTGACGAGGAAGCCCTCGACCTCGGTCGCGCCGAGGATCGGGCTGTAGTCGGGCGAGAGGTCGCAGAGCCCTGTCCAGGAGCGGAGGATCCGCGCCTGCTCGAGCTGTGGGAAGAGCTCGAGCGCGTGCCGCGCCGAGTACTCGAGGAACGGGAAGGTGCCGATGCCCTTGTAGGTCGTGTAGGGCTCGATCTCGGCGCCGATCAGGAACTCGCCGCGGTCGGTCTGCGAGATGTAGACGTGCATCTGCGACGAGACGATGATGACGTCGAGAAACGGCTTCACGGGCTCCGTGACGAAGGCCTGGAGGATGTGGGTCGTGATCGGGAGCGGCACGCCCGCGAGGTCGCCGACGAGGGTCGACCAGCCGGCGGTGCACGAGACGACGGTGTCGCAGGCGATCGAGCCGCGGTTGGTCTCGACGCCGGTGACGCGCCCGTTCGAGCGCGTGATGCCGGTCACCTCGGTGTACGGGTGGATCTCGGCCCCCCCGCGGTCGGCCCCGCGCGCGAAGCCCCAGACGACGGCGTCGTGGCGGATGATCCCGCCCGGCGGGTGGTAGAGAGCCGCCTGCACGGGCCACGTAACGTTCTCGGAGAGGTCCATCTCCGGGCACAGCTTCCGGATCTCGTCCGGGTAGATCACCCGGCTGTCGATCCCGAGCAGCTTGTTCACCTCGGCGCGCTCGTTCGCAGTGATGATCCCGCGGTCGGAGTGGGCAAGGGTCAGGTGCCCCTGCTGCGAGAAGAGCAGGTTGAAGTCGAGCTCGGCGCCGAGGCGCTCGTAGAGCTTGACGCTCGCCTTGTAGAACTCGGCGCCCTCGGGGGTGCGGTAGTTCGCGCGGATGATCGTCGTGTTGCGCCCCGCCGCGCCCGAGCCGATGTAGTTCTTCTCGAGAACGGCCACGTCGGTGATGCCGTGGTTCTTCGCCAGGTAGTAGGCGGTCGCGAGCCCGTGCGAGCCGCCACCGACGATGACCACGTCGTAGCGATCCTTGAGCTCGCTCCGCGGCCGCCACATGCGCCTGACGCGGAAGATGTCCTTCACCGGAGACCCTCCCAGGCGTCGAGGACGACCTCGGCGAGGTAGTCGGAGTACTCCTGGCCGAACCAGAGGCTGAAGGAGTCGCCGTCCCGGGTCACGAGCGCCTGGATGTGGGCGACTGCGCCCGCGGCGGGAAGGCCGTCGAGATCGAGGTCGGTGATGCGGCGCATGAGCGACTCGCCGCGCACGCCGAGGCCGGCGAGCGTGGCCGACGCGTCTATCGCCAGGAACTGCTGCGACAGCCGATCGAGCAGCTCGACCGTCTTCGTGAAGTCGCAGAGGACGAGCCCGCGCATGGGCGTTATCGGGATCAGCTGACCGCCGTCGATCGCCCCGGGCAGCTCCCCGCGGATCTCGATCTTTCCGGTCAGGGAGAGGTCGGAGATCTCCGGCGGCGCGTCGCGGAGGGCGCGCTCGAGCGGCGAGCGCCAGGCGGCCTCGGCGGAGGCGCGACCGGGGGAGAGGAAGGCGAGCTCGTTCATGATCGGAGCCTCTCGCCGTCGGGGTCGAAGAAGGGGCGGAGGCGAACGCTCGCGCGCTCGAAGCCGCCGTCTACGGTGACGAGGAAGGAGCGGCCCTCCTCGGCGAGCTCGGCGGGCACCCACGCCATCCCGATCACCCTGCGGAGCTCGGGGCTCCAGCGCGAGCTCGTGATCCTGCCGATCGGGATCGTCCCCTCTAGGACGACCTGGGCGCCCTCGACCGGGATCCGGCCGTCCTCCATCTCGAAGCCGACCAGCATGTCGGCGATTCCGCGGTCGCTCACGTGCTCGAGCGCCCACTTGCCGACGAAATCGTCCTTGTCGAGCTTGGCGATCCAGGACATGCTCGCCTCGAGCACGTTGGACTCCGAATCGGTGTCCTGGCCGACGAGGATGTGCATCTTCTCGAGGCGGAGGATGCGCTGCGGCTCGAGCCCGAAGGGGCGGATGCCGAAGTCCTCGCCCGCGGCGAGGATCTCGTTCCAGACGTGCTCCCCGTACGGGCTCGGGAAGTGGAGCTCGTAGCCGAGCTCGCCGACGAAGCCGATGCGCAGGACGAGCGAGGGGACGCCGGCGATCTGCCCCTCGCGCGCGTCGAGGTACCCGAAGGCCTCGTTTGAGACGTCGAGCTCGGTCAGGCGGCTCATCACCTCTCGCGCGCGCGGGCCCGCGACGTTGACCGCGGCGAGGCCGCCGGTCACGTTGATGATCTCGACGTCGAGGCCCCAGACGGCGTTCCACCACTCGAACCACTCGACGACGGCTCCCGCTCCGGTCGACGTCGTCGTCACGTAGTAGGTCTCCTCGTCGAGCCGGGCGATCGTCCCGTCGTCCATGATCCGGCCCGCGTCCGAGTTGAGCACGCCGTAGCGGATCCGCATCGGCTTCATGTCGCCGAACCGGTTCGGATAGAGGCGCTCGAGGAACTCGACCGCGTCGGGCCCGCGGACGATCATCTTCCCGAGCGTCGAGACGTCGATGACGCCGACCGAGGCGTGCACCGACTGCGCCTCCCCCTCGGGGTCGCCGTAGGAGTGCGGGCGCCGCCACGTCCCCGTCCACATCATGCGCGCTCCGAGCTCCTTGTGCCGGTGGTGCATGGAGGTGCGCTGGGCGGGCTCGTGTGGCCGGCCGGCGAGGAGCCCGAGCGTGACGGGGCCCCAGGGCGGGCGCGACGTCGTCGTCCCGATCGTCGCCTCGTCCTGCTCGTTCTCCCGCGCGTAGAGACGGATCGAGGGCAGGTGGCAGAGGCGCCCCTGGCACGGGCCCATCGTCACCGTCGTGTAGCGCTTGGCGAGCTCGATCGAGTCGAAGCCCTCGCCGATCGCGCGCTTCAGGTCCTTGTCCGTCACGTCCTCGCAGACACAGACGAAGCACTTCCCCTTGCCGGACGCGCCGTTGTAGGAGGCGGCGGGAATCGCGCCCGTGAGCCCTTCGCCCGTGACGGATCCCACCGCCTCGACTCCGTCCGGGATATCCGTCGGGAGGAAGACGCCGCGGTCGGGGTCGTACTCGACACGCGCGCCGGCCTGGGAGAGGAGCGAGTAGGCCGGCTGCCGTCCGCCGGACATGACGAGGAGGTCGCAGTCGAGCTTGCGCCCGTCGATCTCGACCGAGCGCAGCACGCCTCCTCGGCCGCGGGCCACGATCTCCCGCACGCGCTCGCGGCGCAGGTCGTAGACGCCGTTCAGGGCGACCCCGGCCGCCTGGAGCGCCGCCGCAGCCTCGCGTCCGTTCTCGTCCACGGTCACGACGACAGCCCTCTCCGCGGGCTTGATCGCCCAGTCCGCGACGAGGCGACGGACACCGTCCGGGAGCATGACGCCGACGAGGTCGTTCCCAGGGAAGACGAGCGGCTGCTCGATCGTCCCCGTCGCGACGACGATGTGCTCGGCGCGGTAGCGGTAGAGGATCCGGCCCGCGTCGACGGGGACGAGTCCGCCTTCCCAGATGCCGAGCGCCCGGGCAGGCGCTAGGACCTCGACGCCGTCGATTGGCTCCGTGAAGCCCTCGTCGACGAGGACGACCCGGCGGCCGGCGGCCGCGTGCTCGGCGGCGGCGAGGCGCCCGGAGCGGCCGCCGCCGATCACCAGTACCTCGGCGCGGCGATGCTCGACGTCGTAGCGGTTCGCGCGGCGCGCGTGCTTGTCGAGCTTGCCGAGCCCGGCGACGTTGCGGAGGAACTTCTCGTAGAGCGGCCAGGCGAAGCGCGGCCGGATCATCGTCCGGTAGTAGAAGCCCACGGGCGTGAACGGCCCGCCCATCTTGTCCGTGACCGCGAGGTAATCGTGCTCGAGCGAGCCCCAGACGTTCTGCGGCTCGAGGTTCGCGCCCTGGCGCACCGGCTCCGCGCAGACGCGGACGTTGGGGACGCCGTCCACGGTCATCATGCAGTTCGGGCAGCTTCCGGAGCAGCACAGGAGCCCGCGGGGGCGGTGGTACTTGAAGCTCCGCGAGAGGACGCGCTGGCCGGCCGCGTACAGCGCCGAGCCGAAGGTGTCGCCGGAGAAGGCCCTGATCGGCTTTCCCTGGAAGGAGAACGAGAGCTCCTGGGAGCGGTCGATCCGCTCGTTGGGCTGCGCGGGAAGCCTCATACGGCGGGGGTGTCGGGCGTGGCGACTCCTTCGGGGCCAGGGGTGCCGGCGCGGGCGGAGGGCTCGACGACCTCGGTGCGGAGAACCTCGTTGGTGCGGGTGTCGCGCTCGGCCTGGAACCAGATCTCGCAGCCGTTGCGGTGGTACCACCATTCGCGCTGCACGCCGGCCACGTTGCGGCGGAAGTAGATGTAGCTCGTCAGCTCGCGGAGCGAGGGCGACTCCTTCGGACGCACGGTCACCTCGCCGGCGCAGCTGAACTCGTTCACGTCGCGGGGCCCGCAGTTGGGGCAGTCGAGCAGGAAGCTCATGCCGCCGGCTCCTCGGCCTGGCCGAGCATCCGCTGGAGCTCGACGAGCACCCAGAGGAGCGCGTCGCGCGTCGCGGCCTCGGCTGCCTCGCCGTCCCGGGCCCGGCAGGCCTCGAGGAGCGTGTCCGGCCCGCGGCGGAGGGCGGCGAACGCCTCCGGGTCCCGGCAGAGATAGAGGATGTAGCGCTCGACGCGGATGCGCTGGTCCTCGAGCGAGCGCAGGAGCCGCGGCCGCTCGGCGCACGCGTAGCAAGCATCGCGGAGCGACCAGAAGGACGCGAGGTACGCGTCGAGGTCGCCCACGCGGAAGGCTCGCTCCATCTCCTTGCGCGCGGAGGCCATGTCGGCAAGCGCCGCCTCGGTGCAGCGCTCGGCGCCCGCTCGGGCGAGGAAGGTCTCGAGGCCGAGGCGAAGCGCCTGGATCTCCTCGAGTTCCTCCACGGAGAGCGGTGCGACACGCGAGCCGCGGCGCGGAATGCTGACGACGAGCCCCTCGCTCTCGAGGCGCCGGAGCGCATGGCGGACGGGCGTGAGGCTCACCTGGAGCCGCCGGGCCAGCCCCTCGAGTGGAAGCCGCTCCCCGGGCGCGCGCTCGAGGCTGCCGATCTCTCGGCGGATGATGCGGTAGACGCCGTCCTCGACGGACGAGATCTCGAGCGGCGCGGAGCTCCCTACGGCCATTCTTGATCTTTGATCAAAGACAATCGCAATGCGGTTGTCAAGCCGCCTTCGGGCACGTTCTGCAGAAGTCACAAAGTCGGCACAAAGGCCAGTTGACACAAAAAGGTGTCCGACACCGATTTCGGACGTCACAGAGTCGGCACAAAGGCCACTTGACACAAACGGTGTCCGACACCGATTTTCGCCGAGTACAAAGGCCACTCGACGAAACGGTGTCTGTGACCAGCCAGGCGCCGCGGCTCAGGCTTCGATAGGGACATGGCCGGGACGGGCGGCGACGCGCTCGACCCAGGCGCGGATACGCGGGTAGCCAGCCAGGTCGAAGCCGCCCTGGTCGGCGACGTGCGTGTAGGCGTACAGCGCGATGTCGGCGATTGAGCAGCCGTCGACCAGGAAGTCGCGCCCGTCGCCGAGGCCGCGCTCGAGTGCGTCGAGGGCGACGTAGCCGAGCCGCTGCTTCTCGGCCAGAGCCTCCTGCGACGGCGCGAGGTCGTGCATGAGCCAGTTTCGCGCGACGGCGATGTACGGCTCGTGGCTGTACTGCTCGAAGAACATCCACTGGAGCACCTTGGCGCGGTCGTACGGGTCGGCCGGCACGTACTCGGTGCCGTCGGCGAAGTACCAGAGAATCGCGCCCGACTCGCCGAGCGGCCGTCCGTCCTCGAGGACGACGGTCGGCACGCGCAGGCCGGGGTTGAGCTCTCCGAGAACCTCTTCCCGGTTGGACTTCTCGACGACGCTGAGCGGGCGCCGCTCGTACTCGACGCCGAGCAGGGCGAAGAGGAGGCGCACCTTGTAGCAGTTGCCGGAGACCGCGTTGTCGTAGAGGACGACCGGCACGCGTCAGCCGGTGACGCCCGGAATCCAGTCGGTACCGGCGAGCGGCACCTTCGCCATCGCGGCGGCCTCGACGGTGAGCGCGACGAGATCCTCCGGCTCGAGGTTGTGCACGTGCGACTTTCCGCAGGCGCGGGCGAGCGTCTGCGTCTCGAGCGTGAGCACCCGCAGGTAGTTCGCGATGCGGCGGCCGCCGAGCACGGGGTCGAAGCGCGCCGCGAGCTTCTCGTCCTGGGTCGAGATGCCGACCGGGTCACGGCCCGCCTGCCAGTCGTCGTAGTAGCCGGCCGCGCTCCCGATCTTGCGATATTCGGCGTCGTGCTCCGGGGCGTTGTCGCCCATAGCGACCAGCGCCGCGCTGCCGATCGAGACGGCGTCGGCTCCGAGGGCGAGCGCCTTCGCGACGTCGGCCCCGGTGCGGATCCCGCCGGAGACGATCAGCTGCACCTGGCGATGCATGTCGAGCTCCTGAAGCGCATCCGCGGCGATGCGGACGGCCGGCAGCGTCGGAATGCCGACGTGCTCGATGAAGACGTCCTGTGTCGCCGCGGTGCCGCCCTGCATCCCGTCGACGACGATCACGTCCGCGCCCGCCTTCACGGCGAGCTGGACGTCGTAGTAGGTCCGGGTCGCGCCGACCTTGACGAAGATCGGCTTCTGCCAGTCGGTGATCTCGCGCAGCTCGCCGATCTTGATCTCGAGATCGTCCGGGCCCGTCCAGTCGGGATGCCGCGAGGCGCTCCGCTGGTCGATCCCCTTCGGGAGGCTCCGCATCTCGGCCACCCGGTCGGAGATCTTGTGCCCGAGGAGCATGCCGCCGCCGCCCGGCTTCGCGCCCTGTCCGACGACCACCTCGATCGCGTCCGCCCGGCGCAGGTCGTCCGGGTTCATGCCGTAGCGGGATGGGAGGAGCTGGTAGACGAGGATCTTCGAGTGCTCGCGCTCCTCGGGCGTCATGCCGCCGTCGCCCGTCGTCGTCGACGTGCCCATCTCGGTCGCGCCGCGCCCGAGCGCCTCCTTGGCGGGGGCCGAGAGGGCGCCGAAGCTCATCCCCGCGATCGTGATCGGGATCCTGAGCTCGAGCGGCCGCTTGGCGAAGCGCGTCCCGAGCGTCACGTTCGTGTCGCAGCGCTCGCGGTAGCCCTCGAGCGGGTAGCGGGAGATGCTCGCGCCGAGGAGCAGCAGGTCGTCGAAGTGGGGGACGCGGCGCTTGGCGCCGAAGCCGCGGATGTCGTAGATCCCCTCCCGCGCCGCCCGCTGGATCTCGGCGATGACCGGGCGGTCGTAGAGGTACGACTCGCGCAGTCCCCAGGGGTTGGCGCCGTTTCCTTGGGGCACTAGTACGAGCTCGCGTTGTCGATGGAGAAGTTGTAGAGCTTGCGCGCCGAGCCGTAGCGGCGGAAGTCCTCCGGGTTCACGTCCTCGATCGCTGCGGCGCGAAGGAGCTCGCGGACGTCCTCGACGTGCTCGTCCCTGAGCTCTTTCTCGACGCAGTCGGCGCCAAGGCCGGCGACCTGGCCGCGGACGTAGAGGCGCGCCTCGTAGATCGAGTCGCCGAGCGCCTCGCCCGCGTCGCCGCAGACGACGAGGCGACCCGTCTGGGCCATGAAGCCGGAGAGGTGCCCGACCGATCCGCCGACGACGATGTCGATCCCCTTCATTGAGATCCCGCAGCGTGCCGCTGCGTCTCCGTGGACGACGAGGAGGCCACCGCGGCCGGTGGCGCCCGCCGACTGGCTCGCGTTGCCGTCGACCACCACGGAGCCGGACATCATGTTCTCGGCGAGGCCGGTGCTCGCGTTTCCGTGCACACGCACGCTCGCGCGCTTGTTCATCCCGGCGCAGTAGTAGCCGACGTGCCCCTCGACCTCGACGTCGATGTCGGCGTCGAGCCCGGCGGCGACTGCGTGGGCGCCGTTCGGGTTGAGGACGCGCCAGTGCGGCGGGCCCGGGGTCGCGGCGAGATCGTGGAGCCGTTGGTTGAGGTCGCGGAGCGAGGTGGTGGCGAGGTCGACGACCTCGACGCCCGTCGCCTCACGCGTCTCGGTCGCCATCAGACCTTCTGCCGTTCCCAGGCGTAGACGACGCCGGGAGCCGGCTCCCACGCCTGGGCCTCGGAGGCACCGGGAAGGACGGAGATGGCGCGCCATTCGGAGCCCATCGCGACCCAGTCGTCGGTCTCGGCGAGCACGGCCGGCTTGCAGGCGATCGGGTCGCGCAGCACCGCGAAGCCGTCCGCCGTGCCAACGAGGAAGGTGTAGAAGCCGTCGAGGTCGTCGAGGCACCCCTCGAGCGCCTCCGCGAGCGAGGCTCCTTCGTGCAGCCGCCAGGCGAGGTAGCCGGCGGCAACCTCGGTGTCGTTCTCGGTCTGGAACTCGATTCCCTCGCGCCGGAGCTTCTGCCGCAGCCGGTTGTGGTTCGAGAGGGAGCCGTTGTGGACGAGACAGAGGTCGAGCCCGGTCGAGAAGGGATGCGAGCCCTCGGTCGTGACGCGGCTCTCGGTCGCCATGCGGGTGTGGCCGAGCGCATGCGTTCCGTGAAAGTCCTCGAGCGCGAAGCGGCTCACGAACTGCTCCGGGCGGCCGGTCTCCTTGTAGATCTCGATCGTCCGGCCGGCGCTCATCACACGCAGCTCGGGGTGCGCGGCCCGGACCCAGGCCTCCGCGTCGTCGGCCTCGGCCTCGACGACGAGGACTGCATGGCTCGAGCGGACCTCCGGGTGCGGGGCGCCGCCGAACGCCTGACCGAGCTCGCCGACGAGCGCCTCCCAGTCCTGGAGCGGGTCGGGCGAAAAGAGGGTGAGCTTGCTCGAGCCTGCCGGGGCGGGGTCGCGGTAGACGGCCACGCCGGCGCTGTCCGGGCCGCGGTCGCTCATCTGCTCGAGCATCGCGCCGAGGTGCCGCCCGAGCGACGCCTCGATCTCAGTCGATTTCGCGAACAGTCCGACGATTCCACACATATGTACTCAATCTACATGCCCGAAGGCGAATGAAACCGCTTGTTACAGACGTTCTTGGAAACGCGATATGGAGCTTTTCTACATATCAGCGGGCTGGCTAGAAGCGGGTCAGGTACTCGCGGATTTCCCACGGGGTCACCTGCTCGTGGTAGCGGGCCCATTCGTCCCGCTTGACGCGGATGAAGTAGTCAACGTAGTCCTCGTCGCGGCCGTGGCCGAGCGCCTCCCGGAGCACGTCGTCCCGCTCGAGCTCCTCGGTCGCGTCGAGCAGGTTGGAGGGAAGAGTCTCGAGGCCGCGGGACCGGAGCTCCTCGTAGGGGATCGTGTAGAGGTTCTCGCTATTCGGGTCGCCCGGGTCGAGCCCGGTCTCGATCCCGTCGAGCCCCGCGGCGAGGATCACGGTCGCCGCCAGGTAGGGGTTGCAGGAGCCGTCGATCGTCCGGTCCTCGACGCGGCCGGGGCCCGGGATCCGGAGCATCTGGGTGCGGTTGTTGTAGCCGTAGCTGATCCAGACCGGCGACCAGGTGGCGCCGCTCGTCGTCGAGCCGACCTTGAGCCGCTTGTAGGAGTTGACCGTCGGCGCGGTCACGGCGCTGTAGGCGCGCGCGTGCTTCTTGAGCCCGGCGATGAACCGGTAGGCGGTCTCGGAGAGGCCGAGCCCGCGCGGGTCGTCCTCGTCCAGGAAGAGATTCGTCTCGCCGTCCCAGAGGGACATGTGGAAATGGCAGCCGTTGCCGGTCAGGTTCGTGAACGGCTTCGGCATGAACGTCGCGAGTATGCGCCGCGGCGGGACTTCGTCGCGCCCCTTCCGCTCGGCGAGCTGGTGCACCATGTAGCGGAAGAAAATGGCGCGGTCGCAGCTCGTGAGGGCGTCCGTGTAGGTGAAGTTCTGCTCGAACTGCCCGTTCGCGTCCTCGTGGTCGTTGGCGTAATTGCCCCAGCCGAGGTCGTTCACGTAGCGCGAGACGGTCGTCAGGAAGTCGTAGTGGCGCGTGAGGCCGTTGAGGTCGTAGCAGGGCTTCTCGAGCGTGTCGAGCGCGTCTGCGAGCTGGATGGAGCCGTCGTCGCCGAGCTCGACGAGGAAGTACTCGAGCTCGAGCCCCATGCGGAAGTCGAAGCCCTTCGAGCGAGCGCGCTCGAGCTGGCGCCGGAGGATGATGCGCGGGTCGTACGGCCACTCCTCGCCGTCGACGTGGATGTTGCACGCGAAGCGCGCAACACTCGGCTCCCACGGCACCGGGGTGAAGCTCGCGAGGTCGGGGATCGCTGCGATGTCCGGATCGCTCGGAAACTGGCCGATCTCGCCGGCCGCGAAGCCGGCGAAGCCCGCACCGTCGTTGACGAGATCGTCGAGGTTGGCGGCGGGCACGAGCTTCGCGCTCGGCCGCGCATACATGTCTACGAACTGCGCGAAGTAAAAGTCGATTCCGCGCTCGACTGATTCCCTGCGAATGTCCTCGACGGTGGGTGCAGGAGCAACGGTCGCCATGCAGCCTCCTCCCTATCTCCGGTGAGGCGAGATTAGACCGCCCTGGGGCGCCTGCCGATGGTTGCTCTCTACAAGCGTAGGGCGGCCGTTATGTGCGCTCTCTCCTCCCGAGAGCGTCTTGCAACTTCACCATCTTGACGGCGATCTCGATCAGGAGCCAGTCTTCCTTGCGCAGGTCGAGCCCGGAGAGCTCCTGGATGCGGCGGAGCCGCTGCCTGAGCGTGTTCGGGTGGACGTAGAGCGCCTCGGCGGTCGCGCTGATGTTGCCCCGCCGGCGCAGGAACTCCTCGAGCGTGCGCATGAGGGACGTCTGGCGCTGGCGGTCGTACTCGGCGATCTTCGCGACGAGGTCGCGCTGGGAGTCGCGGACGGCCGAGTCGAGCGACATGCGCAGCAGGTACTTGTACGGGCCGAGCTCCTCGTAGGTCATGGCGGCCGGCGTCCCGCGGATGACGGAGCCGAGAAGTGCGTGGCTCGCCTCCTCGAAGCCGGCCTGGAAGCTCGCGGGGCCCTTGCAGACGTTCGAGAGCCCGATCGAGACGCTCTTCTCGGCCTCGGCCTGGATGGCCTGGACCCGTTCCACGAGCACGTCCTCGCCGGCCGACGGGACGCGGAGGAGGGCACGGCTCGAATCGTCCCGGTGGTCGAAGAGCGATCCGGGCGCCACCCCCTTGATCGCCTTCTCGACAGCCTCGTCGGGCGGGGCGATCTCGGCGACGACGTACTTGCGGTCGAGGTCGCAGCCGAGGCGCGCCGCGCGGCCCTCGACGGCGCCGAGCACGTTTCCGCCCGCGAGCTGCTCGAAGAAGTCCTTGATCAGGTTCTTCTCGGTGAGGCGCTCGATCAGCTCGATCTTCTTGATCGCGACGGCAGTCTGGTTGGCCGCCGCCCGCGCGAGGTCGACCGCCGACGTGCCCTCGGCGGTGATCAGTCCGAGCAGCTCGTCGTCGGCCACGATCGGGACGGCGACCGCGGTCGCTCGGCCGCTCCGGGCGATCTCGGGGCCGAGCTCGGAGAGGCCGATCGAGGGGCGAGCCTCGTGGTCCTGCGGCGCCGAGGCCCGCAGGCGGAGCTCCTCGCCGCCGTCGAGCAGATAGACGTGGCAGGCGCTGCTACGGAGGAGCTGGCGCGTCCGCTCGGCGACGGCGGGGAGCACCTCGCCGAGCTGCTGGGCCCGGGCGAGCGTCTCGGCCAGCTCGGTCAGGTGCTCGAGCTCTCCGACCCGCTGCCGGGTCTCCTCGTAGAGGCGCGCGTTCTCGATCGCGCCGCCGACGAGCGAGGCGGTCGAGGTGAGGAGTTCGACCTCCTTCTCGGTGAACTCGCGCGGTGCTTCGGTATGCATGGTGATCGCGCCGATCACGTCGCCGTCGCGACCGGCCACCGGGACCGAGAGGAGCGACTGGAACTTCTCCTCCTCGAGCTCGGCGACGAACCTGTTCCGCGGGTCGTCGACGGCGTTCTGCGTGAACGCGGGCTCGCCGTGCTCCACCGCCCACCACGCGATCCCCTCGCCCTTCGCTAGCGCGATCGCACCGGCCAGGCCCGCGTAGGGCTCGGACGCCGCGCGGAGCAGGAGCCGATCCCCCTCGATCAGGTAGACGAAGCAGGCGTGCACGGCGCTCGCCTCAGAGAGCAGGTGGACGACCGCGTCGAGCACCTCGTCCAGCTCGAGGGACGAGCCGACCGTCGAGATGATCTCGGAGAGGAACCGCTCGCTCGTCTGCGCCGCAGGCGACCCCACGTACACATCGTATGCCGAATCGGGCCCCCGCTCCTAGCCCGCGGCCTGCTCTTGCCCAAGCGAGCCATGGCCGGGGTCAGACCCCGGCCATGGCCGGAACGGCCGGGAGGTAGGCTCGATCGCGGTTTCCATGCCGCTTTGGCCGAGGTTCCCTGTGTCCCGAAGGGATACGTCCGGGGTCTGACCCCGGACACGACCGAAAGGGACTAGCGGGCCGCGGACTTGAGCGCGGCGTTGACGGGCTCGATGCGGACTGCGGACGTCTTGTACTCCGGCGTCCCGACGAGCGAGTCGACGACGTCGTGCGTGAGCCAGTTGACCTTCGCCTGGGCGAAGTGGAGCGCCATCCAGACGAGGCCGGGGTAGACGCGCTCGCCGACCGCGGCCCGGGCCTCGAGCTCACCGCGCCGCGAGACGAGCCGGACCCAGTCGCCGTCCTCGATCCCGAGCGCCTTGGCGTCGTCCGGGTGCATCTCGACGAAGGGATCTTCCTGCTTCTGGACGACGCCCTCCTCACGCATGGTCATGGTCGCCGAGTTGTAGTGGTAGAGCGTGCGCCCGGTCGAGAGCACGAACGGATACTCGGAGTCCGGCTGCTCGATCGGCGGCTGGTACTCGACCGGGAAGAACTTCCCCTTTCCGCTCGGTCGGGCCGGGCTCGGCGCGTGCAGGAACGGCGTGCCCGGATGATCACGGTCGGTGCAGGGCCACTGGAGGCCGACCTCTTCGATCCGGTCCCAGCGGATCCCGCTCCAGAGCGGCGAGAGGTCGGCGAACTCGTTCCAGGCGTCCTCGGCGCTCGTGTACTCGGGCCAGTTGCCGCCCATCGCCCTGGCCATGTCGACGACGATGCGCCAGTCCTCGCGTGCCTCGCCCGGGCACGGAATCGCCTTGCGCACGCGCTGCACGCGCCGCTCGGTGTTCGTGAACGTGCCGTCCTTCTCCGCGAAGCTCGACGCCGGTAGGACGACGTCGGCCAGGCGCTCGGTCGTCTCGTTCAGGAAAAGGTCCTGCGTGACGAGGAAGTCGAGGTGCTCGAGGCCCTCCTCGACGTGGTGGGCGTTCGGCTCGGTCTGCGCCGGGTTCTCGCCGATGAGATAGAGCGCCTTGATGCGGTCGTCGTGGAGGCCCGACATGATCTGGTCGAGCCGGTACCCGGTCGCCTCGGGCACCTCGACGCCCCACGCCTCGGAGAACTTCTGCCGCACTTCGGCGTTGTCGGCCGGCTGGTAGCCGGGGAAGTAGGCGGGGTTGGCGCCGGCGTCGTTCAGTCCCTGCACGTTGTTCTGGCCGCGCAGCGCGTTCAAGCCCGTCGACTCGTAGCCGAGATGCCCGGTCATGAGGACGAGGTTCGAGAGCGTCCAGATGTTGTCGACGCCGCACGCGTGCTCGGTGATTCCGAGGGTGTAGAAGACCGCCGCGTACTTCTCCGTCGCGTACTCCCGCGCCGTGGCGACGATGTCCGCCGCGGGGACGCCGGTGACCTTCTCGGCCTCCTCCGGCGTGTAGCGCGAGACGACCTCGGCGACGGCCTCGAAGTCCTCGGTGTGCTCCCGGATGTACGCCTCGTCCTGAAGCCCCTCCTCCAGGATGACGTGCATCATCGCGTTCACGAGCCAGACGTCCGAGCCGGGACGCAGCTGGAGGTGCCGCTTAGCGAGCTTCGTAAGCCAGATCTTTCGCGGATCGGCGACGACGAGGGTGGCCCCGTTCCGGACGGCCTTCTTCATGCGTAGCGCGAGCACGGGGTGCGCCTCGGTCGTGTTCGACCCGATCACGAGGATGAAACGGGCGTTCTCGATCTCCGGGATCGAGTTGGTGGTAGCTCCTCTGCCTAACGACCTGACCAGGCCGTAGAGGGTCGGAGCGTGTCAAGTGGCTTCGCAGGAATGGACCGAGTTCGTCCCGACCACCGAGCGCGCGAGCTTCTGGATGAAGAAGTTCTCCTCCATCGTGAGCCGCGCGGAGGCGAGGAAGCCGATCGACTGCGGCCCGTGCTCGGCCTTGACGCGGTTGAGCCCGTCGGCGGCGGTCCGGAGCGCGTCCTCCCAGCTCGCCGGGTGGAGCTCGCCGTCCTCCCCGCGCACGAGCGGCTGCGTGAGCCGGTCGGGGTGGTGTACGAAGTTGAAGGCGAAGCGCCCCTTGACGCAGAGATTGCCCTCGTTCGAGACGTAGCTCGGATCGGACGTGACCTTCACGATCCGGTTCGTCTTCGGATCGACGTTCAGATCGACCTGACAGCCCACGCCGCAGAACGTGCAGGTGGTCTTCGTCTTCACGAGCTCGCGCTCGGGCTGCTCCGTTCCCTCGAGGAACTTCTCGAAGATCGCGCCGGTCGGGCAGACGGAGAGACAGCCGCCGCAGAGCTCGCACTCGGTGTCGAGCCAGGAGCGCTCCCACGTCGGGACGATGCGCGCCTCGGGTCCGCGCCCTTCGAGCGAGAGCGCGGAGCACTGCATGACCTCCTGGGTGTAGCGCACGCAGCGGTTGCAGAGGATGCACGTGTCGGGCGTGTAGCCCATGAGGCGGTTGCGGTCCTCGTAGTCGCGCCGCTTGGCGTCGGGGAGCATGAACGGCGCCTCGGCGTCGAGCTCCTGCGCCAGGTCCGTGAGCTCGTTCGGCCGCCCGCCCGGGTTCGGGTCGAGGTGCTCCGCGAGGAGCATCTCGGTCAGCGTCTTCCTGAACTGGGGTACCGACGAGTTCGTCGAGACGACCATGCCCTCGGTCACCCGCGTCGCGCAGGCCGGGAGGGGTCGCGGCGAGCCCTCGACACCGACGACGCACATGCGGCAGCCGCCGTAGGGGTCGAGCTTGTCGTCGTGGCAGAGCGTCGGGATGAAGATCCCGTGCCGGGCGGCGGCGTGGACGAGCAGCTCTCCCTCGGGCGCGCTCGCCTGGACGCCGTCGATCGTGAAGCGAACCATCCCCACTATCTTAGTGCGGGCTCCCCCAGAGGTTCGAACAGGTCGGGCCAGTGGCGGAAGGCGTTCCGCATCGGGAAGGGCGCGCCCTGCCCGAGCCCGCAGATGGAGGTGGCGGCCATCGCGTCGAGCCACTCCTCGGCCTGCTCGCGCGTCATCGCGGCCTCGCCGTGGGCGAGCTCCTCGACGAGGTGGTGCATCCCGCGGTTGCCGATCCGGCACGGCGTGCACTTCTGGCAGGACTCCTCGGCGAAGAAGCGCATCGTCTCGGAGAGGAGCCGCAGGGGCGAATAGCTTGCCGGGAAGACCTGGAAGCCGGCCGAGCCCGGTCCGGCCTCCCACTCGCGCAGGCCGTCGCGGGTGAGCGGGACGTCGAGCGCCGCAGGCGGGAGGATGCCGCTCGCGGCACCGCCCGGAACGACGGCGCCGATCTCCTCCGTCGCTCCGCCGGCGTACTCCTCGATCAGCTGTCGCGGAGTGACGTCGAGCGGCGCCTCGTAGCATCCAGGGGCGCGCACGGCGCCGGTGACCGACCAGAGCCGGACACGCGGCCACGCCTCGCCGCCGTCGCGCAGGATCGCCGGGATGTGCGCGAGCGTCTCGACGTTGTTGATCAGGGTCGGGCGGCCGAGGTAGCCGTACTGGCTCGGGAAGGGAGGCTTGAGGCGGGGCATCCCGCGCCGGCCCTCCATCGACTCGAGCATCGCAGTCTCCTCGCCGCAGATGTATGCGCCCGCTCCGATCACGAGCTCGAGCGAGCGGCCGTCGAGGAGGCCTGCGGCGCGGAACTCGTCGAGCGCCCGCTGCAGGCTCGCGCGGGCGGTCGCGTACTCCTCGCGCAGGTAGATGAAGCCCTCGCTCGCCTCCGCGAAGTCCATCGCGACGAGCGTTCCCTCGAGCATGAGGTGGGGACGACACTCCATCACGTAGCGGTCCTTGATCGTCCCGGGCTCGCCCTCGTCGGCGTTGACGACGACGTAGCGCGGCGCCGGTTCGCGGGCGACCGCCTCCCACTTGAGGCCGGTCGGGAAGCCCGCGCCCCCGTAGCCGGTCAGGCCTGAGGCCTTCAGCTCCTCGACGATCTTCTCCTTCGGCGGCAGCGAGCGCAGGACGGCAAGGCCGCCGCGCGCTTCGTAGTCGGCCAGGGTCCGGTCGGCCTGCTCGAGCCCGAGGGAGGCGCCCGCGTTCGTCGTCCAGGTCACTTCCGGCTCGACCCGGTCGCCGCGCATGAGGACGGGCGCGTGGTCGCAGTGGCCGAGGCACTCGACGCCGAGCACGGGGATCCCTTGTGCATGCTCCTGCTCTCGCGCCAGGAGCTCCTTCGCGCCGAGGCACTCGCAGACAGGGCCGACGCAGACGCGCACGGCTTCCACCGGCACCTGGAGGAACGAGTAGAAGGAGACGACCTCGTGCACCTCGCCGCGGCGGATCGACATGTGGTCGGCGAGCGCGTCCGAGAGCTCGGGCGTGATCGGGCCGACCTCGCGGCGGATGCGGCCGAGATTGTCCAGCAGGCGCGTCCGCTCCTTCGGCAGCTCGGGGAGGACCTCGGTGAGCCGGAGTACGTCTATGGTTTGCGATCATAGTGAACGAGCCTTCTCCGTACTCCGCCTCCCCGGTCGAGGTCGTGCGGCTGCCGGAGGGGACGAGCGCTCCGGACGAGCTCGCCGTCGAGGAGCCGCTCGAGATCCGGGTGAACGGCCGCGCCGTCGCCGTGACGATGCGAACGCCCGGTGACGATGAAGAGCTTGCGCTCGGCTTCCTGCTCTCGGAGGGCTTCACGCCTCTCGGTGCCGCGCCGCCTGCCGATCTGGCGGCCAACACGATCGAAGTCGAAGCCGAAGGCGCCGACCTGGATCGGCTGGCCCGGAACTTCTACACGTCGTCCTCCTGCGGGGTGTGCGGCAAGGGCGCGCTCGAGGCGGTCGCGGTCGACGCGCCACGCGTCGAGTCCCGGCTCGAGGTGCCGGCCTCGGTGGTCGCGGGGCTGCCCGAGCAGCTCCGGGCCGCGCAGCCGACCTTCGAGGCGACCGGAGGGCTCCACGCGACCGGGCTCTTCGATGCGGCCGGCGAGCTCCTCGCTGTCCGCGAAGACGTCGGCCGCCACAACGCCATGGACAAGGTCGTCGGCTGGGCCTTCGGCGCCGGTCTCCTGCCGCTCACGGACAAGCTCCTCTGCGTGAGCGGACGCCTCTCCTTCGAGCTCGTGCAGAAGGCCGCGGTCGCCGGCTGCCCGATCCTCGTCGCCGTGGGCGCGCCCTCGACTCTCGCGGTCGACCTCGCTCGCGACCGCGGCGTCACGCTCTGCGGCTTCGTCCGCGGGGGCCGCATGAACGTCTACTCCGAGGCGGAGCGGATCGCGCCATGACCTTTGCGGTCGCTGCCGAGGCTTACGACCGCTTCATGGGCCGCTACAGCGGGGAGCTCGGGCGCGAGCTCGCGAGTCGCGCGGGCCTGCGCCCGGCGATGCGGGCACTCGATGTCGGGGCGGGCACGGGCAAGCTGACCGGCGCCCTGGCTGAAATCGTGGGCGAGGAGAACGTCGCCGCGGTCGATCCCTCCGAGCCGTTCGCGGAGACGCTCCGCGAGCGCTTTCCCCACGCGGACGTCCGCCGCGCGAGCGCGGAGGACTTGCCGTTTCCCGACGAGGAGTTCGACGCCGTCCTCTCCCAGCTCGTCCTCAACTTCGTCGCGGATCCGAAGCGCGCCCTCGCCGAGATGCGGAGAGTCGCGCGCCGGGGCGGCGTCGCGGCGGCGGCCGTCTGGGACTACGGAGAGGCGATGACGATGCTGACGCGGTTCTGGGAGGCCGCCGCCACGATCGACGCAGACGGCGCCGAGGCCCTCGACGAGCGGCGCACGATGCGTCTCAGCGCAGAGGGCGGGCTCGCGGAGCTCTGGGAGACCACAGGCCTAGCCGACGTCGAGGGAGGCGCGATCGTCGTCTCCACGTCGTATGAGAGCTTCGACGAGCTCTGGAAGCCGTACCTCGCCGGGGTCGGGCCCGCCGGCGCCTACGCGGCGTCGCTCGCTCCCGACGCGCAGGAGGCCCTTCGGGATGAGTACCGACGCCGACTGGGCTCGCCCGAAGGAGCCTTCACCCTCGAGGCGCGCGCGTGGTACGCCGTCGGGACGACGTAACCGGCGTCCTCCTCGTCGGCGGCGCCAGCCGTCGCTTCGGCTCGCCGAAGGCGCTCGCGGAGTTCGAGGGCGAGTCACTCGCAGTGCGCGCACGTCGGATCCTCGACGAGGCGTTCGGGCGCGTAATCGCGCTCGGCAAGGAGGGCGACGAGCTGAGCTTGCCTTTTCCCGTCCAGGACGACGGCAGCGACGAGCGCGCGCCGATCGTCGGCGTCGCGGCTGCGCTGCTTCTCGCCGAGACCGAGCTCTGCGTCGTCCTCCCGACCGACATGCCCCTCGTCGGCCCCGACCTGCTCGTCTCGCTGGCGGACGAGGCCGAGGGCCACGACGTCGCCGTTCCCCAGACCGGGCCGCTCCCCGGCGCCTACCGCAAGTCGGCGCTGCCGGTGCTCGAGCGCCGCATCGAGGCGGGAGACCTGGCCCTCTACCGGGCGCTCGGGGAACTCACGGTGCGTGTGGTCGACCTCGATGCGCACCTGCTCGTGAACGTCAATTCACCGGCCGATCTGGCCGCTGCCGATCGGGGAACGCCCTGATCGGCGATCCGCGCCTGCGCGGATGCCCGCCTGCCTGATCAGGGCGAGGCTGCGGAGAAAAGGAGGCCGGAATGAAGATCCTGTTGGCATACGACGGTTTCGAGCATTCGCGAAGCGCGCTGGAGGAGGTCGCCTTGCTCGCCCACGAGGACGACGGTTCCACGGCCGTCACGATCGCGAGCGTCGTCCCCGAGTCGGAGGCGCGCGCCTCGAAGGCAGGCGGCCATCGCTTGCTCGCCCCGCACGCGCACATCGACGTCGCACGTGGACACGAGTTCCTGGCCGACCGAGGCGTAGCGAGCGAGATGAAGGTGCTGCACGGCGATCCGGTGGAAGAGCTTTGCCGCGAGGCCAAGACCGGCGGCTACGACCTGGTCGTGACGGGTTCCCGGGCCCTTGGCCCGCTGGCCGGCCTCGTCCTCGGGAGCGTCAGCCGGAAGCTCGTCTCGAAGCTGTCCGTCCCCGTGCTCGTCGCCGGGCGCAACGGGCCGATGCGGGCGGCCGCGTAGTCGGCCTCAGGCGTACCGCTCCAGCCGCTTCGCTCGGGGGAGTTGATCGGGTGGATCTGTCGGCCGCCGCCGGCAGTTCATCCCGCGGCCGCTGGAAGGATGTTGTGGTTGAGGTGGAAGACGTTGTCGGGGTCGTAGCGGCGTTTGACCTCGGCGAGCCGGGGGCCGTTCGGGCCGTAGGCGGCCTCAAGCGCCCGCGCGCCTCCATCGTCGTCGGCGTAGTAGTTGAGCCAGCGGCCGTCGGCGCGGTAGGGGCCGGCGGCGTCGTAGGTCTCGCGCGTCCAGTGGATGCACGCCTCGGTCGTGGCGGGGTCTTGCCAGACCGTCGGGATGAGGAGGTTGTAGCTCGTCGACCGGTGCGGCACGGCCGTCGCCTGCAGGTCGATGCGAGTCACGGCGCCGTGGAAGTGCTCGAAGAGGATCGCCCCGGAGGGGGTCGGGCAAGAGTGGAAGCGGTCGACGAGCGTGTCGATCAGCTCGTCGTCGATGCCGCGGACGAACGTCGACTTCCAGTAGTTGAGCGCACCACGCGGATAGTCCGCATCGAGCAGCGTGTTCATGACCGGATAGGGCATCGGGCCCACCTCGCTCATGAGCGGGCTGCCCCATTCGAGTAGGGGAGCGACATCCGCCTCGGCCTGCTCCGGGGCGCCCGCGTGGCAGAGGACGACCGCGGCCAACGGCAGTCCCGAGCCGTCCGGGGCGTGGACGAGCCCTCCGAAGACCTCGAGCTCGTCGCGGGCGTCCGCCGTGAACTCGCGGTAGAAGCGCAGGAGTTCACCCGCCGCCTCGAGCGGATGGGCGATCAGGCCACCGACCACTTCGGCGATGGGGTGCAGCTCGAAGACGAACGAGGTGACCACGCCGAAGTTGCCGCCGCCGCCGCGCAGCGCCCAGAACAGGTCAGTGTGCTCCTGCTCGCTCGCGCGGACGATCTCGCCTGTCGCGAGCACGACCTCCGCCTCGCGGAGGTTGTCACAGGCGAGCCCGCATGCGCCCAGCAGCCAGCCGAGGCCACCGCCAAGGGTGAAGCCGCCGACCCCAGTACTCGAGACCGCTCCGCCCGTCACTGCGAGGCCGTGGGCATGTGTCTCCCGGTTGACGTCGGACCAGAGCGCTCCGCCCTGCACGCGCGCGCTCCTCGCCCTGGCGTCGACGTCGACGCCGCGCATCAGCGACAGGTCGATGACGAGGCCGCCCTCGACCAGCGAGCGGCCGGCGATGCTGTGCCCGCCGCCTCGTACGGCGATCTCGAGTCCTTCCTCCTTCGCGAAGCGAACCGCATGCGCGACGTCGGCCGCCCCACGACAGGAGGCAAGCAGCGCGGGCCGTTTGTCGATCATCCCGTTGTGCGCGCGTCGGAGATCGTCGTAGCCGGCGTCCTCTGGGCCGGTCAGAACACCCCCGAACCTCTCGGCGAGTGCCTCTCGACGCTCCGCTGGCACTACCGTCGAGACCGTCATTGCGATCCTTCCCCCGTTCAGCCCGTTCGGCGACGGAAGCCGCACGGCCTGGGCGGAGCGAAAGCCGCTTCAGGTCGTCGGCGGACGCTCATGGCCCGGGAGCCGGCACCGCGATGCGTCGTCGCAGTGCGACCGTGAAGCTCCGTCGTCGCTCGACTCATAGCGCCGCTATATATGTCACGGAACGCACGAGCACGCAAGGGTCTCGGCAGCGCCGAGGCGTCCGAGCTCGGGCCGCTTCAGGCGATGCCGGCGAGCCCGCGCGGCGTGACGACCTGCTCTCGCTCTGCGCCAGTCCCGATCATGCAGACCTCGAGCGCGAGCGCCTCCTCCACGAAGCGGACGTAGCGCCGCGCCGCAGGCGGTAGCGCGCCGTCGAGAGGCTCGCCCCAGCCGGGGAGCGTCTCGTACACGGGGCGTGCATGATGGAAGTCGCTCTGGTGGGCCGGAAACTCGTCCGTCTCGCTTCCGTCGGGCAGCTGGTAGCGAACGCAGACGGGGATCTCCTCGAAGGCCGAGAGGACGTCAAGCTTCGTGAGGGCAAGCGAGGTCATTCCGTTCACGCGCGCGGCGAAGCGCAGGCCAACGAGGTCGAGCCAGCCGCAGCGGCGCTCCCGCCCCGTCGTCGTCCCGTACTCGGCGCCCAGCTCGCGGACTCGCTCCTGGTCGGGCCCTTCGATCTCGGTCGGGAAGGGCCCCTCGCCGACGCGCGTCACGTAGGCCTTGGCGACGCCGAGCACGCTCTCGATCCGTGTCGGCCCGATGCCGATGCCGGTCGTCGCGGCGCCCGCGACCGGGTTGGACGAGGTCACGAACGGATAGGTGCCGTGGTCGAGGTCGAGGAGCGTCCCCTGCGCGCCCTCGAGGAGCACCTTCTCGCCTCCCTTGAGCGCGCGCTCGACGAGGAGCGACGTGTCCGCGACGTACGGCCGCAGCCGAGCTGCGTAGGTCTCCATCCGGTCGGCGAGGTCGCCCGGCTCGAGCGGCTCGTCGAGGAGCCGGTTCTTCTCGCCGAGCGCAGTCTCGAACTTCTGGCGCAGGATCTTCGGGTCGAGGATGTCCTGGACGCGGATGCCGAGGCGCGCCGCCTTGTCCGCGTAGGCGGGTCCGATCCCGCGGCGGGTCGTCCCGATCTGGAGGCGGCCGAGGCGCCGCTCACTGGCCGAGTCGGCCGCCACGTGCCACGGCATGATCAGGTGCGCGTTCCCGGAGAGGCGCAGCCCTTCGGTCGAGACCCCCCGCTGCTCGAGCCCGTCGAGCTCGTCGACCAGGAGGCCCGGATCGACGACGCAGCCGGCGCCGATCACCGAGATCTTCCCGGGATAGAGGATCCCCGAGGGGACGTGATGGAGCTTGAAGGTCTCACCGTCCGAGACGATCGTGTGCCCCGCGTTCGGCCCGCCCTGATAGCGGCAGACGAGCTCCGAGCGCTGGGCGAGCAGGTCGACGATCTTGCCCTTGCCCTCGTCGCCCCACTGCGCCCCGACGATCACGGTCGCAGGCATGCCCCTGAGCTTAGAGCGGTCTCAGGCTGACGGACGGAGGAGCGCGAGGAGCCGGGCCCAGAGTGAGAGCCCGCGCGGCTCGACCGGGACGGTCCAGCTCGCCATCAGGCGGCCGCCAGGTCGGCGAACTTGGCGTAGCGGCGTAGGAACGAGAGCTTGACCGTGTCGGTGGGCCCGTTCCGGTGCTTCGCGACGATCACCTCGGCGAGCCCCTGCTGGTCGGACTCGTCGTTGTAGTACTCGTCGCGGTAGATGAAGACGACGATGTCGGCGTCCTGCTCGAGCGAGCCGGACTCACGCAGGTCCGAGAGGATCGGGCGCTTGTCGTGTCGCTGCTCGACGGCGCGGGAGAGCTGCGAGAGCGCGATGATCGGAACGTCCAGGTCGCGCGCGAGCACCTTGAGCGAGCGCGAGATCTGCGACACCTCCTGCACGCGGTTCTCCGCGCTCGTGCCCGACGTCATGAGCTGGAGGTAGTCGACGATGATGAGGCCGAGCTCGGGATGCTTCTGCTTCAGCCGCCGCGCCTTCGAGCGGATCTCCATCATCGTGATCGAGCCGGTGTCGTCGACGTAGATGGGCGCCTTCGCGAGCTTGTCGCAGGCCGCGGTGAGGCGCGGCCAGTCGTCGGCGGCCAGCTTCCCGGTCCGGAGGCGCTGCGATTCGACCTTCGCCTCGCTGCACATGAGCCGCTGGGTCACCTCCGACTTCGACATCTCGAGCGTGAAGAGCGCCACCGGGATCCCCGCGCGAACGCCGAGGTTGGCGGCCATGCAGAGCCCGAGCGCCGATTTCCCCATGCTCGGCCGCGCCGCCACGATGACGAGGTTCCCCTCCTGGAATCCGGACGTGATCCGGTCGATGTCGCGAAAGCCGGACGGGACGCCGGTCACGTCGGCGCCCGACTCGTAGAGCGCGGTGATGCGCTCGAAGCTCTCCTTCAGGAGCTCCTCGATGTGGCTGAACTCGCCGCGGGCGCGCTCCTGCGAGAGGTCGAACACGATCTGCTCGGCGCGGTCGACGAGCTCGGTCGTCTCGCCCGGCCGGTCCCAGCCGAGCTGCGCGATCTCGCCGCCCGCCCGGATGAGCCCACGCAGCGTCGACGTCTCGCGGACGATCTGGGCGTAGTGGTGCGCGTTCGCCGTCGCCGGCGCAAGGGAGGCGAGCTCGTGGATCCGGAACTTGCCGCCGACGTCCTCCAGGTCGCCGCGCTCGTCGAGCTCGTCCGCGAGGGTGATCGCATCGACGGGCTCGCCCTTCGCGTAGAGAGCGAGGGCGGCCCGGTAGACCTTCGCGTGGCTCTCGCGGTAGAACTCGCGCCCGTCGCTCGTCAGGATCTCGCTCACCGAGGCGATCGCGCCCGGCGAGAGCATCATCGCGCCGAGGACGGACTCCTCGGCGTCGAGGTTCTGCGGCGGTACGTAGACCGCCTCCGCGCTTGCCGCCTGCCCGTTCGTCCCCATTGGACGAGACCGTATGGGCCGAAGCGGCGCTCGTGTTTCCACAGATCGTTTGCGGCGGTTTCCAGGCATGACGGAACACATGTTCGCATAGCTGCCGGACGGAATCCCCGCCCGGGCGCGAACTCGCCCGCACGATTTCCTCGCTCGGAGCGAAGAAAACGGATGCTTCTCCAGACGCTGTGGAAAGCGGCTGTGGAGAGCTGGATCTAGGAGGGCTCGGCGTCCGGGTCGACGACCTGCGGCTCGGGCTCCTCTTCCGAATCGCCCTCGCCGACGTCCTCCGGCTCACCCTCGCCGGAGGACTCCGCTTCCTCCGCCGCCTCGGTCTCCTCGAAGCGCTGCACCTCGGCGTCGACTGCGGCTTCCTGGGCGGCGGCGACCTCGGCCTCCTTCGCCTCGGCGGCCTGCTCGGCCGCCTCCATCGCCTCGAGCTCCTCCTCCGGCGGGAGCTCGCCGCCCTCGGGGACGACGAGGGTGCGCACCTCGGCGACGACGTCGGTGAAGACCTCGACCGGGATCGCATAGCGCCCGATCCGCTTGATCGGATCGGGGAGGTCGATCTTGCGCCGGTCGACGCGGATCTTGAGCTTCTCCCAGATCTCGTCGGCCAGATCCGTGGCCGTCACCGATCCGAAGAGCGTGCCCTGCGGGCCCGCGTTCACGTCGAAGCGCAGCTCGGCCTTGCCGAGGTCGCCGGCGATCTTCTGCGCGTCCTCGAAGGTCTGCGCCTCGTGGCGCGCACGCTGTGACTCGCGCTTCGCGAGCTCGGCGACCCTGGCCGGCGTCGCCGCCTCGGCCAGCCGCCGGGGGCCGAGGTAGTTGCGCATGTAGCCGCGCGCGACGGAGACCACGTCGCCGCGCAGCCCGACCTTGTCCACGTCCCGAAGGAGGATGACGTCCATCGGTTTCCCTAGTTCGAGACGTAGGGCAGGAGCGCCATCTCACGGGCTCGCTTGACGGCGACCGCGATCTGCTCCTGGTGGCGCCTGCACGCGCCCGTGATGCGGCGTGAGCGGATCTTGCCCTTCTCGGACACGTAGCGGCGCAGCTGGTTGTAGTTCTTGTAGTCGACCTCTTCGATCTTCTCCTTGCAGAAGTAACAGCTCTTCCGCCGGAGAGGGCCGGCCGACTGCGGGGGGCGCCTGCGCCCCCCGCCCTGCTTTTGCTGTTGTGGCATGCGGTTCTCCGGGCTCCTCGTCTTAGAAGGGGATGTCGTCGTCGGCCGTCGCGCCCGCCTTCACGAAGTCGGACTGGTCGGCTACGACGTCGGACTGCGGGATGTAGGACTGGCCGCCCTCGCCGTCGCCGCGGCCGCCGAGGAACTGCACCGAGTCGGCGATGATCTCGATCGCCTGGCGCTTGGAGCCGTCCTTCGCCTCGTACTCGCGCCAGTCGAGGCGGCCGTCGATCGCGACCGGCCGGCCCTTGGAGAGGTACTGGGCGCAGCTCTCGCCCTGGTTTCCCCAGACCGTCACGTCGAAGTAGTTCGGCTTCTCGCCCCATTCGCCGGTGGCGGCGTCCTTGCGCCGCGAGTTGACGGCGAGACGGAGGCTGCACACGGCCGTCCCGCTCGGGGTGTGGCGGAGCTCCGGGTCTCTCGTCAGGTTCCCGACGAGGACGACGCGGTTGATGCTTGCGGCCATGGCTTCTCTCCTTACCTAGTCGAACACTCGTTCGTATGTTAGCCGGCCGGCTGGACGGCCTCGGCGCGGCTCGGCCGAGCCGCGGGTCGACGGACTGCCATGTGGCGCATGGCGCCGTCGGTGATCTTGAGCACGCGCGTCACCTCGGCGAGCGTCTCGGCGTCGGCGTCGAAGTGGAGGAGGTGGTAGACCCCCTCGCCCTTCTTGTCGATCTCGTACGCGAGCTTGCGGCGCCCCCACGGCTCCTGCCCGACCCACGAGCCGCCGCGCTGCTCGATGAGCTCGCGCATGCGCGCGACGATCTCGTTCTGGCGCTCTTCGGCCAGCTCGGGGTCGAGGATGAGCATGATCTCGTATGCGTTCACTGTTCCCGATTCCTCCTTCCCACGGTCTGAAGCGGCCTCGCCTGCTCGCGCCGCTCGGGAAGGGGCGGCGCCGGACGAGGCAGGAAGTTGCCCGAGTATAGCGAGCCGCCTCGCTTGCCCCGCCCCGCTTCGTCATGGAAGAGTGCCGACTGTGAATCGAAACGCCGCCTTCGGCCTCGGCGCCCTCCTCGGAGCCGCAACCGCACTCGTGTGGGACCGCCGCCCCCGCCTCCGAGGCGCCTCCGCGCCGGCCCCGGGCACCGGACGGCACGAGCTCCACGAGAAGCTCGCCGAGGCCAAGCGCGCCCCGGCCGACGAGGGGGACTTCGGCGCCGCCGGCATGGGTGGCGAGACGCTGGTCGAGGACGCGGCGCCGCCGAGGCCGCCGGCGCCTCCGCCGCCGCCCCCCGAGGCAAGGCCCATGCCCCCGCCCGCTCCGGCCGGCCCCCCGCCTGCCGACGAGTTCGAGGCGATGCGGAGGCGAATCCACGAAGAGGGCAAGGCGGCCGCCGAGGAGATGCGGAGCCCGCCCGAACAGACGTAGGGCGCTGCACCGGAACGAGCACACGATCGA
>DASUJY010000077.1:0-16626 GCA_036279015.1 Gaiellaceae bacterium | reverse complement strand
GGTCTGAGCGCGCGAGACCCTCGCTACAATGCCCGCTCGGGCGAGCTCAGCCGCGCCCGAGCCCCGGGCCGTTAGCTCAGCTGGTAGAGCAGGGGACTCTTAATCCCAAGGTCGCAGGTTCGATCCCTGCACGGCCCATTTCAACACGAGCGGCTGCCCGGATTCCGCATAGCTGCGCGGGTCACTCCTGTCGCAGGTGCCGCTGATATGCGTGGCGTGCCCCCACGGGTGCCCCCACAAGATCCCGTCAGTCCAGGCAACTGCAGCACGTGGACACAGGGAGTAGCCGGACGAGCGCTCTACGATGCTGCGAGCTGGCCTACGAGATCCTCGTGGTCGAGCTCGCGGTCGTCGAGGAGGACGTGGGTGTAGGTGTCTGCGGTGACGGAGAGGGAGCGTTGGCCGACGCGGTGGCCGATGAGGGCCCAGGTTTCGCCTTGGCGGTGCCAGAGACTGATGCGGCGGTGGCGGAGGTCGTGCGGCGACCAGGTGGGCGTGCCAGAGGCCTTGCAGGCGCGGGCGATCGCGTTCGGATCCGCTCCTGGGTCAGCCCCGGAAAGACTGGTTGGTCAGGGTCTCGGTCCTCACGTGGCGGGAGCGTGACGATGACGGCGGCGTAAAGGTCGGGTGGGAGGGAGACCCAGCGCCCGCGGCGGCCCTTCTCGACCGCCCTGCGGACGCGCCAGCGCGTGTTGGGCTCGTCAAGGTCGCCGCAGCGAAGGCTCTTCTCTTCGAGCTCGCCGACGCGCATGCCCGTGGCGTCGAGGACGAGGACGGCGAGCGCATAGCGGGTGGGCATGAGCGTCAGAACGGCCTCGATCTGCTCGGCGGAGGGCGGCGTCGGCTCCTCGCGCTCCTCGCGCGGCAGGCGCACGTGCACGCGGTCGCGGGCGGGATTGTCCTTGACGCCCGCGAAGTCGAGCACCTGCGCGAGCACGCTGACGCTCTTGCGGATCGTCTCGCGCTTGCGCCCCGCGGCGTGGAGGGCGGCGACGAGCGCGGCGACATCGGCCGGTGAGATCTCGTCGACGCGGCGGGAGCCGAGCAGCGGCAGGAGGCGGTCGAGCTGGACGCGGTGCCCGACGGCGGTCGCCTCGGCGACGTCGACGCGCGAGGCGCGCCAGCGCTCTGCGGCCTCGGCGAGCGTCGGGAGCGAGTGGGGACCGTCCTCGAGGGCCCCGGTTCGCGGCACCCGCATCGCGGCGAGCTCGCCGGCGACCCAGCGCCGTCGCGCCACGGCTTCGCGCCTGGTCGGGAAGGAGCCGGCGTAGCGGTTGGCGCTCTCGCGACCGCCGAGGCGATACTTGACCAGGTAGCGGCTCCGGCCCTGAGCGGTCGGGCGGCGCTCGATCCAGACGCTAGGCATGCGAAGGTCTCACCGTGTCGTCGCGGTAGGTGTGCTCCTCGACGAGGTCGAGGTAGTGCTCGGCGCGGATCAGTGGCCGCGAGTAGCCCGGCAGGGCGACGACCGGAAGGCGGCGGAAGACGGCGTCGATCGCGCGTCGCTCGAGCCCGAGCTCACGCAGGTGCGAACGGGTCAAGAGCGCGCCCGGCGTCGCGAGGAGCGTCGCCGGCGACGGCCGCCGAGGAGAGACGCCCTCCTTCGCAGCCCGTGGCCGCGGCAGCGGCGGCGGCTCGCCGTCGATCGCCTCGAGCTCCAACTGCTGCGGCTCCCCACTCGCTACTGAGTGAGTGTAGCAGATAGCGCACGCGTGCGCGGTTTAGCATCGGTTGCCAGTAGACTTCGACCATGACGAGCGGGACGCTGATCCGGGAGGCACGGCTGCGAGCCGGCCTCTCGCAGTCCGAGCTCTCCGGGCGCAGCGGCCGCGACCGCGCGCAGATCGCCCGCTGGGAGGCCGACGTCGTCCAGCCGAGCTTCGAGACGCTGCGCGAGCTAATCAGGGCCTGCGGCTTCGATCTCGAGCTGAACTTCGTCCCCTACGCCGTCGACGAGCAGGAGACGGAGGAGCTGCGAAAGAGCCTCCGGCGAACGCCCCAGGAGCGCCTGAACGGGATGCTGAAGGCCCGCCGCCCCTGATGCCTCCCACCGAGCCATTCGACCCCATCGCTGTCCTGAGGGCCCTCGACAGGCGCCGCGTCGCCTACATCGTCATCGGTGGCCTGGGGCGAGTGATCCAGGGGAGCCCCAGGCTAACCGACGGCACCGACATCGTCCCCTCGATGCGCGAGGATAACGTCCGCAAGCTCGCGCTCGCGCTCGAGGACATGGACGCCCGCCGCACCGACGGCAAACGGCTCCGACTCGATGTAGACCTGGCGAGGGGGCCACTCGTCGAACTCGCCACCGACGCCGGCGAGCTCAAGATCGTCCCCGAGCCGGCGGGCACGCGCGGCTACGACGACCTCCGCCGCGCGGCGAGCCGCGAGCCGCTCGGCTCCGGCCTGCGTCCCTCGGTCGCCTCGCTCGGCGACCACGCGCGCATGCTCGCCGCCCTCGGCCGCGACGAGGACGTCGCCGAGCTCCGAACCGTACGCCGCCTGATCGAGCTCGAGCGCCAACTCGGCCTCGGCCTCGAGCGTTGAGCAGCCGCCTCCGGACCTCATCGCGGACCGCCCTGTACCAGCCGCAATAGCCAGCGGGGCACATATGCACTCGTGTTAGTGCTGCGGGGGTCGCCGTCGCTTTGTTGACGGCGGCGAGCCCCGGAGGTGGCTCGACATATGCGTGCCGGAAGACCGTGGCCTTCCCGTGATGAGTGTCCCTCCGGGGCTCACCTGGTTGAGCGGTGTCGCTTCATAGGAGCTTGCCTCGCCCTACGAGTGCTTGCGCACCGCCCGACGGGATCGTATTCCCCTCGAGAGGGAGGTTCGCCATGCTCACGATCGGGATCGACGCGCACAAGCGCTCGCTCGCGGTCTGCCTAGTCGACGAGCTCGGCCGCGAGCTCGCCCAGCGCCAGTTCGGTAACGAGCCAGGCGCGCACCGGGCGCTGCACGCCTGGGTGGCGAAGCTCGCGCCCCAGGAGCGGTGCTTCGGGATCGAAGGCAGCGGCTGGGTCGGCCGCGGGATCGCCTGCTTCCTGCTCGCCCAGGGCGAGACGGTCGTCGACGTGCGCGGTTCGCTCACCGAGCGGCAGCGGCACCGACTGCGCGGCGGCGGCAAGAGCGACCCGCGCGACGCGCTCGCGATCGCCCGGGTGACGGCGCGCGAGGAGCTGCCGCCGGCCCGACCGGACTCGCCTGAGCGTGATCTGAAGCTGCTCAGCGACTACCGCCGGCAGCTGCTCGCCGAGCGGACGCGGACCGCCAACCGCCTCCACGCCGACCTCGTCTCGCTCCGGCCCGGCTACGAACGCGTCATCCCGCGGCTCGACTCGCCGGCCCGGCTCGAGGCCGCCGAACGGCTGCTCGCCGCCGAGACCCTGCTCCAGGCCCGGCTGGCGCGTCGCCGCATCGAGACGCTCCGCCGCCTCGACGCCGAGATCAAGCAGCTCGAGCGTGAGATCGCCCAGTCGGTGAAGACAAGCGGCAGCGGCCTGACAGCGCTGGTTGGAATCGGCTACCTCGGAGCCGCCTGCATCATCGGCGAGGTCGGGGACATCCGCCGCATCGCCAGCAAGGCCCGCTTCGCCCGCTTGAACGGCACCGCCCCGATCCCCGCCTCCTCCGGCCAGACGCAGCGGCACCGGCTCAACAGAGGCGGCAACCGCCGGCTCAACCACGCCCTGCACATGATGGCGCTCACCCAGGCCCACCACGACCCCCGCGCCCGTGCCTACCTCGAGCGCCGCCGTGCCGAAGGCCGCACCCGACGCGACGCCATCCGCGCCCTCAAGCGCCACCTCTCCGACGCCGTCTACCAGCAACTCCGCCAAGACGCCGGCCTGCGAACCGCGACCTTGACATAGGAGCTCATCAAAAGGATGCATCTGCGTCTCGCTGGCTATCGCGGTGAGTAGTAGGTGTCCGGCCGCCTCTATCTGATCCACCTGAAATGTGGGACCCGTCGAAACTGTGGGACCGAATGGAGGTGAGTGGTACGCGCGAAGCAGTACAGCGTGGAGCAGATCGTCGCCAAGCTGCGAGAGGCCGAGCGCCTGCAGGCGCAGGGGCAGACGATCGCGCAGGTGTGCAAGCGCCTGGGCATCAGTGACCAGACCTTCTTCCGCTGGCGGATCAAGTACGGGGCGCTGAAAGAGGACGAGGCCCAGCGACTGAAGGCGCTCGAGCAAGAGAACGCGCGCCTGAAGAAGATCGTCGCCGAGCAGGCGCTCGACATCTCGATGCTCCGGGAGCTCGAGCGGGGAAAATGGTGAGCCCGGCGCGCCGGCGCGACGCCGTCCGCTACCTCGTCGGGCGCTTCCCCGTCTCGGAGCGCCGGGCTTGCCGCCTCCTCGCTCAGCACCGCTCGACGCAGCGCTACCGTCCGTTGCCTGCCGCCTACGAGCTGCGCTTGGTCGCGCGCATGAACGCCCTCGCCACCCGCCACCCGCGCTACGGCTACCGGCGCGTGTGGGCGCTCCTTCGTACCGAGGGCTTCCACGTGAACCGCAAGCGCGTCGAGCGCTTGTGGCGGTTGGAGGGACATCGGGTGCCGCCGCGGCGCAGCCAGGCGAGCGGGAAGAACGCGCTCCGCCCGCCCTGAGCGGAGCCCCTGTGTTCGCCGACATCAACCCGATCCTGCGCGGCATCGTCACAGAGAACCTCAGACCTACATTGTTTGTTGAGGCGGAGGAGGTCACGGAGCGCCCTGGGGAGATCAAGAGAACTGAATCCAGGGAGATCGCCACCTATGCCGTAGCTGTCAGCCCTTGGTCAGCGCTCGACTTCTTGGATAGCGTGATTGGAGTGACTGGCCTGAGTGCGGTCGAGGGATTCAGCGCGCCGCAATAGGCCGACGCGCCACTACGAAGCCGCTTTGGCCTTCGCCCTCTGCGAGCTACGAAGCTACCCTCAGCGATTATCGCGCGAGCTTCTTCTGCGGCTACACCCGCTCTACGGCCCGGTCGTAACGACTTTGACTGTGCCGTTCACCGTGTAGGTGACAACCTCAGGCTGATTTGCATCGTCGGCTGCGCAGGCAGTTATCGCGATGGCGAGCGTGAGCCCGAAGATGAAGATCGCCGCGCACGACACGCCCACGGCGAACGTTCTCATCGACGAGGAGATTCTCTTATTGAACTGAGAGGTCGTTTGCAACCGCCACAGCCTCGTCGCGACTGAGCGATGAATACGGGCCAACGACGTCGATCTGCACACCCTTCTGGATCCAGTGGACAGCCGTCGTCGTTTCAGGCGTGCCGAGAATCGTCGCACGCTGACCGCCAGCCAGTACCATCGACTCAGAAAAGGCACAGGACGTGCAATAGCCTGGCTCAGCCCACTGGTCGATGATCGGTTGCGTCATGCCTTGTGCGCGCTCGAAGATCTGAAGCCGTCCGTACGCCGATGTGTCGTAATCAAGCACTACCAACTGCCAGTCCTCTTGGACTGTGGGATCCGTAATGTAGATAGTTGGATCTGCCTTAGCGATCCTAGGCAGGACTGGCTGCAAGGGGAGCGAGGCAGGGAGGTTGCCACCTGGCTTTACGACGGTTCCTGGTACATCACCGAGAGGATTCCCGTTGAATTCGTACGGAGGAATGTCGACCACATTTTGAGCGGGATTGGTATTGACGACTGGATCGCCGACCGGGCTGGCGTGGGCGCCCAAGACGACAAAGCTCGCGCCGACACCCGCGCCGATTCCGAGTGCGACAAGTAGAACGGCAAAACGACGTCGAATGAGCGATATTAGGGCGGACATTCGGTCCCGGACGTATCCGAGGTTTTCCAGGATGTGGCGGGGTTCCCGTTCTCCAGGCCTTTCGTATCGTTCATACTGTCCCACTCGCAGTTCATCGTTCCGAAACTACCCCTCCACGTGTTGTCCTTTTTCTTGAAGTCGAGGTCATTGTGGTAGTCGAGGATGAACCCGCCCCCACCGGAGGGTCCAAAGCGGAAGGTTTCGACGCGAGGCGAAGCACTCCAGAAGTTTGTGCCCCAACCGCTTCCGATTTGGGCGTAGGAGCCGCCGTTGCATTTTCTGTGGAATACCCACACATTCGTTGTGGTTCCTCGGATGATTCTCATTGTCACGGTGTTCCCTGCGTATGTGCACGCAGGATCGGAATATTCCTGGACGTGGCCGGATCCCGATACCACGGTTTCCCCGAAGAGCACGTACTCGTGATCTGTGTCGGGGTTACAGCAAGCGATGTAGTCGCGCCACCCCAACTCGACGAGGTTGTTACCGGGGGGACCTGTCATGTGCACCGTTCCACCGGCCCTGATATCGAAGGTATGGCCGCAACCACCGTTGCCGTGAGCGCGGACAACTAGGTCTTGGCGGTTCCCACGTGCGTTCGTCAACCCGCCGCCTCCGCTCCAGAAGATCGTCCCGTTCTCGCCACATGCGTATGCCGCTGACACACCATCCGACAGACTAAAACTTGCGGCGACAATGAAACCGACCGCCAAGACAATCAGGGTCATCCGGCGCTTGCCGAGCGCCTTGTGCGGTGTCGCTCTGCCCATGGGGACCTTGTGCAGCTTGACACTACCTTCGGCACCGACTCAAGTCAACTAGGCTGCGGGTCAACCGCTCTCGCCGACGGCCCGGCGCAATCTACCGCCCGGCCGGGAGGCTCGATAACCGCGCATTAGTCGGCCACGCCCCGTCAAGTTGTGGGCGACGCTGAGCGCGTCATCCTCGCCTGACGTCCATGCGGCCCGAGTGATCGACATCACCTCCTCGCTCCCCTCGGTGTGGAGAGAGCACCTCCCCGACTGACTCGACGCTCATGTAACGGCGGGCGACGGCCTATCCATCGAGCTGCTCGGGGAGGACCGCTCCGACCAAGCGCACGATCGAGGCGCGGTTGGGGAAGATGCCGACGACGTCGGTGCGGCGGCGGATTTCCTTGATCGAGCGCACCATGGTGGCGACGAAGGACTGCGCGCACTTGGGGAGGCGGGTCAGGAGGCTGCGCATGAACTGGGTGCGGCAGCGCTGCCAGGAGGCGCCGGGCAGGGTGGCCGCGATCGCGTCAGACGTGTCCGGCCCCCTTTGTCTGGTCCACCGGAGGTGTAGAACCCGTCGAAACTGTGGTACCGAATGGAGGTGCCAGGTGGCCAGGAAGTGCTACTGCGTGGAGCAGAATCTTGGCCGGGCCGCGCGAAGCGACAAGCTGCAGACGCACGGCCACCGGAAGGGGTCTACGGGGGGTCTACGTCACTGCCGTCCGAGGGCTTTGGCCGCCACCTTGGACGCGGCGACTTCATTGAACCATGCGGCTTGAGACGACCAGGGGCGCCTCCGTGCGACACCTGATCAACCCTCGTAATGAAGGGCATGCGCGCAGCAGTGATCGGCGCACATTCACGGGGCCGTTCAGACAGACTGCTGCGCTCAAACGGGTCAAACGCGACCATTCGCGCACACGGCGTGCCCCCATCGGTGCCCTCATGGGCGCAAGAAAAGGTCCACTAGCAGGAGCGTTCGAATCCTGCACGGCCCACCTTCCGATCGGATCGCCTTCTGCCGGTCGTCGTGAGAGAGAGCCGACGCCGGCAAAGCCGGCATCGGCCTTCGTTGTGGACGAAGAGTTACAAAGACGGCACACGATTCGCTTGACACAATTCGGTGTCAGACACCGATTTGGTGCGGCGCCGGATCTCGCCGCCGATGCGGGAATGCAAGACCCGACCCCCGGTTCATACTTGCGCTGTGCCCGAGGCCCGCGTGAACGGGGTTTCGCTCTACTACGAGGAGCACGGCGACGGCGAGCCGATCCTCTGCATCCACGGGACGAGCAGCGCGGGCGCCGTCGTCGTCTGGAGCGGCGCGGCGGAGGAGCTCGCTCGCCGCGGACGCGCGATCGTCTACGACCGGCGCGGCTGCTTCCGCAGCGAGCGTCCCGAGCCCTACGTCACCAACGTCCACGAGCACGCTGACGACGCCGCCGCGCTGATCGACGCCCTCGGGGCGGCGCCCGCGATCGTGATCGGGCGAAGCTACGGTGGCGAGACTGCGATCGACCTCGCTCTCCGCTACCCGGACCGCGTCCGGGCGCTCGTCCTGCTCGAGGCCGCACTCCTTTCGGCGAGCGAGGAGGGGAGGCGCCTCGAGGCGGACATCCAGGAGCGTGTCTACGCCACCGCGGAGGCCGACATGGAAAGCGTCGCCGAGACGTTCCTCCGCATCGTGGCGGGCGACGCGACGTGGGAGGGTTTTCCCGCGCCGGCGAAGCAGATGTTCACCGCCAACGGCCCGGCCATCGTCGCCGAGCTCCGCGGAGGCGCTCTCGACGTCGAGTCGGAGGAGCTCGGCGCGATCGTCCAGCCCACGCTCCTCGTCGCCGGCAAGGGCTCTCCGCCGGCTTTTGGCGATGTCGCGCAGGCGATGGAGCGCGCCCTGCCCTCGGCCGAGCTCGTCTGGGTCGAAGGCGGCCACCTGATCGACTTCGCGCACCCCTTCGTGCTCGACTTCGTCGACCAGGTGCTTGCTCAGGACTAGACCAAAGCGGCTCCCCTGCGTACCCTCGGTGCTCGTGCGTGCGGCATTCGTGCTCGCCGGAGTCGGCCTCTGCCTGGGGCTCACGGCCTGCACGGCGACGCACTCACAACCGGGTGAGGCGCAGGGCGGCGTGCGAGCGGGGCCGACCGAGACCTCGCCGGGACCGGCGCCGCAGGCGAAGCACCACCGCAAGAAGGCGCAGCGGCTCGAGCGAGTCGCTCGCGTGATCGACGGGGACACACTCGCGCTCGCGGACGGCCGCCACGTCCGGCTCGTCCAGATCGACACTCCGGAGCTCGGGACGGGTGAGTGCTACTCCCGCGCCGCGGCGTCCGCGCTGCGCGAGCTCGTCCCGGAGGGGAGCTCGATCCGCCTCGCGGCCGACCCGGCGCTCGACAGGGTTGACCCCTACGGCCGGATCCTCCGCTACGCCTTCCGCGGCCGGCTCAACGTCAATCTCGAGCTCGTCCGCCGGGGCGATGCGAGCGTCTGGTTCTACGACGGAGACCGCGGGCGCTACGCCGACGAGCTTCTCGCGGCCGCCGAACGGGCGAGCAGGGCGCGGCGCGGAGCCTGGGGGGCGTGCGAGGCCGTGCTCGACCCGAGCACCGCCTTCGCCACCGGGCAGAAGCGAAACGACCCCAACCCGCTCGTCCCGACGCAACCCGGCTGCGAGCCAGGCTACGACCCGTGCCTCCCGATCACCGGCGACCTCGATTGCCCCGACCTCGAGGCGCTCGGGCTCGCCCCGGTCAGGGTGACCGGCGGCGACCGCTACCGTCTGGACGGGAACGCGGACGGGGTGGGCTGCGAGTAGCGCCTCGGGCCCTCGTCTTCGTGACCGGATGGTGTTAGGTTCGCCCTCGTGGCAGGAGGAAGGCATGCGGGCCGTGCATTGGCGTTCGTCCTCGCCGCTCTTGCCCTCTGCCTCCTCGTCGCTCCGACCGCGTTCGCCGACACGTTCGTCGTCACGAGGCGCGGGGATCCGGTGCCCGGCGCGTGCAAGAAGTCGGACTGCTCCCTCCGCGAAGCGGTGCGCGCGGCGAATGCCCACCCGGGCTCCGACAAGGTCGTCCTCCCCTCGACGAAGCCGTACACGCTTGCGCGAACCGGAATGCCGGAAGACGGGGCTCAATCCGGCGACCTCGACGTCACGAACGATCCGCTCCGGATCGTGCACTCAGGACCGGGTCGGGCGACGATCGACGCGAAGGGCATCGACCGTGTCTTCGAGATCTTCGTCGGCGCGCCGACGCACCTCGAGAAGCTTCGGATCACCGGCGGCGATTTCCCGTCCAGTAACTCCGGGGACGGTGGGGGGATTCGGACGAGCGCGAATCTGTGGCTGGTTCACTCCGTGCTGACGGACAACCATGCGAGGGGCGCCAACGGGGCCGGGGGCGGCCTCCAGGCCCTCGACGGGAAACTCTGGATCCTCGAGAGCACGATCAGCCGGAACGTCGCCGCAGACAGCTCGGGTGCGCTCGACGTCGGGAATCACGGCGTCGTGGTCAAGAACAGCACGATCACACGCAACCGAGCGGTTTTTGCAGGGGTCGGCTACTTCTACGGCGACGGCGAGACGACGATCGGAGCGAGCACGGTCTCCGGCAACCGCTCCACCGGCGACACGGGCGGGATCTACTTCTCCGAGTCGGCGGGCACGCTCTTCATCGACCGCTCGACCTTCAGCGGGAACGTCGCCGCCACGGACGGCGGCGGCCTCTCGGCGCGCAACGGGGAGGTGAAGATCGTCAACTCCACGTTTGCCGGAAACAAGGCCGGCGGCGACGGCGGCGGTCTCTGGGCGTTCGTCGAGGTGCAGCTGAACGCCGTCACGATCGCGCGCAACCTCGCCGATTCCGACAATGCGGGCGGGGGCGTCGGCGCAGGGATCTTGGTCGTTCCAAGCGTCGGGGCCGACGTCAGGGTCCGGAACACGATCGTTGCGCTCAACCGCTTCGGCGGTGGCGCGGCCAATGAGTGCGCCGGCGATCCTGTCACCTCGCTCGGGCACAACATGCTCGTGACGAGGGGGCCGATGGATGCCTGCTCGGGGTTCGAAGCCCCGAGCGACCGTGTCGGCGGACATCTTCGTCTCGGCAAGCTGATGCGGAACGGCGGTGCCACGAAGACGATCGCCCTCCGGAAAGGCAGTGCTGCGATCAACAAGGCCGACGCGTCGACGGCGCCGGGTCGCGACCAGCGCGGGGTCAAGCGCCGCGATCCCGACGTCGGAGCGTTCGAGCGGCGCTAGGGCTCGTAGCTTCGAGCATACGGCGCTCGCTCGGCTCAGACGTCGGGCTTGCCGGGGATCTCCGCGCGCAGAGTCGTCCCTGCCCCGACACGGCTCACCACCTCGAGCGCGCCCCCCAGGGCCTCGACCCGATCTGCCAGACCCCGGAGCCCTGATCCAGAGGCCGGGTCGGCGCCTCCGACCCCGTCGTCCGAGACCTCGACGACGACATTCGCCTCGCTCGGGGCGACCTGGACGCGCACCGCCGACGCCCGGGCGTACTTCGCGACGTTCGTCAAGGCTTCGGCGATCAGGTAGTACGCGGCCGCCTCGACGGGCTCCGGCAGGCGCCGAGCCGGGACATCTGCGACGTCGACCGGGACGGGCACGCGGCTCGCCAGCGTCTCGACCGCAGCCCGCAGGCCGTGATCGGTGAGCACAGCCGGGTGGAGGCCACGGGCAAGCTCGCGAAGCTCCTCGAGCGCGAGAGCCAGCTCCTCGCACGCCTGCGCGAGCGTTGCCTGCGCGACCGCTGGGTCGGACTGCCCCAGTGCGAGCTTCAGGGACAAGAGGAGAGAGACCAGGCGTTGCTGCGCCCCATCGTGGAGATTGCGCTCGAGCCTTCGACGCTCGCTGTCGCTGGCAGTGACGATGCGCGCCCGCGAGGCGGCGAGCTCCTCGAGCCGGGCGTGGAGCTCGTCGTTCAGGCGATGGACCTCCGCCTCCTGCGCCTTCCGCTCCGTGATGTCCGTGTACGCGACCATGTTGCCGATCACGCGGCCGGAGCCGTCTCGCACGGGCGCGGCTGCGACCGAGACGGCGACGAGCGTTCCGTCCTTCCGCTGGCGCACCGTTTCGTAGTCGTTGATCGACTCGCCCGCGCTGACCCTCGCGAACAGGTCCTCGCTCTCGGAGCGCTTCGAAGGCGGCGCCATGGGTAGACCGCCCCTCCCGAGGATCTCCTCAGCCGACCAGCCGAAGATGCGCTCGGCCGCCGGGTTCCAGAGCCGTATGCGCGTATCGAGGCCGAACTCCACGAGGGCGAGCGGCGACGAGTTGATCACCGCTTGCAGTCGCTCTTCCTGCTCCTCAAGCCTGGGCTCGATGGCGGGAGTCTACGGCGGTACCCTTTGGCGCCGGCCGGAAGCGGTTCGCGAGCGCGCTTCCACAAGTGAAGCAACCCGCGAGAATGTGGTAGCTTCGCAGCTCGTGCGGCGCGTTCAGATCCCCCTGACACTGCTCGTTCTTCTCCTCGCCCTCGTGGCGAGCGCGTGCGGCAGCACGAATGAGGCCTCCGACACGCAGACGACCGCTGCCCCAGGCACGCAGTCGACCGCGGCCGACCCGTGCGCGAAGGACCAGCTCGAGCTCGTCAACGACGGCACGCTCACGATCGGGACGGACAATCCCGCCTATCCGCCCTGGTTCGGCGGCACGCCGCAGGGCCAGTGGAAGATCTCCGACCCCGAGAGTGGCAAGGGCTTCGAGAGCGCGGTCGCCTACGCGGTCGCCGAGCAGCTCGGCTTCGCGAAGGACGAAGTCGAATGGACGGTCGTCCCGTTCAACAACTCCTTCAAGCCCGGCCCGAAGGACTTCGACTTCGACATCAACCAGATCTCGTTCACGCCCAAGCGCGCGCAGGTGGTCGACTTCAGCGACTCCTACTACGACGTCAACCAGTCGGTCGTCGCGCTGAACTCCTCGAAGATCGCGGGCGCCACCTCGCTCGCCGACCTGAAGGATGCGAAGCTCGGTGCCCCGGTCGGGACGACGAGCTACGACTACATCACGCAGAACATCCAGCCGAGCGAGGAGCCGCAGGTCTACGACACGCTCGACGCCGGCGTAGCGGCCTTGAAGGCGAAGCAGATCGACGGCCTCGTCGTCGACCTCCCGACCGCCTTCTTCATCACCGCCGCCCAGATCGAGGACTCCAAGATCGTCGGCCAGTTCCCGACGATCGGGACGCAGGAGCACTTCGGGATGGTGCTGCAGAAGGACAGCCCGCTCACCGATTGCGTCAACCAGGCGCTTGCGGCCCTCAAGGCCGACGGCACGCTCGACCAGATTCAGCAGACCTGGCTCTCTGACAAGGCGAGCGCTCCCGTCCTCCAGTAGCGCCAGAGTTCCAGCGCATGGAAGGCGATCGCCGCTCGAGGATCCTGGGCGGGATGAGCGGGGACGCGCGCAGCGTCACCATCGCGCTGGTCAGCACGCTCGTCTTCTTCACCGCGCTCGGGTTCGTCGTCACGAACGCGCCGGGCTGGCCCGAGGTGAAGAGCGCGTTCTTCGACCCGACGGTCTTCCGCGACTCGTTCCCCGAGGTCCTGCGGGCCTTCTGGCGCAACATCAAGATCTTCTGCATCGCGGAGGTCTTGATCCTCGTGTTCGCCCTTCTGATCGCCGTGCTCCGCAGCCTGCCCGGGCCCGTGTTCTTCCCGCTTCGTGCGCTCACGATCGTGTACACGGACGTCCTGCGGGGGATCCCGACCGTCCTCATGATCTTCATCCTCGGCTTCGGGGCCCCGGCACTCGCGATCTCGTGGCTTCCCAGGGATCCCATCTTCTGGGCGGTGGTCGCGCTCGTCCTCGTCTACTCGGCCTACGTCGCCGAGGTCTACCGCGCGGGCATCGAGTCAGTGCATCCGAGCCAGGACGCGGCCGCCCGCTCGCTCGGGCTGACACGCGGCCAGTCCCTTCGCCACGTGGTCGTTCCGCAGGCGGTGCGCCGCGTCGTCCCCCCGCTTCTGAACGACTTCATCGGCCTGCAGAAGGACACCGCTCTCGTTGCCCTGATCGGCCCGATCGAGACCTTCCGCCAGGCGCAGATCGACACCGCTGCGACCTTCAACTTCACGCCGTACACCGCGGCTGCCGTCGTCTTCGTCCTCTTCACGATCCCCCTCGCGCGACTGACGGACTGGCTCAACGAGCGCAGCCGCCGCCGCCGCGCCGCGGCCGGAATCGCGGCATGAGCGCGCCCGCCGCGCTCGAGCTCGAGGACGTCCACAAGTCGTTCGGGCACCTCGAAGTGCTGAAGGGGATCGACCTCGCCGTGGCCGAGCACGAGGTCGTCTGCCTGATCGGCGCCTCGGGCTCGGGCAAGTCGACCCTCCTTCGCTGCATCAACCTGATCGAGCCGATCGACTCCGGGCGGATCGTCGTGGCGGGTCGCGAGATCACCGCGCGCGGCGTCGACGTGAACGAGGTGCGGCGCGGGATCGGGATCGTCTTCCAGGCCTTCAACCTCTTCCCGCACATGAGCGTGCTCGAGAACGTGACGCTCGGGCCGCGGAAGGCGCTCGGTCTCGAGCGGGCCGAGGCAGAGAGGCAGGGGCTCGAGCTGCTCGGCCGCTTTGGGCTCGCCGAGCGGCGCGACGACTATCCGGACAGGCTCTCCGGCGGCCAGCAGCAGCGCGTCGCGATCGTGCGCGCGCTCGCGATGCAGCCGCAGCTCATGCTGCTCGACGAGGTGACGAGCGCGCTCGATCCCGAGCTCGTCGCCGAGGTGCTGAGCGTCATCCGCGAGCTCGCCGAGAGCGGCATGACGATGGTGATCGCCACGCACGAGATGAGCTTCGCGGCCGACATCGCCAACCGCGTCTGCTTCCTCGACCAGGGCGTCCTCCTCGAGGAAGGCCCGCCCGAGCAGATCTTCCGCTCGCCCGCCAACCCGCGCACGCAGGAGTTCCTCCAGCGGATCATCGCGGCCGGGCGGCTCTAGGACTCTAGTATCGTCGTCCCATGAGGTACTCGGCTGTCCTCGGGCCCGACGACGTCCTCGGCGAGAAGCCGTTCACGGACGCGGAGAACACGATGCGCGAGGTGGGGGTGATGGGCCGGATGCTCATCCACGAGCGCGAGCGAGCCCGGCAGTGGGCGGCGGCCGAGCCGAGGCGTCACATCATCCGCGAGCACGACGCCGAGGGCCATCGACACCTCATCGTCGTGCCCGACACGGGCCGCCTGCTCGAGACCGAGACCCTGACCGCGGTCGGGTTCTTCGGCAGCCCGCGCGACGACGTCGACCACGAGGTGCTCTTCGCGCTCGAGGAAGAGCTCGTCGAGGGCATGGGGGCTTACGGCGAGGCCGGGCTGCTCAGCTACTACGACGTCGAGCTCGTCAAGGGCGAGTACGGGAACCTCATCCTCTTCGCCACTCCCGACGTGCCGCCGGAATGGCACCGCGACGAGGTCCATCGGCGCGCCATCGAGCTCTCCCCGGGCCACTACCACCACGTCCGCCTCCACAAGGGCACGATCCCGGGGCGCCTGCTCGACGACGGCGAGATCGGGGTCGAGCGCACGAAGTACTTCGATTTCGACACCGGCGACGGCACCTGGTTCGGCCTGCGAGAGTTCGTCTGAGTCAGTGGCGATGCCCCGCGACCCGAAACACGACATCCTCTTCGAGCCCGTCCGCATCGGGCCGAAGACGCTCCGAAACCGGTTCTACCAGGTGCCGCACTGCACGGGCTTCGGCGCCGAGAAGCCGGGCTCGCAGGCGCGGTTCCGCGGCATGAAGGCGGAAGGCGGCTGGGCGGCCGTCAACACCGAGGAAGCGCTGATCGCGAGCGACACGGACTACTGGCCCGTCGTCTCGACGCGCGTCTGGGACGACGACGACCTCCGCAATCTCTCGCTCATGGCAGAGGAAGCCCACAGGCACGGCTCGCTGGCCGGGATCGAGCTGACGCACGGAGGCGTCCACAGCGACGGGCGCGAGTCGCGGCGGCCCTCGCTCGGGCCCTCGCAGCTTGCGAGCGACTACCACCCGTTCGTCGTCCCGAAGGCGATGGAGCCTGCAGACATCAGGCGCATCCGGGAGGACTGGGTGCGCGCCGCGGTGCTCTCGCGCGACGCCGGCTTCGACATCGTTTACGTCTACGGCGGGCACAGCTACCTGCCGCTCCAGTTCCTCTCGCCCTTCTATAACAAGCGCACGGACGAATACGGCGGCCCGCTGGAGAACCGCGCCCGCTTCTGGCTCGAGACCCTGGAGGAGGTCCGGGCGGCGGTCGGCGACGATTGCGCCGTCGCGGTCAGGTTCTGCGTCGAGGCGCTCGGCCCGGCCGGCGTCGACCTCGACGAGGGCATCGGCTTCGTCGTCCTCGCCGACCATCTCGTCGACCTCTGGGACGTCAACGTCGGCTCGATCACGGAGTGGTCGAAGGACTCGGGCGCCTCGCGCTTCTTCCCTGAGGGGTACCAGCTCGAGTGGACCGGGCGTGTGCGAGAGGTGACGGCCAAGCCGATCGTCGGCGTCGGGCGGCTGACGAATCCCGACCGGATGGCGGAGATCGTGCGGAGCGGAGCGTGGGACCTGATCGGTGCGGCGCGGCCCTCGATCTCCGACCCGTTCCTCCCGAAGAAGATCGAGGAGGGCCGTTACGGCGAGATCCGCGAGTGCATCGGCTGCAACGTCTGCATCATGAAGGCGGAGTGGGGCAACCACATCGGCTGCACGCAGAATGCGACGGCGGGCGAGGAGTACCGGCGCGGCTGGCACCCCGAGCGGTTCGAGCCGGCGGCGAACGCGGACAACGACGTGCTCGTCGTCGGCGCGGGACCGGCGGGAATGGAGTGCGCGATCGTGCTCGGCAAGCGAGGCTTCAGGCGCGTGCACCTCGTCGACGCGGCCTCCGAGATCGGCGGGGTGATGCGCTGGGTGCCGCGGCTGCCCGGGCTCGGCGAGTGGGCCCGCTTCCTCAACTGGCGCGCCGTGCAGCTCGACAAGCTCGCGAACGTCGAGCTCATCACCGGCATGGAGCTCTCGGCGCAGGGCGTGCGCGAGTACGGAGCCGAGATCGTGGTCGTGGCGACCGGGGCGCGCTGGGCCGAGGACGGCTTGAACGCGATCACCCACGCG
>DASUJY010000076.1:0-14669 GCA_036279015.1 Gaiellaceae bacterium | reverse complement strand
GCGTCGCCCTGGAGCATGACCGCGTTGAACGCGCCCTCGACCGAGGCGAGCGGGTGGTGGCGGTCGACGAGCGCGGGGTGGACGCGCACGTCGAGAAGGCCGTCCACGAGCGTCGCCGCGCCGACGAGGCGGACGACCATGCCGAGCTGACCGGCCGCGGCCACGTCCTCGGCGGCGAGATTCTCGATGCCCTCGTAGGCGACGTCGCCGAGCGTGACGCGGGAGCCGAACGCGACCGTGGCGAGAATCGCCATCTTCGCCGCCGCATCGGCGCCCGAGACGTCGTCCGTCGGGTCGGCCTCGGCGAAGCCGCGCGCCTGCGCCTCGGCGAGGGCCTCGTCGTAGGAGGCGCCCTTCTCCATCTCCGTGAGGATGAAGTTCGTCGTCCCGTTCACGATCCCGAGGACGCGGTGGACGTTCGTGACGACGAGCGCCTCGCGGAGCACCTTGATGACGGGGATGGCGGCGCAGACACTCGCCTCGAAGCGGAGCTGGACTCCTCCGGCCGACGCGGCCTCGAAGAGCTCGGCGCCGCGCTGGGCGACGAGCTGCTTGTTCGCCGAGACGACCGGCTTGCCGGCGCGCAGGAGGCGAAGCACGTAGTCGCCCGTGGGCTCGACTCCGCCCATCACCTCGGCGACGAGGGCGATCGAGCCGTCGGCGAGGATCGAGTCGACGTCGGTCGTCAGCACCTCGGGGTCGGGCTGATAGGCGCGCTCCTTCTCGGGGTCGCGGACGAGGGCCTTGACCACGCGCAGGCGGTGGCCGGTGGCCCGCTCGATGTCGTCGGCGCTCTCGTGGAGGAGCCGGTTTACCGCAGAGCCGACCGTCCCGTAACCAAGAAGCGCAACGGGAACATCAACTGTGGACACGAGCCTCCGCGCCGAGGAGCCCCTCGCGGCCCGCGAGGTCGCGGAGCTCCTGCCCGACCTGCTCGACCGGATGCTTGGCGGCCACGCGCCGGAGGGCTGTGAAGCGCGGCCGCCCAGCATCCTCCTCCGCGATCAGCTCACGGGCGAACGAGCCTGAGCGGATGTCCTCGAGCATCTTCTTCATCGTCGTCCTGACGTGGTCGTCGACGATCACCTTGCCCCGGGTGAGGTCGCCGTACTCGGCCACGTCCGAGATGGAGTGGCGCATGTGCGAGAACCCGCCCTCGTAGATGAGGTCGACGATCAGCTTCAGCTCGTTGATGCATTCGTAGTAGGCGATCTCGGGCTGGTAGCCCGCGTCGACGAGCGTCTCGTAGCCGGCCTGCATGAGCGCGCAGACGCCGCCGCAGAGCACGGCCTGCTCGCCGAAGAGGTCGCTCTCGGTCTCCTCCGCGAAGGTCGTCTCGAGCATTCCGGCACGCCCGCACCCGATCGCCGCGCCGTAGGCGAGCGCGAGCTCGAAGGCGTTCCCGCTCGCGTCCTGCGCCACCGCGACGAGCCCAGGCGTCCCGGCGCCCGCCTCGAAGAGCTGGCGGACGCGATGGCCGGGGCCCTTCGGTGCGACCATGACGACGTCGTGGCCGGCGCCGGGCTCGATCTGGCCGAAGTGGACGTTGAAGCCGTGCGCGAAGAGGACGGCCGCGCCGGGCGCGAGGTTGGGCTCGATCTCGCGCTCGTAGACACCCTTCTGGACGTGGTCGGGCAGGAGGATCGCGACGAGCTGCGCGCTCTCGACCGCCGAGGCGACGTCCTTCACCGTGAGCCCGGCCTCCTCGGCCACGGCCCAGGATTCGCTGCCGGTGCGGAGCCCGACCGCGACCTCGATGCCCGAGTCGCGCAGGTTGAGCGCGTGCGCGTGTCCCTGGCTCCCGTAGCCGATCACTGCCACCTTGCCGGAGAGGAGATCGAGGTTGCCTTCGCGGTAGACCGTTGCCATGTGAGTCCTTTCCGTTAGCGGAGAACGTGTTGACGTCTGGGGACGCGCGCCGTCGAGGCGCGGCCGAGGCCGATGCGGCCGGTGCGGGCAAGCTCCTTGAGGCCGTGCGGGCGGACGAGCTCCTCGAAGGAGTCGAGCTCCTCGGGGGAGCCGACGACCTCGAAGATGATCGCGTTCGGGCCGAGGTCGGCGACGCGGGCGCCGAAGACCTCCGCGAGCGCGAGCAGCTCGCCGCGCCGGTCGGGAGGAGCGTTGACCTTGAGCAGGGCGAGCTCGCGCTCGATCGCCTCGCCCGGCTCGAGCTCGCTGACGCGCAGGACGTTGACGAGCTTGTGCATCTGCTTCTCGATCTGCTCGAGCGCGTCCTGGGAGCACTCGACGCGCAGGGTGATCCGCGAGACCTCCTGGCGCTCGGTCGGCCCGACCGCGAGGCTCTCGATGTTGAAGCCGCGCCGGGCGAACATGTTCGACACTCGCGCGAGCGCGCCGGGACGATTCTCGACGAGGACGGAGAGCGTGTGCGTCACGCGACTCGCTCCTCGTCGGTCTCGCACTCGAGCACGTCGAGGGCGGCCGCCCCCGCCGGGATCATCGGGAAGCACTTCTCCTCGGGAACGCAGCGGGCGTCGACGACCGCCGTGCGCCCCGAGGCCATCGCCTCCTCGAGCGCCGGCTCGAGCTCGTCCTCGGAGGAGACGGTGAAGCCGGCCGCGCCGTAGGCCTCGGCGAGCAGCGCGTAGTCGGGCACCTGGTGGGTCAGGTGCGTCTGCGCGAAGCGCTCGTCGTAGAACATCTCCTGCCACTGGCGCACCATCCCGAGCCACCCGTTGTTGACGATCACGACGACGACCGGGAGCCCCTCGAGGACGGAGGTCGCGATCTCCTGCGAGGTCATCTGGAAGCAGCCGTCGCCGTCGACGCAGACGACGGTTGCATCGGGGCGGGCGGCCTTGGCGCCGATCGCGGCCGGGACGCCGTAGCCCATCGTCCCGAGCCCGCCGGAGGTGATGAACGAGCGCGGCCGGTCGCAGACGAGGTACTGCATCGCCCACATCTGGTGCTGTCCGACCCCGGTCGTCCAGACGACGTCGTCGCGCCCGGCGGTGAGGTCGCGGAGCGTCTCGAGAACCGTCTGCGGCTTGAGCGCGTCGGCCTCGCGGGCGTAGCGGAACGGGAACTCGTCGCGCCACGCGTCGATCTGGCGCTGCCATTCCTCCGGCCGGTCGCCGTCCTCCGCGCGCAGGCGCGCGACCTGGCGGGCCAGCTCGCAGAGGGCGATCTTGAGCGGGCCGACGACCGGGATGTCCGGACGGCGGAGCTTGCCGATCTCGGCCGAGTCGATGTCCAGGTGGATCACCTTCGCCCCCGGCGCGAAGGCGGAGAGCTTCCCCGTCACGCGGTCGTCGAAGCGGGCGCCGACGGCGACGAGCAGGTCGGCCTTGTTGAGCGCCCAGTTCGCCCACTTGGAGCCGTGCATCCCAGGCGCCCCGTAGGCGAGCGGGTGCGAGTCGGGGAAGGCGCCCTTCGCCATCAGCGTGGTGACGACGGGGATGCCGCCCGCCTCCGCGAGCTCGAGCAGCTCGGCGCAGGCCTCGGCGTTGATCGTTCCGCCGCCGACGTAGAGCACCGGCTTCTCCGCAGCGGCGAGCGCCTCGGCGGCAGCCGCGATCTGGCGCGGGTGGACGCGGGTCGGCGGCCTCCAGCCGGGAAGGTCGACGTCGTCCGGGTAGCGGAAGTCGAGCTCGGCCTCCTGGACGTCCTTGGCGATGTCGACGTGCACGGGGCCGCTGCGGCCGGTCTGCGCGACGTGGAAGGCGGCCTTGAGGACGCCCGGGAGCTCCGCGACGTCCTGGACGAGCCACGAGTGCTTGACGATGGGGAGCGTGATCCCGACCGCGTCCGTCTCCTGGAAGGCGTCAGTGCCGATCAGGCTCGTCTTCACCTGGCCGGTGATGGCGACGAGCGGCGTCGAGTCCATCCAGGCGTCGGCGATCGGCGTGACGAGGTTCGTCGCGCCTGGGCCCGAGGTCGCGATCGCGACGCCGACCCGTCCGGATGCGCGGGCGTAGCCCTCCGCCATGTGGCCGGCGCCCTGCTCGTGGCGGGCCAGGACGTGCCTCACGGTCGAGCCGCGGGCGAACGCGTCGTAGAGCGGCAGGATCGCGCCGCCGGGGATGCCGAAGGCGACCTCGACGCCCTCGGCCTCGAGGGAGCGCAGGACTGCGTCGGAGCCGAACATCCTCATGGGTGGGCGAACTCCGTGTCGCGCCGCGCGCCGGGGAGGCAGCCGAGCAGGGCGTCCATGAACTGGCGGGTCGTGGCGGCCGTGCCGGAGCGAACCAGGTCCGGCGTGCGGACGCCGTCCTCGAGCGCGTCTCCGACCGCGCGTTCGAGCGTCTGGGCGGCCGCGCGCTCCCCGAGGCCCTCGCCGAGCATGAGCGAGGCCGCGAGCAGCATCGCCGTCGGGTTCGCGACGCCCTGGCCTGCGATCTCGGGGGCCGAGCCGTGCGTGGGGCCGAAGATCCCGGCGCCCTCCGCCGACAGCCGCCCGGAGGCGACCATGCGGACGTCCGCGTGCGCGAAGGCGGCCAGGTTCGAGAGCGCCTCGGCGAAGACCTCCTGCGTGACGATGACGTCGAAGCGAGCGGGGTCGGAGGCGAGCACCGGCAGGACGTGCTCCACCGGAACGTGCTCGACGATCACGCCTGCATGCCGCTCCGTCGCCGACTGCACCGCCGCGAACCACTCCGCCGTCGTACCGACCGAGGTCACCTTCGCGCGGCGCGAGCAGGCGATCCGGAAGGCCCGCTCGACGGCGAGCTCCTCGGCGTCGTCGGCGACCGGGCTGACGAGCGCGACGTCGCCGTGGCGCGCGAGCCGTACGCGCGTGATCCTCCACGTCAGGTCGAGCTCAGCCTTGATCCCGTCGAGTGCGGGCTCCCGCGTGGCTGCGATCAGCACCGCGTCCGCCTCGCGGCAGGCGGCGCGGGTGGCAGGGGGGAGGGGGTGCCCGAAGCGGCGGACGGCGTCGCCTCCGAACGGCACGTGCGTCTCGTCGACCCGGAAGCCGTGCAGGCGCGAGACGGCCGCGACGGCGCGGCTTGCCTCGGCCATGAGCTCGGGGCCGATGCCGTCGCCTGCCAGGCAGGCGACCGTGTAGCGACGGTTTCTCATGGGACGGCGGCCTCCCGCTCGAAGACGTCGTAGAGCGTGACTTCCTTCCGTTCGTCGGCAAGGCGCTTGAAGCGCTTGAACGCTTCGTTCAGCTCCTCGCGCTCGAGCTCCATGCCCGCCTCGGCGCACGCGAGCGCGAAAGCGTGCCGGCCCGAGTGCTTTCCGAGCGGCAGCGTCATGACGAGGCCGAGCTCGGACGGGTCCATGATCTGGTAGGTCTGGGAGTCCTTCAGCATCCCGTCCTGGTGGATGCCGGCCTCGTGCGCGAAGGCGTTCGCGCCCACGATCGCCTTGCAGCGCTGGACGCTGTAGCCGGTCAGCCGCTCGACGAGGTGGGAGGTCTTGCCGATCTCGCCGACCGCGATCCCGGTCGCCGCCTCGAAGGACGATTCCCGGACACGGAGGGCCATCACGACCTCCTCGAGCGCGGCGTTGCCGGCGCGCTCTCCGAGCCCGTTCACGGTGCACTCGATCTGCGTCGCGCCGGCGCGCACCGCGGCAAGGGAGTTCGCGACCGCGAGGCCGAGGTCGTTGTGGCAGTGGACGGAGAGCGAGACCTCCGCCAGCTCCGGGCAGAGGTGCTGCACCTCGAGGAGGAAGCTCGCGTACTCGTCCGGGAGGCAGTAGCCGACGGTGTCGGGGAGGTTGATCGTCGTCGCTCCGGCCTCGATCGCCTCGCGGCAGATCGTGGCGACGAAACGGGGGTCGGAGCGGGTCGCGTCCTCGCAGGAGAACTCGACCTCGTCCGAGCGGGCGTTGGCGTAGCCGACCGCCCAGCGGGCTTGCTCGACCACCTCGGCGGGCTCGAGCCGGAGCTTCTTCTCCATGTGGATCGGGCTCGTCGCGATGAAGACGTGGATGCGCGAGCGCCGCGCCTCGGCAAGGGCCTCGGCGGAGGCGTCGACGTCCTCCTTGCGCGTGCGCGCGAGCGATGCGACTGTCGGTCCCTCGACGGCGGCCGCCACGGCGCGGACGCCCTCGAAGTCGCCCGGCGAGGAGACCGCGAAACCGGCCTCGACGACGTCGACTCCGAGGCGCTCGAGCTGGGTGGCGATCTCCGCCTTCTCGTGCGGCTGCAGCGCGATGCCGGGGGACTGCTCCCCGTCGCGCAACGTCGTGTCGAAGATGGTGATCCTGCGTGCTGCCACTGCTCCTCCTTCGCGCGGTCTCCGAAACGGAGACGCACCTCGGGTGTCGTTTCGGTCGGCGTGTGCGCCTGCGAAGGGCGCGTGGTCGCGTACTCCCCCTTAGCGGGGGAGAATGGCGAGAAGGAGAATGGCGACGAGGCCGAGCGACGCGAGCCGGAGGAGACCGGCTGCGGGGAATGCTGTCGCTACAGACCTCATCTGCACGATTCGCGAAGTCTGGTGAAACCTCACCGGGCTGTCAACCCCCGAACGGTTTCACGGCGCGAGCTCGTGCTCGAGCTGGCGCGCGAGGCCGTCGACCCAGGCGCTCCTCGGCCGGGCGTGCGAGGCGCGCGCGAGTGCGGCGCGGAGGTCGCGCGAGGCGGCCCGGCCCTGGGGATCGCCGAGCAGGCGGGCGCAGTAGACGGTGTCGCCGCGCCACGGCCCCCAGGCCACCTGGGCCGCCCTGATCTCGAGCTTCTCGCCCGTCGCGGGGATCTCGACGACCATGGAGCCCTGCGGCTCGACGGGCTCGATGCGAACGTTCGCGTCGGCCGGCCGCGAGCCGAACGAGAGGATCGCCGCGAGCGGGTTTCCCGGAAAGCTCGCCGGCCGGCGGCGCTCGCCGACCGAGAGCGGGCGCGCCCGTCCGCAGCGCAGGCAGCGCGCGTAGGCGCGCCAGCGCGACGAGACCGGGTCGCGGTAGGTGACCGATTCGTACAGGTGCCCGGGCGGCCACCCGAGCCAGCAGGCGATTTTCCGCATCGTCACCTCCATTAGACGTCGCCGCCGTGAGTTAGTGTGGCCGGTCTCCTTGAGCGCTTTCGAGCGACAGCGCGGCGTCATCCGGCGGCGGCGACGCGCGCAGGGCCTGGAGCGGGTGCTCGGGACACCCGCGCTCTTCTCGACGGCGTACGGAAACGTCGGCTCGTCGATCTACTACGCCCTCGGCGTCACGGCCGCCTTCGCCCTCGGGCTGACGCCGCTCGTCTTCATCATCGCCGGGATCATCTTCGCCGCGACGGCGGCCACGTACGCCGAGGGCACCGTGCGCTACCCGGAGGCCGGCGGCTCCTCGAGCTTCGCCCGGCACGCGTTCAACGAGCTCGTCAGCTTCGCGGCGGCGTGGTCGCAGATGCTGAACTACGTGATCACGATCGCCATCTCGGCGTTCTTCGTCCCCCACTATCTCTCGATCTTCTGGCCGGCTCTCCGGGACAACCCGGGCGACATCATCGTCGGCGCGGCCGTGATCGTCGGCCTCGTCCTCCTGAACATCGTCGGCATCCAGGAGTCGGCGCGCATCAACATCGTCCTCGCGCTCGTCGACTTCGCGACGCAGCTTCTGCTCGTCGTGATCGGCTTCGCGCTGATCTTCAGCCCCAGCATCCTGACGGACAACGTCGACTGGGGCACCGCGCCGACCTGGCGGCAGTTCTTCCTCGCGATCCCGGTGGCGATGATCGCATACACCGGCATCGAGACCGTCTCGAACCTGGCCGAAGAGGCGCGCGACCCGCCGCGCTCGATCCCCGCCTCGATCCGCTTCGTCGCGCTCGCCGTCTTCGCGATCTACTTCACGCTGCCCGCGATCGCGCTCTCGGCGCTGCCGGTGACGATCATCGACGGCGAGCACCAGACGCTCCTCGGGGTCGGCCCCGACCACTCGCCGCCGGGCTTCGCGAACGACCCGGTGCTCGGCCTCGTCGAGAACCTGGGCGTCTCGGGAACGTTCCTCGACATCCTCAAGGTCTACGTCGGGATCCTGGCCGCCACGATCCTCTTCATCGCCACGAACGCGGGCGTGATCGGGGCCTCGCGGATCACGTACGCGATGTCGCACTACCGCCAGCTCCCGGAGCTCTTCCGCCGCCTGCATCCGCGCTTCCAGACACCCTGGCTCGCGCTCGTCGTCTTCGCCGGGATCGCGCCGATCGTCGTGCTGATCCCCGGCCAGCTCGACTTCCTCGGGACGATGTACTCGTTCGGCGCGATGCTCTCCTTCACCGTCGCGCACGCCTCGATCGTGGCGCTCCGCTACCGCCGCCGCGACGAGGAGCTCGTCTACCGGGCGCGTCCCAACCTCCGCTTCCGCGGGGTCGACTGGCCGCTCTTCGCGATCTTCGGCGGGCTCGCCACGGCGCTCGCCTGGCTGACCGTCGTCGTGCAGACGCCCTCGACGCGCTACGCCGGCCTCGGCTGGCTCGTGCTCGGGCTGGTCCTCTACTTCGTCTACCGCCGCCAGGTCGTCCGCCTGCCGCTCCGCCAGACGGGGAGGGCGCCCGCGCTCGTACTCGGGCCGTCGCTCGAGCTCCGCTTCCGGACGATCGTGGTTCCGGTCGTGCGGAACGCCGAGTCGGAGGAGGCGCTCGTCGCAGCCGCGCGCCTGGCCGCCGAGCGGCGGGCCACGATCGCGATCGTCCACGTGCTCGAGGTGCCGCTCAGCCGCCCGCTCGACGCGGAGCTCCCCGCCGAGGAGGACGAGGCCGTCGACCTCCTCGAGGACGCCCGCGCCCTCACGGAGTCCTACGGAGTAAGGGCGGTGACGCGGCTCGTCCGTGCGCGCCAGGCGGGGCCCGCCATCGTCGAGGAGGCCGTGCGGCGCCACGCGGAGCTGATCGTGATCGGCGCCCGCCGTCGGCTCGCGCGCGGCCGCACGCCGATCTTCGGCCGCGCCGTCGACCACGTCCTGAAGGCGAGCCCGTGCCGCGTGCTCCTGGCCGCCGGGCGCAAGGCGGCGTGACGCCCCGCCGGCGCGTCACGATGGCGCTCTCGGGCCTCCTCGTCGTGCTCGGCACCGTGCTCCTGGTCGAGACGGCCCTCGCGGGCGGCGGGATCGGCTACCTGTTCGGAGCACTGCTGATGCTCGCCGGCGCCGGCCGGTTGTACGTTTCGACGAGACACTGATGGCGAAGAAGATCCCCGGTCTGGCGCGGGTTCTCGGGGCGGGCTCGCTCGCGTCGGTCGCCTACGGCGAGATCGGGTCGTCGCTCTACTTCGCGCTCGGCATCGTCGCGCTCTACGCCCTCGGCGCGACGCCGTGGGTGCTCCTCGGCGTCGGTGCCCTCTTCCTCCTCGTCGCGCTCTCATACGCTGAGGGGACCGCCGCTCTGCCCGAGACCGGCGGCGCCGCTACGTTCGTGCGCCGGGCCTTCAACGATCCCGCGGGCTTCCTGACGGGCTGGGCGCTCTTCCTCGACTACCTGATCGTGATCGCGCTCGCGGGCCTCTTCGTGCCGCACTACCTCGGAACCGCGACCGGATGGGACGCAGTCACGAGGTCGCCCTGGGACGTCGTCTTCGGTGTCGTCGCCATCCTCGGCGTGGCCGGGATCCGCCTCGTGCGGCGGGCGCGGATGTACGCGGCCGCGGTCTTCATCGCCGTCATCGCGCTCCTCTCCCACCTGCTCCTGATCGGGCTCGGCTTCGCGTTCCTCCTCTCGCGCGAGGGCCTCGGCGGCGGGATCGACCTCGGAACCGTGCCGACCTGGCACGCGCTCGTCTTCTCGCTCTCGCTCGCGACGCTGGCGTACACCGGGCTCGAGACCGTGGCGAACCTCGCCGCCGAGACGCGCGAGCCGGGCAGGGCGCTGCCCCGGAGCCTCTTCGCCGGAATCGGCGCCGTCGTCCTCGTTTCGTTCGCGGTGGCGGCGGTCGGCCTCTCCGCTTATCCGGCCCATCCCGACCCGAGCGGGCCGGACGGCTGGGCGACCGACCTCGGCACGCGCTGGCTCCGCGCCCCGCTCGTCGGGATCTCCGAGGCGCTCGGCGGCTCCCTGCCCGGTGCGGCGGTCGACGCGATCAGGATCTTCCTCGGGGTCACGGGCGCCATCATCCTCGTCTCGGCGATCACGACCTCGCTCTCGGGCGCGGGGAGGCTCGCCTACTCGCTCGGGCGACGGGCGATGCTGCCGCGCGCGTTCGGTCGCTTCAACCAGCGCACCTTCATCGCGCCCGTCTCGATCGTGAGCGGCGCCGTGATCGCCAGCGCCCTTCTCGTCGTCTCGGATGTGGTGGGGAAGGAGGTGACTGTCCTTGCAAGCCTCTACAGCTTCGGGGCGCTCGCCGCCTTCACGGCGGCGCAGCTGGCCGTCGTCCGGCTTCGCTTCACCGAGCCCGGACTTGAGCGGCCGTATCGCGTTCCCGGAAACGTCCGCATCCGTGGTGTCGAGGTGCCGGTCGCGGCCCTCGTGGGCGCGCCGCTCACGTTCGCCCTCTGGATCGCCGCTCTCTCCACGCACGACGCTGCGCGGATCGCAGGGCCGATCTGGCTCGGGGTCGGCGCCGTTCTCTTCGTCGCGGTGCGGCGCGCCCGCCACGAGCCGTTGCTCGAGCACGTCGAGCCGGCCGTCGCCGACCTCGTGCCCGAGGAGGAGGGCGCCTACGAGCGCATCCTCGTCCCGGTCAAGCTCGGTCAGATCGGCGAGGAGATGCTGGCGACCGCCATCCGGCTCGCGGAGGAGCGGAGGTGCGCGGTGCGCGCGCTGCACGTCGTCCGCGTCCCGCTCGAGCTCCCGCTCGACGCGGAGCTGACGGACGAGGAGGAGCGCGCGGAGGCCTCGCTCGCCGAGGCGAAGCTCCTCGCCGCCGAGCACGGCGTCGAGGTGGAGGGCCAGATCGTCCGCGGGCGCGCGATCGGCGAGGCGATCGTGGACGCCGCCTCCGGGGACGGCGTCGACCTCATCCTGCTCGGCTCCGCGCCGCGCTGGCGGCGCCAGTCTCGCTTCTTCAGCCCGACGGTCGACTACGTGCTCCGCCGGGCCCCCTGCGAGGTCATGGTCGTCACGTATCCGCAGGGCGTTCTCGAAGAATAGTGTTCCGCCGATGAAAGCTCTCGTCGTCGGCGCCGGCAGGGTGGGATCGGCCGTTGCGTCCCGGCTCCGGGACGAAGGCTGGGAAGTCGTGGTCGTGGACGAGACCGAGGAGGCGCTCCGCCGGCTCGGACCGAACTGGCCCGGCGAGTTCCACCTCGGCCACGGCATGGACTCCTCCGTCCTCGAGGCGGCCGGGATCGCCGACGCGGATGCGTTCGTCGCCTCCACGGACGGCGACAACACGAACATCGTCATCGCGCAGGTGGCGAAGCGCCGCTACGAGGTGCCGGCGGTCGCGGCGCGGATCCTCGACCCGGCCAGGGCGGGCTTCTACTCCGGCCGGGGCTTCGAGGTGGTCTCGCCGACGAGCACCGCGATCGCGAAGCTCAGCGACGCCGTGCTCGCCTCCGGAGCCGACTGATGTTCGTCGTCGTGGTCGGCGGCGGGAAGGTCGGGGTCAGCGTCACGCGGACGCTCCTCGCGCTCCAGCACGAGCTCGTGCTCGTCGAGCAGGAGCAGCCGCGCTACGAGCGGCTCGAGGAGGAGTTCCAGCACCGGGCCGTCCACGGCGACGGCACGGAGGTCTTCGTCCTCGAGGAGGCGGGCCTCGGCCGTCCTCCGGACATCCTCGTCGCGGTCACCGGAGACGACGAGGACAACATCGTCATCTGCCAGCTCGCGAAGGAGAAGTACGGCGTCCCGAAGGTGATCGCCCGCGTCAACGACCCGCGCAACGAGCCGCACTTCGACCTGCTTGGCATCTCGCCCACGGTGTCGGCGACGTCGATGGTCCTCGCGCTCGTCGAGCACGAGGTGCCCCAGCACGAGCTCGTCCATCTCCTCGAGCTCCGGAAGGAGAACCTCGAGATCGTCGAGGTCGAGATCAAGCAGGGCTCGGCAGCGGCCGGCAAGCGCGTCGAGGACCTGCACCTGCCGCACACGGCGCGCCTGATCTCGGTCGTCCGGGAGGGGCGCGCGGAGATCGCGGTCGGCTCGACTGAGCTCCATGCGGGCGACCAGGTGCTCGCCATCCTCGAGCCCGGGAGCGAGGGCGACCTGCGCTCCGTGCTTCTCAAGGCCTAGAGTGAGGACGGCCCGGCGGGCGATCCGGGCGGTTCGCCTTCTGGCCGCGGACGGTCGCATCCCTCGCCCCCTCCGCTGGCTCGCGGTCGTCGGCTTGCTTCCCGTCCCGGGCCCACTCGACGAGGCAGTGCTGCTCGTCGTGGCCGCACTCCTCTGGCTGTTTCATCGAGAGAGGACGGCCGACGCTTGGCGCCGAAGCGCTGCAAGTCGCTAGCGGTTGGGATCGTCAGGCCCACCGGGCCCGAGGAACTCCTGGTCGTGCGTCTCGCGCACGACCTCGCCGCCTCCAGTCTTCGAGCCGGCGAGCATGAAGAACCAGACGAGAGCGCCCACGATTGCGACCACGGCGAGGATCGCGCCGAGGAGCGGCCCGCCGAAGACGACTCCGAGCCCGATCACGACTGCGGCGAGCACGACGAGGATGATGATCGCGGTCACGGCTCAAGCGTTCCCGCACCCCGGCCGTCCCCAAACGAAGGCCCTAGAGCGTGCCGCCGGTGCTGCCGCGGGAGCGGAGGCGCTCCTCGTCGGGGTGGTGACGCCCGTGGTAGGCGATCAGCGTGCAGAGGAGCCCGACGAGCCCGATCCCCGGGCCGACCTCGTAGACGAGCCGCCCGTCCTCGGAGCGCGCCACGTCGAGCAGGAGCCCGCCGACCCCGATCCAGACCGAGGCGAGGATCGCGGGCAGGAGGACGAGGATGACCGTCCAGTCGTGCCAGGGCCGCCCATGGCGTTCCCAGTGGACGTACGAGACGAGGGCGAGGAGGGCGGCGAGCCCGGCGGGCAGCATCCCCGTCCAGGGCTCGCCGGAGCGGACGGCGACCCAGAGGGCGAGCACGACGGCCGCCGCGGTCAGGTACTTGGGCACTACCGTGTCCGCGAGAAGCGGTGCACGGCCTCGAGCAGCTCGCGGCTCTTCTCCGCGGCCACCTCGGCATCGCCGGACTCGAGCGCGCCGGCGACGCAGTGGTTCACGTGCTCGTCGAGGATCCGGAACGCCACGCTCTCGAGCGCCGTCGTGGCTGCAGCGATCTGCGTCAGGATCTCGATGCAGTAGCGCTCGTCCTCGACCATCCGCTCGATGCCCCTCACCTGCCCCTCGATGCGGTGCAGGCGCTTGACGAGCGCCTTCTTCTCGCCGACGTAGCCGTGCGTCATCCTTGCTCCCTCGGGCTCGAGAAGCGGCGCAGGCGCAGGCTGTTGGTGACGACGAAGACGCTCGAGAAGGCCATTGCCGCGGCCGCGACGATCGGGTTGAGGAGGCCGGCGACGGCCAGCGGGATCGCGGCGACGTTGTAGGCGAACGCCCAGAAGAGGTTGCCCCGGATCGTGCGGAGCGTCGCGCGGGCGAGCCGGATCGCGTCGACCGCTGCGCGAAGGTCGCCCGAGACGAGGGTCAGGTCGGAGGCCTCGACGGCGACGTCGGCGCCCGTGCCGATCGCGAGCCCGAGGTCCGCCTGCGCGAGCGCGGGCGCGTCGTTCACGCCGTCGCCTACCATCGCAACGACTCTCCCCTCGCGCTGCAGCCGCTCGACCTCGAGCACCTTGTCCTGCGGGTAGACCTCGGCGACCACGCGCTCGATCCCGAGCTCGCGCGCCACGCTCTCGGCGGTCTCGCGCGTGTCGCCGGTGAGGAGCAGCGGCTCGAGCCCGAGCTCCTTCAGCTCCTCGACCGCGCGGGGGCTCGTCGGCTTCACGGTGTCGCGGAGCTCGAGCCGCGCGCGGGGGACGCCGTCCCAGGAGACCTGGACGCGTCCGTCTGCGCGCGCGACGCGGACGTCGTGGCGCTCGACGCGGCCCTCGACGCCGAGCCCCGGCGTGTTGTGGAAGCGCTCGACGGGCGGGAGCGCGCCGAGCTCGGCGCTGGCGGCGCTCGCGACCGCCCGGCCGACCGGGTGCTCGGAGGCGGCCTCGACTGCGCCGGCGAGGCGGAGGACGTCGGCGCGCGTCGCGCCGTTCAGCAGCGAGACGTCGGCCAGCTCGAGCTTCCCCGCGGTCACGGTTCCCGTCTTGTCGAGCACGACGGTGTCCACGCGGCGTGTGCGCTCGAGCACCTCCGGCCCCTTGATCAGGACGCCGAGCTGGGCGCCGCGGCCGGTGCCGACCATCAGCGCGGTGGGCGTTGCGAGGCCGAGCGCGCAGGGGCAGGCGACGATCAGCACGGCGACCGCCGCCGTGAATGCGGTGCCGGCGCCCGCGCCGGCGGCGAGCCAGCCGCCGAGCGTCGCGAGCGCGAGCGCGATCACCACCGGCACGAAGACGCCGGCGACGCGGTCGGCGAGCCGCTGCACGGGCGCCTTCCCCGACTGCGCAGCCTCGACGAGCCGCGCGATCTGCGCGAGCGCGGTGTCGGCGCCGACGCGCGTCGCGCGCACGAGCAGCCGACCGTGGGTGTTGAGGGTCGCGCCTTCGACCTCGCTTCCGGGGCCGACGTCGACCGGGGCGGGCTCGCCGGTGAGCAGCGAGCGGTCGAGCGCGGAGTCGCCTTCGACGACGACGCCGTCGGTCGCGACCTTCTCGCCGGGGCGGACGGCGAAGACGTCGCCGACCTCGAGCTCGGAGACGGGGAAGAGCTCCTCGCGGCCGTCGCGGACGACGAGCG
>DASUJY010000075.1:0-17187 GCA_036279015.1 Gaiellaceae bacterium | reverse complement strand
CAAGCTCGCCAACCGCCTCGTGATCGCGCTCGTCGCCGGCACGGGCGTGATGGGCTCGGCTCTCCTCGGCGTCTTCGCGGACGAGGGGCCGCACATCCTGGGCGTGCACGTCTTCTCGATCGTCGGCTTCAGCATCTCGACCATCCTCGGGCTCTGGCTCGCCTGGGGCGTGATCCGCTCGGGGCGGCTCTAGGGACCTTTCGGGCGCGCGCCGGTGTAGTACCGGCATGCGCACTCGACTTCTCATCGGCTTCGTCGTTGCTCTAGCCTTCGCGCCGCTCGCGCGCGCCGACGGGCTTCCCCTCTCGGACTCAGGCGTCCCTGCCGTCCTGCACGGCTCGGACGGGAGCTCCTACGCCGCGGTCGCGACCGCGCGCGGGACGCTGGTCACCCGGCTCGGCGACGTCGTCGAGGCGAAGCGGTTCCTCGACGGGCGCTGGACGGTTCCCGTCGTCGGGCTCGACGGCACGGCTTCCGGTCTCTCGGCCGACCGCTCGACCCTCGTCCTCATCAACCCGCGCCGGGCCTTTCCGCGCCCGAAGACGTCGTTCACGGTGCTCGACGCGCAGAGCCTGCGGCTGCGCTCGAAGGTCCTGCTCGACGGCGACTACAGCTTCGACGCGCAGTCACCGGACGGCTCGCTCATGTATCTGATCCACTACCAGTCGCGGCGCGATCCCACGCGCTACGAGGTGCGCGCCTACGACCTCGTCGGCGATCACGGCCTGCTGCCCGAGCCGATCGTCGACCCGACGGAGGCCGACGAGCAGATGCGAGGCTTCCCGATCACGCGCGTGACGACGCCGGACGGGCGCTTCGCGTACACCCTCTACGACGGCGCGGGGAAGGAGCCGTTCGTCCACGCGCTCGACACGGTGAACGGCGAGGCGCGCTGCATCGACCTCGAGGAGCTCGCGGGGCGGGAGGACCTCTACTCGCTCGGGCTCGACCTGACTCGCGGCGGCACGCGGCTCGCGGTCGTGAGCGGCACGCAGGAGCTGGCGGCGATCGACACGCGCACGTACCGCCCGCCGGCGCGCGCGGCTGTGGCAACGCCGTCGCACTCCTCGGGCAGCAGGCTGCCGATCGTGGCCTTCGCGCCAGTGACGCTGCTCGTCGCCGCGGCCGTGGTCTTCCTGCGCCGGCGCCGAACCCGTAGTCGGGCCTACGAGACCTCGGCCGGCTCTACGTGAGCCGAGGCGCCGAGAGCTTTCTCCTCGAGAGCGAGCTCGACGACCTCGTCGAGCTCGAGTAGCGCTCCCTCCTCACGGCCCCGCTCGAACGCCGGGCCGGCATGCGCGAGCACAGGAGCACCGAGGCGGTCCCGCTCTTTCGCCCAGGCACCCATACGACCCCGTTTCTCCTCTGCCTCGATCGCACCCCAGATGACGCCCGCGCGGTGCTCGAAACCCGACTCGGCCGCGAGCCGGGCGAGACGCGCGAGGGTGAAAACGGTCATCTGGCGGTCGTGCATCGAATGGATGAGCATGAGGGATTCCCGCGCCGCGGCCGCGGCGTCGTCAGGGCGGTCGAGCTCGAGCAGACAGTCGACGAGCTTGCGGAGGCTCCGCGCCCGCCACCAGGGAAACCCGATCTCGCCGGCGAGAATGGCGCTTTGCTCGATCAGATCGGAGCCGGCCGCCAGGTTGCCGCGGGCCCATTCCACCTCGCCGAGTAGGCTGAGCGCCTGCGCCTCGGGCGCTCGGAAGCCGATCGCACGGCTGAGCTCGAGACACTCGCCACCCAGCTCGAACCCACGATCGAGGTCTCCGCGGTAGAACGCGCTCATGCCGAGCCGCAAGAGTATGGCCGCCGTGCCCCGGTCGTCTCCCAGTCGTCGGTACGCGTCGAGACTCTGCTCGTAGGCGTGCTCCGCGCCTGCGTCGTCGCCGGCAGGGTTCGCCGAGCTCCCGAAGGCGCGATAACCCCGGGCGCGGAGCTCGAGCGGCGCGTCGGGTGCTCTCCGGAGGAGGGCTTCGAGACGGCGCATGCCCTCGTCCGGGGCCGTGACAGCCCAGAAGCCGTCGAGCGCGGCTGCGAGGCGCAGGGCCAAGACAGGATCGCCCTCGAGGCCCCAGTCGAGGGCTGCCCGGATGTTGTCCAGCTCGACCCGGATCGGCTCGTAGTCCTGGTCCCCTTCGGGCTCGAGCGTGAGCCCAGCCGAATCGACCAAGTCCACGAAGTACTCGGTATGAAGCCGGCGGACCGCCCCGGCCTCACCGGACTGCTCCACACGGTCGGCCGCGAACTCCCGGATCGTCGCGAGCATCCAGTACCGGCCCGCCCCGTACCGCAGCAGGCTGTTCTCGACGAGCGACTGCAGAGTGTCGAGCTCGGCAGCGGCGACTTCCTCGGCGGCGTCGGCCGTGCAGCCGCCCGCAAAGACTGCAAGGCGGCGGACGAGCACTTGCTCGTGCTCGGACAGCAGCTCGTAGCTCCACTGGATCGTCGCCTCGAGGGTGCGCTGCCGCTCGGGCAGGTCGCGCGCCCCGCCTGTCAGGAGAGGAAGCCGCCGGTCGATCCGCTCCAGGATTTCACCCGGTGAGAGCACCTTCGTGCGCGCGGCTGCGAGCTCGAGAGGGAGCGGCAGGTCGTCGAGCCTCCGGCAGAGCTTCCGAACTGCGTCGTCTGGCACGAAGTCCTGCCTCACAGCTCGCGCTCGCGCCGAGAAGAGATCCACGCCCTCCTCGGGCCGAAGGGGCGGCACGGCATACTCGTGCTCGCCGGAGAGGTGAAGGAGTGCGCGGCTCGTCACGAGGACGTCGAGCCCCGGGCAGCTCGAGAGGAGAGTGGTGAGGGCGGGGCCGGCCTCGATCACGTGCTCGAAGTTGTCGAACAAGACGAGCATGCGCCGGTCGCCGACGTGCGCTTCCAGGGACGCCTGTGCTCCCAGTGCTCGCGCGGCTGCCGGCAGCACGAGCTGCGGGTCGCGGAGCGGAGCGAGGCTGACCCACCAAACCCCGTCCGGGTAGCAATCGGCCGCGCTCGACGCCGCCTGCAGCGCCAGGCGCGTCTTTCCGGTCCCGCCGGGACCGGTCAGCGTGAGCAGCCGTATTTCGTCCTGCGCGAGCAGCTCGCGAACGCTCGCGAGTTCTTCCTCTCGCCCGAGGAACGGAGTGGACGGCACCGGGAGGTTCGTCTGGTAGAGGGTTCGGAGGGGCGGGAACTCGTCCGAGCCGGCCTGGTAGATGCGCTCGGGGGCGGAGAGATCCTTCAGACGGTGCTCGCCGAGGTCGCGTAGCTCGTCGTCCACGAGGGCCGCGGTGCTCGAGGAGACGAGCACCTGCCCTCCGGGCCGCGCGATGGACATCGTGTCCCACGTAGCCCTCGGCGGCGAGGCGTGGAGTCCCCGTGTGGAGGCCGATCCGCAGGCGGATCGGTCCGGCGGCGAGCGCTGCCTGCACGTCGCGTGCTCCGCGAAGCGCGCCGGGCGCCGTCTCGAAGGCGTAGAAGAACGCATCGCCCTGAGTGTCCACCTCGATCCCGCCGTGCCGTGCGAACGACTCGCGAACCTGCGCGCGGTGCTCGGCCAGGGCCTCGGCGTAGGCGTCGGCGCCGAGCGCGTCGAGGAGCTTCGTCGATCCTTCGACGTCGGTGAAGACGAAGGTGACCGTTCCGGCCGGCAGTGTCCGCACGAGAACAGGATCCGCCTTCGCAGCACGTTTTCCAAGGGGCCGGAAAACGGTCCTGCAGCTTCGCGCCTACACCGGCAACCCCGCTCGTTCACGTGGTCTTACATGCGGACTTCGCAAGGGGATCACGCCGGAGGGGCCCACCTAAGTCTTCCCGCCTTGACGGCGGTGCGACCGAACCCAGGGCTTTCCAGGGCGAGCGTTCCCGTATCGAGGGAGGACTGGCCTGTCCAGGACGCGTCCTACTTCAGGCAGATGGCGTAGGCCTCGAGTGTGGCATTCGCTCCGGTATTCCCATTCGTCCCATCTGCCTGCCACCGGTTGTCGCTAAGCGGATAGCTACCCGTGAGTGGGACGCCCTGGACCTGAGTCCGCCCGCCGCCACCGAGGAGCTGCGATCCCGCTGGACAGCTCGCGGTGACGCTCTGGGAACTGTTTTGTGGGAGCGGCACGCTCTCGCTCATGATGACGACCTTGCCAAGATCAGAGTTGTGGACTGCGCCATTGTCGATGCGCGCCGAATTGACTGCGTTCTTGTGGATCGCGTACCTGTGAACGGCTCCGTGCTGCAAGTCATTGGCATCGATTGTGAACTTCCCCGAAAGCGCGAGACCGTTGCCCGTGAGGGAAACGAACAACGCAATTAGCGCGACCATCATCGCCGCACTTGGACGCTTCGAGACCAGCGTTGCGAATCCCCTTCCAAGCCGCATAACAGGACCCCTTTCAAGGTTGACTGCTCGCCGAGCTGGCTAGTTCTACGCCTCACGCGCTCGGCCGACAAGGGCGACGTCCGACTACGACGGTTGTGCACGCGGCTGTCGAGGTGTTGTTGCGCTTCCGTGCGAAAGGACATCTGGGCGGGCGGCGGCGCCTGCGTTAGCGTCGGCGCCCATGGTCGCGGGGACGGTTCTGGTGGTCGAGCACGAGACTCCCGTACGGGCCTACCTGGAGCAGCAGCTCGCGGACGACGGATTCGACGTCCTCGCCACGGACCGTGCTGCTGCCGCCCTCGAGCTCGTCGAGCGCGCGAAGCCGAACCTCGTCCTTCTCGACGCGGTGCTGCCCGACGGCTCCGGCTTCGAGGTCTGCGGCCGTCTCCGCGAAGGCGCGCCTGGCCGCGCCTGGGACCGTGACGTGCCCGTGATCATGGTGAGCGCGCGCGGCGATCCCGTCGACCGGGTGCGCGGATTCGCCCGCGGCTGCGACGACTACGTCGTGCGTCCCTTCATCTACGACGAGCTCGTCGCGCGGATGCGTGCGGTGCTACGGCGCTCGACCGGCCCGCGGCATGCGCACCTCACCGTACGCGACCTCGAGATCGACCTCGCCGCCCGCATCGTCACGGTCGGAGGCGAGCAGGTGCAGCTCTCCGCCAAGGAGTACGAGCTCCTCGTCGCGCTCGCCGAGGATCCGGTGCGCGTCTTCAAGAAGGAAGACCTGCTCCGCGACGTCTGGGGCTTCAGGTCGCTCGGCCGGACGCGGACTTTGGACTCCCACGCCTCGCGCCTGCGCCGCAAGCTGAACCGAAACGGCGACGCCTGCTATGTGCTGAACGTGTGGGGCGTGGGGTACCGGCTGACTGCGGTGGGTTGATCGCGGCGCGGGCCGTGCTTTGCCATTGCCGGCGTGGCAGCGGGTTCAAGGAAAACTGAGCCGTGCGCGCCAGTCGGGCTAGCGGCGCGAGGGGCCCGCTCGAGACAACCACACCGGGACCGCATTTGACGCCTCTAAGGCAGGGACGAACGCTAGTTGAGCGAAAGTCGCATCGCCCCTAGGATATCCCGCCTTTCTGCGGCCAATGACACGCTTGGCGTGAGTGCTCGGTTTTCAGCCCTCGACCCGGGCGGAGACCACACGGGGACACACGAGGAGCGCAAGAAGAGGACTTCGGAGGGAACCCGCTACGTGCCGGGCGCTCGGTATTGGATCTGCCCCGCCTTGCCCAGGGCCTCCATCGTTTCCTCGACGGTAAGGAGGACTGTTGTCTCGATAGAGCTGAGCGCACCGCCACTGCCAATCGCCAGCGCAACTGCAGCCATGGACACGTCGTCGGGAGCCTCCCAGAGGTTGTAGCCGTCGTGTTCGCCGAACGCGTACCAGAAGCCGTGCAGTTTGCCCCCGACTGACTCGATGTACGTCTCAGCCGCCTTCCGGCGATCCTCCGGGTTGGCGATCAGCCTGGCCCACGTGTCCGGCGTGTAGCTGAACCTCGTTAGATAGAGCGGCATCGTCTCCCCTTCACGCTTCGCAGTTCGCAGGAGACTACATGGCCACTCGTTTCGCCAATCGCCAAGCCCTTCTAGTCGAGGAGCACGTGTGAGTACGTGTCGAGCGTCATCGACCGCGCGTGCCCCAGTCGGGCGGCGAGCTCCGTCACCCGGGACACCGGATCGCGGCGCTTGAGACTTCCGTCGACAAGCATGGGGCGACGGTCAGGGGCTCTCGTGGTCAGACTGTCGTCCCCCTGCGATCGCCGAGGCGCGGCAGTTGCGGCTCGCCCAACTGCGTCTCCTCGAGGCGCTCTAGCTCGAAGATCCGGCCGTCGTCCGCTCGCGTTGGCGAGCGGCCGCGCGTCTCGGCCATCTACGCGGTGAGCGGGCCCAAGCCCAGCTACGCGCTCAGGGTTTGCCGCGGCGACCGCACGGCGCCGAACGTCTGCGCGCCGACTTCGACGCGCGGCGGGTCGAGCACAACGCCGGCTGGGATGCTCGTGAGCCGGGAACCCGCCACCGCCACACTTCGAGCTCTTTCCGGGGTATGCGTCCTAGTGGGCCGCCGCGTCGAGACAAACCCGACACCGGCCGAAAGCCTCGAGGCTGCTCGGTGGCTCGGGCGCGCGATGCTTTATCTCTATCCGGCCGGTGGTGGGGATTCGCCGCGCGGGCAGGCGATGCTCGCGGCGCGCGAGGAGCTCCGCGCCATGCGCGAGAAGACTCGAGGGCACCCGGCCTGCCGGCGACGGCGATCGCCGCTGAGGCTCGGATGCTGCTCTAGGAGCGTGGCGTTCTCAGCGTCGTCGAACGCGCGGCGCAGCTTCCCGAGTAGCCGTCTACCGTTTGGGCGTCTCATGGCAAAACGGGTCAGCCGACACGCCTGGAAGGCGTCTTATGCGCCCGGCTGGAATGACTTTCACATTGAGCGGGCCTGGCTCGACGAGCACTGGGCCTACGGCGGGAGGATTGAGGAGTGCCGTAAGTCGCACTCTCTTTCGGTGGGGGAAGCTCGGTTTCTCGCCGACCGTTACTTCGCGGAGGACGAGATCATTCGTGTGGCGTACAACCGAGCGAAGCACGGTTCAACCCTGCTTCGCGACTCGTCGCTTTCCGAGCGTGAGTTCTGGGTCCTCGCACCGCATCTTTCTACGGCGGCCGTGGTGGAACGCCACGTTATGACATGCCGAAGTTCACCGTCAGCGGCGAGCAGATCCGCGCGAGGAGGCGCGGGGTGACCATCGCAGGCGATCTCATTAGGTATCTCGCGGGGCTTGCCAAGGGACTCAATGGGCTTGGCCTGCTGTACCAGGGACGTGAAGTCCCGGCCCCCCGTCAGCGTGACCAGCGAAGCGTGTAAACCACCCGCCTGACGACCGCCGCCAAGAGCTTGCGGAGCGACGACGTATCGAGCGCGGTAGGAACCGTCACTCGAAGCCGAGGGGCCCGAACTCCCGCTCGCCGCAGCGCGGGCAGTAGACGACGACGTACTCAAAGAGATCGTCCTCGTCGGGCTCGGCGATGTAGGCGCGCCAGCCCCGCGCTCGCCCACTTGCGAGGTCGCCACATTTAACGCATCGAAGCGCACCGCCCGGCCGAGTCGCGACGGCCACGGGGGGCAACCTCCGCTCCACCGAGTCGTTGCGCAGGCAGCCCGGGTGTACGTACACCCCCAGGTGCTGGAAGAAAGCTAGAGATTCGCCAGGGCCCAAAGACCCGCCGCAGACGGCGCAGAGCTCGAGAGCCTGCTCGTCCATTGGGGGCGGAGGCTACACCGGACCGCGGACGAAACGGAAGCGAGTTCTCGGAAGACGATGTTATTCCCGACCCTCTTGATGGGTATCTCCTGGCTCTCGGGATGCGTGACGCTCCCGAGAAACGGGACTCGAGAGAGCGGGGGAAAGCATGGGGGAGGAACCGCCAGCCGGCCAAGCCTCTGGGGCTGACGACATCGCCGAGAGCGAAAGAGAGATCGCCCGGCTGTGGGCGATGGCACAAGACCCGGGCTCATCGCCGGCCGATCGTCTCGAAGCTCTTCGTGCAGCCCAACAAATCGCCGCATCGGTCAGGCCATCCCTGGCTCAGCCGCCACCGAATGTCGCGGAGACGTGAACCGATTTCGGTGGACCTAGAAGCCTTCTCGAAGAAAGTCAAGGCCCGCGACTGCGGGCCTTGACTTGGTGTGCAACAGAAAGGGGCGTGCGGACTACGCGGAGATCACCCCCTGACGAAGGGCCTGATTCAGGAGCCGCAGCCCAAGCAAGTCGAGATCGATGGGCTGGATCGTCAGATCGAGCAGCGTACAGGTCCCGCTCTCCTGCTGCGTCGTGAGATCGCCCACGATCCGCTGACCGGCTCCCGTCGCCGTGTTCGTCACCTGTCTCGTCGAGCAAATGCGCTGGTTGCGCCCCATCGTCCGGGCAAAAGCGTTCGGACGTGGCTCCGCCTCGTCGCGATCCTAACAGCCTCGGACAAAGCGAGTCTCGCCTTGTGAGGCAGGTCGGACAGCGGGAGAAGGGGAGCGTCTGCCTGCTCGAGAGCGACGCTCCCGGCTGAGGCCTGCCGCAGCGCCCGCGGCGGCTTACACTCGGCTGGTGCCAGCTTGTCCCCAGTGTGGGCAGGAGAACCCCGAGGGCTTCAAGTTCTGTGGAGCCTGCGCCGCGCCGCTCGCCGAGGTAGCGCCCGCCGAGGCCGAGGAGCGCAAGCTCGTCTCTGTTTTGTTCGTCGACGTCGTCGGGCACACGGCCGCCTCCGACCGGGCCGATCCCGAGGACGTTCGTGCGCGCCTCCGCCCTTACCACCAGCTGCTGAAAGGCGAGATCGAGCGGTACGGCGGCACGGTGGAGAAGTTCATCGGCGACGCGGTGATGGCGGTGTTCGGTGCGCCGGTCTCGCACGAGGACGATGCCGAACGCGCGGTGCGCTCCGCGCTCCGCATCCTCGAGGCCGTCGAGGAGCTCGAGCTCGAGGTGAGGGCCGCGATCGCGACTGGGGAGGCGGTCGTTTCGCTTCAGGCCCGCCCCGAGCAGGGGGAGGGGATCGTGGCCGGTGACGTCGTCAACACCGCCTCGCGCCTGCAGCAGGAAGCCCCGGCCGGCTCGCTCGTCGTCGGAGAGGTCACCTACCGTGCGACCAGAGACGCGGTCGAGTACGAGGAGCTTGCTCCGGTGACCGTCAAGGGCAAGGCCGAGCCCGTTTCGGTCTGGCGCGCACTGCAAGCCCGTGGACGGTTCGGGGTCGATGCGGAGCCCGCACCAACCAGCCCTTTCGTCGGCCGTGAGCACGACCTGGCGCTCCTCCAGGACGCGTACGCGCGCGCCGTTCGCGAGCAGGCGGTCCAACTGGTGACGATCGGGGGTGAGCCGGGCGTGGGGAAGACCCGTCTCGTGGCGGAGTTCCGCTCCTGGCTTGACGATCGGCCGGAGCGGATCCGGTGGCGACAGGGGCGCTGCCTTCCCTACGGTGAGGGGATCACGTTCTGGGCGTTGGGCGAGGTCGTCAAGGCGCAGGCTGGGATCCTCGAGTCGGACAGTCCGGAGACGGCAGCGAACAAGCTCGAGACCGCTGTGCGCGCGGACGTCGAGGACGAATCCGAGCACGAGTGGCTCGTCTCCCGGCTCGCGCCGCTCGTGGGCGCTCGAGCCGATTCGAGCGGGGCGGTCGAGCAGAGCGAGTCGTTCACCGCGTGGCGCCGGTTCCTCGAGCGGCTTGCGGCACAGCGACCGCTCGTGTTGCTCTTCGAAGACCTGCACTGGGCAGACGCGACCCTGTGCGACTTCCTGGACGAGTTGGTCGACTGGGCGAGCGGAGTGCCGATCCTCGTCCTCTGCACGGCCCGTCCCGAGCTGTACGAGCGGAATCCCGGCTGGGGCGGAGGGAAGCGCAGCTCGACGACTCTTTCCTTGTCTCCGCTGACGGAGGATGAGACGGCGAGGCTGATCTCCGCTCTGCTTTCGCGCGCCGTCTTGCCCTCGGAGACGCAGGCCGCTCTGCTCGAGCGGGCGGGTGGGAACCCTCTCTATGCTGAGGAGTTCGTTCGGATGCTGAGTGACCAGGGCATGCTGACCGAGCAAGGCGAGCTCGTCCGCGAGGGGGAGATCACGCTGCCGGAGACTGTGCACGCGCTGATTGCCGCCCGGCTGGACACGCTTGCACCGGAGCGCAAGGCGCTCTTGCACGACGCCTCGGTGGTCGGGAAGGTGTTCTGGCCGGGCGCGGTCGCCTCGATCGGCGGTACAGACGGCGTCGCCGTCCGGGAACGGCTTCGCGAGCTCGTGCGCAAGGAGCTCGTCCGCCCGGCCCGCGCGTCGTCGGTCGAGGGGGAGGACGAGTTCTCCTTCTGGCACGCGCTCGTGCGGGAAGTCGCCTATGGGCAGATCCCGCGGGCGGCGCGCGCCGAGAAGCATCGAGCGGCGGCGGAGTGGCTGGAGGCGACCGCCGGCGAGCGGTTCGCGGACCAGGCCGAGCTGCTTGCCTATCACTACGGCGAGGCGCTCGGGCTCGCTCGGGCCGCCGGTCAGGTCGACGAGACCGAGCAGCTGGAGGAGCGAACGCGACGCTTCCTGCTGCTCGCCGGCGAGCGTGCGCAGCAGCTCGACCTCGGCCAGGCGGAGCTGTTCTACAGGCGCGCGCTCGAGCTTCTGCCCGCGGGCCACCCCGACCTGGCTCGCGCGCTCCAGGAGGCGGGCAAGAGCGTGTTTGCGAAGGGCGACCTTGCCGAAGCCGAGCGCCTGCTCGAGCAGGCGCTCGGCGAGTTCCGCAGGCGGGGTGACGTACTCGGCGTCGGCGAAGCGACGCTCTGGCTCAGCCGCTCGATGCGCGTGCGTGGCGACGTCAATCGGTCGAGCGCCATGCTCGACGATGCGATCGCGCTGCTCGAACGCGAGCCTCCAAGCCAGGTGCTGGCGGAAGCGCAGGGGCTGCAAGCGATGCGGTTCGCGGTCGCCAGCCGCTCGCGCGAGGCCCTGGCCGCCGCCGAGCGGGCGCTGCCGCTCGCCGAGAAGTTCGGGTCCTACGGGCTGCGGCTGGCGCTGATGGCCCGGGGAACTGCACGCGTCGACCTCGGCGATCCCGGCGGTCTCGACGATCTGCGCGAGGCGGTCCGGCGCGCTCTCGACCGAGACGCGGATGGCGCTGTCACCACTTCCAACAACCTTGCTGGCAGCCAGTGGCTGGTCGAGGGGCCTGCGCTCGCGCTCGAGACGGCCCGTACAGGGATCGAGCTCGCAGAGCGGCGCGGAGCGCTCGGTCCGGGGCTGTGGTGCCGGGCAGAGACGGTCTGGAGGCTGTTCGACCTCGGCCGCTGGGACGAGCTGCTGCAGGTGGCAGACGAGGTCGTCGAAGCCGACCGGGCGCGAGGCGGCAGCCAGGTCGAGCTGATCGCTCTCCCGTACCGGGCGAAGGTCTTGCTCCTGCGCGGCGATCTCCGGGCCGCCGCTTCGCTCGTCGAGGAGTTCCTGCCCCGGGCGCGCGAGATGGGAGATCCCCAGATCCTCGTCCCCGCCCTGATCAGCGCGGCGCTCGTCGAGCAGGCGCACGGAAACACGGGCGAAGGGAGCGCACGCGTCGGGGAGTTCGCGGACGTCACCCGCGATCGGGCCGCCTGGACTCGGGGCGTTCACCTTCCCGACGCCCTGCGTCTCCTGACGAGCGCCGGTGAGCTCGAGCTGGCCGAGACGCTTCCACCGACCGAGACGGAGGTCGACACGCGGACGAAGCACGCCGTGGAGACCGCGCGGGCAATCCTCGCTGAAGCAAGAGCCGAGCCCGAGCAGGCGGCAGAGCGCTACGCTCGCGCGGCCGAGCGCTGGGCCGAGTACGGCTCCGTGTTCGAGCGCGCGCACGCGCTCTTCGGCCACGGCCGCTGTCTGGTCGCGCTCGGCCGATCCGGAGAGGCGGAGGAGCACCTTCGCGAGGCGCGGGAGATCTTCCTCGGCCTCGGGGCTGGCCCGCTCGTTGCCGAGCTCGACGCTCTCCTGGGGGGAGATGCGGCCGCGACGGGCTCGTAGACTCACGCTCCGAGACTCCGCCTCTTAAGCGGCGATCACCTCCTCGTCGAGGTGAGTCTCGGGCAGTTGCTCGCTGGCGGCGGGCGCGCGCCGCAGCCGCTTGATCTGGGCGACTGCCCTCGGTGTCATCGTGACCCCGCGCCAGCCGCGGCTGGCGAGCTCGAGCACGGCCCAGATCAGGGCGAGCGCCGATGTCTCGCCGGGGAAGCGGCCGATCACCTTCGTGCGCCGCCTGACCTCGACGAAGGTGCGCTCGAGCAGATTCGTCGACCTGATCCGTTTGCGGTGCTCGTAGGGGAAGCGCAGGTGGACGACCAAGGCGTCGAGGTCCTGCTCGAGCGAGCGGGCGAAGGATGGGTAGGCTGCCGCCTACGCAGCCGCCAGCGCGGCCAGCTTCGCCTTCGCTGGGGCGGGGCTGCGCTCGTCGAAGGCCGCCCAAGAGCGGACCTTGACCTCGCGGTGCAGGCGCTCGGGCAGCTTCGCGAGCAGGTTTCTGAGCTTGTGCACGGTGCAGCGCTGGCCGAGCGCGGCCGGCCACGCCTCGGCGACCGCTTCGGCGCGGAACCGCTCGCTCGGGACTGTGCTCGTCATCGGGGCGTACCTCCTCGCTCGAACTCTCAGGTTAGAGCGGAAGCTACGCCCTCCTCACTTTTGCCCGGCTGCTGGGACGCGACCAATGCGCTGGTTCGAATGTTTCAGCGATTACCGGCCGGGGGGAGAACGTCGGAATCAGGGGAGCGGTCATCCCGACGGGAGCCGAGGAACCGGGGGGTCCCCTCCTCCCAGGGTGAGAGCGCCGCTCCCCGTTACGCCTCTCGGGCACGCGAAGAAACAGTCGCTCCACGGACATGGAGGGACCGCCAGACAACGACAAAGACTGGGCTGAATATCGCGTTCGCGGACACGAAAGAACCGCCTGGGCGAAGCCGCACGAAGATGGTTGGATCGTTCGGGATGGGATCATCACGCGCCTAATAAGCGCGGAGGAATTCGATTTGAGATACGAACCGCTCCGGGCCGACTAGGGCGCCGCCTTCCACGAGAGAACCCGCCGAAGCGGGCTCTCTCTCCTGCGCGTATTCCCCGAGACGGTCGGGGGCGAAGCCGAGGCTGCGGCACCCCCGCTTCGCTTGATGACTGGCTTGTTCTGTATCGGCACCCGATCGACGTCGGTCCTACCCCCATCGAGGGATCTGGGCCGGGACCACACCGGAACCACACGGCGACGGCACTACAGCCCCGAGACGGCAGGGACGAACCGGTTGGTCGAGCCAAAGTCGCAACATTGCGAGAGCCTCCGCCTTTCTGCGGCAAAGGACATCTGGGCGCGCATTGGCCCCTGCCGGTGGCGAGCGGGTCAGCGTCCCAGCGACCCTGAAACACCAGTGGGGCCCTATCCCGTCCAGCCGAGATCTTTCATCGCGAGTCCGGAGTGCCAGATCTTGGTCATGTGGCGGATCTTGCCGTCCTCGAACTCCATCACGTAGACGTAGTCCGTGCTGGTGCTTTTCCCGGTCGGTGGCATCGGCCCACCGGAACCCGTATGGGTGCCGGAGAAAACGCCGTACGCGCAGACGTTCTTCCGGTCGGCGTCCGTAGCGAACGACTTCACCTCGTAGCGCCCGTCGGGCATGAAGCCCAGCAAGCCTTTCATCCACTCGGTGTAGTCCTTCAAGGTGTGCACATCCACCAGAGGCTCCGATTGTGCGGCAAAGCTCGCGTCCGGCTGGCAGTAGGCGCTGCACGCCTCCCAGCCCTTGCCGGTCTCGCACGCATCGAAGAAGGCCCTCGCGGTCTCCGTGATTGCCGGCGTTCCCGTGGTGGTCGCCATGATCCTTGTCCTCCTCTATCTCGACCAGTCGAAATGAGTCTATGGCGCTCCGACTCTCGGCTTCAAGCCAGCGAGGCTCGACCTGTCGGAGTGCGGCACGGCCCGCTCCGCGGCGAGCGGGCTACCGGCTGACCGCGGTGAGCTGACCGCGCGGCGGCTCAGCGGAGGACCACGGAGAACAGCTCGTGCTCTCGATTCAGGCCCTTGAGGCGAAATCGGCCGCGAGACTCGAACTCGAGCCCGGTGGCGCCCTCGGCGAGATCGCGAGTCGTACCCGACACGAGGACCTCGCCGGCCTGGGCCTGGTCGACGATCCGGGCTGCTGCGTGCACCGCCAATCCCCGGACGTGGTCCTGGCTCATGACCACCTCGCCGCTATGGATGCCGACGCGGATCGGGAGCTGCAGCGCGGCAAGAGCCGGGATCAGCGCCAGCCCACAGCGGATGGCGCTCGCGACGTTGTCGAACACGACGAGGAACGAGTCGCCGGCCGTCTCGATCTCGCGTCCGCCGAACTCGGGAAGCACGCCGCGCACGACGTCGTCGTGCATGGCCACGGTTCGTTTCCAGGCTGCGTCGCCCGCGTCGCTCGCACGAGCGGTGGAGTCGACGATGTCGGTGAAGAGGATCGTGGCCATCGCACGACCTTCTTCACCAAGCTGCGGATCGAAGCCGGCGCCCCCGGCCCAGTCGACCATCACCAACTCGTCCTCGCCTTCGACCCAGGTCACGTCCCCGGGCGGTAGGTCGTACACCTGATTGGGGCCGACCACGAGCTCCTCGCCTTCATCGGTCCGAATGCCCATCCGTCCGCTGAGCACGACGCCACGGTGGTAGAGCTCGCATGTGGGGGTCCCGACCGCGGGCTGGGCGTGCTCCTCCCAGCTCCAGCCGGGCTGAAGGACGTGGCGGCTGACCACCGTCCCAGCAAGGCGAACCTGGCTGGTAGCAGCAAGCGGGTGGCTTACCACCGCCTCGGGCTCGTCGAGGTTGCGGACTTCAACTCGGCTCATGGCTCTCGGCGCGATTCTGTCCGGCAATGACCTCGGAACATAGCGCCGGGCGGTCGCACGAGAGCCGTTGGGTGCGCTTGACATGTGACCTTATAGTCACCTATCATCGACCCGTGACCGACGACGACCGTGTCTTCAAGGCCCTCGCTGATCCGACCCGGCGTTTCCTGCTCGACAGGCTCTACGAGCGTGACGGCCGCACGCTGAGCGAGCTCGAGTCGGAGCTGGAGATGACCCGCTTCGGCGTCATGAAGCACCTGCGCCTGCTCGAGGAGGCGGGCCTCGTGGTCACCCGACGGTCGGGGCGGGAGAAGCACCACTACTTGAACCCGATGCCGATCCGTCTGATCCAAGACCGCTGGATCGACAAGTACAGAGAGCGCTACGTGTCCGCGCTCGCAGATCTCAAGAACGAATTGGAGGAGACAGCATGACGACCATGACGGCGCAGACCACGCAGGTCTATCAGCTCTTCATCAGGGCCACGCCCGAGCAGGTGTGGGAGGCGATCACGAAGCCCGAGTTCACGACGAGGTACTTCTTCGCCTCGCGCATCGAGATGGCGGACGGCAGACGGCGCGCGTACGGTCCCAACGACGAGCTCTGGGGCGACTCGGCGATCCTCGAGGAGGACCCGCCGCGCCGTCTCGTCCACGAGTGGCAGGGCCTCTACGACCCCGACCTCGCGGCGGAAGAGACGAGCCGCGTCACCTGGGAGATCGAGGCGCAGGACGGCGGCGTCACGAAGCTGACGCTCGTCCACGACCAGCTCGAGGGCGCTCCCAAGACCGCGGAATCGGTGGCGGGCGGCTGGATGTTCGTCCTCAGCGGGCTCAAGACGCTGCTCGAGACCGGCGAGCCGCTCGCGGGCTGAGAACGAGTCAATCGTGGAGCGGGCGCAGCGCCCGCTCCACGCGCCTACTGCGGGGCGCCGCGTGGTTCGATCGCCGTGAGCCGGGTCTGCGGCTTGCGCGACGGGTGCCGGGCAATAATCGCCCGACCGTGAGTCTCGTCCAGCGCCGCGGCGCCGAGGGGCAGCGCGCCACAAGCCTCGAGCTCTTCTACGACCTCGTGTTCGTTTTCGCGGTCACGCAGGTCTCGCACATCCTGCTCGACGACCTGAGCTGGGAAGGCGCGGGGCGGGCGCTGCTCGTCCTGCTCGTCGTCTGGTGGTCGTGGAACTACACGACCTGGGTCACGAACGAGCTCGACCCCGGCTCGATCCCGGTCCGCGTGCTCCTGATCGCGCTCATGCTCGCGAGCCTCCTCATGGCGATCGCGATCCCGGACGCCTTCGAGGACAAGGCGCTCCTGTTCGCGAGCTCCTACGTCGCGATCCAGGTCGGGCGCCACTCCTTCCTGACGTTCGTCGCCGCGCGGCCGGGGACGGTAGAACGCATGCGCGCAGCCAGGATCCTTACCTGGTTCGTCGCGGCGGGGGCCCTGTGGATCGCGGGTGCGATCGTCGAGGGCGACGCTCGGATCGTGCTCTGGGCGCTCGCGCTTGCGATCGACTACGGCGCGCCACTCGTGACCTTCCGCGTGCCCGGGCTGCCGGCCGTCACCCTCGAGGCCTGGGAGGTCGGGACGGAGCACTTCGTCGAGCGCTTCCAGCTCTTCATCATCATCGCGCTCGGCGAGGCGATCGTCCTCACAGGCTCGACCACGGCCGGTCTCGAGCTGACGAGCGCCAGAATCGCGACTTTCGCGCTTGCCTTCCTCGCGACGGCCGCGCTCTGGTGGCTCTACTTCAACTCGGTCGCCGCGCTCGCCGAGCGGCATCTCGCAGTCGCGGAGAGTCGTACGCGGGTCGCCCGCGACGCGTACACGTATCTCCACGTGGTGCTCGTGGCAGGGGTGATCGTCAACGCGGTCGGGGACGAGATCGTCATCGCGCACCCGACCGACCGGCTCCCGGCCGCCGAGCTGGTCGCGGTGGGGGCCGGACCGACCATCTACCTGCTCGGCCACGTCGCGCTCCGCCTGCGCCTGGCCGGATCGATCAGCTGGCGGCGTCTCGGCGGCGCCCTCGGCTGCGTAGGCGTTTCGGCGATCGGAGCTGCGGCGCCCGCCTGGGTCGTCGCGGCCCTTCTCGTCGCCGTTCTGGCAGCAGTCGCCGCCGCGGACCAGGTCGTCGGCGCTCGACGCATGGCGGGCGGCGAGCCGGCGCCCGTCGACCGGATCGGCTGAGGAGCCCCGGGCTAGTCGACGTCCGGGTCGACCTCGTTCGCCCGGCGCGCTGCGACCTCGGCCTCTCGCTGGTCATCCCGCGCCCGCTCGGCCAGCTGGTCAGCGGCGGCGCCTCGTTCCCTCGCCCGCCGTGCCTGTGCCTCCGACTGCTCGCGAAGCTGGCGCGCCTCGAGGCGGCGTCGCTCCTCCCGGCGCGCCCGCCCCCTCGTCGCGAAGAAGTACGCGATCGCCAGCAGCGCGGCGACCACGATGGCGATGACGATCCAGACCCACGCATCCATAGCTGGCTCCCGCTCTCGT
>DASUJY010000074.1:0-148356 GCA_036279015.1 Gaiellaceae bacterium | reverse complement strand
ACGGTGCGCTCCACCGCCCACGGTAACGTGGAGGGCGTGGCCCTGGGGAATCGCCGAACGAAGATCGTCTGCACGATCGGGCCCGCGTGCTCGTCGCGTGAGATGCTCGAGAAGCTCGTCGACGCGGGGATGGACGCTGCGCGCCTCAACTTCTCGCACGGCTCGCACGCCGAGCACGCCGAGCGGGCCGCGCTCCTGCGCGACGTCCAGCAGAGCGCCGGCCGGCCGCTCGCGCTGATCGCCGACCTCCAGGGGCCGAAGCTGCGGATCGGCGACCTGCCCGGCACCGTCTCGCTCGCGAGCGGCGACCATGTGGTGCTGTCGGGCGACGGCTCGGGCGAGCCCGGCGACCTGCCCGTGAGCCCACCGGTGCTCGCAGAGATCCTCAGGCCCGGGCAGGACGTGCTGATCGACGACGGGCTCGTCCACCTCCAGGTCGAGGAAGTCGCGGCCGGCCGGGCGCGCTGCAAGGTGGCGGTCGGCGGCCGCGTCGACACTCACAAGGGCGTCAACGTCCCGGGAGCGACGATCCCGATCCCCTCGCTCACGGACAAGGATCTCTCCGACCTCGAGTTCGCGCTCACGCTCGGCGTCGACTTCGTCGCGCTCTCGTTCGTCCGCCAGGCCAACGACATCCGCGGGCTCAGGGAGCTCCTGCAGAGCGCCGGCTCCTCCGCGCTCGTGATCGCGAAGATCGAGAAGGCGGAGGCGCTCGAGGAGCTCGAGGCGATCATCGGCGCTTCCGACGCGGTCATGGTCGCGCGCGGCGACCTCGGCGTCGAGATCGGGCCCGCCGCGGTGCCGCTCGTCCAGAAGCGCATCATCATGTCGGCGCTCGAGCACGGAAAGCCGAGCATCACGGCCACGCAGATGCTCGAGTCGATGATCCACCACGCCGACCCGACCCGGGCGGAGGCGAGCGACGTCGCGAACGCGGTCCTCGACGGGACCTCGGCGCTCATGCTCTCCGGCGAGACCGCGGTGGGCGAGTTCCCACTCGAGAGCGTCGACTACATGGACCGGATCGCACGCGCGGTCGAGCCGAGCCTCCAGCCACGGCACGAGCTGGCGCGGGCGGCGGACGAGCCCTTCCCGACGGTCGGGGAGGCGATGTCGAACGCGGCCTGCGACATCGCCGAAGTGCTCGGCGCGTCCGCGATCCTCGTCCCGACCTACAGCGGACGAACGGCATCCGCGGTCGCGCGCCATCGGCCTCAGCGCCCGATCGTGGCGGCCACGCACAAGCGTTACGCGCTCCAGCAGCTTGCGATCGAATGGGGCGTCGTGCCGGCGGAGATCGAGGAGTGCGAGAACGTCGAGCACCTCTGGAGCCGGACGCTCGACGCGGCGAGGAGCACCGGAATCGTCTTGCCGGGCGACCGCGTCGTCATCACGGCGGGGACCGCGGTGAACGTGCCCGGAACCACGAACGTCATCAAGGTCGAGACCGCCTGAGCCTGCGGTCCGTCCGGCTCCGCGGCGAGCGGACCCTATCCCGGCAGGAGGCCGCGTGGCGCGGTCGAAGTTCGTTCGTCCATGGCCCGGCGCAAGCCCTCCCGCTCCAGGATCGCCCTCCGCTGGGCCGGCGCCGCCGTCCTGCTCCTGATCGCCCTCTCCTACATCCACCCGCTCTCGTCGTACCGGCACGCGCGCGACGAGGTCGCAGCGCGCAAGGCGGCGATCGCGGCGCTCGAGCGCGACAACGAGGAGCTCACCCGGAAGCTCCTGTTCGCGAGCAAGGACGAGTTCGTCGAGCGGGAAGCACGCCGCCTCGGGCTCGTCCGCCGCGGGGAGCACCTGTTCATCGTCAAGGGGCTCGGGAGCCCGGAAACGAGGCCGGTACGATGATCTGGTGGACGACGCGCGAGTCGTCTCCTGGCAGCTGGGCCGCCCCGCCCGCCCGTTCCGGCGGGTTGCGACTCGCTGCGCGTACGGCTTTCCGGCGGTTACGGAACAGGCGCCGTTCGGAGACGACGGTGAGCCCTTCCCGACCACCTACTACCTGACCTGCCCCTGGCTCGTCGCCGGGATCGCCCGGCTCGAGGCCGGGGGTGGGGTCGCGCGCTTCTCTCGCGCTGCCCACGAGGATGCGGCACTCGGGGAGAGCCTCGCGCGCGCGGATGCAGAGCAACGGAGGCTCCGTCCCGAGCTCCCGGTCGGGATCGCGGGCACGAAGCGCAAGGAGAATCTCAAGTGCTTGCACGCCCACGCCGCCTTCGCGCTCGCACGCCCGGGGTACGAGCTCGGCGAGCGCGTCCTCGAGGAGCTCGACGAGCGCTGGTGCCCGGACCGTCGTTGCGAGCGGTCGGGTGAGGGGTAACACGGGCTGATGTCGAGCCTCGTGAACGCACGGCACCAGTGGGCCGAAGGCAAGCGGCGCCTCGAAGCGGCCGGGGAGGACACGGCGCGCTCGCGCCACCTGATCCTGCTCGTCGAGGCGGTCGCCGCCGAGCTGCCCCGTCGCCTCGGGCAGAACTACACGCTCGCCGAGCTCGCGCGCGTCTACGAGACCGCCGACGACTGGGTTCGCGAGGTCGTCGTGGCCTCGCTCCCGCCTCGCGCCCGGGCGGGGATCAGGGACACCGCGCTCGTCCAGGACGCCGCGTTCGCGCTCTACTCGCAGGGCGCGAGCGACTACCGTCCCTGAGGTGGCGACGGAGCTTCGGCCCCCCTCACGCCCGCGCGATCGCTCCCGGGCGCGCCGCGGGCGCGGCCGCCGCGTGCTCACCTGGGTCGCACGGCTCGTGGTCGCCGCCGTCCTCTTCTTCGCCGGCCTCGCGCTCGGCCGCGCGATCGAGAGCGGCGAGGGCTCGGAGGAGACGAACACCTCGGTACGCACGCTCGTCCCCACGACGCTGACCCCGCAGCGAACGGTCACCGTTACGGTCACGAGCCCGTGACGGTTGGAAAGCCCAGGCTTGCTAGATTGCGCGAGCCCTTACATGGCCACTGATCGCAGAACGAGCCGAGGTGGCGTCACTCCGGCCGGCGCAGGGCAGGAATGGTTGACGCTCGGCCAAGCCGCGACGTATCTCGGGGTTGCCCAGAGTACGATCCGGAAATGGTCGGACGGCGGGCGCCTGCCCGCCTTCTACACGCCCGGCGGCCATCGCCGCTTCCGGCGCGCCGACCTCGACTCGTTCCTCGCGGGGTCCCGCGGCGCCGGGTCGGCGGCCGCCCAGCCGCTCGTCCTGATCGTCGACGACGACCGCCAGCTCCGCGAGTTCGTCCGCGTCAGCCTGGAGTCTGACGGCTACGCGGTGCGCGAGGCGGGGAGCGCGCAGGAAGGGCTCGCCGCGCTCGAGGACGAGCCGCCCGACCTCGTCCTCCTCGACGTCATGATGCCCCAGGTGGACGGCTTCGAGATGCTGCGCCGGATGCAGGAGCAGCACGGCCTCGGGTCGATCCCCGTGATCATGTTCAGCGGCAAAGTGGACGAGGAGACGGCCTCCCGCGCGGCGCGGGAGGGCGCGCAGGCGTTCATCGGAAAGCCTTTCGATCCCCAGCAGCTGATCAAGTCGACGAAGCAGCTCCTGAGCCGGCGATAGACCGCGGCGTCTTCGTCTGGGTCGTCGAGCACCGGGCGGGGTGGCTCGACCCTGTCTTCGTGGGGCTCTCGATCGTCGGCTTCGCGGGCGCGCTGTGGATTGTCCTCGCCGCCGCGCTCGCGCTCGGGTGGCGCCCCTACTTCCTCGTGCCCTTGCTCGTGACGGCGGCATCGGTCTGGTCGGCCGATCTGGCCGCGCTCGGGTTGAAGCACGCGATCGACCGGCCGCGGCCGCGTCTCTCGATCCCCGAAGCCCACCCGCTCATGGGCGCGGGGGGCGACTCCATGCCGTCCGGGCACGCCGCTACGGCATTCGCCGGCGCCGTCGTGCTCACGTACCTCTGGCGCCGAGGGGCTCCGTTCTTCTTCGTGCTCGCCGCGGCGATCGCGTTCGCGCGGATCTACGTGGGAGTGCACTACCCGACCGACGTGCTCGCCGGCGCCGCGCTCGGGGCCGTCGTCGGCGCGGTCTGGGTAGTGGCGCTCAGACCTCCTCGGCCGAGCGCAGGAGGCCGGCCGCGATCAGGAGCAGGGCCGCCAGCAGGCTGATCCAGATCCCGATGCTGCGGCCGGCGGGCGCGAAGTCGTCCGGAATCGAGATCACGCGGATGAGGACGATGATCGTCGCCGTGAAGCCGAGCCCGGCGACCACCATCCCGCTCGGGACGCTGGGCGGCAGCTCGACGCCGCTCGCCCGGAGCGCGAGGAAGCCCAGCACGGCGAGGCCGACGACGAAGATGAGCTTGCCGAGGGCGCCCGTGTGCCAGCCGGTGATCGAGGCGGTGAAGCCCAGATCGGCGTCGAACGAGTACCAGCTCATGAACGAGCTCAGGGCGAGAACGAGGCCCCCGAGCCAGGCGAGCCCCTCTCCCGGGCTGCGACCGTCGCCAGGGGAGAGCCCCGTGCGCTGACGTGATTCCATCAGATCCCGAAGACGTCCTGGACTTTTTGCCAGATCGAGACGGCGATGATGAACGTCAGGAGGACGAGGCCGAGCAGGAGGAAGAGAAACCTGATTCGAGCCCGGTGGAGCTCGCGCGTGTGCTCGATGCGCGCGCGGCGCCTCGCGCGCGCGAGCGCAAGGCCCCGCTCGACCGCGACTGGGTCGATGGGCGGGTCGTCCGCAGGACGCCGTTGCGGGGCTGGAGACCCGATGGCGACACGATGTTAACGCTCCTGGCAGAGGCCGCAACAGCCAGGGGCGCCGTTCGGCGCATAATGGAGAGGTGCGGGGGGCCGCAGAGGAGCGGGAAGAAGCGTTGCTCGAGAGCTTCAGCCGAGCGGCCCACGGGCTGCTCGGGGGCAGGCCGCTGGCGGAGGCGCTCGAGGGCCTCGCGGAGACGGCCGGCGACTCGACCGGCAGCGATCTCGTCGTCGTGAGGACGCGCTCGGCAGACAGCCGCAGCCTGGTCGCCCGCGCCGTCTACGCGGCCTCGCCGGCGCTCGCCGCCGAGCTCGAAGGCTCTCGGCTGCCCGTCGAGGCCTTAGAGACGGCTGCGGAGCTCGAGTCCAGGCAGGCGAGCGTCGACCCGGGCCTTCCCGAGGCGATCCGGACGATCGCAGCACGCGGGCGCCTCCAGACGGTCGGCATCCACCCGGTCCGGGTCGGGCAGAGGATCGTGGCGACGCTCGAGCTCTTCCGCTCCTCCGGCGATCCCTTCACAGAGCGGGAGCGGGCACTGGGCGGGCTCGCCGCGGCGCACGTCGGGATCGCGGTGCGACTCGAGGCAGGGCTTCGTACCGATGGACAGGGTGGCGGTAGGCCGCTTCCGCTCGAGCTGCTCGGCGAGGCGCTCGTGGCCGGCGCCGACGAGGCCGAGACCGCAGATCAGGTCGTCCGTCTTGCGACGCTCGCGACGAGCGCGAGTGGGGCGGCAGTATGGCGCGTGGAGCCCGATTCTCCCCCGTCCTTCCTGGCCCGCGGCGGCTTCAACGGGGATGCGCCGGACCTGGGCCGGGGCGCAGAGCACGTGGAGGCCGCGCTCGCCGACCGGCAACGCCCTCAGGTCGTCAGGCAGGAGGGAGTGCCCGGCGGCTGGGTGGTCACCATGCCGCTCGGAGAGCCACCGGTGGCGGCGCTCCAGCTCTACTTCGACGACGACCCGAATGACGCGGAGCTCGCGCTGCTCCTCCCGTTTGCGGCCCGTGCCGCCCTCGCCCTCCGGCGCAGCCGCCGGGTCGGCCAGATCGCGACCGCGCTCAACAGGTCGCAGACGGTCATCGGCGTCGTCAGCCAGGCGATCGCCCAGCTCTCCCTGGCCCACACGCTCGAAACGGCGGTCGAGCGGATCGCCGAGCTGGCGGCGAGCCGGCACGTGGCCGTCTACCTCCGGGAGGACAACCGCCTCACGGCCGCCGCCTCACGCGGCCTCGAGGGCCCGCACACCGCACTCGCCGAGCGCCTGCTCGAGCTCGCGCTCGGCCCGTTCCGAGGTCGCGGCTATCTCTTCATCGAAGACCTGCGCCGGGATCCCGGACTCCGCGGGGTCGAAGCGGGCTGGGAGGCGAACGGGATCCGGCGCGCTCTCGTCGTTCCGCTCATCGCGCACGACGAGGTAATCGGGGCGCTCGCCGTCTACAACACCCGCGCGCGCCCCTATCGCGCGGGCGAGGAGAGCCTGTTGCTCGCCCTGTCGAGCCAGCTCGCCGTCGCGGTCGAGAACGCACGTCTGCACGAGCGGGCGAAGGAGCTCGGCGACGTGCTCGAGACGACGCTCGAATCAGAGCGGCGCTCCGCCCGCCAGCTCCGTGGCCTCTACGAGATCTCGGCGTCGTTTTCCGAGAGCCTCTCGCTCGACGCGACGCTGGCTGCGGTCGCGAAGACGATGGTCGAGCTCTTCGGGCTCGACGCCGCGGTGATCCGAATGCCCGGCGACCGCGGGGAGGACCTCGTGCTGAAGGCGATCCACGTCGGGGATCCGTCACTCCGCGAGACGGCCGGACGTCTCTTCGCCGTCCACCAGCCGATGGACGCACCGCTCGCCCGCCGCCTGCTCCGCGAGGGCCGGCCGGTTCTCCTGCGGCCTGGAGCGACGACCGAACAGGACGCGCACCGGCTGCTCGAGCCGTTTCTCCTCCGTGGCGGGACGGCCGCCGTGCTCCCGCTCGCGACGCCGGGCGAGATCCTCGGGACGCTCACACTGCTCTCGCTCGACCCGGCACGGCCGCTCGAGAGCGAGACCCTCGACGTCGCCATGACGGTCGCCTCTCAGGCGGCGCTCGCGATCGACAACGCCCGGCTCTACCAGCAGCAGAAGGACTTCTCCGAGACGATGCAGCGCACGCTGCTCCCGAGCGAGCTCCCGCGGGTCGCCGGGGTCGACGTCGGCCACGTCTACGAGTCGGCCGCCCGCGTCGACGTCGGTGGCGACGTCTACGACTTCCTCACGCTCGACGACGGGCGCCTCGCGGTCGTGCTCGGCGACGTGACCGGCAAGGGCATCCAGGCCGCCGCGGACATGGCGATGGCGAAGTTCAGCTTCCGCGCGCTCGCCCGCATGCGGCCGGAGCCCGGGGACTTCCTCACGAGCGCGAACGAGGTCGTCGTGGACGAGATCGAGACCGGCAAGTTCATCACGATGGTCTACGTCCTGCTCGACGCGAAGGCGGGCACGGTGTCGTCGGCCTGCGCCGGCCATCCGGCGCCCCGCATCGTCTCGGGGGACGGCGAGGTCGGATCGATGGGCGGGCACGGCCTCGCCCTCGGAATCGAGTCCGACCAGGCCTACGACGTCGCGCAGCTCGAGCTCGCGCCGGGAGCGACCGTCGTCCTCTACACGGACGGCGTCATCGAGGCGCGTCGCGACGGAGAGCTGTACGGGGAGGAGCGCCTCGACGACCTGCTCCGGCGTAGCGCCGGGCTCGAGCCGCAGGCGCTCGCAGAGGCCGTCCTGGCCGACTGCACGAGCTTCGCAGGCGGAGAGCTCTCGGACGACTGCGCCGTGGTGTGTCTCAGGCTCGCGTCCTGACGACCGCGCCGGCCGCCGCCGTCGTCGTCAGCCGGCGGCGGCTCGGGATGCTCGTCTTCGCCGCCGGCGCGGGCACGCTCGCCACGGAGATCTGCGCCTCGCGCCTCCTCGCGCCCTACTTCGGGAGCTCGACGATCGTGTGGGCGAACATCATCGGGCTCATCCTCGTCTATCTCTCGGTGGGCTACTGGGTGGGGGGCAAGGTCGCCGACCGCCGCCCCGAGGCCCGGCTGCTCGGCAGGATCGTTCTCGTCGCTGCGCTCATGATCGCGGCACTTCCCTTCATCGCTCGTCCGATCCTCGACCTCGCGGTGCGCGGCTTCGACTCGGTGGACGTCGGCGCCGTCGTCGGGTCGTTCTTCGCGGCGCTTCTCCTCTTCGCACTCCCGGTGACGCTGCTCGGGGCCGTCTCGCCGTTCGCCATCCGGCTCGCGCTCGACGACGTCGGCGAGGCGGGAGCGGTCGCCGGGCGCCTCTACGCCCTCTCGACGATCGGGAGCATCCTCGGCACGTTCCTCTCGGCGATCGTGACGATCCCGCTCGTCGGCACGCAGCGCACCATGCTCGGCGCAGCGGCGCTCCTCGTCCTCGGCGCAGCCCTCGTCCTCGGGAGCCGCTGGCAGGTCCTCACGCTCGGAATGGCCGCGCTCCTCTTCGTCCCCGCCGCGACGATCAAGGCGACAGACGGCCTCCTCTACGAGACCGAGTCGGCCTACCAGTACATCCAGGTCGTCGAGCGGCCGGACGGCTCGCGCGTGCTGCGCCTGAACGAGGGCGTCGTGAACCACTCGGTCTGGCGCGCCGACACCGTCCTGACGGGCGGCGAGTGGGACATGTTCCTCGTTCTGCCGCCGCTCCTCGACAACCCGCCCAAGCGGATGCTCGTGATCGGCAACGCCGGCGGCACGACCGCCCGCGCCTTCGGGCAGCTCTACCCGGGCGTCGAGATCGACGGAGTCGAGATCGACCCCAAGGTGACGGAGGCAGGACGCCGGTTCCTCGGCCTCGGCGACAACCCGAAGCTCCACGTCTACACGGCCGACGGCCGCCCCTTCCTGGCCCACACCGACAAGCGCTACGACATCATCGCGATCGACGCCTACCACCAGCCGTACGTTCCCTTCTACATGGCGACGGAGGAGTTCTTCCGGCTCGTGCGCGAGCATCTGGCCCCCGGGGGCGTCGTCGCCTTGAACGTGGCCTCTGTGCCGGGCGACGAGCGGCTCTCCGACGCGCTCGGCTCGACGATGCTCTCCGACTTCCCGTCGGTGTGGCGCTGGCGGGCGCTCGAGTTCAACCAACTCGTGCTCGCGTTCCCCCGCCGCGTGACGCAGGAGGAGCTCGAGCGGAGGGTGGCGGGGATCAGCCCCGCGGCCGCCTCTCTCGTCCCCGCCTTCCGCGAGCGCCTCAGCCCGATGGGCCAGACTCGGGCGCCGCTCACCGACGACCGGGCGCCCGTCGAGTGGCTCACCGACAGGATGATCCTCGGCTACGTGGCGCACGGCGGCGAGCTGGAGCAGGACCTCCTGCCGACCGCCCCGTGAGGGTTCTTCGCCCCGCGGGCAGCTACTGGAAGGTCGCGCACCGCGGTGCCTCGGCGCTCGGGCCGGAGAACTCGCTCGAGGCCCTCGAGCTCGCGCTCGAAGCCGGCATCGACATGGTCGAGCTCGACGTCGTCAGCGTGGCCGGCGACCTGCGCGTCGCGCACTCGCTCCCTCAGCTCCGGCCCGAGAGCCCGCGCCTGGACGAGACGCTCGCGCTCTTCGCGGCGCATTCGCGTCCCGAGGTCTTTCTCGACCTGGACGTGAAGGATCCGGGCTGCGAGACCGTCTTAGTGGAGAGGATGCGGACACACGGCCTTGTCGCCAGGACGCTCGTCACCTCCTTCCATCCGGAGGTGCTCCGCTCCGTGCGCAAGCTCGAGCCCGCGGTGACGACCGGGCTCTCCTATCCGAACGACCGCTACGGGCTGAGCGGCCGGGCCGCCTTTGCGCCGTTCGTCGCGCCCGGGTTGCACGCGCTGGGGCGCATGCTGCCGCTTCGGATCGCCAGGATGCTGGCCACCGCTCTCGCGGACGCCGCGATGCTCCACCACGCTCTCGTCACGACTCGGGTCGTCCGCCGCTGCCATGCGGCGGGCGCCGCCGTCTTCGCCTGGACCGTCGAGGGACGGGCCGACCTCGAGCGCGTGCTCGCGGCAGGAGCCGACGGCGTGATCGCGAATGACCCCACCCTGTTCGATGGCTAGGATCCCGCTCACGATGCGTGCCGCCGTTGTAGCCGTCCTCGCTCTCGGCGCGCTCGCCGCGGCGCCGGCGCTCGCCGCGCCGCCTCCGACGATCGCGGCGGGTGTCACGATCGAGGGCGTCCCGGTCGGCGGAATGACCGCGCGCGAGGCCAAGGCTGCCGTGCACGAGTTCGCCACGCGGCCGTTCACGCTGCGCTTCCGGACGCAGCAGTGGAAGGCAACCGCCTGGGAGGTCGGCACCCGGAGCCACGTCGCCCTGTCGGTCAGCGCAGCTCTCGCGGCTCCCGTGGGCGCCGATCTGCCGCTCCGGGTCTCGGTCGACCGCGACCAGCTCCGGCACTACGTCGCCAAGCTCGACCGCAGGCTCTCGCGGCCCGCCCGCGACTCGCGCGTCCACCTGCGCCATCTGCGTCCTCATTTGACGAAGGCGAAGCCTGGCTACGACATCGTCCAGCGCGGGACGCGAAAGGCGATCAAGCGGGAGATCAAGGCGAACGAGCGCGGCCCCGTCGCGGCGGTGTTCCGCTACGTGAAGCCGCGCGTGACTCGCAGCAACTTCGCCCCGGTGATCGTCATCCGGCGCGGCTCGCACCACCTCTACCTCTACAAGGGCTCCCGCATGCGGTTCCGGGCCCGGTTCGGCGTCGCCGTCGGCCAGCCCATCTACCCGACCCCGCTCGGGAAGTTCACGATCGTGACGAAGCAGCGCAACCCGTGGTGGTATCCGCCCGACTCCGACTGGGCAGCGGGCTCGAGCCCGATCCCACCCGGCCCCGGAAACCCGCTCGGCACGCGCTGGATGGGGCTCTCGGCCCCGGGCGTCGGCATTCACGGAACGCCCGACGCCGCCTCGATCGGGTACTCGGCCTCGCACGGATGCATCCGCATGCGGATCCCGGACGCCGAGTGGCTCTTCGAGCGGGTCGAGGTCGGCTCGACGGTCTTCATCGTCGGCGCCTAGCGCCGAGGTACACTCGGAGGCGGCTCATGGCCGGCCGCCGCCTCAAGATCCTCCTGCAAGCGGCCGCTGTTTCGGTGGTCGCCCTCCTGCTCGCCCTGCTGGGGTGGCAGGTGCTTCGCACTGACAAGAGCGCCGCTCTCGACGCGAAGGTGGACGCCGACGAGAAGCCGGCAGCGCCGCTCTTCACGCTGCCGAAGCTGGGAGCCGACGGCGAGCTCGCCCTCGCCTCGCTCCGCGGGAAGGCGGTCGTCCTCAACTTCTGGGCCTCCTGGTGCGGCCCCTGCAAGGACGAGGCTCCGATGCTCGAGTCGGCCTGGAACCGCTACAGGAACCAGGGCGTGGTGGTGCTCGGAATCGACGCCCAGGACTTCGACGTCGACGCCCAGCGCTTTGTCGACCGCGCTGGCATCACGTACCCGGTCGTCCGCGACAAGCACGGCTCGACGCTCGGGCACTACGGCGTCACCGGCTTCCCCGAGACCTGGTTCGTCGACCGTCAGGGCCGCCTGGTCGGGGAGCACGTGGAAGGCCCATTGACGGAGGACGACCTCGACCGCAACATCGAGCTCGCCCTCCGCGAGCCGGCGTGACCGTCCGGCTCCTCACCGTCCTCGTCGTCGGGCTCGCCCTCGCGGCGCCCGCGGCAGCGAGCGAGCAGCATCCGACCCTCCCGGAGCTCGAGCGCGAGCTCATCTGCCCTGCCTGCCACGAGACCCTGGCCGCGTCGAGCTCGGCGATCGCCGACCGCATCCGCGCCTTCGTCCGCCAGCGGATCGCCGCGGGCGACACGAAGAGCGAGATCAAGGCGAAGCTCGTCGACCAGTTCGGCGAGGCCGTGCTGGCGGCGCCGCCGAAGAGCGGATTCAATTTGCTCGCCTGGGTGCTCCCGCTCGCCGGGATCGCCCTCGCCGCGGCGATCGTCGGCGCCTTCGCGTACAGATGGAGCCGGCGGCGGCACGGGAGCGCCACGGGAGATCCCTCCACGAACGGCCGCTTCCACCTGGATCCGGAGCTCGAGCGTCGTCTCGACGAAGAGCTCGCGCGCTACGACGGGTAGATGATCTAGATGGACGCGAAGATCCCGCTCGCCTTCGTCGCGGGCCTCGTCTCCTTCGTGACGCCCTGCGTGCTCCCGCTTGTGCCCGGCTATCTTTCGGCGGTCTCGGGCGTGCAGATCGGAGTGGGCGGGAGGCGTGTCGTCGCGGCGAGCATTCCGTTCATCGCCGGGTTCACGCTCGTCTTCGTCGCGCTCGGCGCCCTCGCGGGCGCGGCCGGCGGCCTCTTCGACGACCAGCGGCTCCTTTCGATGATCGCGGGCGTCATCGTCGTCGTGTTCGGCTTCGCCTTCATGGGCCTCCTGCCGTTTCCATGGCTCGACCGCATGGTCGCCCCCGGGCTCGTCGAGGGCGCCCGCAAACGCGGCTCGCGCGCGCTCCTGGGCGGGGCGTTCGGCGTCTGCGCGGCGCCCTGCATCGGGCCTGTGCTCGCCTCGATCCTCGCGCTCGCCGGCGACGCCTCGACCGCCGCTCGTGGCTCGCTCCTCCTGCTCGTCTACTCGGCCGGCCTCGCCGTTCCCTTCCTGCTCGTCGGTGTCGGCTTCGACCGCGTCATGGGCGCCTCGCGCTGGCTTCGCGACCACTTCGGCCTGCTGCGCGCCGTGAGCGGCGGGCTCCTCGTCGGGCTCGGGCTGCTCCTCTTCTTCGACCGCTTCTGGTGGATCCGGATCGCCTTCAACCGCGTCTTCGAGCGGTTCGGCGTGGATGTCTGACCGCCGTTCTATCTAATCGAGGCAGTCCTCGAACCAGCCGCGCGCGAGGCGGATCGCCTCGGCCCGCGCGTTCGCGCCGCGGACGATCGCGCGGCGCTCGACCTCGTCGAGCCAGGCTTCCATCCGCGCGGCCGCATCTGTCTCGGCCTCGAACTCGTTCCAACGCGACGCGGCGAGCGCGATCGCCATGTTCATCTGCCGCAGGCGAACGGCATCGGGCACCTGCTCGCGGCCTGCACGCTCGAACCATGCGGCCACCTTCGCGGCGAAGCAGGCCGTCGTCGCCATGCTGGCGGAAGCTAGCAAATGCTGTTTTCCGCATGATCAGGGTGCTACGCTGCCGCCCGTGGCGACGATCCTGCTGGCGGGGGTCGATCTCTTCTTTCGAGGGAAGCTGGATGCCCTGCTGGGCGCGTCCCACAAGCTGATCACGACGGAGCACGTCGACCCGCCCGACCTCGTCATCTGCGACCTTGCGCGGGTCGATCCCTACGAGGTCGCCGACTCCTGGCCCGACATACCGATCCTCGGCTTCACGAACCACACGGACACCGCCGGCCTCCGCGCGGCGCACGAAGCCGGGCTCGACCGGGTGGTGGCCCGCTCAGCCCTGTCCGAACGGGCGCCCCAGCTCGTCGACGAGCTGGTTCCCTGAGAAGATCGCCGTGACGGACCTTTAGACTCTGGAGCGATGACCTACATCATCGCCGAGCCCTGTATCGACATCAAAGATCTGTCCTGCGTGGACGTCTGTCCGGTGGACTGCATCCACGAGTACAACCGCATCCTCGTCATCGACCCGGAGGAGTGCATCGACTGCGGGGCATGCGAGCCGGAGTGTCCCGTCGAGGCGATCTTCCCGGAGGACGCGCTCCCTGAGAAATGGGAGCCGTTCGTCAAGATCAACTACGCCTACGCCGACGGAGCGGACGTGATCAACCAGCTCGTCGATTCCTACGCGACCGAGCACAACGTCCAGAACCCGCCGCTCGAGACGCGATAGGGGCGCTCCAGGAGCTCGGGCCCGGACTGTGGCGCTGGACGGCGCGCCACCCGGAGTGGGAGCCCGGCGCGAAGCCCGGAAGCCCTGCCGACTGGCCCGAGGACGTCGGCTCCGTCGCCTACGCGGCTCCTGACGGGCTCCTGCTCGTCGACCCGCTCGTCCCGGAGGAGCTCTGGGAGCCGCTCGAAGGCCTCGCTCGCTCGCACGGCAAGCCGGTTTCGGTCTTCACCACGATCCGCTGGCACGGGCGGAGCCGCGACGAAGTGGTACAGCGCCTGGGAGCGACCCTGTCGCGTGGGCGTGCCTCGCTGCCGGAGGGCGTCGAGCCGCTGCGAATCCCGCGCGCGGGTGAGACGATGGTCTGGCTCCCCGGCCCGCGCGCGCTCGTGTCCGGCGACCGTCTGCTCGGCGACGGCGAAGGCGGCGTGCGGCTCTGCCCGGCGACCTGGCTTCGCTACCTCCGGCCGGGCCTGACACTGGACGAGCTGCGCGGCGCGCTCGCGCCGCTCCTCGACCTTCCGGTCGAGCGCATCCTCGTCTCGCACGGCGAGCCGGTGCTTCGCGACGGCCGCGCGGCGCTCGAACGCGCCCTCAGCTGAGGCCGGAGAGGAATGCGACGAGGGCCTCGCGCCAGGCGCCGGGCGCGTCGAGGTGGACGTCGTGGCCCGCGCCCGGCACAGACACGGCCTGCGCCGACGGGACGGCGGCGACCATCGCGGCGGCATCCTCGGCCGAGAGCATGCCCTGCTCGCCGCGGACGAGGAGCGTGGGCACGGCGAGCGCCCGCCACTCGGCCCAGTGGTCGCGCGCGGCTGCGTCTGCCATCGCGGCCGTAAGCACGTCGGCGTCGAACGCGGGACGCAGGCCGTCCGGGGCCGCGACCAGGTTCCTCGCCCACGCGCGGGCCCGCAGGCTCTCTCCGCCGAAGAAGGCGACCGCAGCCTCCTCCGACGGGAACGGGACCGGTAGCGAGCGGAGATAGTCGCCGATCTGGGCCACCACGTCGGGCGTCTCGCTGTCGGGCGTCGCCTCGACGACGACGAGCGCGCGGACGAGGTCGGGCCGGGCGGAAGCCGCGAGAAACGCGACGAGGCCGCCGAGAGACTGGCCGACGAGGACGGCCGGCGCGAGGCCGAGAGTCTCGATCGCGGCCAGGGCGTCGGCGACGAACGCCCCCGTCGTCACGTCGCCGGGCCGACGCTCGCTGCGACCGTGTCCGCGCTGGTCGAGTGCGACGACCCGGTGGCTCTCCACGAGCCACGACGCCGTCTCCTCCCATTCACGCGCCGTGCCGGCGAGCCCGTGCAGCAGGAGCGCGCCGGGCCCCTCGCCGCCGAAGTCGAGGCCCTCGAGCAGGGCGTCGCGCCCTTCCACGGCGATCCAGGTCATGCGGGCGTGAGCCTGAGCTCGCGCGGGAGCCGGCCTTCGAGCGAGAGCGCGCCCGCTCCCGCCGCCAGGCAGGCGAGAGCTGCGAGCGGCCAGAGGGCGAGCGGCTCGGCGGCGAGTATGAAGCCGCCGATCGCGGGTCCGAGCAGGAAGCCGAGATCCCAGGAGTTCGTCGAGACCGCCATGTAGCGCCCGCGGAGGCGAGGCGGCGCGAGGTCGGCCACGAGGGCGCCCTGCACCGGGCCCTGGAAGCACTCGCCGAGGCCGAAGAGGACGACGGCCGAGGAGAAGACCGCGACGGCGGCGGCCGCCTCGAAGGATGCGCCGCCGACGAGCACCACGATCCACGCGAGCGCCCAGAGACCCGTCATGGCGGCGAGGGCGCGCATGCGGCTGCGGCCCTCGAGGAGCTTCGCGACGGGCAGCTGGGCGAGCGCGACGACGAGCGTGTTGACGAAGAAGATGAGCCCGATGCCCCGCTCGCTGACGGCCGCCTCGTTCTTCGCGAAGACCGGCAGGAGCTCGACCTGGGCATAGCCCGCCGTCACGTAGACGACGTTGAGCCCGACGACGGCGAGGAAGACCCGGTCGCGGACGACCGTGAGGTAGCCGCCCGCGGGCTGATCGACGTCCGTCGGCCCGAGGACGGGATCGGGGACGAGCGCGAGCATCCCGACGAAGACGAGGAACGTGACCGCGTCGACCAGGAAGAGGACGGTGAAGCTCGTCGGGTGGGCGGTGGTCGCGACGAGGCCGCCGACGAGCCCGCCGATCCCGATGCCGAGGTTCCGCGTCACGCGCTGGAGCGCGAAGGCGCCGTGTCGGCGCGCCTGCGGGCTGAGGCCGGCGAGGAGCGCCGACTGGCTCGGCCAGAAGCCGGCGTTCCCGATTCCCGCGACGACTGCCGCGAGGACGCCGTGCCAGGGGGCGCGGACGAGCGGGAAGGCGCCCCACCCGCCGGCGAGGAGGACGAGGGCGCCGGCGAGCGTCAGGCGCCCGCCGAAGCGGTCGACGACGACGCCGATCGCCGGGCCGAAGAGGAGCCCGGCCGCTCCCGAGGCCGCGACGATGAGCCCCGAGATCCCGAGCGAGAACCCACGCACGTTGTGCAGGTAGATGAGGATGAACGGGTAGGCGATGCCGTTTCCGAAGGCGTTCATGAGCCCGCCGATGTTCAGGATCCAGACGGAGCGCGGCAGCCTCGGGTCGAGGCTCCGGAGGTAGGCTGCGACGCTGCTCAAACGTTGCCCAGCGTGGCCCAGACGTCGAGCTTCGAGCGGACGCGTGCGATCACGTCGTCCGTGAACTCGGACGTCGAGGCGTGGCCGCCGAGATCGGCGGTCCGCGTCCCGGCGGAGACGGCCTCGAGGGCGGCCTCGCGGATCGCGCGGCCGGCCGCGCGGGCCTCGTCGTCGTCGATGTGGGAGAGAAGCGCCGCCGAGGCGAGGATCATCGCGAGCGGGTTGGCCACGTTCTTGCCCCGGAGCGCGGGCGCCGTTCCGTGCGCCGCCTCCGCCATGAGGGCACGCGGCGTGTAGTCCTCGTTGAATGCGACGAGGAGGGACTCGGAGCCGGCGATCGAGCCGAAGAGCGGCAGCACGAGGTCGGAGAGGATGTCGCCGTCGCGGTTCAGAGCCGGGATGACGAGCGCCTCGCCCGCCGACGAGATGAGGAGCGCGAACGTCGCGTCGATCAGCTGCGGCTCGTACGCGACCTCGGAATGGCGGCCAGCCGCGGCGTCCATCTCCTCCTTGAGCATCCCCTCGTAGACCGGGCTGACCGTGTACTTCGGCCCCCCGAAGACCTTCGCCTTCGTGCGTTCGGCATGGCGGAAGGAGAACTCGGCGACCGCGTGGCAGATCCGTCGCTCGATCCGCTCGGTGCGGAACGCGACTTCCTCGTCCCCCTCGCCCTCGCGCCATTCCCGGGCGCCGTAGGCGTCGCCGACGGCCATCCGCACGACCGAGATCGGGTGGAAGGCGCCCCCGATCGGGACGACGCCCGGGATTCGCCGCCCGGTGCGCACGATGACGTGGCCGCCGATCTCCTCGCGCAGGATGCGGTTCGGGCTGCCGACGTCGTCGCGCCCCTCGGGTGTGATCGTGGCCGCCTTGAGCCCGAGGCCGTGCTCGCGGATGGCGGCTGCGGCCTCCTGGATGACGCCGTTTCGCGTCTCGCGGCGCGACGCGAGCGAGAGGTCGAACTGCGGTAGGGCGAGCTCGAGGCCGACGACGTCGGACGCGAGGACGCGGGTCGCCTCCTCCAACAATTCCTGGCCGGTTTCGTCTCCCTTGAGGACGACGATGGTGCGCGTTTCCACGGCGCCTGAGTCTAGTTGGGCCGGTCGTTGCGTTTGCAAGATTGTTTTGACTTGGTAAGCTCGCCCGGCGCCGACAGGGAAGGAGCGACGCAGTGGCGGGGGTGACGTTCGAGCAGGTGGCGAAGGTCTATCCGGACGGCACGCGGGCCGTCTCGGACATGACCCTGGGCATCGAGGACGGCGAGTTCATGGTGCTCGTCGGGCCGTCGGGGTGCGGGAAGACCACCGCTCTCAGGATGGTCGCCGGCCTCGAGGACATCAGCGAGGGCGTCCTCCGCATCGGCGAGCGCGTCGTCAACCACGTGCCCTCGCGCGACCGCGACATCGCGATGGTCTTCCAGAGCTACGCGCTCTACCCGCACCTTTCCGTGTACGAGAACATCGCGTTCGGGCTCAAGCTGCGCAAGGAGAAGAAGGCCGAGATCGACAAGCGCGTGCACGAGGCAGCGCGGATCCTCGGGCTCGACCAGTTCCTGAAGCGCAAGCCGCGCGCGCTCTCGGGAGGCCAGCGCCAGCGGGTCGCGATGGGCCGGGCGATCGTGCGCCAGCCGGCGGCGTTCCTCATGGACGAGCCGCTGTCGAACCTCGACGCCAAGCTGCGTGTCCAGATGCGCGCCGAGATCGCGCGCATCCAGGACAACCTCGGCGTCACGACGATCTACGTCACGCACGACCAGATCGAGGCGATGACGATGGGCGACCGGGTCGCCGTCATGCGCAAGGGCGAGCTCCAGCAGGTCGCCGCCCCGCAGGAGCTCTACGACCATCCCGTCAACCTCTTCGTCGGCGGCTTCATCGGGAGCCCTGCGATGAACATGCTCGAGGCCACGCTCGAACGGTCGAACGGAGGCCTCGCGGTGGAGGCGGGCGGGCAAAGCATCGCGCTCGGCTCCGAGACGCTCGACGCCCGCCCGGGCCTACGTGCCTTTGAGGGAAAGACGGTCGTGCTCGGCATCCGTCCCGAGGATCTCGAGGATGCGGCGATCGCGACCGACACGCGGGACGACAGAAGGATTCACGGCAAGGTCGAGCTGACCGAGGCGCTCGGCTCCGAGGTGATGGTCCACTTCGGCGTCGACGCCCCGCCGGCCTTGACGGAAGACGTGCGGGAGCTCGCGCGCGACGTGGGCGACGAGCGCACAGCCTCGGGCGCAACCGAGGAAACGGGACACACGACCATGGTCGGGCGCTTCAGCGCCCGTTCGACGGTGCGCGAGGGGGAGATGGCCGAGGTGGCCGTCGACACCCGCGCGCTCCACTTCTTCGATCCCGAGACGGGTCTCGGGATCTACGACGACGAGCAAGTGAAGGGAGATCGATGAGGCGCAGGTTTCTGCTACTAGGGCTGCTGCTCGTAGCCGCGATCACCGTGGCCGCCGGGTGCGGCGGCGGTGAAGAAGAAGGCACGGGTGGCGGCGGGACGACAGGAGGTGGAAGCACAGAGGTTTCGGGCTCCGTCTCCCTGATGGGCATTTGGGTGGGCACCGAGCAGAAGTCGATCCAGGCGGTGCTCGATGGATTCGAGCAGAAGTACCCGAACGTGGACGCCAAGTACAACGCGGCGGGGGACAACATCGTCACCGTGCTCGCGACGGCCGTCCAGGGCGGCAACCCGCCGGACCTGGCGACGATCGCGCAGCCCGGGACGATCAAGGAGTACGCCGATCGCGGTGAGCTCAAGCCGATCGACTTCGCCAAGGACACGATCTCCGAGAACTTCGGACAGTCGATCGTCGATCTTGGCACCGTCGACGACAAGCTCTACAGCTTCCTCTTCAAGGGCGCTAACAAGTCGACCGTCTGGTACAACGTCCCGGTCTTCGAGGACGCCGGCGTCGATCCGCCCGAGACGTGGGAGGACTTCCTCTCGAACGCCGAGACCCTGAAGGCGTCGGGCGTGCCGGCGTACTCGATCGGCGGCGCCGACGGGTGGACGCTGACCGACCTCTTCGAGAACATCTACATCCGCACTGCCGGTCCGGACAAGTACGACCAGCTGGCCGCTCACGAGATCCCGTGGACGGATCAGTCGGTCAAGGACGCCTTGACCGAGATGGCCAAAGTCCTCGGCGACACGGACAACATCGCCGGCGGGACGCAGGGGGCCCTCCAGACCGACTTCCCGACGTCGGTGACGCAGGTCTTCGCCGACCCGCCCAAGGCGGCGCAGGTGATCGAAGCCGACTTCGTCGCCGGCGAGATCGTGAACTCGACGGACGCGAAGCCCGAGACCGGGTTCAACGTCTTCACGTTCCCGTCGATCAACGACTCCGAGCCGGCGGTCGTCGGCGGCGGTGACCAGGTCGTGATGTTCAACGACACGCCGGCGTCGCGGGCGCTCGTCGAATACCTTGCCTCCCCAGAGGCAGCCGAGATCTGGGTCAAGCGCGGTGGCTTCTCGTCCCCGAACCAGAACGTCGACGAGAGCGCGTATCCGGATCCGATCCTGAAGGCGACGGCCACGGCGCTCGCCCAGGCCGAGACCTTCCGGTTCGACCTCTCCGACCTGCAGCCGTCCGAGTTCGGCGGCACGGTCGGCCAGGGTCTCTTCAAGCTCTTCCAGGACTTCCTCGCGAATCCGAGCGACGTCGACGGGATCGCGCAGAAGATGGAGGATGCAGCCGCCAAGGCCTACGGCGACTAGCAAGGCGTGAGCGGCGCGAGCGTTACGGCGGAGCCCCCCGTCCGGGGGGCTCCGCCCACTGCCCAGCCTGGTCGCTGGAGGGCCTACCTCGTCGCGGCCAGCTTCCTCGCGCCTGCCCTCATTCTGCTGACCGTCTGGATCATCTATCCGGCCGTCTACACGGTGATCCGGAGCCTGTTCGGGCAGTCCGGGTTCGACAACTTCGTCGGGATCGACAATTACCGCACGCTCTTCTCGAGCGACAACCTGCTGCGGGCGATCAGGAACAACGCGATCTGGGTGGCGGTCGTGCCGGCGGCGGTCACGGCGATCGGGCTCATCTTCGCGGTCCTCACGGAGCGCGTCCGCTGGTCGGTGGCCTTCAAGACGGTGGTCTTCATGCCGATGGCTGTCTCGGCGTTCGCGGCGGGCGTCACCTGGCGGATCATGTACGAGAAGGATCCCGATCAGGGCGCGATCAACGCCGCCGTCGCTGCGGTCGACGACGTGTTCAATCCCGCGGGCGTTCTCTCCGACGCGGCTCCGTCGTCCGATGCGCTCACCGGCACGCCTCAGGGCGGCCTCGAGCTCGCAGAGCCCGTCGGCCCGGGCGACGTGGCCCTTCTCGGCCTCACACGCATCCCCTCCGCCGATGTCCCCGAGACCGCCCAGCAGGCGGTCGAGCCGGAGGCGATGCGGGGCGGCATCACCGGGGTCGTCTGGCGCGACTTCAAGCCCGGCGGGGGCACGCCGGGCCAGGTCGAGTCGGAGGAGACCGGCCTCCCGGGAGTGACCGTCGCGCTGAGCGACGCGAACGGCGACCAGGTGGCGACCGCGACAACGGGGGACGACGGAACCTTCGCCTTCGACGACGTCGCGTCAGGTGACTACCAGGTCGGAATCTCGTCCGAGACGTTCGCGGAGCCGTTCGGCGGGGTCAATTGGCTGGGCGCCAAGCTGATCACGCCGGCGATCCTGATCTCGTACGTCTGGATCTGGGCCGGCTTCGCCATGGTCGTGATCGCCGCCGGGCTTTCCGCCATCCCGAGAGACGTGCTCGAGGCCGCTCGCACCGACGGCGGGACCGAGTGGCAGGTGTTCCGCCGGGTCACCGTCCCCCTGCTCGCGCCCGTGCTCTCCGTGGTCTTCATCACGCTTCTCATCAACGTTCTCAAGGTGTTCGACATCGTGATCGCGGTCGCACCCCAGTCGGTGCAGGACGACGCCAACGTGATCGCGCTCGCGATGTGGAGGACCTCGTTCGGCGGCGTGAGCGACTTCGGGCTCGGCTCGGCGATCGCCGTCTTCCTCTTCGTCCTCGTGATCCCGATCCTGGCACTCAACATTCGTCGCTTCCGGAGGGAGACCTGATGGCCACCGCAGCTGCCGAACCACGGACCGCACCCGTGATCGAGGAGAGCCTGGCGAGCCGGATCCTGCGCGTTCTCGGCCGGGCGCCGATCCATTTCCTGCTCGTCTTCATCGCGGTGCTCTGGCTCGTCCCGACCGTCGGCCTCTTCCTCACCTCGCTCTTCTCGCGCGAGGACATCAACAACATCGGCTGGTGGAAGATCTTCTCGGAGCCCAGCCTGGCGACGTTCGAGAACTACCGCTCCATCTGGGACAACGAGTCGATCCGCGACGCCCTCCTGACCACGGTGTGGATCTCGGTGGGAGGGACAATCCTCCCGATCGTCGTCGCCGCGCTCGCCGGCTACGCCTTCGCGTGGCTCGAGTTCCCTGGGCGCGACTGGCTCTTCCTGGGCGTGGTCGCCCTGCTCGTCGTCCCGCTCCAGATGGCGTTGATTCCGATGTTCCGGCTCTACAGCGATCTCGGGATCTTCGACACCGTCATCAGCCTGATCCTTTTCCACTCGGCCTTCGGGCTCCCGTTCGCCATCTTCCTCTTGCGTAACTTCTTCATCGGGATCCCGAAGGAGCTGCTCGAGGCGGCCCGGATCGACGGCGCATCGGAGATTCGCATCTTCGTTCGGCTCATCCTTCCGCTCGGCCTGCCGGCGATCGCCTCGCTCGGGATCTTCCAGTTCCTCTGGACCTGGAACGACCTCCTCGTCGCCCTCTCGCTCGCGCGCGAGACGCAGCCGATCACGGTGGCCATCTTCTCGCAGCTGCGGCAGTTCGGTGCGAACCTTGAGCTGATCGCGCCCGCGTCCTTCGTCTCGCTGGCGATCCCGCTCGTCGTCTTCTTCGCCTTCCAGCGCTACTTCGTCCAGGGACTGCTCGCCGGCTCCGTGAAATGACGCCAGAGGCCCTCGCGGCCCGCAGCGTCTCCGTCATCCGGGCGCATCAGCACGAGTCCGGTGCGTACCTCGCGGCGCCGTTTCCGGCCGCGTACAGAAACGCCTGGCTCCGCGACGGCGCGTTCGTCGCGGATGCGATGAGCGCGCTCGGCGAGCGGGCGAGCGCGGAACGGTTCTTCTCCTGGTGCGCCGGGATCGTCGAGTCGCGCGCCGCGCGCATGGGCGCCGGCGAGATCCTCGACGGGCGCTACACGCCCGACGGGCACGAGGTGCCGGGCCGCTGGTCGGCGGCCCAGCTCGACGGCTTCGGCAGCTGGGTGTGGGCGCTCGGCCGCCACGTGCGCCGCCACGGGGCCGATCCGACGCCCTGGCGCGAGGCCGCCGGGCTCTCGCTTCGCTTCGCGGCGGACTGCTGGAGCCTTCCCTGCTACGACTGGTGGGAGGAGCGGTGGGGTGTCCACGTCGCCACGCTCGCCGCACTCCACGCAGGCCTGACCTCGGGCGTGGTCGGCGAGCCCTGGGCGACCGAGGCGGCCGCGGCGATCCGGGCTGCCGTCGTCGACGAGGGCGTTGGCGGCGGGCGCCTTGTCGCCTGCCTCGGCGAGGGCGGGCTGGACGCGAGCCTCCTCGCGGTCTCGACTCCCTTCGGACTGCTCGAGCCGGACGACCCGCTCGTCGGCGCGACGGTCGGGGCGGTCGAGGCCGGCCTCGTCCCGGCCGGCGGCGGCGTGCACCGCCATCCCGAGGACGAGTTCTACGGCGGCGGCCTCTGGCTCCTCCTCGCCGCCCTCCTCGGCCTGCACTACGCGCGTGTGGGCCGCGTCGAGGAGGCGCGGCGGCAGCTCGATTGGATTGCCGCGCGGGCGACGAAGGAGGGCGACCTCCCCGAGCAGGTCGACGACCACCTCCTCCGCCCGGAGAAGCAGGCCGAGTGGCTCGAGCGCTGGGGCCCGTCCTCCTGCCCGCTGCTCTGGTCGCACGCGTTCTTCGTCACGCTCGCGATCGAGCTCGGCGCGGTCTCGGGGAGAATTGCAGCGTGAGCGAGACCAATTCGTGTGCAATCGTCGGCGGCGGCCTCGCCGGGTTCGTCGCGTATGCAACCCTCCGCCACGGGGGATTCTCGCCCGCCGAAATAGCCGTGTTCGGAACGGACCCGGATCCGACGGCCCAATGGCGCCGGCGCGCGGGCGCGATCCGCCAGCGGCGCATGCGCTCCGAGAGCGACGGTCATTGCGCGCCGCGCTCCTTCCCGGGGCTGGCCGTCCGCGCGGCGCGGCGCCGCAGGAATCCCGCGCCGCTCGTCCTCTCCTTCCTCGACCGCTACCACCCGACCGTGGAGGAATTTCTCGCGCACACGGAGGAGCTGCGCGCCCGTTCCGGCTGGGATGAGAGCTTCCGCCCGCAGCGGGTGACGCGGATCCGGGCCGTGCCGGACGGCTTCGAGCTCGACGGCTCGTCCGTCTTCGCGCACGTCTTCGTGGCGACCGGGCATCCCGGTCTCAACCTGCCGGCCGAGCTCAGAGGCGACGACCGCGTGATCCACGCCTACGAGCCGCACCACTACGCGCCCGAGGTCGAGATCGTCGGCGCCGGGATGGCCGCGGCGACCGAATGGCTGAACGCGCTCGCCGCCGGCTCGACCGTGATCTCTGTGCGGCGGCGCGAGCCCGAGCGCAGGCCGCTCAATCTGCCCCGGCATTTCTTCACCCGGCGCGGTCTCGGCTCGTTCCACTCGAGCGCGCCGGCCGACCGCGCCGAGTTCCTTCGCCGCTGGTCTGCGCCGTCGTATCCGCCCGGCCGCGCCTGGGACGAGCCGGTCGAGCGGGCGCGCCGCGAAGGGCGCTTCCACGTCGTCTCGAGCCCGAACGGCGCCGGGCAGATCATCTGCGCCACCGGCTTCAACCGCGGCTATCGCGAGGACGCGTTGCTCGCCGACTGCGTCGAGGAGCACGGCCTTCCGACGCACCGGGGCTGGATCGTGCTCGCGCCCGACTCGACGGTCCCCGCGCTCACCGATCCCATGCGCACGCTCTCGCTCGCCGGCGTCGCGGGCCAGTGGGCCTTCCCGGCTGCCGACACGCTCATGGGCGCGAAGTACGCCGCTCGCGGCTTCCTCCGAAGGGTGCTCACATGTCGTTCACGCTGAGAGGTCGCCTCGAGTCGCGGCTCGCCGCCGGTCTCGTGCCGCTCTTCGCCGCGGCCGGCCTGGCGGCAGCGATCACGGAGTGGTGGCCGCTCGCGCTCGCCGCGGCGATGCTGGGCGTCGGGCTCGTCTTCGACGTCGCCTACGACCGGTGGCTCGAGTACCAGCCCGGTTGGCTCGCGCCGCCGCTCGCCCTGCTCGAGCTCGGGGCGGTCATGGGGGTGGTGTACGGCGCCGGGATCAGCGCGCCGCTCACCGTCGCGCTCGCGTTCTTCGGCGGGTCGTGGCTCCTCGGCCAGGTGCTTGTCCACGGAGTGTTTCCGTACACGCGGCTCTCGTACGGCGAGGAGGGGGGTGAGCTGGGTCGGATCGGCCCGGCGCTGGCCGCGGTCGTCCTCGCAACGCTCGGCGTGCTCGGCGGGGTCGCCCTGGCGATGCAGCCGCCGACCGTCCGGCTCGCTGCCGGGATCCACCAGGGGCCGCTCGTCCTCGACCACGCGCAGAAGCTCGTCGGCGAGCCCGGAGCGGTCGTCCGCGGCGGCATCCTGATCACCGCCGACAACGTCACGGTTCGGAACGTCACCGTCGTCGGAGGCGAGAGCGGCATCGAGGTCGACGACGCGCACAACGTCACGCTCGAGCGCGTCCGGGTTTCCGGGGCGGAGCTGGACGGCATCCATGTCCGTCGCGCCACCGTTCATATCCGCGACTGCCTCGTGCATTCGCCGGCGAGCGAATACGCGCAGGGCATCGACATCTCGTTCGGATTCGACCTCGCCCCGAGCGACGTCGAGGGATGCACCGTCGTCGGCGGGCGCGAGGGAATCGTGACCCATTTCACCATGGCGAGAGTCGCGGACAACCGGGTCGTCGGAACCTCCCTCCGCGGGCTCACGCTGACGGAAATGTCCATGGCCGTCGTGGAGGGAAACCACGTCGAGGACTCGCTCGGCGTCGGCATCTATTGCGGGGACTATTCCGAGTGCGAGATCGACGACAACAGGGTGCGCGGCGTGAGGGCCGACGAGGCATCCGGCGACAAAACGCGAATGGGGTTCGGAATCGTCGCGCATCACGGAGCCGAGGCCACGATAAGCGGCAATGAGGTTTCGGGTGTCGCGTCGCGTGCGAGGTCGTTTTTGGGAGCACGAATTTCGGCCGGCTAATCCACCCGCGGTTTTTGGTTAGGATCCAGGGCCGGAAAGCAACCTCCAGGAGGAAACGTGGCTCGTAAGACGATTCTTGTTTGCGACAACTGCGGCAAGGAAGTCGAAGAGGGAAAGGGCGCCGCACTGCGCCTGACCTATACCGACGCCCGCAGAGGCGCGAAGGCGGCGGATCTCTGCGACGACTGCGCCGGCAAGATGCCGGGACATGCCGCCGCACGGCGCGGCCGCCGGCCCAAGGCAGCGGCCTAGCCGCCGCTCTCTCCAACAGACCTCGCGTCCCGGCCCGGGGCGCCGGGAGGGCGCCCCCGACGGCATCACTAGAATCGAGCCGTGGCGCTCGCTCTCCTGGTGGGCCCCGCGAACGCGGGCAAGGTGGCGCGTCTCCTCGATCGCTACCTCGATGCCCTCGACCGGGATCCTATCCTCATTGTCCCGAACCGGGCGGACGTCGACCGTGTCGAGCTCGACCTGCTCGCGCGCAGGAAGGCCCTCCTGGGCGGGACGATCGGCACGTTCGACGACCTCTTCAGGAGGATCGGCGAGCGGGCGCGCGCGGGCTCCCGCCGGCAAGTCACGGACGTCCAGCGCTCGCTCCTCCTCGCGCGCATCGTCTCCCGCGCGCGTCTAAACGGCCTCGGCGCCTCCGCCCGCTACGCAGGGTTCGCGGAGGCGCTCGGCTCCGCGATCGCCGACCTCGAGGCAGCGCTGCTCGAGCCGGCCGAGCTCGAAGGCAGCCTCGGAGACCTCTTTCGCGCCTACCGCTCCGAGCTCGACCGGCTGGGGCTCTGGGACCGCGAGCTCGTCCGCGGGCACGCTGCCGACCTCGTCGCCGGCGACTTCGACGCGTGGGGCTCGGCGCCCGTCTTCGCATATGGCTTCGAGGATCTCACGGGCGCCCAATGGCGGGTGCTCGAGGCCCTCGCCGGGCGCACCGAGGTCGCCGTCTCGCTGCCCTACGAGCCGCTCCGCCCAGCGTTCGCCTCGCTCCAGCGGACGGCCGACGACCTCGCCCGCCTGGCCTCGGACGACGTCGAGGCGCTCCCCGCCCGCGACTGGTACGAGAGCCCGGCGCTCGGCCATCTCGAGCGCACGCTCTTCGAGGAGCGCCGCATCGATCCGCCGCCGCTCGAAGGCGCCGTCCGCTTCCTCGAAGCCGCGGGCTCGCGCGCGGCGCTCGAGCTGGCGGGCGAGGAGATCCTCGCGCTGATCCGCGGAGGCACTCCGGCCGAGGAGATCGCCGTCGTCGCCCCGAGCCTCGACCGCGTCCGCTCTCCGCTCGAGACCGCATTCGGCTCTCTCGGCATTCCGTATGCCTACGAGGGACGGCTGTCCCTGCGGCGCACGTCCTTCGGCGCCGCCCTCCTCGGCCTGCTCCGGTTCGCCTGGCTCGGCGGAGGCAGGCGGAGCCTCTTCGCCTTCCTGCGCTCGCCCTATTCGGGGCTCGCCCGCCCGCGGGCCGATTTCGTCGAGGGCCGCCTGCGGGGGCGCGCGGTCACCGAGCCGGCCCGCGTGGTGGAGGAGGCGGAGCGCCTCCTCGGTCACGCGATCCCGGCGCTTCGGAACCTCGAGGCAGCGGAGGACCGGGTCGCAGCCGCGCAGGCCCTCGTCCGCGGCATGCTCGAGGCGGCGTACGGCCTCGAGTCGCCGCCCGTCGGCGAGGCGTCGCGCCTCGACCTGCGGGCGCACGAGGCGGCGCTCGCGCTCCTCGCCGAGCTCGAGGGCTGGCGCGAGCTGGAAGGCGACCTCACGGAGGAGCAGATCGTCTCCTCGCTCGAGCGCGCGCAGGTGCGCGTCGGCTCGGCGCGCGAGCCGGGCCGGATCGCCGTCGTCGACCTCATGCGCGCCCGGACGCGCCGCTGGCAGGCGATCTTCGTGCTCGGCCTCGAGGAGGGAGTCTTTCCGCGGCGGTCGCTCGAGACGCCGTTTCTCCCCGACGAGGCGCGCCGCGACCTTGAGGCGGCGGGGCGCGGCCGCAGGCTCGTCCGCCCGGATCCACTCGCTCGCGAGCGCTACTTCTTCTACACCGCCTGCACGCGCGCCTGGCGCCACCTCTTCCTCGTTCGCGAGGCCTCCGACGACGACGGGCGCCCGCTCGAGCCGAGCCCGTTCTACGAGGAGGTGCGTTCCCGTTTCGACCCCGCCGATGTGGCCCTGGCGACGAAGAGGCGGCCGCTCTCGAGCCTCTCGTGGGAGCTCGAGCGCGGTCCGACCGAGCGGGAGCGGCTCCGCGCAGCAGCAGCGATCGCCGCGACCGACGAGGCGGAGGCGCGCGCGCTCGCGCTCGCGAACGGCTGGGAGCGGCGCATCGAGCGCGCCCTAGCCGCTTTCGACCGGCAGACGCGTCTCGCGCACCCGCTCGTCCTCGGCGAGCTCTCCCAGCGGGCGCGATTCTCGGTCACCGAGCTCGAGCGCTTCCTCGACTGCTCGTCGATGTGGTTCTTCGAGCGTGTGATCGATCCCAAGGAGATCGATGCCGTCCTCGACCCGCGCGTTCGCGGCGCGATCGCTCACCAGACGCTCTACCGCTTCTACAGCGGACTACCCAAGCGCCTCGGGACCGATGCGGTCGAGCCCGAACGCCTCGAAGAGGCGCTCGTCTTCCTGCGCGAATGTCTCGCCGAGGCGATCGCGGGCGGCGTCCGCATCGAGCTCACGGATGTCGAGCGGCTCGAGCTTCACGAGACGCTCGGTCGCGATCTCGAGCACTTCGTCCGCCAGGAGCTCGAGCTCGGGCTGCCGCTCGTCCCGCGCAGGTTCGAGGTCGCTTTCGGGACGAGCTCGGCGCCGGTCGAGCTCCAGCGAGGGCTCGAGCTCGGCGGCTTCACCGTCTCCGGGAAGATCGACCGCATCGACGTCGACCCGTTCAGCGCCAGGGGAATCGTCCAGGACTACAAGCTCGGGCGCGCCCACGGCGCCCGCGACATCGAGACCGAGGAGAGGCTCCAGGTCCCGTTCTACATCCTTGCCCTCCGCGACCTAGTCGGGATCGAGCCGCTCGGCGGCCTCTACCGTGGCCTTACCGGGACGCGTGAGGCGCGCGGGCTCGTCCGCGTCGAAGCGCGCGACGAGGCGGTTCCCGGCCTGAAGCGGCCGGACTATCTCGCGGAAGACGAGTTCTGGGCCCAGGTCGACGGGGCGCAGTCGCGGGCACGCGGGGCGGTCGACCGCGTGCACGCCGGAGACGTCCGCACCGACCCGCGCGGCGGCGATTGCCCGCGCTGGTGCAGCCTCTGGACGATGTGCCGGGTGCGGCGGGCATGAGGGCCCCGAGCGCACAGCAGACCGCGGCGATCGAGGAGCCCGGCGTCGTCTTCGTCTCGGCCGGAGCCGGGACCGGGAAGACGACCGTGCTCGTGGAGCGGTTCGTCAAGGCCCTGTGCGAGCGCGGCCTCGGGATCGACAACGTCCTCGTGATCACCTACACGGAGCGGGCCGCCGGCGAGCTGAGAACCCGGATCCGTGAGCGGCTGCTCGAGGTCGAGCGGCACGAGCTCGCGCGCGAGCTCGACGGCGGCTGGATCTCGACCATCCACGGCTTCTGCCACCGCCTGCTCCGGACCCATCCCTTCGAGGCGGGGCTCGACCCTCGCTTCCGCGTGCTGGACGAGAGCCAGGCCTCCGTGCTCCGCTCCGAGGCGTTCGCCGAGGCCCTCGCCGCCTACGTAGAGAGTGGGGAGCCCGAGCGCGTTCGCCTGCTCGCCACCTACGGCGCCGCGGGGCTGCGGGGAATGCTGACGAGCGTCTACGAGCGGCTGCGCTCGGCCGGACGGGCGCTCGAGCTTCCCGGCGAGCCGGTCACCTCGCTCGCGACCGCGCTCGCCGAGCTCCGGGAGGTGGCCGAGCTCACGCTGCGCTCGACCGAAAAAGCGCTCCCCGGCCGCGCCCAGGTCGAGGATGCCCTTCAGCTGCTCGACCCCGCCCCGCCGGCCGAGCGCCTGCTCGACCTCTCCGACCTTCGCGTCGGCGGGGATGAGCGCGAGCGGTTCGCGTCCTTCGGAGAGGCGCTCGCCGTCGTCGAGCAGGCCGCCCTCGACGAGATCGCGGCGCGCGACCGGACGCTGCTCGAGGAGCTTCTGCGCGGCTTCGACGCCGCTTACTCGGAGGCGAAGGCCGGCGAGTCGGCGCTCGACTTCGAAGACCTCCAGCTCCAGGCCCGCGCCCTCCTTCAGCTCAACGAGAAGGTGCGGGAGGACGTGCGCTGGCGCTTCCAGTCGATCCTCGTCGACGAGTTCCAGGACACGAACCGGCTCCAGTGCGAGCTCGTCGACCTCGTCGCGGGCGAGGAGGTCTTCTTCGTCGGCGACGAGTTCCAGTCGATCTACCGCTTCCGGCATGCCGACGTCGAGGTCTTCCGCGAGCGCCGTGCCGCGAGCGCGGGCGTCCTGCCGCTGACCGAGAACTACCGCTCGCGCCCGGAGGTGCTGAGCGTCGTCAACCATCTCTTCGGGGCCGAGTTCGGCACCGGATACGAGCCGCTCGTCGCGGCGGGCCGCTTCCCCGATCCGATCTTCGGGCCGGCCGTCGAGCTGCTCGTCACCGACAAGGCGAGCTACCGCGAGGGCGACCTCCACTGGCGGCTCGCGGAGGCGAGGCATGTCGCACGGCGCGTCCGCGAGCTCGTGGACTCCGGCGAGGCCACGCCGGGAGACATCGTGCTCCTCTTCGCCGCGGGAACGGACGCCGAGCGCTACGAGGAGGCGCTCCGGCGCGAGGGGCTGCCGACCTACCGGGCCGCCGGGCGCGGCTACTTCGGCCAGCAGCAGGTGACCGACCTGACGATGTACCTGCGCCTCCTCCTCAACCGCTACGACGACGAGGCGCTCGTCAGCGTCCTCGCCTCGCCGTTCGTGGGTGTGTCGAACGACGCGCTCTACCTCCTGCGCCGTGCCGCCGGGCGCCGCCCGCTGTTCAGCGGCCTCGAGCGGGCGCTCCCGGCCGAGCTGGGGCCGCGTGACCGCCGCCTCTTCGAGGCGTTTCGCCAGCGCTACGACCGGCTCGTTCGCCTCTCGGCCCGGCTCGGCCTCGAACAGCTCTGCGAGCGGATCGTCTCCGAGCACGACTACGACCTGGCGATCCTGGCCCGCTGGGACGGACGGCGCCGCTACGCCAATCTGCGCAAGCTCGCACGCCTCGCCCGTTCCTACGAGGAGCTCCGCGGGCCCGACCTCGAGGGCTTCCTCCGCTTCGTCGCCGATCAGGAGGCGGTCGGAGCCAGGGAGAGCGAGGCCGTCGCCGAGGAGGAGGGTGCAGACGCGGTCCGGCTGCTCACGATCCACTCGGCGAAGGGCCTCGAGTTCAAGGTCGTCGTCGTCGCGGATGCCGGGCGGAACCCGGAGCATGCGGCGCGCGACGAGGTGCTCTGCCTACCGGACGGACGTGTCGGCTTCAAGATCGTCGACCCGGCCACCGGGAAGCGCCACGCGTCCTCGGGGTTCGACGCGCTTCGCGAGGCCGAGCGCGCCGCGGACGAGGCGGAGACGCGCCGGCTCTACTACGTCGCGATGACGCGCGCGATCGACCGGCTGATCGTCTCGGGCGCCGTCGATCCCTCCTCGAGCCGGGACGCAAAGGCGCCCATCCGCTGGATGCTGGACCGCCTCGAGGCGGATCTCGAGGCGACCGAGCCGGTCGAGCTCGAGCGCGAAGGCGCCCGCGTTCTCCTGCGGGTCGACCGGCGCGCCGAGGCCCAGCCCGAGCCGCTCGAGAGCGAGGCCGCCCAGCTCGAGCTCTTTGCGGCGGCCGAGGGCGCGGCCGGCCGCGCGGCGCCGGAGCTGCCGCCGCTCGCCCCGATCCCCGAGCCTCCGGCCTTCCGGATCCGTCACCTCTCCTACAGCGCCCTCGCCCTCTTCGGGCGCTGCTCGTACCGCTTCTACGCCGAGCGCATCGCCGGTCTGCGCTCCTCCGCGGCCGCCCCGGCGCAGGCAGGGGCCGAAGGTCTCGCGGCCACCGAGATCGGCGACGCGGTGCACGTTCTTCTTGAGCAGGGGGCCGAGGAGGAGCGGGCAGCCGGGCTCGCGCTCGCCCGCTACCCCTCCGCGACGCCGGAGGATCTTGCGCGGATCGAGAGCCTGATCCGCGCCTGGCACGCCTCGCCGCTCGCGCGCGAGCTCCGGGAGGGCCTCGAGCCGAGGCCCGAGCTCCCGTTTGCCTTCGAGCACGACGGCGTCCTCCTCCACGGCCGCTTCGACCTCTACCGGATGGCAGAAGGCCGCGCGCTGGTCGTCGACTACAAGACCAACCGGCTCGAGGATCTGACGCCGGAGGAAGCCCTCGAGGACGACTACTCGCTCCAGCGCCTCGTCTACGCGCTCGCGTGCTTCCGGGCCGGGGCCGATGAGGTCGAGGTGGCGTACGTGTTCCTCGAGCGGCCCGAGGACGTTGTCCGGCGGACGTTCGTGAGCGCAGAGGTTCCCGACCTCGAGGCCGAGCTCTCGGCCGCGATCGCGGCGATCGAGAACGGCGAGTTCCGGCCGACGCCGAGCGAGTTCGCCTGCGCCGGGTGTCCCGCCCTCGACGTCGTCTGCGCGGGCCTCGGCTTGCCCGGAGCCGTCGTGGTCGCGCCGGCCGTCGGGGACTAGGTTGCACCGAAGCTACGTCGGCGAGGCCCGCAAGCGGGTCGGGCCGAAGAAGGAGCGCGTCGTCCCGGTGATCGAGCTCCTGGCCGCCGCCCATCCCGACGCCGTGATCGCCCTCCGCTTCCGGAGCGACCTCGAGCTTCTCGTCTCGGTCATGCTCTCCGCGCAGACCACCGACGTGACGGTCAACCGCGTCACCGAGAAGCTCTTCAGGAAATATCGCAGCCCCGAGGACTACCTCTCCGTCCCCCTCGAGGAGCTCGAGCGCGACCTGCGCCCGACCGGCACCTTCAGGCAGAAGGCGAGGAACCTGCGCGGCGCGATGCACGTCCTCCTGGCGGACTACGGCGGCGAGGTGCCGACGCGGCTCGAGGAGCTCGTCAGGCTGCCCGGAGTCGGCCGCAAGACGGCCAACGTCGTCGCGGCCGAGCGCGGGGCGACGCAGGGGATCGTCGTCGACACGCACGTCCGCCGCCTGTCGCAGCGGCTCCGGTTCACCCGGCAGGACGACCCCGTGAAGATCGAGCGGGACCTCGTGCGCCTCGTGCCGCGTCCGGACTGGGCCCGCTTCCCGCACCTGCTCATCTGGCACGGTCGGCGCGTCTGTCTCGCGCGCTCGCCACGTTGCGGCGAGTGCGTCGTGAACCGCCTCTGTCCCTCGAGTCGCGTCTGACTTGTTTCGAAGCGCGCGTCACTCGCGCGCCGAAGCGCCGTACCTTCAAGGCATGCGGTCGGTCGATCTCGCGCTCTTCGCCGACGAGCTCGCCGCGAGGTCCTCGACGCTCGCCGCCCAGCTCGAGCGGGCCCGGGCGAGGCTCCGGCAAGCGGGGATCGAGCGCGAGGCGAGGCGGGTGCTCGACTCCGCGACGGTCGCCCGGCTGGAAACGCTCGGCTTCCTTCCACAGGTCGAGCCTCGGGAGGTGCGCGCGGAGATCGCCGAGCTCGGTGCCTCGCTCGCCGCGGTCGAGGAGCTCCAGGCCTGGGTCGAGCAGCGCCTCTACGAGGCGGCCGACGCCGCTGCCTAGGGCTTGGGGATCAGGGCGACGAGGAGCCCGCCGTCCTCGTCGTAGGCCGGGAAGTAGTCGGCGATGATCTCCTTCGCGACGCCCGAGCGCGTCCGCAGGGTCACCTTCTTGCCGAGCTGGCGGACGCCCCACTCGACCGCGATCTCCGCCGGGTTGGCATCGCCGTTCGTCTGCATGGAGAACGCCTCCGTGACGTCGCGCCCGAGCAGCTCCTGCTCGCGGAAACCCGTCAGCTCGAAGACTCCCTGCCCGGAGGCGATGATCCTGCGCTCCTGGTCGCAGACGACGAACCCGGTCCCCGGCGCGGGGTAGTAGTCGTCGAGAAGCTCGAAGAGGAAGCCGAAGCCGCAGTGCGAGCAGCCGACCGCCTCATTGGTCAGATCTTCGCGCCGGTCGTGATCGATCGAGCGCCGCCGGCAGTTGGGGCAGATGAAGTACGGCACGGGGTCGTCCTAACGACTACCAGTTGCGCGGCGATGCGAGCGCAGCTTCCGGCTTGCCCTCTCGGGCGGCGAGCCAGCGCTCGGCGTCGAGCGCGGCCATCGTGCCCGAGCCGGCAGCCGTGACGGCCTGCCGGTACACGTGATCCTGGACGTCGCCGGCGGCGAAGACGCCCGGGACGTTGGTCTCGGTCGTCTTGCCCTTCGTGACGATGTAGCCGGCTTCGTCCATGTCGAGCTGTCCGCGGAAGAGCGCCGTCGACGGGTCGTGCCCGATGGCGACGAAGAGCCCGTCGGCCTCGAGCACCGTCTCCTCGCCCGTCTTCACGTTGCGAATGCGGACGCCGGTGACGGAGCCGTTCTCGGTGCCGAGCACGTCCTCGACGACGGAGTCGAGCACGAAGTCGACGCGGTCGCTGGCCCGCGCCCTGTCGACCATGATCGGCGAGGCCCGGAAGCTCGAGCGCCGGTGCACGATCGTCACCTTGGGAGCGAACTTGGCAAGGAAGGTCGCTTCCTCCATCGCGGAGTCGCCGCCGCCGACGACGACGACCTCGCGGTCCTTGAAGAAGGCGGCGTCGCAGACCGCGCAGTAGGAGACGCCCCGGCCCTGAAGCGTCTTCTCGGACTCGAGCCCGAGCTGGCGGGCGTTCGCGCCGGTCGCGACGATGACCGCTTCCGCGCGGTACTCCGTGTCGCCGACCCAGACGCCGAAGGGGTGCTCGGAAAAGTCGACCTTCGTGACGTCGTCCGTCACGAACTCGGCCCCGAAGCGCGCGGCCTGCTTGCGGAAGTCCTGCATCATCTCGGGGCCGAGGATCCCGGCGGGATAGCCGGGATAGTTCTCGACGTCGCTCGTGATCATCAGCTGTCCGCCCCAGGCGAAGCCCTCGATGACGAGGGGATTGAGGTTTGCACGGGCTGCATAGAGGGCGGCGGTGTAGCCGGCGGGCCCGCCGCCGATCACGATCAGCTCGCGTACGTCGTTGTTCACAGAGTCCTTTCTGTCCGCGCTCGTCATACTTCTCTGAAGTAAACGCAATTCGGCAGGTGATTGTTCCTCTCGTGTAGTTTCGCCTGCCTCCGGAAACGTACTGTTGGAAGCCGATGGCACGCACGATCACCTGGGACGAGCTTCGTGATCTGGCGGGTTTCGAGGCGGAGAAGGGGTGCGCGATCAGCCTCTATCTCGACCTCGATCCGCGGGTGACGCCTACTCCTGGGGATGCCGCCACGCGGCTGCACTCGCTGCTCGACGAGGCGGCCAAGGGCAACGGGGCAAACAAGCGCCAGCTCACCCACGACCAGCGCGCGGGCCTCAAGGCCGACTTCGAGCGCATTCGCGACTTCTACACGCGCGAGTTCACACGCAACGGCGCGCGCGGGCTCGCGATCTTTTCCTCCGGCCTCGACAACATCTGGCGGCCGTTGCCGCTGACCGAGGCGGTCCCGGACGGCGTCAAGGTGGGGCGGAACCTCTACCTCGCCCCGCTCGTGCCGCTGGTCGGCCGCGGCGAGGGCGCGCTCATCGTCGTCGCCGGCCGGGAGCGCGGCCAGTTCTACCGGCTCCGGGGCGGCAAGCTCGAGGATCTCGCCGACCACACCGAGGACCAGCCTGGTCAGCACGACCAAGGCGGCTGGTCGCAGTCGCGCTACCAGCGCCACATCGAGACGCTCGTCCAGGAGCATCTGCGCGACGTCGCCGAGGAGCTCGACCGGCTCGTCAGGCGGCTTGCCGGCGTGCAGGTCGTCGTCATCTCCTCCGAGGGGACGCGGGCCGAGTTCGAGGATCTCCTCACGCACGAGGCGCGTGCGGCCGTGATCGGCTGGACGGTGGCCGAGGCTCATGCTGCTCCGGCGGAGCTGCTCGCGCTCGCAACGCCCGTGCTGGAGCGCTACCAGGCCGAGAAGGAGACCGAGGCGGTCGACCGGTGGCACGAGGAGATCGGCCGGGGCGGCCGCGCGGCGGCGGGGTGGGAGGCGACGCTCGAGGCGGCCACCGACGCGCGCGTCGAGCTGCTCCTCTTCCAGGACGGCGCCGATCACAAGGCGTTCCGGTGCCCGCAGTGCGGTCGCCTCTCGGTCGAGGGCGGCAAGTGCCCCCTCGACGGCACCAGCATGGAGGAGTCCGACGACGGGCTCGACCTCGCGGTGCATCAGACCCTCGTCAACGGCGGGCGTGTCTGGGCGGTCCGGCACCGGCAGGATCTGGACCCCGTCGGCGGAATCGGCGCCCTCCTTCGCTACTGAGCGGGGCCGCCACGAGCCGCGCCGGTAGGCACGGCTCGCTCCGTCTCTCAGTGGCTCATCGTCCCGGTCACGCCCCCGACGTTGAGGACGCCGACCTGTCCCATGTCGACCGAGGCGAACGAGTGGCTCACGAATGGGTAGAGCCCGGGCTTGTCGATCTCGACGTCGAAGATCCCTGACCCGCCGGCGGGGACGTCGACCGTCTGGACGCCGCGCTCGGGCGGATCGAGCACGTCGCCGTCAACCCAGGCGCGGTCGATCACCGTTCCGACCACGTGGAAGGCGGTGCCGAGGCTCGGCCCGGCCGCGACGACGTAGAAGCGGGCGGTGTGGCCGGGATGGGCCTCGAGAGGGTGCGCGGCGTACTGGCCGGCGTAGCCGTTCCAGGTCACCCAGTCGGGCTTCATCTCGTGCGCCTTGACCATGTCGAGCCCGGCCGGCTGCTTCAGGCCCGGCCCGTTCAGATACCACTCGTTCGAGACGAGCACGAAGGAGTGGTGGGACGGCGGCATCAGCGAGGTATCGGCCGGGTCGACGACGATCGCGCCGAACATGCCGTTCGCGATGTGCGCGAGCACCGGCTTCGTGCCGCAGTGGTACATGTAGACGCCGGGGTCGTCGACCTTGAACGAGAAGGTGAACGACTTGCCGGGCTGGACGTCCACGAACGCCTTGTCGGGCGCGACACGCGCCGCGTGGAAGTCGACCGAGTGCGCCATCGGCGACCCGTTCGTGAGCGTGACCTCGACGGTCTGGCCCTGGCGCGCGTGGATGACGGGGCCGGGAACGGAGTTGCCGAACGTCCATGCCTGATACTTGATCCCGGGCGCGACCTCGACGATCCGATGCTGCATCTCGAGCTGCACCTTCACGACCGGACCCGGCGTGGTCGCCGGCAGCTCGGCGGGAAAGGCCTTGTGGGCGGCCGCGATCTTGGCCGCGTTCGGCGCCGCGATGTTGGCGAAGCTCGGAGTCGCGACCGCTCCCTGCTGGGCACCCGTGCCGGCCGTGCCAGGCATGGTGTGCGCCGTAGCGGCCGTAGCGGCCGTAGCGGCCGTAGCGGCCGGTGCCGCGGGGGGCGCCTGCGCGGCCGCGCTGCGCGCGTCGTGGGCATCCGCCCACATTCCGAAGGCGACGATGCTCAGGACGGCCACGGCGATTCCGAGCAGGATCGCCACGACGGCCCAGCCGGCGCTGAGCCCAGGGGAGGCCGGCTCGTCGTGGGTCGGTCTTGCGGCGGGAACTCTCTCGGCGTAGGCAGGCGTGCTCACTGGGCGACTCCTCTGTCGGTTTCTGCCCTGAAGGTATGAGCGCCCGGACGGTGCCGCGACACGGAAAGCCCGGATTCGGATGCGTGAAACTACGGATCGCCGGGACCCGAAGGGGTCAGCGCGTGTACTGCTCGCGGCCGGGCGGCTCGCCGCTCTCGGCCCGGGGCGCTCTCGGTTCCGGCTCCGGGAGGTTGGGCTGGACGGGGCTCAGCGCCTCAACGACGTCCATCGTGCTCTCGTACTCGCGCTCCTGGAGCCCCCGAAGCGCCGCGAGCTCGGCGCTGTCGGCGCCCTGCTCGTCCGCGTAGCGAACGATCTCGTCCCTCGAAGCCGGCAGATCGATGCCGTTGAGGAGCGCGCCTACCGCTGATGCGTTTGCCTCCGCCATCGCCGTCCGACTACCCGCCGAGGGGCCGCGAAAACCTAAGTACTACGCAGCGTCGAGCGCTCGCGGGAGCTCCTGCATGGCCTCGCCGCCCGGCGCCTCGAGCTCGCTGTCGGCGGCCTGCTCGAGCCGGGTCTCGAAGCGGCCGAGGCGCTTCTCGGCCTCCACGTACTTCGACTGGGCGCGGCCGATGTGCGTCCCGACGAGCTCGAAGTCCTCCTTGAAGCGGGAGAAGTCCTTGCCGAGCTGGGCGCAGTAGGCCATCACCTCGCGCGCGTGCTCCTCGATCTGGAGCCCCTTGAACCCGAGGAGGATGACGAGCAGGTAGGCGTGCAGGGTCGAGGGCGAGACGGGAATCACCTTGCGCTCGAGCGCGTAGCCGAGCGGGCCTGAGTCGCCGCCGAGCCGGTTGCACACGAGCTCGTAGTAGACGGCCTCGGCCGGCAGGTACATGAGCGCGAACTCGTACGTTCCGTCGGCGGGGCGGATGTACTTGTTCGCGATCGCGTCGACGTGCGCCTTGACGTCGCGGACGAACTGCTTCGAGTGCAGCTCGCGCTCCGAGTCGCCCTCGGCCTCGATGAGCCGGTGGAAGTTGTCGAGCGGGAACTTGGCGTCCACGGGGACGAGGGCCCGATCGAGCCGGATGACGGCGTCGACCCGCTCGCCGCCGGGGAAGCCGTACTGGAGCTCGTACTTGTCACGGGGGAAGGTGTCGGCGAGCAGGTTGCCCAGGAGGAGCTCGCCGAACCCACCCCGCGCCTTCGGCGGACGGAGCGCCTGCTCGAGGCGGGCGAGATCCTTCGCCCGGTCGAGCATCTGCGTGTTCGTCTCGCCGATCTTTCCGAGCTGCTGGTGGATGGCAGTGGCCGTCCGCTCCGCGCTCTCGAGCCTGTGATCGACGCGCCGGTCGAGCTCGCCGAGGCGCCGGTCCATCGTCTCGACGAGCCCGGCGAGCCGCCGGTCGACGTCGGCGTTTCGCTCCTCGAGCTGGGTGCCGGCAGTCGCGCGGAGCCGGTCGAGCTCCTTCTTGAGCCAGACGGCGAGCGCCGCGAGGGCGGCGAGGGCCACGATGATGACGAGTGCAGTCATGGACCGACAAACGCTAGAGGGAGCGTCGGACGGCAGACCGGGCGGAGGAGGGGGGCGACCCGCAGGCCGCCCCCCTCGCCGCTACATGTTCTCTTCCGAGGCGCGCTCTTCTGCGGCGCGCTCGCGCGCGTCCTGGGCCATGTCCTCGGCGCGCTCCGCCTGGTCCTCGGCCATGCCGGCCGCCTCCTGGTGGCGACCTTCCTCCTGCATGCCCGTCGACCCCGCGGCCCCGCCGGCGGCCTGCTTGCCGCGGCCTAGCAGCTTGTCCAGCCAACCCATGAGGGCTCCTCCTCGTTCGTCTGGATACGCCGCAGGATACGTGACCTTACGACCTCTTAAACGCCAAATCCGGCGAGCCCGAGGGCCTACCGGATCTGGCTCCGCCAGCCTAGTGCGCTCGCCGACGGCAGTCAAGCGGCCCGGAGGCAGAAACATTCGCAAAGAGCGTACTTTTCTCCGGCGGGTCGCCTGTGCGCGAATCGGGGCAGTTCCGCCGCGAACCGCGCGAACGTGTGTTCTATGATGACCAGAACTAGATGGGTGACCGGAAACGGTGGCACCACGCTTTCCGATCAACCATCTAGGCTCGTCATCCCCCATGGATGCCTTCTTCGGATCGGACGGCCGCCTGGCCTCGACCCTGGTCGGGTACGAGCCGCGCGCCGAGCAGGAGGAGCTCGCGACGGCAGTTGCGAGCTCGCTCGAGAACTGCGACCACCTCGTCGCCGAGGCGGGCACCGGGACGGGCAAGAGCCTCGCCTACCTGGTGCCCGCGCTCCTCTCCGGCCAGCGGGTGGTCGTCGCCACGGCGACGAAGGCGCTCCAGGAGCAGCTCCTGACGAAGGACGTGCCGGCGGCCGCGGCCGCTCTCGGCCGCCGGGTGCGGGTCGCCGTCCTGAAGGGGAGACAGAACTACCTCTGCCGCAGGAGCCTCCAGAGCGTCGACCAGCTCGGGGGGCTCTTCCGCACGGCGGAGGACGCCGCCGACTTCGAGCGGCTGCGCGAGTGGATCGAGACCACCGGGACGGGCGACCGCGCCGAGCTCGAGCACGAGCCCTCGGACTCGCTCTGGGGGGAGCTCTCGGTCGGCGCGGAGCGCTGCGCAGGGAAGCGCTGCCCGTTCGTCCGTTCCTGCTTCGCCGAGAAGGCCCGTGAGCGCGCCGGCGAGGCCGAGCTCGTGATCGCGAACCACGCTCTCTACTTCGCCGATCTCGCCCTGCGGACGCGCTCCGACGGGGCCGCGGTCCTGCCCGAGCACGACGCCGTCGTGTTCGATGAGGCCCACCGGCTCGAGGAGGCGGCCGCGGCCTGGTTCGGCGGGCGTGTCTCGCTTGCCCGCCTCCGTCAGCTCGAGCGCGACGTCGAGCGCTTCTGCCGCGAGGAGAGCCGGACGCCGCCCGCACGGGCGCTCGCGGAGCTCGACCGGGCGGGCGAGCGGTTCGTGGCGGCCTTCGACCCGGGCTCGGGTCGGCGGCGCTTGACGGTCGCCGACCAGCAGGAGCTCGAGGATCACGGGCTTGCCCTCGCCGCCGCGCTCGGCGCCCTCGCGGCCGCGCTCTCGGGGACCGGAGAGGATGGCGACGCGCTCGCCCGCCGCGCGCTCGTGGCGGCGGACGACGTCGAGAGCTGTCTCGCCGTCGACGACCCGGACCGCGTCTCGTGGGCCGAGAAGGGAGCGGTCGCCTGGGCGCCCGTCGACGTCTCCGACCTCCTGCGCGAGACCCTGTGGGAGAGCGAGACGACCTCGGTGCTGGTCTCGGCGACGCTCGATCCCCGCTTCGTGCGGAGCCGGCTCGGCCTAGCTGATGCTCGCGAGCTCGTTCTCCCCTCTCCGTTCGACTACCGGGAGCAGGCCCTCGTCTACGTTCCCGCCCGCCTGCCGGAGCCGCGTTCGCCGGGATATTTCGATCGGCTGGGAGAGGAGATCGTTGCGCTCTGCCGGCTCTCAGCGGGGCGCGCGCTCGTGCTCACGTCCTCGTACAGGGCGCTGGACGAGCTCGTCGAGCGCTGCGCCGGGCGACTGGACTTCCCGGTGCTACGGCAGGGCGATGCGCCCCGCGAACGGTTGCTCGAGCGGTTCCGCGCCGATGTCGACTCCATACTCTTCGCCACGTCGACGTTCTGGCAGGGCGTCGACATCCAGGGCGAGTCGCTCTCGCTTCTCGTCATCGACAAGCTCCCGTTCGCCGCCCCCGGCGACCCGCTCGTCGAGGCGCGCTGCGAGCGGATCGCGCGCCAGGGCGGGGACTGGTTCGGTGACTACGCGCTGCCTGCAGCGGTGCTTCAGCTGCGCCAGGGCTTCGGCCGCCTCATCCGCGGCCACGCCGACGAGGGGGTCGTCGCGATCCTCGATCCACGCCTGCGCACACGCTCGTATGGACGCCGGTTCCTCGAGGCCCTCCCGCCCGCGCCGGTCGTCTCGGAGCTCACCGCCGTGGCGGGCTTCTTCGGCGAACAGGCGCGCGCAATCGCTTGATACCTTAGGAAAACCGTGGCCAAGAAGAAGAAGAGCCGCGTCCCGCCTCCTCCCCGCACGAGTCAAGGCCCGCAACGAAGGGCTGCCGGCCCGCAGCGGCGTGTGGAGTCAGGCGGGCCCCGCCGCCTCAACATCTGGTTCGTCGTGATCGGCGTCGCGATCGTCATCGCGGTGGCCGGTATCGGCATCGCGACCTTCCGCGGCGGCGGAGCGGAGGCGAGCGGCCCGGACGGCAGCTGCGTCCGGGCGACCTTTCCGCCGATGGGGCGCCAGCACATCGCGAAGCTGAGCAAGGGCTTCGAGTACAACTCGTTCCCGCCGACGAGCGGGCCGCACTACCCGCCTGGACCCAAGGCTCCCGTCGTCTGGAACGTCTACGACAGCCCGCTCGACGAGGTCGCGGTCGTCCACAATCTCGAGCACGGCGGCGTCGTGATCCAGTACGGGTCGGACGTGCCGGCTTCCGTCGTCCAGCAGATCGTTCAGTGGTACCAGCCGAGCCCGAACGGACTCGTGATCGCCCCGCTTCCGGATGACGTGCACGCGCCGCGGCCTGCCGACGCGAGCAAGAAGATCTACCTCACCGCCTGGACGCACGAGATGACGTGCCCGACCTTCGACGAAGGGGCGTTCAGCAGCTTCCGCGACGACTACCGCGGGCCGACCGGCGACGCGCCCGAGAAGTTTCCGCTCTCCGAGTTGACGCCGGGCCGACAGTGAGCTTCGTCTCCCGTCCACCCTTACACTCGCGCTGACCCGACCCGCCGGGGTGGCGGAACGGTAGACGCGGGGGATTTAAAATCCTCTGCCCGCAAGGGCGTGTGAGTTCGAATCTCACCCCCGGCACTTCGAGCGCGACCCTCTCGACGTGAACATTCTGTGAGGAATGTCCGCGGTCGGGCGCGCCTCACGACTGCGATGCCTAACCTTGCGCCTCCGGGGTAAGCCCGATGTGCTGCGGCGGCGCCGCGGCCGCTCCAAAAGGCGTGCCTGCTCGAGAGTGGACTTCGACGATCTCATCCGGCGGTTGAGGCTACGGTGGCTCGGCCTGCGCGACGCTGCGGACGAGCGGCTCGCCCGGCTGGATGCGGTGCGCTGGCGCTGGAGCTCGGACCGGCTGCGGAGGTCGGCCGACCTGCTCGTCGTCTCGCTCGTCGCGGGCGGCCTCCTCGTGCTCGGGCTCTTCGCGGCTGCGGCAGCCACCGACGCGTCATCCGCGGGCAAGCTGCCGGTCACCGCACAGGCGGTGAAGCAGAAGGTCGTGCCGCAGACGGTTACGGAGAAGCTGCCGGGCAAGCGCCTCGTCCGCAACCGCAAGGTAACGGCCACCGAGACCGTTCGAGCAAAGCCGAAGCCGTCGCTGACGACGGTGATCGCCGGGCGCCCCACGGTCATTCCACTCGACCAGACGGTCACGGTGACGGACTCGAGGACCGAGACGGTCACGCAATCGGTGACGCAGGCGGTCACGGTGACGGAGCCCGTGACCGTCACCCAGTCGGTCACGGTCACCGTTCCGCCCGGGCAGGGCTAGCCGCCGGCGAACGCCTTCGTCTTCCAGACGTGCCGGCGCTTCGTGCGCTTCACCTCTGCGATGTAGTGCTTCGCCGGGTCGGTGTACCACCGTCCCGAGTACCAGACGCCGACGCAGCCCCAGAGGTCGCCGCGCCGGTAGCCGTGCCCGTGCTCGACGTCGTTCAGCCACTTCATCTTGCCGTCGACGCAGTCGCGGATGAACCCGCCCCAGTAGTCCGTGTTGAAGGCGGTCGAGCGCTGCGCCATCGGACAGGCGGGCCGGTGGGGGTCGCCCCGCTTCATGCACTTGACCTGCATGAGGCCGATCGAGTGCCCCGAGTCTCCAAGCGTGCTCTGGCGCCACCAGCTCTCCACGACGGCGACGGCGCGGGCGATGTTCGCGCGGTAGCCCCACTTGCAGGCAGTCCAGCGGAGGATCTCGTCCGTCCTGCCTCGAAAGCGGCCGTTGATGCGATAGCGGTGGCGAAGGTCGGAGGCCTTGTGGAACGCGCGCAGGTGCTTGCGCGACGGAATCGTGTGGTTCGGAACCTTGTTCTCGGGGCGCGGCTCCCAGCTTCGCCTCTCGATCCGGTCGGCGCAGCCGCGTGGAAGCCGGTCACCCGGGTCGACGAGGAGGCCGCCGCCCGCGCGAGCCGAAGCCGCCAGGGCCGCGGTGAGGGCGAGAATCGCCAGGCACACGGCGAGTCGCATGGGGTCGAACCATAGCGGGGGTGGTCCCGAGCCCGGTCGCGCCGCGCTAGGCCGCGAGCTGTGCTGGGTGAAGCTCCACTCTTGCTCCGTCGGCTTCGAGTGAGGCGTCGACCGCTTCGATCATCCGCACGACGTCGACTCCGAGCTCGCACGACGAGCGCGGCTCGGTGCCGCGGCGGATCGCGTCGCAGAAGTCGGCCAGCTCGAGCGCGAGCGGCTCGGTCACGTCGACGCGCGGCGAGACGATGTCGCCGGTCCGGTAGGCGAGTTGGTACTCGCCGAAGGTCTCGGGGTCCTTGAGCAGCACGCCGGAATCGAAGACGCGCACGGGCTCGATCGACGTGTCGTCGTAGACGACCATCTTGCGCGAGCCGACGACCGTGGTGCGGCGCAGCTTGCTCGGGGCGAGCCAGGAGAGCTCGACGTTGGCGATTGCTCCGGAGGGAAACTCGAGGTTGATGAACGCCACGTCGGGGATTCCCGGGATGATGCACCCGCGCGAGAGCGCGTTCACGTGGGTCGGCGTTTCCTCGAGCCAATAGCGGAGGATCGAGAAGTCGTGCGGGCCGAGGTCCCACGCGACGCTGACGTCTCGCTGGTGCAGCCCCAGGTTCACGCGGCTGGTGGAGACGAAGTAGATGTCGCCGAGCTCGCCCGAGTCGATCAGCCCCCGAACGGCGTTGACGGGCGGGCTGTAGACGAACGTGTGCCCGGGCATCAGGACGAGCCCGTTCAGCCTGGCGCGGTCGACGAGATCGGAGGCCTCGATCGACGAGGCCGCCAGCGGCTTCTCGACGAAGACGTGCTTACCGGCCTCGAGCGCGCCCGCTGCGAGGTGGTGGTGGGTCGAGACCGGTGTCGCGATCGCGACCGCTTCGAGCTCCGGCGATGCCAGGAGCTCGTCGAGGCGCTCGTGGAGCGAGAGCGCCGGATACCTGCGGCCGATCTTCTCGAGCGCCTCGGGTCGCCCGTCGCAGACGGCCACCACCTCCGCTTCGGGGATCTCGTGCAGGTTGCGGACGAGGTTCGGTCCCCAGTAGCCGAGACCGACGACGCCGACGCGCACCGGGGGTTGGCCGCTCACCGCGTGCCCTTCGAACGGAGCATCTGCAGCGGCGTGCGGCAGAGGAGGCGAAGGTCGAGCCCGAGCGACCACCCCCGCGCGTATGAAACGTCCATCTCGAGCGCCTCGGCGAAAGTCGAGTGGGCGCGCGCGGCAACCTGCCAGAGCCCGGTCAGGCCGGCCGGGACCAGGAAGCGCTCGAAGTGGTGGGGCGCGAAGCTCTCCGTCTCGTAGGTCAGGCATGGGCGCGGCCCGACCAGCGACATGTCTCCGCGCAGCACGTTCAAGAGCTGGGGCAGCTCGTCGAGGCTCGTGCGGCGCAGCCACTGCCCGACCCGCGTGACCGCATCCTCCCGCTCGAGCTTGTAGAGCCCGTTCTCGTTCGCCTCGGCCGTCGCGTCCATGATCTGGCGGATGTACTCGCGGTGCGGCGCGTCGTCCGTGTCGGCGCGCATGGTGCGGAACTTGAGCGCGGTGAACTCGCGCATGCTGAGCCCGAGCCGCGTCTGCCGGAAGAACACGGGGCCGGGGGAATCGAGCTTCGTCAGGAGCGCGACCACCACGAAGACCGGAGCCGTGAGCGTGAGCAGCGCCGCCGCGCCGACGACGTCGATCGCGCGCTTCAGGAGCCGCGATGATGGAGACAGGCGAACGGACGGGACTCCGACGAGCGGCAGCGCCTCGACGCTGTGCATGCCCGCCCGCGGACCGACCAGCTCGTAGAGACGCGGGACGATGTCGACCTGCACGTCTCGGTCGCGAAGCGAGCGCGCGATTGCCATCGTCCGCTCGTCGGGCTCGCTCGTGAACGCGACGATGACGCGCTCGACGTCGAGGTCGGCGACGATCCGCGGGAGCTCCTCCGGCTCGCCGAGCACCCCTACGTGCTCGAGGCCGGGCCGCCGCGTCTTCGGGCTGGCGTCGACGAAGCCGAGCAGGTTGAGTCCGTACTCCGGGTGGTGCAGGAGCTTGCGGGCGATCAGCTGGCCCGTGTCGCCGGCGCCGACGATAACCGTGTCCTGGAGGTAGGTCTCGCTTCTCCGACAGAGGGAGCGCGCGACAACCCGGCCGAGCGCGACGGTCGCGATGGCGAGCGCCCAGAAGCCCACGAGCCGCGTGGCGCCGGGACGGGCGAGCCCGGTGACCCAGGCCGAGACGAAGAAGATCCAGGCGCCGAAAGTGACGACGTGGAAGACCCCGACGATGTCGTCTGCCGTCGAGTGGTCGGTTCGCTCCTCGTCGCGGTCGTAGAGGCCGTAGAGCTTCGCGAGGACGATCCAGGCGGGGAGCGTCGCCGCGAAGGCGAGCACCTCCGTGAGGCCGCCGACTTCGTCTCCCGCGCCGCCTCCGCGGAAGAGTCGGGCCGCCACGCAGAAGGCGACCACGAGCCCGACGACGTCGGCGACCAGAAGCGCCCGGCGAACCAGCCACCCGCGGCGCCGGCGCTTCGCTGCGGCCCGACGGCGCTCGACGACTGCGCGGGCGCGCTCGTCGACGGCCTCGAGCCCGAGGCCCACGGGCCGCGGGGGTGCGGCAACTCCGTGCTCGACCGCGCTCAGCGCGTCACGTCCTCGTCATGAATGCGTCGCTGTCGTCCCGCATGAGGTTGGCGTCAAACGTATGGCGTGGCCGCCGCGGGTTCCAGGCCAGGATTGGGACAGTTTCCGCCCTGTCCGCGGGCCGCGACCTATGCGTCGGGCGGGTTTCGAGTGCGGTCAGGAGCGCTCGGCGAGAGCTTCGCGCACCACCCGTTCGGTGAGGAAGGCGTGCGCCGCGACCGTGTTTCCTGCTGCACTCGCGGCGCTTGCAGTGGCGCCGCGAAACAGCCCCATCGGCCAGTACAAGCCGCTTCGCGCGTCAACGAGAATCGGCACGCCTCATGGCTCGAGCAGCCAGCCGACGTCTGCGCACAAGCCCTCCCGCCTCCAGGAAGGCGGTCGGCGCGGCGCTGCTCGCCTGTCTTCTCGTGGTCGTCGCCGGCAGCGCCCGGCAGGCGCCCGCCGCGACGGGCTCGCCCTCCGCGTACTCGAATGTCGTCTTCTCCGATGGATTCGAGTCCGGCTCGCTGAACGACTGGACGATCGGCGGCAACGGAGCGGCGAGCGCCGAGGCGGCCGCTGCTCACGCGGGCTCGTTTGGGCTCCGCCTCGCCAACGCGAGCGGGCAGTTCGGAATCGCCTCGAAGCGCCTCGACGCGGCAGTGGTCGACAGCTCGGTGTCCTTCTCCGTGCGGGTCGAGTCGGCGGCCGGGTTCCAGGAGATCGCCGAGGCGCGGAACGCGTCGAGGTCGGTGCAGATGTGGGGCCTCCTCTACGACGCCGGCCGGCAGGCACTCTGGTTCTATCCGCGGAGTGGAAGCGGCGCGACCGAGATCTTCACGGGCGCCGGGAGCGCGCCCGTCGGCACCTGGCTGGACGTCACGATCCTCTACACGGCGACGCCGACCGGTGGCGCGCAGCTCTACGTCAACGGCGAGACACGGCCTGAATGGGGCGTGAGCGGCGACTTCACCCGCTCGAGCGACCTCCAGGAGCTCCAGCTCTGGAACGACGCGCCGAACACCGTCGACTTCGACGGCGTCTCCGTGGCCACGCCGGCTGTGCAGACGAGCGCTCCCGGCGCTCCGACCGGCTTGTCCGGGACACCGGGTGACCGCTCGGTGTCGTTGAGCTGGAGCGCGCCGGGTTCGGACGGCGGCGCCGAGGTCACGAGCTATCGGATCACGCCCTACGTCGGCGCGAATGCCCAGGCGCCGATCGACACGGGCTCGGCAGGCACGAGCTTCACGGTGAACGGGCTGACGAACGGGACGGCGTACACGTTCACGGTCGCGGCGACGAACAGCGTCGGAACCGGGCAGCCTTCGGCGCCCTCGGGCGCCCTGACGCCGACCGCGCAGGCGAGCGCTCCCGGCGCGCCCACCGGGGTGTCTGGGACTCCGGGAGACCGTTCTGTTTCGTTGAACTGGAGCGCGCCCGGCTCGGATGGCGGTGCTGCGATCACCAGCTATCGAATCACGCCCTACGTCGGTGTGAACGCGCAGACGCCGATCGACACGGGCTCCGCCGGCACGAGCTTCACGGTGAGCGGGCTGACGAACGGGACTGCGTATACGTTCACGGTCGCGGCGACGAACAGCGTCGGCACTGGCCAGGCGTCCGCGCCGTCACCGGTCCTGACGCCCGGGCCGCCCCTTCCGCCGAGCTCGGGGTATCCGCGGGTGATGTTCTCGGAGGGATTCGAGTCGGGGTCCGCGAGCCGCTGGTCGGTCGACGGGGTCGGGTCGGCGGTCGTCACCGGCGCGGCGGCGCACGCGGGCTCCTACGGGTTGCGCCTCGACAACGCGACCGGTCAGTGGGGAATCGCCGTCGCGGACATCGGCACGGCCCTGCCCGAGAGCTCGACGACCTTCTGGACGCGGATCGCGGCGACCGGGGGCGTGCAGGAAGTAGCGGAGGCCCGCGACGGGTCGAGCAGCGCGCAGATGTGGAGCCTCTTCTACGACGCGGCGCGTCACGGCTTCTGGTTCTACCCCCGGGACGGGACCCACGCGACGGAGATCTTCACCGGCAACGGCTCGGTGGCCGCCGGCGCGTGGGTCAAGGTCGAGGTCCGGTACGACGCGACGCCTGCCGGCGGCGCGCAGCTCTACGTCAACGACCAGACGAGCATGACGTGGGGGGTGAGCGGCGACTACACGCGCTCCTCGAACCTGCGGAAGATCCAGCTCTGGAACGATGCGGCGAGCACCGTCGACTTCGACGACGTCTCGGTCGGCGCGCCGGTGAGCGTGCCCGGAGCCCCGAAGGACGTCGAGGGCGCTCCCGGCAACGCCACCGTCAACCTCTCCTGGACTGCACCGGCCGACGACGGCGGCGCGCCGATCACGGGCTACGTCGTGACGCCGTACCTCGGCGGCAGCGCCCAGGCTCCGATCCAGACCGGCTCAGCGGAGACGGCGTCCACGGTCACCGGGCTCGCGAACGAGAGCGACTACGTCTTCACGGTCGCCGCCACGAACGAGAGCGGCACCGGGCCCGAGTCGACTCCCTCGGCGATCGTGACGCCCACGGGCGCCGACAAGCCCGGAGCTCCGACAGACGTGACGGGGACGGCGGGAGACCACTCGGTCGCCCTCAGCTGGACCGCGCCCTCCGACGACGGCGGCGCGCCCGTCACCGGCTACAGGATCACGCCCTACGCGAACGGCAACGCGCAGCCAACTGTCAAGACGGGCTCCGCCGCCACCGGCTACACGGTCGAGAACCTCGACAACGGGACGGCGTACACATTCACCGTCGCGGCGCAGAACAAGGCCGGGACGGGGCCCGATTCCGCGGCGAGCGCTGCCGTCACCCCCGTCTCCCGCTTCAACGACGCCGTCTTCGCGGACGGGTTCGAGACCGGTACGACCAGTGCCTGGAACGTCGCCGTTGGCACGGGAACGATCAGCGTCACAGGAGCGTCTGCGCATGCGGGCTCGTACGGACTGCGGCTGCACAACGATCCCGGGCAGTACGGCGTCGTCGTGAAGACGCTCAGCTCCGCGCAGGCGGATACGTTGACGAGCTTCTGGGTGAGGATCGGCTCGGCGGCCGGGATCCAGGAGGTCGCCGAAGCGAGGGATCAGTCGAGCAGCCAGGTAATGTGGGGCCTCTTCTACGACGGTAATCGCGGCGGCTTCCTCTTCTACCCCCGCAGCAACACCGGTAGCACCGAGATCTTCACGGGGATCGGCTCGGCTCCCACCGGCGCGTGGGTCAAGGTCGAGATCGAGTACACGGCGACGGCCACGGGCGGCGCCCGCATCCACCTGAACGGGGCGACACAGCCGGACTGGGGCGTGAGCGGCGACTACAACCGCTCGGCCAACCTCCAGCGCCTGCAGCTCTGGAACGACGGGGCGAACGACGTCGACTTCGACGACGTCACGGTGTGGGCGTCGGCCGTGACGCAGACGGTGGTTCCCGGGGCGCCGAGCGGTGTCTCGGGCATCTCGGGCGACCAGGTCGTCGCTCTCAGCTGGAACGCTCCGACGACGGGCGGGAGCGCGATCACGAGCTACAGGATCACTCCGTACATCGGATCGAACGCCCAGACCCCGATCGACACCGGCTCGCCGGCTACCGGCTACACCGTCGGCGGCCTCACGAACGGCACGGCGTACACGTTCACCGTGGCCGCTACGAACCCCGTCGGAACGGGAGCCGACTCCGAGGCCTCGGCGCCCGTCACGCCCGCACCCTTGAACGGCGTCCAGTTCGAGAACCGGATCGCCGGCGATCCGAACTGGGGAGACGTGGCGCCGCCGTCCGATCCTGCCCAGCTTTCCGGCTATGGATCGAGCATCAGCATCGACCACGGACAGTCGATCGACTTCTACGTGACGACCACGGCGGCGAACGTCACGATCGACGTCTTCCGGATGGGTTGGTACGGCGGCGCCGGCGCCCGTCTCGTGCAGTCGCTCGGCGTCTTTCCCGGGGTCGACCAGCCGAAGACGCAACCCGATCCCGTCACCGGCATGGTCGCCGAGAACTGGTCGCGCACGGCGACGCTCACCACCTCGTCGACCTGGACGTCCGGCGTCTATCTCGCGCGCCTCAAGGCCTCGAACGGCTACGGGTCCTTCATCACCTTCGTCGTCCGAAACGACGGCGGGCACGAGCCGATCGACTTCCAGACGAGCGAGAACACGTGGCAGGCCTACAACACCTACGGCGGCACGAGCCTCTACAACAACTACACGAGCTTCGGCGGCCCGCACGCGATGAAGGTCTCGTTCGACCGCCCGTTCGTGAACGGAAACGGGACGGGCGACTTCCTCCGGTTCGAGTACCCGCTCGTGCGCTGGCTCGAGAAGAACGGCTACGACGTCACCTACACGAGCAACCTCGACACCAACCTGAACCGCAACCCGCTCCTGAACCACGACGTCTTCCTCTCGGTCGGTCACGATGAGTACTGGTCGAAGGGGATGCGCGACCACGTCGAGGCGAGCATTGCGGGCGGCATGAACGCGGCCTTTTTCGCCGGGAACGAGTCGTACTGGCAGGTGCGCTACGAGCCGAACGCGGCCGGTGTCCCCAACCGCGTGCTCGTCGGCTACAAGGACTTCGCGACCGACACGACCTTCCCGGGGCCCGATCCGATGTTGAACGTCGACAACTCCGTTCTCACGAGCGTCTGGCGGGATCCGCTCGTCGGCAGGCCGGAGGAGAAGATGATCGGCGTCATGTTCGGCGGCGAGCCGGAGGGCGCGAGCGTCGACTACGTCGTCGACAACGCGCAGCACTGGGTCTACGAGGGCACGGGCTGGGTGAACGGCACCCACGTTCGCGGGATCGTCGGCTACGAGTACGACCACCTCTGGAACGACGCCAACACGCCGGCGAACCTCGTGCCGCTCTCGAACTCGCCGGTCCTCAACACCGAGAACGGGCAGACCGACACGGCGAACTCCTCGATCTACACGGCACCGAGCGGCGCGATGGTCTTCGCGGCGGGGACGATCGAGTGGTGCTGGGGCGTGGACGGGTTCGCCGGCGGGGCGGCGCTCGTCGATCCCGGAGTGCAACGCGTGACCGCCAATGTCCTCGCCCGCTTTACCGCTCAGTAGCAGGGGTGACCCCGAGCGAGCGGGGGAAGCCCGTTCCCCGCTCGATCGGCTGCTCGCGCCGCTCTCGTCATCCGGGCTCGTCGTCGACGCTCCGGGCGTCGGCGCTCCCGTCTGGCTCCGTTCCGGCGAGTGGCGGGTGCTCGCCCGCCCAGGGCGCGACGACGGCATCGGGGACGCCCTCGAGCGGTTCGAGCTCGCGGACGGAACTACGCTCTCGGCTCGGCTCGATCCGGAGACGGGCCGCGTCGGCGTGCCGTTCAGCCTCGCCGAGGCCTACTCGAGCTACGTCGAGGAGCGCTGGCGCGCCGTGGAGCGCCCGCGCGCTCTCTCCGAGCGCCAGCTCGCGCTCTTCTACCTCGTCAAGCGCTTCGTTCCGCGGTCCGTGCAGCTACGGGCGCGGCGCCGCCTGGTTCGCAGGCAGCGCGATCCCGAGTTTCCGCGCTGGCCGCTCGACACGAGCGTCTCCCGCCTGCTGGGCTTCTACGCCAGCTGTCACCTGTTGAGCGCGGGGACTGGCGAGCTTCCGTTTCGGTGGTTCTGGCCGCGTGGGCGACGGGCCGCGCTCATCCTCACGCACGACGTCGAGAGCGCCGACGGCCTGCGGCTGGCGGTCGAGCTCGCCGACCTCGAAGAGTCGCGGGGGTTCCGCTCCTCCTTCAACCTCGTCGCCGACTGGTACCCGATCGACTGGGGGATCGTCCGAGAGCTCGCTGCGCGGGGCTTCGAGCTGGGGGTTCACGGCGTCTACCACGACCGTTCGCTCTTCTCGTCCCGCCAGGTGTTCGAGGAGCAGCAGCCCGCGCTTCGCGACATGGCCGCGCGCCTCGGCGCCGTCGGCTTCCGCTCGCCCGCGACTCATCGCGTGATCGACTGGCTTGGAGACCTGCCCTTCGAATACGACTGCTCGGTGCCGCACTCCGATCCGTTCGAGCCCCAGCCGGGCGGTTGTTCCTCGCTCTGGCCCTACTTCCTCGGCGACATCGTCGAGCTGCCCTACACGATGCCGCAGGACCACACGCTCTTCACGCTCCTCGGCGAGCGCACGGCCGATCTGTGGCGCGCGCAGCTCGAGCGGATCGAGGAGCTGAGCGGGCTCGCGCAGATGCTCACTCACCCGGACCCGGGGTATCTCGGAGACCGGGACAGGAGGCGCCTCTACGTGGATTTCCTCGACTTCGCGCGCGAGCGGGAAAGCCTCTGGCACGCGCTCCCGCGCGAGGTCGCATCCTGGTGGCGGCGCAGGGACCGAGGGAACGACCCGGACCTCGTCGACGGGACCGCGCGGGTGGGGGAGGAGGGCGTCGTCTTCGACCCCACACCTCGGACGGCAGGCCCTACCGGGTCCTGAACTCTGCCCTGGACCGCGGTCCTCGCCTCCCCCTGAACTGGTCGAATGGTGAGTAACAAGAGGGAGCCGAGAAGGCCACCATTGAGTGCGGGACAACGCCGCACATGAACCCGGCCTACATCCAAACGTTCCGCCGGCATCGGGCTCTTTTCCTCGTCCCGATCGCCGTGGCGGGCTTCATCGCTCTCTGGTCGGCGCTCGGAGCGCAGAAGCTCTACCGCTCGACCTCGGGCCTCTGGCTCGACACGACCGGTGGCACGACCTACCAGGCGCTCGGTGCGCCGTCGCCTGCCGCCGACGGCCAGACGATGCTCAACGAGCTTCTGCGGACGGAGTACTTCGCGAAGACAATTGCCAACCAGGGCCCGCTCGGGGATTACCTCGAGGAGCACCCCTCGGCGGGCTGGGGGCCGGGCGCACTCCTCGGCAAGATGAGGGGGACGCCGACGATGGACGAGCGGATCGCGACGGCGCTCGGCCCCAGTCGCGTGACCTCGAGCGTGCAGGGGCCGCACGTCCTCCAGATCAAGTTCGACGGGCCCTCTCCCCAGCTCGCCGTCGCCACGCTCCGCGTGATCCTCGACGAGTTCGAGAAGCAGAGCAACTCCCTCCGGCGCGACGCGCTGGCAGCCGCGCGGACGCGCGTCAAGGCGGCCTCGGACGTACTCCAGACGGCGACCGCTGCCCTGCGCGGCTACCGCGAGCTGCATCCGGGGGCGGGCGCCTCCGATCCCCAGTTCAACGCCCTCGCGCAGAACGCCCAGAGCGCCGAGACCGCGCTCGGGACTGCGACGCAGACGCTGAACGAGGCTCTGGCGGGGCTCGCGCAGGGCGCCGAGAACACCCTGCGGGTTCTCGACCAGCCGCGCCTACCGCTCGGCTCGACGCAGGGAAAGCGGCGGATCGCGATGACGATGTTCGCGGGACTGTTCGGCGGTGCCGTGTTCAGCATCCTCGGCATCGTCGTGCTGACCTCCCGGACGCGCGGCTTCCGGCTTTCGGGTGGGCCCGGCGATCCAGAGGCGGCGGTTTCGACGAACGGTCACAACGGACGCGACCTGGTGCAGGCCGTGGCCCAGGCGGTCGGCCAGGAAGCTGCGGGCGAGGGAGCCGTGGCCGAGCCGGCCGGCGTCCAGAAGGAGGCCGCTGCAGGGAAAGCCGTCGGGGGGCGGCCCGCGGGCGCTCGCCGCTCGCGCAAGGCGCGCCGGCGCAAGTGACCCGCTGGGGCCTGCTCCTCCTGGTCGCGTACATCGCCCTGGGACTCAGCCCGATCGACACGCGCCGAGCGGCGCGTTACGCAGCCGGGCTGACGGCCGTCGTCCTGGCCTACGTGAGCGTGAAGGCGGGATCGCTGTGACGTCCCTGACGGCCCGCGCCCTGCCGGTCGGCGGACGCGGGCCGGTGATAGGCATCGGCGCCCTCGTCGGCGGCGGCGCCGTGGTCTCGGGGCTCGTCGCCGGGCAGCTGATGGCGAGCGGCCATCGCGCCGCCGTGCTCGTGATCGCCATCGTCCTCCTCCCGATCTTCCTCTGGCAGAAGCCCGAATTCGGACCGACGGTCCTGCTCACGGGAGCACTCCTCGTCGAGCAGTTCGGGTACACGGTCGGCCCGCGCGCGGGCGCGGCGACGGCGCAGATCCCGCTCTTCCACGGAATCGGCAGCCTCCACATCAGCCCCGCGGACCTCCTCCTTCTCCTCATCGGCAGCGTCTACGTCCTCAAGGCCGGCACAGGGGAGGTACGTGCGTTGCCAGGGACACCGCTCGCCAAGGCCCTCTACGCCCTCGTCGGCGTCGTCCTCCTCGGGATCTTGGTCGGCCGGGCGCACGGCGGTGACATCCGCTTCGCGTTCACCGAGGCGCGCCCCTACGCCTACCTGCTGGCGACGTTCCTGCTTGCCTCCACCCTTGTGACGAAACGCTCGGCGGTGCGCGCGATCCTCTGGGCGCTGGTCGTCACGATCGGCTTCAAGGCAGGGCAGGGCCTCCTCATCTTCCTCTCGATTCGCCATCTGCCGGTGCGGCCCGAAGCCGTTCTCGCGCACGAGGAAGCGGTCTTCTTCGCGCTCCTGCTGATGCTCGTCGTGGCACTCTGGCTCTTCGACCTTCCGGGGAGGCTGAGGACGACCGCGACCGCGGTCGCCCCCTTCGTCCTCGCCGCCGACCTTGCGAATAGCCGGCGGGCGGCCTGGGTCGTCCTCGCCGCCGGCGTCATCGTCGTCCTCCTCGTCACGCTCGTCGCGGTTCCCGAGCGGCGCAAGGTGGTCGGGGCACTGGTCGGGGCGCTCGCGGTCGGGCTGGCGATCTACCTGCCCGCCTTCTGGAACAACACCGGCGGCTTCGCACAGCCCGCGCGCGCCGTCCACTCGCTGATCTCTCCGAGCCCGCGCGACGAGTCCTCGGATCTCTACCGCATCCAGGAAGAGGAGAACCTCAAGCTCAACATCCGCGAGGCCGGCCCGCTGGGGAAGGGCTTCGGCGTGCCGATCGACTACCGGCTCCCGATCGCCGACATCAGCTCCATCGATCCGCTCATCGCCTACATCCCGCACAACGGCGTTCTCTACATCCTCATGCGCACGGGCTTCCTCGGCAGCTTGGCCTTCTGGTCGATGCTGGGCCTCGGGATCGTCGGCGCCTGCCGGCTCGCACGCGTCGCCGATCGCGAGCTCGCGGTCATCGGCGCCGTCGGCGCCGGGCTCCTCCTCGGCTACGCCTTCGAGGGCTACGTCGACCAGGGCTTCTTCTTCTACCGCGTCGCGTTCGTCGTGGGCACGTTCCTCGGCCTCGTCGAGGCCGCGCGCCGGCTCGCGGACGAACGGCCCGCAGACGCCTCCACAGAGGGGGGCGGGGGCTAGACCGTCCAAACGGACGGTTTTGGCTCCCGCGCGTCCACGTGTCGCCAAGCGCGAACTACGATCGAGCGGTGGGAAGCCCTGCGCCCGCCCTACCCGTGCCGCGTGTGGAGGAGCGCCCCGCGGCGCCCGCCTACGGGGCGCGTCTCGAGACCGCGGGCGGTAGCCGGGCCCGCCTCCTGCTCGTCCGCGTGCTCAACTACGTGACGAACTACGTGGTCCCCCACGTCCCGAGCTTCGCACTGCGGCGCTGGTGGTACGCCCGGGCGCTCGGAATCGAGATCGCGCGCGGAGCCGGGATCCATCTGGGCTGCTACGTCTGGTTTTACGGGCCGGGCCAGATCCGTCGGGACCGAGTGCGGATCGGGGAGAACTCGCGCATCAACCGGAACTGCACGCTCGACGTCCGCGGCGGGCTCGAGATCGGCGCCGACGTGAGCGTCTCACCCGAGGTGGCCATCCTCAGCGCGGCCCACTCGGTGTCCGACCCGGGCTTTCGCGTCGAGCTCCGGCGGGTCGCGATCGAGGATCACGTCTTCATCGGGACGCGCGCCGTCATCCTGCCCGGCGTCACGCTGAGCAGGGGTTCGGTCGTCGGAGCTGGAGCCGTCGTGACCGCCGACGTGGCGCCCTTCACCATCGTCGGCGGAGTCCCGGCTCGTCCGATCGGGACACGGCCGCGGGACGCGGTCGGCTACCGTCTCGACGGCCCCTTCCCGCTCTTCGAGTAGGCGCGGGATGGCGAGCGAAGCGTGGGCAGCCGACCGCGACCACGAGGTGGTCACCGGCCCCGCCGTCGAGACGAGCGCCCGCCTGCGCCGCAACCTGGCCGCCCTCGCCGGCGGGCAGGCGACGACCTGGGTGATGTCGCTCGCGTGGACGATCGTCGTCCCACGCGCTCTCGGCCCGACGAACATGGGAATCCTCGTCACCGCGCTCGCCGTCACGGGCGTCCTCGGCGTCGCGCTCGGACTCGGGACTCGCAACTACCTCGTCCGCGAGATCGTCGTCGACCCGCTCTCCGCTCCGGGCCTCCTCGGCACCGGCATCGTGCTCCGGCTCGTCCTCACGCCTCTCTTCGTTGCGGCGACGCTGGTGTACGCGAGGCTGGCGCATTTCGACGGCGCTCAGCTGACCGTCCTCTACCTCGTCGCCGGCGCCGTGATCCTCACGATGCTCGCCGAGCCCATGCAGGCCGGCTTTCAGGCGATCGAGCGGATGCGGTACATCGCCTACACGGAGGTGGTGAACAAGTCCTCGCAGGGAGTGCTCGGGATCGCGCTCGTGCTCGCGGGCTTCGGCGTCGTCTCGATCGCCGCCAGCTCGTTCGTCGTCGCAGGCGTGCTCGTTGCGGCCAACGTCTACTGGCTCTCGAGGTACGTCCGGATCGACCTTCGCACCGATCTCCGCCGGCTCGTCGACATGGTCAGGCAGAGCCTCGCCTACTGGGCCTTTGGCCTCTTCTTCCTCGTCTATCTCTGGATCGACTCCGTGATGCTCTCGCTGATGACGCGGCCCGAGGTGGTCGCGTGGTACGGCGTGCCGACGAAGCTCTTTCAGACCCTCATGTTCGTGCCCGTGCTCGTCTCGACCGCCTGGCTTCCGCGGCTGGTCGCGGCCTTCGAGCGCGACCCCCGGGAGCTGGGGCGAGCGGCGCGAACGCCGCTCGAGCTCGTGCTCGTGCTCGCTGCGCCGATCTGCGCGGGGACGGCGATGCTCGCGGGCCCTGCGATCGGCCTCCTCTACGGCCCCGAGTATCACGAGGCCGCCCCCGTCCTCGTCGTCCTCGGGCTCTGCATCCCGCTCATGTACGCGAACGTCATCCTCAACCAGGTGCTCGTCGCGGCGAAGCGTCAGGTCCGCTGGACCTGGGTGATGGCCGGCGCGACGGTCGTGAACCCGCTCTTCAACTTCGCGCTGATCAGGATCACCGAGAGCCGCTACGACAACGGCGCGATCGGGGCCGCCCTCAGCCTCCTCCTGACCGAGGCGCTGATCGTCTCGGTCGGGTTCGCGATCGTCGGGCGGTCGCTCTTCGGCCGTAGCCAGGCGCGTCGCGTAGCGCTCTGCGCGTTCGCCTCGGCGGCGATGTGGGGCGTCGCCGAGCTGGCTCAGCCCCTCGGGACGCTCGAGTCGGCGGCGCTCGGGGTGGCCACGTTTTTCGTGCTGGCACTCGTGCTCCGCCTCGTGACCGCGGAGGAGATGGAAGCAGTCCGGACGGCCGCGGCCCGCCGCTTCCGGCGCTCAGGGACCGAGTCGGCCGGTCGTGTCGGCCTGTAGCGCGAGGTAGGACTTCACCCAGCTGCCGTATTCGTCCGTCGGCGCTCCCTCGTAGTCCTTCACGAGCGAGAGGCAGGTGTCCCAGGCGTCCCAGGCCCAGACGGCGTAGCCGACGTCGTGCTCGTCGGCCCAGCGGAGGATCTCCGACACGTGCTTGGCGCCGCAGGTGGAGGCGTCGTAGACCTCGCCGGTCTCGCCGAGGATGAGAGGCACCCGCTCGGCGACCGGCGCGAGTGTCTTGTCGAAGCAGTCGGTCGAGCCACAGACGTTCTTCCCGTAGACGTGCGCCTCGGCGACGACCTGGCCGAGCGGATCGTCGGGAGCGTGGGCGAGCCAGCCACTGAGGTCGTTGGCGAAGTTGACCCCCGGAACGGCGATCACCCCGCGATAGCCGGCCTTCCGCATCACGTCGACGGCCTGCTGCATGCCGGCAATCCGGTACGGCTCGTCGTTCGGGCCGAACGTCGCAGCGCAGACGCCGCCTTCGAGGAAGCACTCCGGGTCGACGACGGTCTCGCCCCAGGGCGCGAGGATCACGTTCGGGTCGTCCGCGAAGGCTTTCGCCATGCCGGCCCACACCGCGGGGGCGTGGTCGGCGTCGGGACCGCCGGCCTGATACGTAGCCGGGTACTTGCCCGGCGCGGCCCACATGAGCGACACCTCGGCGTACATGCCGAACCGGTGCAGCAGGCGGACGTAGTCGACGATCGCGGACCTGTAGACCGGCCCGGCGTAGCGCTTCTTCACGCCGTTGATCCCGAGCCAGCAGTCCTCGTTCAGGGGCACGCGCACGAAGTTCACGTGCCACGAGGCCATCGCCCGCACCGAGGCTGCGTCGTTCGGCCCGTCGAAGATGCCCCAGCCCTGCATGCAGGCGTACTCCGTGCCCGAGCGGTTCACTCCGCGCAGATGGACGACGTCGCCGCTCGCGTCGAGCAGGCGGTTGCCCGAGACGTGGAGGCCCTTCGGCGCCTCTGCGGGCGGGGCGGCCTCCGTCGAAGGCGTGGAGGAGACAGAGCTCGAGCCGCTATCGCAGCCTGCGAGGACGAGCGCCGCGACGACGGCGAAGGCGAGGAGCGCCGCCTTACCGAGAGGGCGCGGGCTCACTCGCCACCGCGGTGCCGCGGTCGCGCACGAGCTCTTCGAAGACATCGAGGTAGATCTTCCGCTGGACGGCCCATCCCTTTCGCTCGAGCGCCGACCTCGCCGCGCGGACGAGCGCCGCTCTGCGGCCGGGATCGGCGTGGAGCTTTCGTATCGCGCGGGCGAGATCCTCGGCGTCGCCCGGCTCGTAGTACTCGAGCACGTCGTCCTCGTAGGTCTCGGAGACGGCACGGAGCCTGCTCGCGATCACCGGCCGGTCGAACAGCCAGTAGTCGACCATCTTGTTCGTGTGCACGAGGTGAGAATAGGGCGAGGCCTTCTGGGCGACAACGCCGACGTCGGCCTCGTGCAGGAGGTCGTTGAGGCGCTCGTGCGGCACCCAGCCCTCGAACGAGACGACGTCGTCGAGGCGGAGCGCGCGAACCTGCTCGAGGAGAGCGGGAACGCGCGTGCCTCGGCCGGTCAGCACGACTCGCAGCCCGGGGATCTCGTCACGAAGGAGCCCCGCGGCCTCGACGAGCGTCTCCTGCCCGTACCGCTCCTCGATGAGGCCGTGCGACATGACCGTGAAGCCGTTCTGCGTGGCGGCCGGAGGCGGTCGCCAGGAGCCGATCCTGACTGCGGGGTCGGCGCCGTTCAGGACGACCGAGATGCGCTCGCCGTCGGCGCCGCGCTCGACGAACCGCTGCCTCAGCTGCTCGGTGACCGTGATCGCGCGGTCGGCGAACCGGATCGACCGCTGCTCGACCCGCTCGAGCACCCGCCGGAGCCGCGGCGATCCGAAGAGCGTGTCGGCCAGCTCGGGAACCGGCTCGTTCAGGTAGAGAACGACCCGGCTGCCGAGCAGCTTCGGGATCGCGGCGGCGAAGACGAGGAAGTCGGGCATGGTGTTGATCTGGACGACGGCGTAGCGGCGGCGAAGGTGGCGTCCCGTCAGCGTCGCCGCGGCGAGGACGAAGAACCACCCGTAGTCGGCCACGTAGCGAAGCCGGGTGGAGCGGCCGTGCTTGGCCGGCAGGCTCGTGATGTCGACGCCGTTCACGGCGACTCGGCGAGGACGATTCGGATGCCGCATGCAGAGGACCTCGACGTCGAATCCGGCCGACACGAGCGCCTCTGCCTCCCGCTGGACCGGGGGCTCGTACTCGTCCATCTCGCGCACGATGCAGACGCGCGGCTTCCTCGTCCTGCTGTCTCCGCCGTTGTTCATCTGCCGGCCACCGCCGCGGGTGGGCGGGACGGGGGCGAGGAGCGGTCGTCGAGACGCACGTGCTCGTGGAGGGAACGAAGGCGCGAGGCCGCCGCCTCCCACGAGTACGCCGACTCCATGAGCCTGCGGCCGGTGGCGCCGAGCCGCTGCCCGAGGTCCGGGTCGGCGAAGAGCGACTCGACACCCGCCGCGAACTGCTCGGGGTCGTCGCGGACGAGGAGGTGCTCGCCGTCGACCACGTCGATTCCCTCGCACCCGAGGGCCGTCGTCACCATCGGCCTTCCGAGCGCCAGGCCCTCCACGACCTTGAGCCGCGTCCCGCCGCCGATTCGAAGCGGAACGACGACTACAGCCGCGGAAGCGAGATGCGGACGGACGTCCGGCACCTCCCCCGTCACCTGGGCCCCTGCGCGCCGCAGGCGGGCGAGGTCGGCCTGGGCGCCGCGGCCGACGATGGTCGCGCTCACGTCGGGGAACCGCGCGCGGAGGCGCGGCATGATCTCGTCGACGAGGAACCAGGCGCCGTCGAGGTTCGGCCGGTAGTCGAGGACGCCGTTGAAGACGAGGCTTCGAGGCTCGACGCGCCGCGCGACGGGGCGGAAGTAGTCGACGTCGACGCCGTTCGGGACGACCGCGACCGCGGTCTCGGGCGCGTGCGCCTCGACCTCGCGGGCGTCGCGAGGGGACGTGACCGCGCAACCGTCCACCGCTCGCCACAACCGCTGCTCGAACGGGCGGAAGCGGGAGGACTCGAGCCGGTAGAACGCGCGGCGAAGCGGGGAGCGCTCGCCTTCGCTCATGCGCTCGAAGACCTCGTACTCGACGTTGTGCTCGTCGAGGACGACCGCCGGGCCGGCCGGGATCTCGAGCTCGCCGAGCAGGCTCGACTCGAGCTGAACGACGTCGAAGCGCCGTTCGGAGCAGAGCCGGGCAAGCGCATCCTGGAGCTCAGGCCCCTCGAACTCGCGCAGGTGGAACGAGCGCCCGCCTGCCAGCGACGCGAGCTGCGTCGCCCGCTTCGAACGCGCGGCCGTTCCGCCGGCGCGCTCGACGATCTCGACCTCGAGCTCGGCTCGCAGGAGCTCGACGTCCGCGGGCTCGACACCCTCGGCGGGGCAGAGAAGCGTGACCTGGTCCCGCCGCGCGAGCAGGCGGGCAAGCTGGTAGACGCGCGTCGCGAACCCCCACCGCGGCGGATAGGGAAAGCGAGTCGAGACGACGAGGATCCGCACCGGCTTCGCTACGAGCCGGTCGTCCTAAATGCTGTCCGGCCGCTCGAAGGGCGGCCCGGGGCGTTGCCTCGCGCCGCGATCGACAAGCCGGTCATCGGCCTATGATACGACGGTAGATGCAGGGTTTTTGCGGCTCGGCAACAGCCTGGCCCTGAGTCACGACGATCGGTGAGGATGACAGCACCCACCTCCATATCGATCGGGGAGGTTGGGACCTCGATCGGCGCCGCCGCCCTCTTTGTCGTGGGCCTCGTCCTCGCGGTCTTCGCGCTCTATCTCGTCGTCCTCGTGCTCGCGGCGCTCCTCCATCCGCGCCGCAAGGCCCTCGAGAGGGCGCGGAGCGAGACCCGGCTCGGAGTCGTCGTCCCGGCCCACGACGAGGCGGGGTCGATCGCGGCGTGCGTCGATTCCATCCGTGCCCAGACGTATCCGCGAGAGCTGGTCGAGATCGTCGTCATCGCCGACAACTGCACCGACGAGACCGCAGCGGCGGCTGCTGCCGCGGGCGCCGAGGTCCTCGTGCGGAACGAGCCGAAGGCGCGGGGCAAGGGCCAGGCTCTGCGGTGGGCATTCGATCGCCTGCTCGCCGGGGAGCGGCCACCCGACGCCGTCGTCGTCGTCGACGCCGACTCTGCTGCCGTGCCCACGTTCCTGGAGGCGCTCGTCCTCCAGCTCGAGACGGGCGCCGAGGTCGTCCAGGGCGAGTCTCTGCTCGCCGACGACGGCACCCGGGACGGGGCCCTTCGGGCAGCTGCCTTCCTCCTCGTCAACCGAGCGCGCCCGCTCGGGAAGGCCGCCCTCGGCCTGCCGGCTTCGCTTTCCGGCAACGGCATGCTCTTCACGCGCGACGCCCTGCTCGCGCACCCGTGGACGGCGTTCACGAGCGCCGAGGACGTCGAGTACCACGTCCAGCTGCTCCTCGCCGGGGTGCGGCCGGCGTTTGCTCCCGGCGCGGTTCTCCGCTCGCCGCCTGCGCCTCACGCGCGCGCCGCCGAGGAGCAGCAGCTGCGCTGGGAGGGCGGGAAGCTGCACGTCGCGAGGGCCTACGGCGGGCGGCTCCTCGCCGCCGCGGCCCGCGAGCGCAGCCTCTCCCTCGCGTTCTCGGCGCTCGAGCTCTCCCTGCCGCCGGTCGGCTTCCTCGCCGCCGGCGCCGTCGTGACCGCGGCGGTCGGCGGGGCGCTTGTCGCGGTCGGCGTCGTAGGGATCTGGGCGCTGACCCCGTCGCTCGTCGTCCTCGGCGCGCTCCCCCTCTACGTCCTCGTCGGCCTGCGCGCCGCCGCCGCTCCGCGCAGCGCCTACGCGGCGCTCGCCAGGTCCCCGCTCTTCGTCGTGCGGAAGACGATGACGGCGTACCGGCTCCTCCGCTTTCGCGCCGACAGCTGGGTGCGAACGGAGCGCCCGACGCCGTAGCGGCCCGGCGCCCGCCTACCGGAGCGACTTCAGGTGCTGCTTGACCCAGCTTCCGTATGCGTTTGCCGGCGTGCCGTCGTAGCGCTCGATGAGCGAGCCGCACGTCCCCCACGTGTTCCAGACCCAGGCCTCGTAGCCGACGCCGTGAGCGTCCGCCCAGTTCATGAAGGTCGAGATGTTCGCCGATCCGCAGGACGAGTCGTCGTACGTCTCCCCGGTCTCACCGAAGACGACCGGGACCTCGGCAGCGACCGGGGCGATCGTGGAGTTGAAGCAGGAGGTCGTCGAGCAGGTGTTCCTGCCGTAGACGTGGACTTCCGCGATCAGCTGCTTCACCGGATCGTTCGGCTTGTGGTCGAGCCAGCCGGAGAGGTTGTTCGCCCAGTCGATCCCCGGGACGGCGACGGGATTCTTCGCCTCGGTCGCCCGCACGGCGTTCAGGGCACCCTGCATGCCGAGCGCCTCGTAGCCGACCGAGCACGCCGACCCGCCGTTGCGCCAGCAGTTCCAGCCGATCTCGTGCGGCTCCGACTGCAGGCCGATGATCGTCCTCGGGTCGCCCTTGAACGCCTTTGCGATCGCGGTCAGGGCCTCGCCCGCGTGGTCGGCGTCGAGGATGGGCGGGTGACCCTGGGCCTCCTGGGTTCCGGGCGCGGCCCACATCAGCGAGACCTCGGCGTAGAGGCCGTACCTGTGCAGGCGGTTGACGTACGCGACGACGGCGTCCATGTAGTTCTCGCCCGCATACGCGCCCGGCACGCCGTTGATACCGAGGATGCAGTCCTCGTTCAGGCCGAGGTGGACGATGTTCGCGTTCCAGGAGCGGATCGCCTTCACCGATGCCGCGCTGCTCGGGCCGTCGAAGATCCCCCAGCCCTGGATGCACGCGTACTCGAGCCCGGAGCGGTTGACGCCGTGCAGGTGGACGACCTTCCCCTTCGAGTCGAGGAGGCGCTTGCCTGACACGTGCAGCGGCCGTAGCGCCGGCGCACGGACAGGATCGGTCGGAGCCGAGCGCGCGGCTCGCGAGGCTGAGCCCTTCCAGGCCTTGACACGGACCCGAATCGTGTGGCCCCGGTCGGCCCACTTGAGCCGGTACCTGGACGAGCTCGCACCGGCGATCCGGCGGCAGCTGCCCCCGGACTTGTCGCACCGCTGCCATCCGTAGGCAAAGCGCGTCGGGCTTCCCGACCAGTCACCGTGGGCTGCGCGCAGCCGCTTGCCGACGACGGGGCTCCCCGAAATGCTTGGCCGCTCGAGGTTGACGGGAGCCGCCGCGGCGCTTCGAGGCGCGAAGGCGAGGCCGAGAAGGGCGGCGAGGAGAGCGAGCGCGGCGCTCGTCGCGCGGCGCGGTCGACGGGAGATCATGGCGGCGGCTTGTGCTGTTCGGAGCTCGCGCGTGCGCGAATCCTCCTCATGGTCCCGGACGCCAGGGGGGCCGGAATCCCCCGAAATCGTGATCCGGCGGAACGCGGTCGCATTGCCCCGGTCCTCGACCCTGCCTCTTCGAGCGGGGGACAATTCCCAACCGCCTTCTATCCCTTTGTGGAGTTGGAGGGCCCGCACTTCCATGCCACGCTGCTCCGCGATGACGAGGCACTCCGAGGACTGCGACGTCGCGATCGTTGGGGCAGGCCCCTACGGGCTCGCGGCAGCGGCTCACCTCCACAAGGGGAAGGGCCTCGACGTGCGGGTCTTCGGCCGGCCGATGGACTTCTGGGAGCGGCAGATGCCGGTCGGGATGCTGCTCCGTTCGCCGTACGTGGCCTCGAACATCGCGGACCCCGAGCGGTCGCTGACCCTCGACGCATACGGAAGCGCGAACGGCGGGCGGGTCCCGAAGCCGGTGCCCCTGGGCCAATTCGTCAGCTACGGGCGCTGGTTCCGGGGAGAGGTCGTCTCGCACCTCGATTCGCGGTTCGTCTCGCGGATCGACAACGGCAACGGCTTCACCCTCGAGCTCGAGGACGGGGAGGCGGTGCGGGCCCGGCGTGTGGTCGTCGCAGCGGGTATCGGGCCTTTCGCCCACGTTCCGCCGGAGTTCGAGCACCTGCCTTCGGAGCTCGCTTCCCACGCCTCGGTTCATCGCGAGCTGACGCCTTTTGCCGGCAAGCGAGTCGCGGTGATCGGTGGCGGCCAGAGCGCCCTCGAGTCGGCGGCGCTCCTTCACGAAGCCGGCGCGGAGGTCGAAGTCCTCGTCCGCGCTCCCCGGATCTACTACCTGCGCCGCGTTCCGCGCCTCCACCGGCTCGGGCCGCTCACGAAGCTTCTCTTCGCGCCGGCCGAAGTCGGGCCGGTTGGGGTCAGCCGCCTCGTTTCCGCCCCCGGGCTGTACCGACGCTTTCCCCGCGGCCTCCAGGACAAGATGTCCGTTCGCTCGCTTCGGCCGGCGGGCGCTTCGTGGCTCGTGGACCGCCTTGCCGGCGTCCCCATCTCCATCGGCCGGGCGGTCGTGTCGGCCGCCGCGCGCGACAATTCGGTCGAGCTCTCGCTCGACGACGGATCGCGCCGGCAGATCGATCACGCCCTCCTCGCCACGGGCTACCGGGTCGACATCGCCCGCTACCCCTTCCTCGCAGGCGCGCTGCTCGAGCGCATCGCTCGTGTCGGCGGATTCCCCCGTCTCTCGACGAAGTTCGAGTCGAGCGTCACTGGGCTCCACTTCGTCGGCGCAACGTCCGCGTGGAGCTACGGGCCGCTCATGCGGTTCGTCGCCGGGACGGAGTTTGCAGGGCCGGTCCTCGCACGGGGGATTCTCGGCCGCCGCGCCGGCAGGGGATAGCGGGGGTGTCGGCCCATCCGTACACTGCGGCCCCGCGCAGCGGGCGGCCTTCGGCACGGCCGCAGGGGCAGGGCGCGCTCGTCATCGGCGCCGAGTACCGCGCGCTCGGCATCGCCCGGAGCCTCGGCCGCCGCGGGATCCCCGTCGAGGTCCTCACGCACGGCGACGACGTTCTCGCGGCCCGCTCTCGCTACGTGCGGCGAAGTCGGCCTCTCCCGGAGGCGGGCGCCGAGCAGCAGGTCGCATTCCTCCTCGAGCTCGGCCACGGCGAGCTCGCGGGCTGGACGATCTTCCCGAGTGGAGACGAGACCGCGGCCCTGGTCGCGCGGCACCATGCGCTCCTGTCGCAGTGTTTCGTGCTCACGACGCCGCCCTGGGCCGTCTTCCGCTGGGCCTACGACAAGCGGCTCACGTATCGGCTGGCGAGCTCGCTGGAGCTCGGCGCGCCGCGAACGTGGTATCCGGCCGAGCACGGCGGCGTCGCCTCGCTCGACGTCCGGTTCCCGGCGATCCTGAAGCCGACGGTCAAGCCCACCTTCAACCGCCTCACGGCTGCGAAGGCCTGGCGGGTTGATTCGGCGCGCGAGCTCGCGGTGAGATATGCGGAGGCGTGCGAGCTCGTCCCGGCGGACGACCTCGTCGTCCAGGAGCTCGTCCCCGGGGACGGCAAAGACCAGTTCTCCTACGCGGCGCTCTGCGCAGAGGGCCGGCCGCTCGCCGAGATCGTCGCGCGGAGGACCAGGCAGTACCCTCCCGACTTCGGCCGCGCGAGCACGTTCGTCGAGTCCTGCAGCGCGCCCGAGATCGCCGCTCCTGCGCGGAGCCTCCTCGCCGAGATGCGGTTCGACGGGCTCGTGGAGGTCGAATTCAAGCGCCACGCGGAGACCGGACGCTTCCTCATCCTCGACGTCAACCCCCGCGCCTGGGGCTGGCACACGCTCGGCGCCGCGGCAGGCGTCGACTTCTCATATCTCGCGTGGAGGCACGCGAACGGGCTGGGCGTCGAGTTCGCCAGGGGTAGGCCCGGCGAGCGCTGGGTGCGGCTGAGCACGGACGTCCCGACCTCGCTGAAGGAGATCGCGGCCGGAAGGCTCGCGGCGCGAGCGTACGCCCGCACCCTGCTCGGGGGCGTCGAGGGCGCGATCTTCGCCCGTGACGACCCTGTTCCCGGATTGCTCGAGCTTCCATTGCTCGCTCGCATGCTCGTTCGAAGAGTGGCTCGTGGAAGTCCTGTCTAACGGGAGGTCGACGCGCTCGTCCTCGCGGGTGGCGATGCTCGAGCTCGACGACGCGCGGTGGGAGGCCTTCGTGGCGCGGCACGTGGACGCGCTCGCCTTCCATCATCCGGCCTGGGCAGGCCTCATCAGCGAGGTCTACGGCTTTCGACCGTTCGTCTTCGCGATGCTGAACGCACGCGGCTCGATCTGCGCGGGAATCCCTGTCATCGAGGTCCGCTCGCCGTTCGGGCGGCGCCGATGGGTTTCGCTGCCCTTCACGGACGAGCTTCCTCCGCTGCATGACCGCGGCGCGGACGGGCTCGAGTTCGCCGCCGCCCTGGACACGACGCGCAGGGAGGCCGGGATTCCCTCGCTCGAGGTCCGTGCGGCGCTCGCCCACTCGGGCGCGCACCGGCGCCGCGACGCCGTTCTCCACCGGCTCGATCTCTGCGGCGACCCCGATGCCCTGTTCGCGAGCTTCCACAGGTCGCAGGTGCAGAGAAACATCCGCCGCGCGGAGCGCGAGCGCATCGAGGTGCGCGTCGGCGAGCGGGAAGAAGATCTGACGAAGACCTTCTACGGGCTGCACGTCGCCACGCGCCGCCGGCTCGGCGTGCCCGTCCAGTCGCGACGGTTCTTCAAGCTCTTCTGGCGCCGGCTCATCGAGCCGGGCCACGGCTACGTGCTGCTCGCCCACGCGGGCAAGGAACCGGTTGCCGCCGCCGTCTTCCTGAACGGCACGACGTCGGTCACCTACAAATACGGTGCCTCCAACCAGGCAGCCTGGCAGCTGCGGCCGAACCACCTCCTGTTCTGGACGGCCATCCAGCGCGCCTGCGAATCCGGCTACGCCGAGCTCGACTTCGGCCGCACCGACCTTGGCGACGTCGGCCTGCGGAGCTTCAAGTCGGGCTGGGGCACGACCGAGGAGCCCCTCGAGTACATGACGTTCGCCGAGCGCCCGCCCGGGGAGGGCAGAGGCCGTGCGGCGCAGCTCATGCGCGGGGTCATCCGGCACTCGCCTGCGTTCGTCTGCCGCGCGACCGGCGCGCTCCTCTACCGCTACGCGGCCTGAGGGACGTTTCCGGGACCTCTGTGACGATGCGTCCGAAGGCGAGCGAGTGCGCCCGACGAGATGAGGATCCAGCCCGCCACCTCGGCGGATTCCTTGATCGCCACCTTCGTCTGATCCTGCCACGTCTGTTCCCCCCAACCGGCCCACGAGAGGATCGTCGGGCCGAAGATGTGCGCTGTGAACGAGACGACGAGACACGCCAGCCCGGCTTTCAGGAGCCAGGCTGCAGGCCCGGGGGCTCGCGCCGATACATGCCGGACGAGCAGGAACAGCGCTGCCAGCAGGGGTGTGAAGAGAAGCTTCCCGTTGGCGACCAGCTCGTGCAGGTCGAGCCTGTTGTCGACGAAGAGGAAGAGGAAGATGGCCGCCAGGCCCCACGAAGCCCGCTTGTCTCGGTCGTCGAGGGCAGCCGCCGCGAAGGCGACCACTGCGACCGCCATCATCGCCGCGCTGAGCCAGCCGAACGCATTGGCGCTCGAGTTGCCGTCGAGCGCCGCGTAGCGGAGGCCGAAGGCCCAGTAGTCGACGAGCTGTGCCGCCGCCTGGGCGGCGGCGGCGAGCGCCGCGAGCGCCGTGGCCGTGGCCACCAGACGGGCGGTTCCGGTCGCGGGGAAGACGTGGGCCCGGTTCACTCCCGGCAGCGTTGCACGCGCCTCGCGACGGCTCCCACTGGCCGATCGGCGAGGATTTCGGGGCGGCATGGGGGCATCGCCGCGCGGCCCTCCGCAACCTATACGGACGCTTCGTTTCGCCGCCCGGGCGAGGGCGCTAGCGTCGAGGCGACATGACGGTCTCGGTCGACGCCAGGTCTCGGGCTCGTGTCCCCTTCCTCGATCTCGGCCCGGTGCACGGCGACCTCCGTGAGGCCGTCCTCGCGGGGCTCGGCGCCGTCATCGACTCCGGCGCGTTCGTCAACGGCCCGCCGGTGCACGAGTTCGAGCGCGCGTTCGCCGACTACACGGGCGCCGCGAAGTGCGTCGGCGTGGCGAGTGGCCTCGACGCTCTACGGCTCGGCCTCGTCGCGGCCGGTCTCGAGGCGGGCGACCGCGTCCTCGTGCCGGCGAACACGTTCGTCGCCACGTTCGAGGCCGTCACGCAGGCCGGCGGCGTCCCCGTGCCGGTCGACGTCTCTGAACGCGACTACAACATGGACGTCGAGGCGACGGCCGCAGCCCTCACCGGCGAGGCGCGGCTCCTCCTTCCGGTGCATCTCTACGGCCAGCTCGCCGACATGGTTGCGCTCGAGGCCCTTGCGCGGCGCGCCGGAGCGGCGATCTTGGAGGACGCCTGCCAGGCGCACGGGGCGACGCGGGATGGAGTCCGCCCAGGGCTCGCGGATCTCGGGGCCGCCTTCAGCTTCTACCCGGGCAAGAACCTCGGCGCGATGGGAGACGCCGGGGCCTTCGTCACGAACGACGGCCGGCTGGCAGCGCGGCTCCGGGCCCTGCGCGAGCACGGCCAGGCGCGCAAGCACGTCCACGAGGTTCCGGGATGGACGGCCAGGCTGGACACGTTCCAGGCGCTCGTCCTCTCGCTCAAGCTGCCGTACCTGGAGGGCTGGAACGCCGAGCGGCGAGCCGCCGCTGCGTTCTACCTCGAGGCGCTGGGCGGCGTGGGGGATCTCGGCCTGCCGCCCGTCGCCGAGGGCAGCGACCCGGTCTGGCATGTCTTCGCCGTCCGAACCGACGACGCGGACGGGCTCGTCGCCTCGCTCGCCGCGCGGGGCGTGCAGACGGGGCGCCACTATCCAATCCCGCCGCACCTCTCCCCGGCCTACGCTCATCTCGGCTATCCGGCCGGCTCTTTCCCGGTCGCCGAGGCGCTCGCCCGAGAGCTCGTGTCGCTCCCCCTGTTCCCCGGCATCACCGAAGAGCAGCTCGTCACCGTCACCGACGCCGTCGCCGCCCACTTCGATGGCTGACCAGCCCGCCAACTCCGCGCCGTACCGGCTCTTCCAGAACGTCTCCTTCGGAGAGCGTGTCGTCGTGCAGGCCTTCACGAACCTCTACGGCTGCGAGATCGGCGACGACACGCGCATCGGTCCGTTCGTCGAGATCCAGAGCGGCGTCACGGTCGGCCGCCTCTGCAAGATCCAGAGCCACTCGTTTCTCTGCTCGGGGGTCGAGATCGGCGACGAGGTGTTCGTCGGCCACGGAGTGCTCTTCATCAACGACCGGTTCCCGCGCTCGGTCGCGAACGGGACGCTCCAGACGACGGATGACTGGACGCTTCTGCCCACGGTTGTCGAGCCCGGCGCGAGCCTCGGGACTGGGGCGGTGATCATGGGCGGCATCCGCATCGGAGCGCGCGCGATGGTCGGGGCCGGAGCGGTCGTGACGGCGGACGTCCAGGCGGGCGCCGTGGTCGCCGGTGTGCCGGCTCGCGTTCGCGCTCGCGAGCTCGCCGGGGTCGATTCCGGGCCTGGTTGAGCGGCCGGGGGCGCTTCGCGGACGGGCTAGGAGCCCGAAGACGAATTCGACTTGACGCGAGTAAGGGTTAGCCGTCCGGGCAGGGTGGGATTTCCCAGGTCCCGCCTAGTATCAAAGAGACCTTTTTCTCGAAAGGCAGGTCATCTTTGCGGCCCGGGACAAGGGATGAGCTCGACAGGCGACGCGCAGTCGTTCACGACACGCAGCCATTGTGGCTGGACGCGCTCGAGGATCTTCTGCGACCGCTCGACATCGACATCGCGGCGAAGACGACGAACATCCCCTCAGCGCTAGAGGCGCTCGAGGCGCATCGCCCTGATCTCCTGCTCGCCGACTTCGGCGGAGGAGAGCCGGTCGACGCGTCCGAACACGTCCGCCAGGCGCTCGACGTCGTTCCGGAGATGAAGGTGATCGTGCTCTCGGAGCACGACGACGTCGGCCTGGCCGAAAGCGCGCTCGCAGCCGGTGCGGTCGCCTACGTCGTCAAGACGGCGCATCCAGGGGACGTCGTCGCCGCCGTGCACCAGGCCTTCGAGCACTCGGTCTTCTTCCATCCCGTCGGCAAGGCAGCGCCCAAGGCGGCGGCGTCACCCGACGAGACGGATACCACGACCAGCCGGAAGTTCACCCGGCGCGAGACCGAGATCCTCAAGCTCGTCGCCGAGGGCTACTCGAACGCCGAGCTCGCCCGCATGCTTTGGGTGAGCGAGCAGACGGTCAAGTTCCACCTGTCGAACATCTACCGAAAGCTCGACGTCACCAACAGGACCGAAGCAAGCCGCTGGGCGCAGCTCCACGGGTTGCTCGACGAGCCCAGGGCCGAAGAGCCAGTCAAGCCAACCTGAGCCGTTCTGTCACTTGTTCACACGGTGTGGGCGAGAAGATTTCCTGGTCTTTTGCGGGGGGAACCCACGGTTATTCACGACTTTACACACACCTAGACGAGTGTTAGCAATCCATGTGGACTCCTGGAGGGGAGAGGATGGAAGACCCGGGAACTAGTGCTTTGCGGACGGCGGTCATCCTCGACCGCTACCCGTTGTGGTTGAGTGCCGTGGCGCGAGTGCTGAACGCCGTCGACGTCGACGTGGTGGGGAGCACCACCGCTTCGGACGACGCGCTCACGCTGGTCGAGCAGAATCAGCCCGACCTCCTCGTCTGCGACCCGGCCGCGGCCAACGGCGACTCGACCGTGGCGACGTACTTCCAGCGGGTCGAGCAGCGCTCGGCCGAGACGAAGATCGTCGCGCTCGCCGCGTCGAGGGCCCCCGCCGATATCGACGCGGCCCTCGAGGCGGGCGCGGTCGCGTACGTGATCAAGTCGGCCGATCCCGTCGACCTTGCGTCCGTGATCAGGCAGTCCTTCCAGAAGTCGCTCTTCCTGACGACGGCGAACTACGTGCCTCGCACCGCCGCCGCGAACGGGAAGAACGGCAAGCAGCCGACCGACTCGGGCCTGACGCCGCGGGAGCGTGAGATTCTCAGCCTCGTCGCCGAGGGCTACTCGAACGCCCAGCTCGCCCGCATGCTCTGGGTGACCGAGCAAACGGTGAAGTTCCACCTCTCCAACATCTACCGGAAGCTCGCGGTCACGAACCGGACCGAAGCCAGCCGGTGGGCGCAGCTCCACGGACTGGTCTCGACGGTCGCCCAGGAGGCCTGACCCTCCCCGTCGACGGCCTCCGCTCGGTCGACCCGTACGATCGAGCCCGTGCTCTTCGTCGCGGCCGTCGTCCTCGCAGTTCTCGTTCTGCCCTCGCCGTGGGGGCTCGTCCTCATCGGGGTCACGGGCCTCGTCGAGATCGGCGAGACGCTCTTCTGGATCCGCCTCTCCCAGCGGCACCGCGTCCGCGTCGGGGCTGAGACCCTGATCGGCGCCCTGGCGGAGGTCGAGACGCCGTGCCGTCCCCAGGGGCAGGTGCGGATCCAGGGCGAGCTCTGGGGCGCCCGCTGCGACACCGGGGCGGAGCCGGGCGACGACGTGCGCGTGGTCGCGCGCGACGGGCTCAGGCTGGTCGTCGAGCGCGTGGGGCCGGGCTAGTGCCGCTCCCAGCAATACACGCCTGCTTCTCGCCCGCGATCACGCGGCGCGCTGCCTCGTCCTCAGTCAACGCTAACGCGTCGAAATTTGACATTACCGGGGCTCCCTGCGTCCTTGCTGCGCTTGGTGCTCGCGACCGAGAAGCGGGGCAGCAGTACTGGAAGGAGCACTAGAGCCGCATAGACTGCGGCAATGGCGACCGAGCCCGCCACGACCCGGCGCGGCGAGCTCCCTCCCGAGCTCGACGACCCACTCTTCCTGCAGGCGATCGGCCAGTTCGACGGCGCGCTCGCGTACGCGGGCATCGACCCGTTCGTCGCCGAGGTGCTCCGCTACCCGGAGCGCGGGCTCGCGACGTCGATCCCTGTCCGGCTCGACGACGGCTCACTCGGCGTCTATCCGGGCTACCGCGTGCAGCACTCGAGCGTGCTCGGCCCGACCAAGGGCGGGATCCGCTACGACAAGGCAGTGACGCTTGGCGAGTGCGCGGCGCTCGCGATGTGGATGACGTGGAAGTGCGCGCTCCTGCGCCTGCCTTACGGCGGCGCGAAGGGCGGCGTGCGCTGCAATCCGCGCAACCTCTCCTCCGGGGAGCTCGAGCGGCTGACGCGCCGGTTCACCGCCGAGCTCCTCCCGATCATCGGCCCGCAGCGGGACATCCCGGCTCCAGACATGGCGACCGACGCGCAGACGATGGCCTGGATGATGGACACGTACTCGATGCAGGTCGGCCATGCGGTGCCCGAGATCGTGACCGGCAAGCCGCTCTCGGTCGGCGGCAGCATCCTTCGTCCCGAGGCGACGGGAATCGGCGTCGTGATGGTCGTCGAGGAGGCGGTGCGCCGGCTCGGCGGCTCGCTCGAGACCGCCTCGTGCGTCGTGCAGGGCTACGGGAAGGTCGGAGCGGTCGCAGCCCACGAGCTCGCGGCGCGCGGAGCAAGCGTCGTCGCCGTCTCGGACATCGTCGGAGGCGTCCACGACGAGAGCGGCCTCGATCTGGAGAAGCTCGAGGAGTGGCGGCGCGCCGAAGGGGGAATCGCCGGCTTCCCGGGCTCGCAGGAGGTCTCGAACGCCGAGCTGCTCGAGCTCCCCTGCGACGTGCTCGTCCTCGCCGCGACCGAGAACCAGGTGACCGGGCAGAACGCGGACAACCTCCAAGCGAAGCTCGTCGCCGAGGGCGCGAACGGGCCGACGTCGCTCGAGGGCGACGAGATCCTCGCCGGCCGCGGCATCCCCGTGCTGCCCGACATCCTCACGAACGCGGGCGGCGTGGCGGTCTCCTACTTCGAATGGGTGCAGGACATCCAGCGGCTTTTCTGGGGCCCGCAGGAGATCCGCTCCCGGCTGGCCGACCTGATGGGGGATGCGCTCAGCCGCGTCTGGGAGCTCTCGGAGAGCGAATCGCTCCCTTTCCGCCGGGCGGCGCTCGTCACCAGCATCCGCGAGGTCGCGGAGGCCCTCGAGGCCCGCGGCATCCACCCGTGATCGTCCGCGAGGCGCTTATGGCCGACCCGCGCGTCGTCCAGGCCGGCGCGGGCGCGCGCGAGGCCGCCGAGCTCCTCACTCACCCGCAGGTCTCGAGCGTGCTCGTCGCGGACGGCGACGTCCTCGTCGGGTGCATCTCCGCCGAGAGCATCGTGGCGGCCGTCGCCCGGGGGCTGGACCCCAGATCGGCGACCGCGCGCGAGTTCGCGGACGCGGAGGTCGCGACCATTTCCCCCGACCTGCCGCTCGACGAGGCTCTCCACCGGATGGCGGAGCTCGACCTCGAGCGGATCGCCGTCACCGAGGAAGGCCGGCTCCTCGGCGTCGTCGCGCGGGAGCCGATCGCGCGCCGGCTGGCGGAGGACGAGCCGCCGCCTCCGCTCGACGATTCGGGCTGATCAGCAGCAGGTGAACGCGCCGGGAGGGGCCTCGCCTTCGGCCTCTTCCGGGAGCTCGGCGGCCGCGAGGGCGGCCCCGTGCATGATGTCGTGCTCGCTCACCTCGAGCTCGTCGAGGCCGAAGTGCGCGAGGGTCTCACGGACGACGACGGCACCCGCCGTGATCACCGGGGCGCGGTTGGGGTGCATGCCCCGGAGCGCCCGGATCTCCTCGACGGTCATCCCCTCGAGGCGCCCGGTCTGCTCGGCGACGGTCGCCGCGGCGAGCCGGTGCCCGTGGACGAGCTCGGGGTCCTCCTCGGCGAGGTCGAGGTCGAGAGTGGCGAGGGTCGTGACCGTGCCCGCGACCCCGATCGCCGTCTGCGGGCGCAGATCGACGGGAAGCCCGGCGGCGAGGGTGTCGCGCACGTGCGCCGCGCAGGCCTCGAACTCGCGGCCGAACCGCTCGGTGAGGCGGACGCAGCCGAGGTCGAGGCTCGTGTGGAAGGCCACTCCCTCCGGCCCGCCGAGGCTGAGCTCGGTCGAGCCGCCGCCGACGTCGACGACGAGCGTCTTCGGTGCGACTTCGCGCCCGGCCGAGACGCCCCGGAAGGTGAGTAGGGCCTCCTCGTCGCCGGACAGGAGCCGCGTCGTGAACCCGTAGCTCCACTCCACCTCGCCGAGGAAGGCCTCGCCGTTCTCCGCGTCCCGGACGGCGCTCGTCGCGAAGGCGAGCGTGCGGGCGGCGTGCGCCGCTTCGGCAGCCTTGCGGTAGTCGGCCAGCACGTTGCGGACGCGCGCGATCGCCTGGGGGAGGAGGATGCGCCGCTCGTCGACGCCTTCGCCGAGGCGGGTGATCTCGAGTCGGCGGTCGAGCTCTCGGACGGCGCCGTCCTCGACGTCCGCGACGAGGAGGCGCGTCGAGTTCGTGCCGATGTCGATCGCCGCGACCCGGATCACTTGCGGACAAGCACCGCGCTTCGGAGCCTCCCCACCGAGCGCGCGACGTCGCCGAGCGCCCAGGTGAGGACCGAGAAGCGGTCGAGCGTCGTTTGGAGGTGAGCAAAGTGGGGCTCTACCGACTCGAACCCTTCCGTCGCGCTGGCGCTTCGACGCTCGAGCTCCTCGCCCTTCGCGGCGAGGTCATCGAGTGCGGCGGCGAGGCGCTCGCCGATCCTCGCAAGGGCGCCCAGGGTGCGAAAGGCGAGCAGCGCGAGGGTCCCCGCCGCGAGCACGACGGCGACGAAGAATCCGAGGGCGACCCACGTCCACCAGGGCACGAGGGTGGATGCTATCCTTGCCCTCGCGACGCGGGGTGGAGCAGCCAGGTAGCTCGCCGGGCTCATAACCCGGAGGTCGCAGGTTCAAATCCTGCCCCCGCTACCTCGAAAGGCCCTGGAAACAGGGCCTTTCGCTCGTCTCATCCTGGAACGTGTAGATCAAACTCTTGCCGAACTTTGCCCAACCGATGACCGGTGAGTTCCATGCCTGAGCGAGCGGAGCAGCTGACCGCGGCTCAGAAGGCGGAGCTCGAGGCCGAGCTGGCCGAGCTCGAAGGCCCGAAGCGAGCGGACGTGGTCGAGGCGATCAGAGTCGCTCGCGGGTTCGGCGACCTCTCCGAGAACTTCGAGTACCACGCCGCCAAGAACGAACAGGGGCTCCTGGAGCGGCGCATCACGATCCTGCGCGACCGCATCCGGAGCGCGGTGCTGATCGACGAAGAAGCGGCCGCGGCGAGCGACGCCGTCTCCGTCGGGTCGCGCGTCACGATCATGCGAGACGACGGCGAGACGATGGAGATCGAGATCTCGAGTATCGGCGGCGTCTCGCCGGAGTCGCCGCTCGGCAAGGCGCTGATTGGCAGGCGAGTCGGCGATGACGTCGACGTCGAGGCCCCGAGCGGCAGCTGGCGCGCCCGCATCAACGCGATCAGCCGCTAGCCCCCGCGCCGGTCGGTTCTTTCGCGTTGCCGGCGCTGACGTAGTCGCGGTAGCGGTCGCGCCAGCGCGCCCCGCCGCCGAAGGCCGCACGCAGATCTCCCTCGGCAAGAGGCAGAGGAGGTCTCCGGAGGCCGGCATGCGCTGGCGCGCTGCTCCATCGCCAGGCGAGTGGATCCCGGCCCAACCCGGCCTCGAGCGGGTTTCGCGCCAGGTAGCGGCTCGCCGTCACGAGCTGCTCGTCGCTTTGGATCTCCCCTAGGTATGGGTGTGCGCGGAAGAGGTGGGCTCCGCGGTGGTGGCGGCGGTTGTGCGCGCGCGCGTATTCGGTGTGCAGGTGGCGAAGCGCGTCCGAGAGCCGCGCATCCGGAGTCCGGACGAACGCGTGGTAGTGGTTTCCGAGCAGGACGTAGGAGACAACGGCGAGCTCGAAGCGCTCCAATGTGGCGGCCAGCCGCTCGAGGAAGTCAGCGCGATCGGCGTCGTCGACGAATAGGGAGCGGGTGTCGCTCCCATGGGCGGCGAGGTGGTAGAGGCCGTCTGCAAGGCCTCGCGGCCGGCGTGCCATACCGCGAGCGTAGGCCGCTCGAAGCGAACCTCCGAGCCCGCCGGCGCAAATCGACACACTCTTTCCACACGCGCGCGCTTGACGAAAACCGGAAACCGGTGTCCGACACCGGTTGAGACGCGAGGGCACCGCGCGGCCGGAAGGGCCCTGCCCGTCAGGCCTCGGCGACGGAGGATGCTCGGATTCGCCCGCCGAGCTCGGCGAGGGTCTCGAGCAGCAGGTCGACGTCGTCGTCGGTGGTGCGCCAGTTGACGAAGGCGGGCCGGAAGGCGACCCGGCCGGCCCAGCGGGTCGTGCCGGCGTAGACCCGGCCGTCCGCGAGGAGCTCCGCGCCGAGCCGCTCGTTGAGCTCGTCGAGCGCCTGCTCCGGCAAGCCCGTGGGCCGGTAGCGGAAGCAGACGATGTTGACCGGGACATCGGCGAGGAGCTCAAACTCGCTCGAGGCGCGAATGCGCTCGGCGAGCCGCTGGGCGTGGGCGAGGTTCCGCTCCACAAGCTCGCGGTGACCGCTGCGCCCGTACGCAGCAAGGGTCGCCCAGACGGGAAGCGCCCGTGCGCGCCGCGACATCTCCGGTCCGAGCTCGGCGGGCGCGAGCCTGTCCTCGTCGGGGTCGGGAAGGTAGGCGGCGCTGTGGGCGATGCCGAAGGCGGTGTTCAGCAGCCTCCGGTCGCGTACGAAGGCGAAGCCGCAGTCGAAGGGAACGTTGAGCCACTTGTGGCCGTCGGCGATCACGGAGTCGGCGTGCTCGACGCCCGCGGTGAGTGCCGCCGTGCGCGGCGAGAGCCGCGCGAAGAGGCCGAAGGCGCCGTCGACGTGCAGCCAGGCGCCGTGCTCGGCGGCGAGATCCGCGGTCTCGGCGATCGGATCGAAGTGGCCGGCGTTCACCTCGCCGGCGTTTGCGATCACGATGGCGGGCTCCCCCAGCGCGCGCAGCTCCCGCTCGAGCGCAGCGAGGTCGAGCCGCCCGGTTGCGTCGTCGGCGCAGATGCGGACCGTATCCCGGCCGATGCCGAGCATTGCCAGCGCCTTGCGCGCGCTGACGTGGATGAAGCCGCTCGAGAGCACCGGCACCGGCCGAGCCAACCCGGCCGCGGCGACGTCGACTCCGTGCTGCTCGCCCCACCATTGCCGCGCCGCCGCGAGCGCGGTGAAGTTCGCGGCGGTCGCGCCGGTCGTCAGCACGCCGCTCCACTCCGCCGGCAGGTCGAACAGGTCGCGGAGCCATGCGAGCGCCGTCCGCTCGACCTGGAACGCAAGCGGCGAGGAGTCCCACGCCGCCGCGTTCTGGTCGAGGAGCGACGCCAGCCAATCGCCCGCCAGCGCCGCCGGGGTCGAGCCGCCGATCACCCAGTGGAAGAATCGCGGCCCGGCGGATCGTATGTGCGCATCGCGTGCGCCTTCGATCAGCCGCGTGATCGCGGCGAGCGTCCCGTCACCGGTCTCGGGCAGCTCACCGTCGAGCTTCTGCGAGGCCGCCTCGATATCGGCCGGGCGAACCGGCGCTCCCGGCAGCTGCTCGAGGTATGTCCGCGCTTCCTCGAGCACGAGCTCGAGTGCCTGCGTCGTGTCGTCTCGCACTCGCCGCGACTCTACCGCGCGATCAGTTCGGCGGGGCTGAGCCTCCAGCGCGCCGACCCTCGTTAAGAAGACGTAAGCTGTGCCTCGCTGGGCCAAACGGCCTATTGCCAATCGGGACACGATGTCCGATAGTTGCGTTGATGGAGGCGCACCCCAAGGTTCGTGAGCTCAAGCAGTGGTTCGGCGAGGACGAGCTCGCGATCTGCCGCCGCTGCGGAGCCGCAGCGCTGGCGATCACGGACGAGGCCTCCACGCTCTGCCTCGAGTGCGGCGAGCTCACGGGCCCCGACGGCGTGATCGGGCCGGGCTCGGCCGAGGCTGAGCCTCCGCCTTCGTGAACGCCGGCGGTCGCTGACGATCCTTCTCGATCACGGCGACGTAGGTGTCGTCGGAGTCGATGATCCGCCCGATCGACCAGCCGGTCTCCTCGAGCAGCTCGGCCAGCTCGGACCGGGACACCATCAGGTAGTCGAACCACGGCGTCGCGTGCTCCCGGTAGCGGACCCGGATCCGAATCTGCCCGGGCATCCGTCCGCGGCGGCGGTTCCGCTCGAGGTAGCGAAGGTGAGCCGGGTCGTCCGTTCGGTGGACGTCGCGGGTCTCCGCCACGATCCGCCCTCGCTCCGAAGTCAGCCGGTGGAACCGGCGCAGGAGGCGCTTCGCCTTGCGCGCGTTCGCGAAGAGGCCGAAGTTGTTGCCGAGCATGACGATGGTGTCGAGCTCGCCGAGCCCTTCGTCCACGTCGTCGATCGAGAGGACGCGCGCATCCCGAACGCCGCGCCGCCGGCAGACCTCCACTGCACCGGGCGAGAGGTCGGTCGCCACGACCTCGTGACCGCGTTCCTGCAGGTGCAGGGCGACGCGCCCGCCGCCTGCGCCGACGTCGAGCACCCGGCCGCGCACGAAGCGCATCGCGCGGCGGTGATGCGCCGGCCAGCGCCGGATCGGGGCGAGATAGAGCTTCGTCCCGAAGATGCTCGCGTCGATGAAGCCGTCGTCTCGCTCGACGATCTCGAGGGCAGCGCCGCCTTCGAGACCGGCGAGAAGCATGGCGCCGTAGGCGTCGGAGCGTTCGTCGAGCGAGCGCACCGCCGGAGCCTACGTCGTTTCCCTCCGCTGCGATCGGGGCACGACGGGCTCGAGATGGAGGTCCGAAACGTCCGTTGGGTGGGCATCCACACGCGGCGTTACGCCGAGATGACCGCCTTCCTCAGGGACGTGCTGAAGCTCTCGCCGAACTTCGAAGAACCGACGACCGTCGAGTTCTCGACCTCGGAGGGCGATGAGGTGCAGGTCATGGCGCCGGGTGACCCCTACTTCGACTTCTTCGAGGCGCAGGCGACCGGTCCGGTGCCGCTCTTCGAGGTGGACAACGTGCACGCTGCGCGGCGCGAGCTCGAGGAGGCGGGCGTCGAGATCGTCGGGCCGGCCGGCCGCGACAAGCGCTGGGAGTGGATCCACTTTCGTGCCCCGGACGGCAACCTGTACGAGTTGGCCAGCCGACGCTAGTCGCCGTCGCGGAGCTCGACCGTCCCGTCCGGTGCGAGGAGGCCGCGGTCCTTGAGCCGCTTCCCGACAAGCTCGTGAAGGCGCTTGCGGGAGGCGGCCGTCTCGGCGCTCGCCGGATCGTCTTCGAGGTGGCGCCGGTAGGCGCTCGCGAGGAAGCCGACCTGGATGACGTCGCCACCGGCCTCGCGGATCACGCCCTTCGCCTCCTCGATCGTGAGCGAGATCCTGGCAGGCGCCTGCTCTGCGGCCGGCTCGACGACGGGGGGCGGAGCGAGCTCGGGTTCTGGGTGAGGAGGCGGCGCGGGAACGCGAGGGGGCGGCCCGGAAGGGCGGGGCGGTGACGGCTCCGCCGCGCGCGGAGCGGGTTCGAGAGCAGGCTCGGGCTCGAGCCCGGGCTCCTCGGCTTGCCGTTTGGGCCAGAATCGGAGTCTCATATGTCCTCCGTTCTACCGGATCAGCCCGGCGCCGAAGCGCCGCTTCTTCGTCGTACCGCTGACGCGGGCAGAAGTGGCGCGGAGGCGGTTCGTGGGGACGAGGCCGTCGGCCGGCTCCTGGCGAGCCTCCGCGAGGACGACGTGCGCGGACGCCACGCCTGGGTCGCCCTGGAGGACCACTGGCTCGCGCCGGGAGAGGACGCGGGCCTCTACCGGCGGCTCTATGCGGCGGCGGCCCCGGCCTGGGTCGAGGCGGACTACCTCGAGCACTACGTCGTCGTACCGGCCGAGCGCGACGTGCTCGACGTCTGGTACAGCCTCTCCTTCGCACAGCAGCAGGTGCACGGGACACTCGAGCTCGCCCCGCTCGAGCCGAGCACGCCTGAGGGGTTCACCGTCAGGCGCGGCGGCCCGGACGACCTGGAGGCCGCCATGGCCCTTGCCTACGTCATCTTCGACCACCAGGCCGAGGGGCCGACGTGGGCCGGCGCACCGGCGCCCTCGGAGGAGGAGGCGCGAGGGTCGTACGGCGAGTACCTCGCCGATCCGAACGTGACCTACTTCGTCGCCGAACGGGACGCCGAGCCGCTCGGGCACCTCGCCCTCGAGCGGGAGAGCGACGAGGTCGTCTACCTCGCCGTCGCGGCGACTGTGCCCGCGGCGCGCGGGCTCGGCGTCGGCACGGCGCTCACCGACGCCGCGCTCTCCTGGGCGTACGACCAGGGGTTTCGCACCTGCGTCACCGACTGGCGGGCGGCGAACCTGCTCTCCTCGCGCTTCTGGACGCAGCGCGGCTTTGAGCCGACCGCCTACCGGCTCTTCCGGTCGGTGCAGGTGACGCGGCGCTAGCCGCTCGCCCAGGGCCCGACGCCGCCGAAGCGCTCCGGGGTGATGCGGGTGACCCGGCCGGGCGGAGGATCGGGCATCGGCGGGAACTCGGCTCCCGGCCCGATGTAGGTCTGCGCCAGCTCGTGGAGAAGCTCGGGCGCGCCGCCTTTGGTCACGCGGGCCCGCCCGTGGACGACGAGGTAGTGGCGCAGGCCGATCTCGTTCGTCTCGCTCCCCTCGAGCGAGAGTGCGACGCGCGGGTCGCGCTCGATGTTGCGGAGCTTCTGCTGCGGGAAAAGGTGGCCCGCCACGATCTCGTCGCCGTCGAGCCCGACCCAGACACAGGACACCTGTGGTCTCCCGTCCGGGTTGAGCGTGACGAGATGGGCGAGGGCGTCCGACTCGAGGAGCGCCCGCGCCTCGGGCGGGATCGGCGCCATGGCGCAGCGTACTCCAATCCCGCGATCTAGCATCTTGAGCGAATGGACTACCGGGTCTTCCGCGCGATCGACGGCTTCTCGCGCCAGCACGCATGGCTCGCGCACGGGGCCAATCGCGTCGAGACCATCGGCGTCGTCCTCTACGCCGTCGCCGTCGTCGTCCTCTGGCTCGCCGCCGACCCGGGCGGTGAGCGGACGTTCAAGGTGGCGGCCCTCGGGGGGGCGGTCTCCGGCGGGCTCGCGCTCCTTGCGAACCGGCTGATTGCCTCGGCCTGGGAGCGCCCTCGACCCTACGAGGCGCATCCCGGTGTCTACCACCTGACGAGCACGCACGATCCTTCCTTCCCGAGCGACCATGCGAGCGCCGCCTTCGCGATCGCGGTCGCGATTCTCCTGATCGCCGGGCGAGTCGGCTGGATTTTCCTCGCCGGTGCGGCCGTGATCGCGTTCGGACGGCTCTTGATCGGCGCCCACTATCCCGGCGACGTGCTCGCGGGCGCCGCGATCGGGACAGCGGTCGCGCTGGCCGTCGCCACCCTGGGCCGATCCGCGATCGAGCGCGCCGTCGTCCTCCTGGAGCCCGTGAGCGACCCTGCTGCCGCCCGCTTCCACCGCGCCGTGCGCAGACGGGCCGGCTAGAGCCGGGTCAGACCCGCCCGTAAGGGCTTCGCCACAGGCGGTAGCCGAGCACGCTGCCGAGCCCGAGCAGGAACACCGGGACGGCGAGGAGCGCCCAGAGCGCCCCGTTGTCGCCGGAGCGGAGGCTGAGGGCGACGATCAGCCCGAGGAGCAGCAAGAGGCCGATGGCGAGCGAGGCGACCGCGGCGAACCAGAGGCCTACCTGTTCATGGGCGACGGTTACTCGCGTACGGCGCGGCTAAACAAGGGGTCAGGTCTTGCAATCACGCATCCGTCCCGTCGCTCGCGCGCGTGCTTGATTGCAAGACCTGACCCCGGGTGTAAGCGCCCGGCTAAACGGCTGCGCCCTTGAACTGCGGGATGATCTCGCCTCCGTACGTGCGCAGGATGTCCTCCTGGCCGTGCGTCATGAGATAGATGTTGAAGTGGTCGACGCCGACTGACTCGAGCTCCTTGAGCTTCGCGGTCACCTGCTCGACGTTGCCGATCACCGAGAAGCGGTCGCAGATCTCGTCGTTGACGAACTCGCCGTGGGCGGCTCCTTCGCGGCTGTGGTCCTTGTAGTCGTAGAACTTCCGCGCCTTGACGTAGTCGGTCAGGTCGCTCGGGATCTCCGAGTCCTCGCCGTAGCGCTCGATGAGGTCCATCACGTGGTTGGAGACCATCGCCGGGAACCAGCGCACCGCCTCGCGCGCTTCCTCCATGTCGTCCGTGACGATGCTCGGCGCGCAGACGAAACACTTGAGCTCGTCGGGATCGCGGCCTGCCTCGGCGGCGGCCGCGCGGGCCTGCTCCATGATCCACTGGATGATGACGGGGTCGGCGAGCTGGATGATGACGCCGTCCCCGACCCGCCCGGCCACGCCGAGGGCCCGCGGACCGTACCCGGCCACGTACATCGGGATGTCCGGGCGTCCCTTGGCCCACGTGAGCTCGAGCTCCTTCCCGTTCCAGTCGACCGGGCGGCCGTTCATCAGGTCCTTCATCATCGTGAGCGCGGCCTCGAACTCGGCCATCCTGACGGGTTTCTGGCCGATCACGCGCCGCGCCGAGTCGCCGCGCCCGATCCCCATCACCATCCGCCCGCCGGAGATGTCGTGGAGCGTCGCGTAGGAGCTCGCCGTCACCGTCGGCTCCCGCGTCCCCGGGTTCGTGACGCAATGACCCATCTTCAGCCGCTCGGTGTTGACCGCGAGGAGCGTCAGCAGCGGATAGGCGTCCTGCCAGAGGATGTGGGAGTCGTAGGTCCAGCCGTACTCGAACCCGTTCGACTCGGCGAGCTGCATGAGCTCGAGGAAGCGCGAGTTGGGCGGGTCGGGCAGGACGGTGACGCCGAAGGTGAGCATCGAGACCCTCCTCGGTCGGGGAAGGGAGATTCTACGCCCGGCGCCGCGAGCCGCCGTTCGCCCAGTCGGCCACGGCCCGCACGACCTGCACGAGGTCGGACTTGTGCATCCTGTTCGAGAGCTTGAGCCAGCCGCCCGTCGAGGCGCTCGTGGGCTCCGACGTCATCACCTCGATCACGGGGATGCCGCGCTCGGCCAGCGCCGCCGCCTGGTTACGGCCGATCATGCGCCCGCGAAAGACCACGGCGACGTCCGCCTCCGGATACTCGCCGTTGGGATGGCGGCGCGCCTCCACCGAGAAGCCCGCCTCCTCGAGGAGGGCGAGCAGGTCGGGCTGGCGGGCGGCGACGAGCAGGACCCGTGCGGCTCCGTCTTCCGAATTGCTCCCCCCGACGCGCGCCACGCCGAGAAATATTCCCCGCCGGCGCTCGTTGCAAGCACCAGAGCATGGGTAATCTGCGCGGTATGGACATCCAGACGCTTGACCACATCGCACTCTGGGTCGGCGACCGCGACGAGCTCGCAGACTTCCTCGTCGGCCGGCTCGGCATGCACGTGATCGACCGCACCGACAAGTTCACGCTCGTTGGAGCCGACGCGCGGCGAGGCAAGCTGACGCTCTTCGCCGTCGAGCCCGAGCCAGAGCGCGAGCTCGGCCCGCTCGCCCGGATCGGCCTGCGCGTCTTCGACCTCGACGAGGCGCTGGCCGAGCTTCCCGCCGATCTCGCCGTCGAGCGCCCGGTGGACGGGCGCGTCGAGTTCTCCGGGCCGCAGGGCGTCCCGTTCGCGCTCGTCGAGTCGGACGACGGCGTCGCCTACGACCTCGACCACGTCGCCTTCCGGGTCGCCGACCCCGAGCGGACCTTCGGGGAGCTCGCCGAGCTCGGGTTCGCGGTCGAGGACGGCAAGCTGAAGGCGGGAGACGCCCAGGTCGAGCTCGAGCAGGGCGAGCCCGGGGAGACCGAGCGCCCGCTCCTCAACCACCTCGGCCTGCGCGTCGAGTCGGCCGACGAGCACATCCGCGAAGCGGAAGAGCGCGGGCTCGAGATCGCGGACATCGTCGACGGGGCCAACACGTACGCGGTCTTCGTCTGGGGCCCGGACGGGATCAAGCTCGAGTACGTCGAGCACAAGCCGACGTTCTCGCTCGTCTAGCGCAGGCGCCAGGCGCCGTTGGCTGAGCTCGTCGTCGCGGGGGCCGGGATGGCCGGGCTCGCGGCCGCGGCGCGCGCGCAGGAGCTCGGGGCCGACGTCGTCGTCCACGAGAAGGGCGACAGGCCGGGCGGCTCGATGTATCTGTCGAGCTGCGTCGTCTGGCGCTACCGGGACTGGGAGCGCTTCCGGGCCGAGTGCCCGGGCGGCGACCCGGATCTCCAGCGGGTCGTCTGGGAGGAGCTCGACGACGCGCTCGGCTGGCTCGAGAGCCTCGGCGCGCCGGTCGTCGCGCGCGCAACCGGGAACCCGCTGACGACGGGCGTCCGCTTCGATCCGAAGCGGCTGACCGAGACGCTTGCCCGCCGGATCGGCAACGTCGAGCTCCTGGCGCCGCTCGCCGAGCTGCCCGACGGCGTCCCGGTCGTGCTCGCGACGGGCGGCTTCCAGGGAAGCCCCGATCTCGTCCGCGGCTTCATCACGACCGAGGCTTCGAATCTCCTCCTGCGGGCGAACCCGTGGAGCAGCGGCGATGGCCTTCGGCTCGCCCGCCGGGCCGGCGGGCGCGAGAGCGTCGGCATGGACGAGTTCTACGGCCGAAACCTCGCGGCTGCGCCGCACATCGCGGCCGATCAGTTCGTCTCCTTGGCCCAGGTCTACGCGCGCCACGCCCGCGTCGAGAACCTCGCCGGCGAGCCGTACGAGGCCCGCACCTGGTCGGAGATCGACGTCGTCCAGTGGACGGCGAGGCAGCCCGGGGCGCGGGCCCGCTATGTCGTTCCCGACGCCGCGCTCGGCGAGCCCGTGCGCGAGCGGACGGTCGGAGAGGTGATCGAGGCCGCGCGCGCGGCAGGAGCCCCGGTCGAGCGCCGCGGAGGCGAGACCGTGGTCGAGGTCGTCGCCGGCATCACGACCACGCTCGGCGGAATCGCGACCGACGCGCGCGGACGCGCGGCCGACGGGCTCTGGGTCGCAGGTGCCGATGCCGGCGGGATCTCGACAGGCGGCTGGTCGAGCTCTCTCGCGGCGGCACTCGTCTTCGGGCGCCGCGCGGCCGAGGACGCGCTCGGCGCTTGCAAGTTTTGAGCCGTTGCGGCGTCTTAGCTGGGGCAATGGGCCTGCGGTCGTCCTCGAGCGTCGTCCTCGCGGTCGTGGTTGCGATCGTCGTGACGATCGTGATCACGCTTCTGCTCGAGCTCTTCGTGCGCGCGCTCAGCTAAGAAACTAGGCCTGCTGCAGATAGGCGCAGGGGCGCTCGTCGCGCGGCAGCGGGGACGGCGCGAGCTTCACGACCTCGAAGCCTGCTCCGTTCTCGTCGAGCTCGACGCGGCTCCCCGGCGCGGGCAGATCCCCCTCTCGCTCGACGAGCTCGTAGCCCGTCGCGCGAGAGACGAAGAGGAGGTAGCCGGCCATCGCGGCGATCTTATCCCTGTGCGGCGGCCACGTAGGCGGGCATGACGACGCGGATCGCGGTTCCACCCTCCTCGCGCGGCTCGATCGAGAGGCGGCCGTTGAGAACGCGCACGCGCTCCTCGATCGCCTCGATCGACGCGCGCCGCCGCTCGTCGACTCCGTCGTCGTCGACCTCGGTGGCGAAGTCGCCGTCGGCGAGCTCCTCGACGGTCACGCCGATCTGGCCCGGCCGTCTGCGAACGGCCTGGTTGATCGCCTCCCGGATCACCTGGTAGAGCGCGACCTGCGCCTGCTCGCTCAGGCGCTCGCCCGGGGCGACGCTCGCGGCGACCGTGATGCCGTGCGACTCCTCGACCTGGTCGGCGAGGGCGCGCACCGCCGCATCGAAGCCCTGGTCGCGGAGGACGAGCGGCTCGATTGCGAACGAGAGATCGCGAAGCTCCTGAATCGTGCGCCGCTCGCGCTCGAGCGAGCTCTCGATCACCTTGGCCGCGTCCTCGTAGCGGCCGTCCTCGATGGCCGCGAGGGCGGCGTCGTGCATGAGCGCGATCCCCGCCATTGCCTGCACCGGCCCGTCGTGGAGGAAGAGGGAGAGGCGCCGCCTTTCGTCCTGCTCGGCAGTGATCAGCTGCTCGGTCAGCCGGCCGCGCTCGCTCTCGCGCTCGTGCGCCTCGGCGAGTAGGCGCGCGTTCTCGACGGCGCGCGAGGCGAAGTCCGCGAGCACGGTCGCACGCGTCCGGTCCCAGCGCTCGAAGGGCTGGGAGCGCGAGATCGCGAGCGACCCGATCGCCTCGCCGCGAACCGCGAGCGGGACGAGGAGCGTGCCGGCCGTCTCCTGCGTCGGCTCGCCCGGCGGTACGAAGCGCACCGAGCGGGCGTCGAAGAGCCGCCTGGCCTCGTCGCAGGCCCGGGCCACGATCTCCTCGGGATCGAGCGGGCTCGAGACCGCCGCGATCGACTCGACGAGCGACTCGAGGAAGCTCGCCTGCGCGGCGAGCTCGTCCTCGGCGGCCTCGTGGCGGCGGCGCTCGGAGGCGAACTTATGAACGACGAACGCGCCCGCGAGCGCGGCGGCGGCGATCAGGCCGGCTGCGGCGATCCCGCTCCGGTCGAGCGCCCAGCCGACGGCTCCGACCACGGCCGAGGCGACGGTACCGGCGACGAGGAGCGCCGGGAGGCTAATCGATGATCGACTCGCGGAGTGCGATCGCAACCGCATGAGTGCGAGTATCGGCCTCGAGCTTGGCGAGGATGTGCCGGACGTGGCTCTTCACGGTCTCCTGGCTGATGAAGAGACGCGAGGCGACGTCGGCGTTCGACATCCCGTCGGCGAGCAGCTGGAGGATCTCTCGCTCGCGCTGGGTCAGCATCTCCTCCCGCTCACGGGTGAGGAGCGCGGGCATGAGGGCCGGGTCGACGTACCCCTCGCCGCTCGCGACCTTCTCGATCGCGCGCAGGAGCGTCTGGTGCGGCGCCTCCTTCAGGATGTAGCCCTTGGCGCCCGCTTCCAGTCCCCGGCCGAGCAGGCTGCGCTCTCCGTAGGCGGTGAAGATGAGGACGGCAGTGCCCGGGAGGCGCTCCGCGAGGATCTTGGTCGCCTCGAGGCCGTCCATGCCCGGCATGCGCACGTCCATGATCACGACGTTCGGCCGGCGGCGCTCGGCGATCGCAACGGCGCTCGCGCCGTCCGAGGCCTCGCCGACGACGCGGATCTGCGGCGAGCGGGACAACGAGAGTCGGAGCCCTTCGCGAACGACCTCGTGGTCGTCGGCGATCAGGCAGGTGATCTCGGTAGCGGCTCCGTTTGTGGACATCGCGGCTTCCCCCAACGCACGATGATAATCGGGCGGGAGGGCGTCACACTTTAGGGGGAGTTCTCGCGCGCCGGAAAAGGCCGTCAGGCGCTGCGCTATCCTGACAGCTGAAAGTTGGACGAGATCCCGCCTAGTACCCACGCCCCGGGAAGCGGGGCGTGACCGATTTTCTGAAGATCGTCGCCGTTTTCCTGCTCGTCGCGGGGAACGCTTTCTTCGTCGCGGCCGAGTACGCGCTGGTGACGGCGAGACGGGCGCGGCTGCTCGAGCTCGCGCACGAGGGGAACCGCCGCGCACGGATGGCGCTCAGGATCATGGACGATCCCGTGCGCTTCATCGGCACGGTCCAGCTCGGCATCACGGCCTTCTCGATCGCACTCGGCGCCATCGGCGAGCCCCTCGTCGAGCACTTCTTGAATCCGGTGCTCGCCCACACGGTCTCGTTCATCCTCGCCTTCGCGATCGTCACGTACCTGCACGTCACGCTCGGCGAGCTCGTCCCGAAGGCTGTCGCCCTCACGAACAACGAGTCCACCGCGCTCTGGGTCGCGCTTCCCGTCGAGGCGGTCTACATCGTCACGTATCCGCTCGTCTGGTTCCTCCAGAAGTCGGCGAACACGTTCACGAGCATCTTCGGGATCCAGCCGGCGCCCGCCGGCATCGTCGTCGTGGACGAGGACGAGATCCGGATGAACATCGCAGCTGCCGAGGACACCGGCGTCATCCACGAGGAAGAAGAGGAGATGCTCTACAAGGTCTTCGACTTCGCGGACAAGGAGGTCCACGAGGTGATGGTGCCGCGGCCCGAGGTCGTGGCGCTCTCGATCGACCTCCCGCCGCACGAGTGCCTCGCAGCCGTCGTCGACTCGCCGTTCACGCGCTATCCGGTGTACCGCGGGTCACTCGACGACGTCGTCGGCCTCCTCCACGTGCGCGACCTCTTCTCCGCGCTCTACGACCGCGGGATCGACAACGTCGTCCTCGAGGAGCTCGTGCGCCCGGCCCACGTCGTCCCTGAGACAAAGGACCTCGCGGCGATGCTCGCCGAGTTCAGGCGCCAGAACCAGCACATGGCGCTCGTGGTCGACGAGTACGGGGCCTTTCAGGGAATCGTCACGCTCGAGGACCTGCTCGAGGAGATCGTCGGCGAGATCGAGGACGAGTACGACCTCCCGGACGAGTCGCTCGAGCGCCTCGACGACAGACACGTCCGGATCGAGGGCACCTTCCCGATCGACGACTTCAACGAGCAGTTCCAGACGGAGCTGCCGCAGGAGGACTACCACACCGTCGCCGGATTCGTCTTCGGCGAGCTCGGCCGGGCAGCCGAGCGAGGCGACGAGGTTGTCCACGACGGCATGCGCTTCCACGTCCTAGACGTCGACGGCCCCCGGATCGAGCGGCTCGAGATCGAGTTCCTGCCGCCGCAGGAGGAGCCGGAGGAGGCCGCGGCGGCAGAGTAATCTGCGCCCGTGCAGTTCGACCACATCGGCGTCCCGGCCGCCGCGAAGCGCGACGGCATGCGCTTCCTCGAGTCGAAGCGCCTCTGGCTCTCGAGCCCCGCGGATCATCCCTACCGGGTCGAGTGGCTCTGGTACGAGGCCTCGAGCCCCGAGGTGGAGCTCGTCCGCACCGTCCCGCATGTCGCCTACCGCGTCGAGAGCCTCGAGGAGGCGATGGCCGGCGAGCGCATGATCGCGGAGCCGTTCGACGTCTTCGGCGAGGTTCGCGTCGCGTTCATCGAGGTCGACGGCGCGCCGGTGGAGTTCGTCCAGCCGCTCTGAGGTGGGCATGGCCGACGCGGTCAGGTGGGGCTTCCTCTCGACGGCGAGGGTAAATCGCCATCTCCTTGCCGCCGCCGAGAAGTCAGGGCGGGCGGAGATCATCGCCGTCGCGAGCCGCGAGGCCGGCCGGGCCGAGGCCTACGCCGCCGAGTACGGGATCGGACGCGCGTACGGAAGCTACGAGAAGTTGCTCGCCGATCCGGAGGTGGAAGTCGTCTACGTCTCGCTGCCGAACTCGCTCCACGTCGAGTGGTCGCTGCGGGCCCTCGCGGCCGGCAAGCACGTCCTCTGCGAGAAGCCGCTCACCCGCAGCACGGTCGAGGCCGAGCAGGTCTTCGACGCGGCCGAGCGGGCTGGTCGCGTCCTCATGGAGGGGTTCATGTGGCGTCACAGCCCGCAGACGGCGAAGCTCGTCCAGCTCGTCCAGGGCGGCGTGATCGGGCGGCTCCGGCTCGTCCGCGCCACGTTCAGCTTCCCGGTCGAGGGCCGGCGCAACATCCGCCTCGATCCGGCGCTGGATGGCGGCGCCCTCATGGATATCGGCGCCTACGGCGTGAGCGCCTCCCGGCTCCTCGGAGGCGAGCCGGAGCGCGTGTACGGCGAGCACGTGATCGGCGACACTGGCGTCGACGTCCTCTTCTCGGGCATCCTTCGCTTCCCGCGCGGGCTGATCGCGCAGATCGACACGGGGATGGAGCTCCCGCGGCGCGACGGGCTCGAGGTCGTGGGAACCGAGGGCTCGCTCGTCATCCCGGATCCGTGGCTGGCGCGGCGCCTCGTCCTCCACCTGCGACGGGGCGAGTCGCGCGAGGAGATCGCGCTCGCTCCCGCGGATCCGTACCGGCTCGAGCTCGAGAACATGTGCGCGGCCGTCCGCGGCGAGGCCGAGCCGCTGCTCGGCCGCGACGACTCAGTCGGGCAAGCCCGGGTGCTCGAGGCGCTTGCGCGCTCGGCCGACGAGGCCCGGCCCGTCGAGCTCGGCTAGCCGTTCCTGAAGTGCCGCGTGTCGACGACGCGGAAGTCGGAGCCCTTGACCCGATGGAGGGTGTGCAGCTGGTCGTTGTCCCAGCGCGGATCGGGCGCGCCGCTCAGGTACCAGCTCGTGCCGTTGTCGGCGACGATCATCCCGTAGCGCTTCAGCGCCTTGAGGACGATGCGCGCCTGGCGCGGGAAGCTCGCCACAGGGTAGTGGCGCCGCAGGCGGAGCCGGAGGCCCATGGGCGGAAGCGACCTGCTCGTTCGGCTCGAGGCGTAGTGGCGCGCCGGGTAGGTGTAGCCGCGGCGCGAGTGGGAGACCGTGAACCGGATCGCGTGGTCGATGCGGCCCGCGGCGACCTCCTCGTAGCGGACGAGGCCGGGGAGGATCGGGAGGCCGGCGGCGTCCGCCGACGTCCAGCCGGCGGGCCGCAGAGCGTTCGAGGTCAGGCTCCAGATGGCCCCGGAACCGGCGCTCCAGGACGGGTAGAGGGCGAAGAGCTCGTAGAGCTTGCAGGAGTCGGCGTCGACGATCACGGCGTGCCGGTCGCCCTCGGCGCCGGAGCCGCCCTCGATCGCGACGTCGTTCGGGATCGGGTACGGGCCCGGATCGCTCTCGTCGTCGTAGCGGAAGTCGACTGGGGAGGTCGCCTGCGACGAGCCGACGACGGTGATCGGGATCCCGATCGGGCCGCCGTCCCAGAGGCCTGAGCCGAAGTCCGGATGCAGCGAAAGCTTGGCTCCGATCGCGCGCACGATCCTGCGTGAGCTCGAGCGCACGGGTAGCTCGTCCACCCGCTTGTTCCAGACGTTCGTGGTCGGGAAGAGCGGGCAGTCCGGCGCGTCCGGAAGCCGCACGGGAGCCGCGGCCGCGGGAGCCGCGAGCGCGAGCGCCGAGGCGGAGACGGCCAGGAGCCTCATGGACCTCCTGTCGACGGACGCCTCAGGGCAGTCGATCCCTCGGCCGGGGCGGGGTGCGACCGCGCCCTCGGCGAGGGTCTCGGGGCTCGACCCGGTGCGCCCCCGCCGAGCCCACCGCCGAAAACGGTGTCCGACACCGATTTTTGTCAAGGCTCAACGTGTGCCGAAAGTGTGAATTCTCGCCGCGCCCGAGGTCGGGGTGGGCGGCCGCTTCGCCGTGCCTAGTCGACCGGCTCCGGTTCGATCCGGCCGTTCTCGATTCGCCAGCCGGCCAGCTCGCCCGTGCGCAGCGAGAGGATCAGGTAGGGCTTGCCCTCCCAGAGCCCGATGTTCTCCACGTCCGTTCGCGACGGGCGCGGGGGGCTCGAGACGTGCGAGTGGAAGACGGCCAGCTCGTAACCCTCGTCCTCGAGGAACCACGTCTCCGGGGGAACCTGGAGCTCGTAGCGGTACGGGCTCGCCGAGAGATTCTGCCCGGCGATGTAGCGCTCCGCCGAGCCGTCACGCATGACGACGACTCCGCAGGCCTCGTTCGGGCTCTCGGCCTCGGCGTGCTCGACGAGCGCCGAGCGCACCGCGGCCGGCACTACCACCAGAGGTTCGACTCCATCGAGCGCGCGCCCTCCGTCCAGAAGCCGGCGGAGAGGTACTTCCAGCCCCCGTCGGCGAGCACCGCGACGACGACGGCATCCTCCTCGAGCTCGGAGGCGATGCGCCTCGCGACGTGGACGACCGCGCCGGAGGAGACCCCGGCGAAGATCCCCTCGCGGTCGAGCAGGGCGCGGAGGCCCGTGAGCGACTCCTCGTTGGAGACGAGGATCTTGCGGTCGAGCTTCGAGACGTCGAGGATCGGAGGGACGTAGCCGTCCGCGAGCGAGCGCAGCCCGTAGACGAGGTCACCCTGGAAAGGCTCCGCGGCGGCGACGACGAGGTCCGGGAACGACTCGCGCAGGCGCTCGCCGGCGCCCATCAACGTCCCGCCGGTGCCGAGCCCGGCGACGAAGGCGTCGACGCGCGGTAGGGCCTCGGCGATCTCCGCGCCGGTTCCCTCGTAGTGCGCCCGCGGGTTCGCCTCGTTCGCGTACTGGTTGAGCATGAAGAAGCGGGAGTCGCCCTCGGCGAGGCGGAGCGCGAGTCGGACGGCTCCGTTCGAGCCCTCCGCGGCCGGTGAGAAGACGATCTTCGCCCCGTAGAGCTCGAGCATGCGGATGCGCTCGGGCGTCGAGCTCTCGGGCAGGACACACGTGAGCGGATAGCCCTTGAGCTTGGCGACCAGGGCGAGCGAGATCCCGGTGTTGCCGCTCGTCGGCTCGAGGAGCTCACGGCCCGGCTCGAGGTCGCCGGAGGCCTCGGCGGCCTCGATCATCGCGCGCGCGATCCGGTCCTTCGTCGAGCCGGTCGGGTTCTGACCCTCGAGCTTGGCGAAGATGCGGGCACCGCCCGGCGGAGAAACAAGAGGCAGCTCGACGAGCGGGGTCTGGCCGATCGTCTCGAGGAGCGACGGCGTCAGCGTGCGCTCGCCGCCCGCCATCGCGGGCAGGAGGATGACCGTCGTCCCGTCGCCGACGGGCGTCTCGAGCCCGTCGAGGGTGCGGACGTCCTCGCTGTCCACGTAGACGTTGACGAACGGAGCGATCTCGTCGCCGTCCTCGAGCACCTGGCTGCCGAGGCCGGGGAAGCGCTCGGCGAGGTCGGCGAGAAGCTCGCGCACGGTCCCGCCGGCGGCGTCGACCTCTCTCGCCCCGCCGACCGAATCGCGCAGCGTCGGCGGAATCCGGACGCGCGTCACGAGACGGCGGGCGTCCTTCCGCCCTGGCAGAACTCGACGTAGTCGATGTAGCTCGTGATCGTCGGGCTCTCGCCGCAGACCGGGCAGTCCGGGTCGCGCCTGAGCGAGATCTCGGTGAAGTTCCCGTCGAGGGCGTCGAACATGAGCAGGCGGCCGACGAGCGGCTCGCCGATCCCGAGCGCGAGCTTCAGCGCCTCGTTCGCCTGGAGGGAGCCGACGACGCCCGGGAGGACGCCGAGCACGCCGCCCTCGGCGCAGCTCGGCGCGAGCTCGGGCGGCGGCGGTTGCGGGAAGAGGCACCGGTAGCACGGCCCCTCGTGCGGCTTGAAGACGGTCACCTGGCCCTCGAAGCGGAAGATCGAGCCGTGCACGACGGGGATGCCGTGCCAGATCGAGGCGTCGTTCAGGAGGTAGCGCGTCGGGAAGTTGTCGGCCCCGTCGACGATCACGTCCCAGCCCTCGCCGAGGATCCGGTCGATGTTCTCGGAGGTGAGCCGCTCCTTGAAGACCTTGACGGTGACGTCCGGATTCAGGGCCTCGATCGTGCGCTTGGCCGAGTCGGCCTTCGACTCGCCGAGGCGGTCGGTCGAGTGGACGATCTGGCGCTGGAGGTTGGTCTCGTCGACCGCGTCGTCGTCGACGATACCGAGCGTTCCGACGCCGGCCGCGGCGAGATAGAGGGAGGCCGGGGAGCCGAGCCCGCCCGCGCCGATTAGAAGAACGCGCGACTTGAGCAGCGCGAGCTGACCTTGCTCTCCGACCTCCGGGATGAGGAGGTGCCTGCTGTAGCGCCGGCGCTTTGCCTCGTCGAGCACCTCCGGAATCTCGTAGGGAAGACCGTTCCGCTTCCAGTCCGTGAAGCCGCCGGCGAGCGAGACGACGTTCTCGTAGCCGAGCTCTTCGAGCGTCTTGGCGGCGAAGGCGGAACGATTCCCGGCGGCGCAGTAGACGAGCACCTGTTGCGACTTGTCGGGAACGGCGCGCTCGATCCGCGACTCGAGGTTCCCGCGGGGGACGTGGACCGCCCCGGGCAGGTGACCCTCGTCCCACTCGTCGCGCTCGCGCACGTCGACGACCGAAGCCGACTCCAGAGCCATGAGCTTCTGCGCCTGCGACGCGTCGACTTCCTCGATCTCGGCCTTCGTCTGCTGGAGCAGCTCGCGGTACGTCGTCATAACTTCACGAAATATAGCAACTTGGATCCGGCCGGCGCCCGCCCGCGGGCTACGCTCGACGCGTGTCTCCACGCGCCAGGATCCGGCTCCTCGTGGGCGGCCTCGCCCTCGTGGCCGCGGCCGTCGTCGTCGCCGTGGCGCTCAACGGCCGCGGGGACGGGAGCCCGGCCCGCAAGCCGCCCGTGCTCGAGCTGAGCGTGCTCCTCGGCGACGACGCGGAGGCAAACGCCCTAAGGGCCGCCGAGCGAGCCTACGACTCCGGCCGCAGCGACTCGGCGCGGACGCAGTTTGCGGCCATCCTGCGCGATGACCCGTCCTCCGTCGAGGCCGCCGTCGGCGAGGCGATCTCCTCGTGGCCCGGCGCGACGGTCGCACGCCTCCGTTCGCTGGCGGCCGAGCATCCCGAAAGCGCGCTCGTCCATCTCCACCTCGGCCTCGCCCTGTACGCCGAGGGCCGGAACGACGAGGCCCAGGCGGAATGGCGCCGCGCAGTGCAGCTCGACCCGGATTCGCCGTCTGCGGTTCGGGCGGGCGACGTGCTCCATCCGGAGATGGCCCCGGGGCTGCCGTCCTTCTTCACGGACCTGAAGCCTCCGAAGGGGTTCTCCGGCCTCTCGCCGCAGGAGCAGCTCGACGAGCTCGAGCGGCGCGCCCAGGGCGGGGACGCGTCCGACTGGATCCTCTACGGCTCGGCGCTCCAGCGGGTCGAGCGGCCGCTCTCGGCACGCCGGGCCTTCGAGCGCGCCGAGGAGCTCGCGCCGAACCGGCTCGACGCGCAGGTCGCCGCCGACGTCGGGCGCTTCGACAAGGCGGATCCCTCCGCCGCGTTCTCCCGTCTCGGCCCGCTTGCGCGCGACCATCCCGACTCCGCGATCGTCCGTTTTCACCTCGGTCTCCTCCTCCTCTGGATCCGCGATGTCGAGGATGCGCGGGTGCAGCTCCGGCAGGCGAGCGTGACACGACCCGAAAACATCTACGGCAGGGAAGCGAAATCACTCCTTTCCCGTCTTGAAGCCATTAGGACCTGACGTCTAACAAATAGTCCGCTCGGCCCATGGCGAACTGTCCGGTAGGCGTGCAAAAGTCGCGACACGCACGAGCCGGAGTCGGCACGGAGAGGCCGTTGACAAAACGAGAGCCGTCGATACGGTCAGAGGAGGGGGTCGCGGTGAAAGAGGGGAGAGGGAATGGAGCGCCGGGCGTGACGCTGGACGACGACGCTGCGAAGGCACTAGTTCGGCAGGGTCAGGAGGCTGGCTTCCTGACGCAGGAGGAGATCGCGCTCGCGCTCGACGAGCTCGATCTCGACGCCGCGCAGGCCGACGAGTTCTACCAGTCGCTCGAGGAGCTCCACATCGAGGTGGTGGAGGCCGAGACGGAGGAGGAGCCAGAGCCCGCGGCGGTGGTGCAGGCCGACGTCGCCGACGTCTCGACGGATTCGCTCCAGCTCTTCCTGAAGGACATCGGGAAGGTGCCGCTCCTCACCGCGGCACAGGAGGTCGAGCTCTCGAAGCGCATCGAGCGCGGCGACCATCGCGCGAAGCAGAACATGGTCGAGGCGAACCTCCGCCTTGTCGTCTCGATCGCGAAGAACTACCGCAACCAGGGCCTGCCCTTCCTCGATTTGATCCAGGAGGGCACGATCGGGCTCGTGCGCGCGGCCGAGAAGTTCGATCATCGCAAGGGCTTCAAGTTCTCCACCTACGCGACGTGGTGGATCCGGCAGGCCGTCGCGCGTGCGCTCGCGGACAAGGCGCGCACGATCCGCATGCCCGTGCACGTCGTCGAGAAGCTGAACAAGATCGGCCGCGTCGAGCGCAAGCTCCTCGCGGAGCTCGGGCACGACCCGACGGCCGAGGAGATCGCGCGCGAGCTCGACATCGACCGCGAGGAGGTCGAGCAGATCCGCCGCAGCGCTCAGACTCCGGTCTCGCTCGAGAAGCCGGTCGGTGACGAGGAGGAGTCCGAGTTCGGGCACTTCCTCGCCGACCAGTCCGCTGCTGCGCCTGACGAGGCTGCCGAGACGACGCTCCGCAAGGAGACGCTCAAGCGGATCCTCGCCGCCCTCTCGCCGCGCGAGCGGCGCGTGCTCGAGCTTCGCTACGGGCTCGACGGCCAGCATCCGCGCACGCTGGACGAGGTGGGGCGGACGTTCAACGTCACCCGCGAGCGGGTGCGCCAGATCGAGAACCAGAGCCTCAAGAAGCTCCAGGCGCTCGCCGAGAGCCAGAAGCTCAGAGACGTCGCGGCTTAGCGAGCGGGTGCGGTGACCGAGCGGCTGCGGCACGGCCCCGGTTTCGCCGCCTCCCTGGCGGGTGCCGTCGCCGGGTTCCTCGCCGGCGGCATCCTCTTCGCGATCCTCGCGTGGCCGTTCGCGCTCGCCTCGTGGGCTGCTCTCGCCGTCGGAACCGCGAACACGGCCGAACGGGGCGGGCAGATCGTGCTTGCCGCTCTCGTGCTGCTCCTCGTTCAGGTCCTCGTCACGGCCTGGATCACGCAGCAGGTGGCCGGGCTCGCCGGCGATGCCTGGGTCCCCTATGGGCGCTCCCTCGGAGCGGTCGTGCTCGGGGCGGTGGCGACCGTCGTCACCGCCCCTGCGCTTCCCGCCGATGCCGCTCTGCCGCTCGTGGGCCGCTCGTGGAGCGGGCTTCTCGTCGCCGCGTTCGTGCTCTCGTCCGGTCGCCCTGCGCGGGCCTCTGCCGCCACGCGTCGTTAGACTCGCCCGCCGTGAGCGCCGCGCCCGACCAGGCCTGGCTGGAGGAGCTCTACGAGCTCCTGCGCATTCCGAGCGTGAGCGCCGATCCCGCTCATGCCGGCGACGTGCGCACAGCCGGTGAATGGATCTGCGAGTTCGTCCGCGCCGCGGGCGGCGACGCGGAGCTAGTGGAGACGTCCACGTTTCCTCTCGCCGTCGGCGAGATCCCGGCCTCGACCGGGAACGGGTCGGCTCCGACGGTCCTGCTCTACGGGCACTTCGACGTCCAGCCGCCCGCGCCGCTCGAGCTCTGGGAGTCGGATCCCTTCGAGCCGGAGGTGCGCGACGGGTACCTTTACGCGCGCGGGGCGGTCGACGACAAGGGGAACTCCTACCTGCTCCTGAAGGCGGCCGCGCTCCTCGCCGCGGAGGGCGCGCTCCCCGTGAACGTCCGGATCGCCTTCGACGGCGAGGAGGAGACCGGCGGGCACTCGATCGTCGAGTTCCTCGAGGCCGACGAGCGCGGCGCCGACGCCTGCCTCATCTTCGACAGCGGCATGCCGCGCGAGGACGTGCCCTCCTTCGACCTCGCGACTCGCGGCCTCGTCTACTTCCACGTCCGCCTCCGAACGGGGCGCCGTGACCTGCACTCCGGAATGTTCGGCGGCGCCGCGCTGAACGCGGTGCACGCGCTCATGCGCACGCTCGAAGCGGTCGTCGCGCTCCCGGACGAGCTGCGTGCGGGCGTCGTCCCACCCACGGACGAGGAGCGGGGCTCGTGGGAGGAGCTCGATCCCGGCTCCGCCGTCCTCGCGGCGGCGGGTGCCGAGCCGATGGACGACGACGCCGCGGATGACTTCTACCTGCGCACGGTCGCCGGGCCCGCGGTCGACGTGAACGGGATCGTCGGCGGCGAGCCCCTCCTCCAGAAGACCGTCCTACCGGTCGCCGCCGAGGCGAACGTCTCCATCCGCCTCGCCCCCGAGCAGGACGTGGACGAGATCGCCTCCGCCTTCGAGCGGCTGCTCGAGGACGCGGCCCCGGCGGGCGCGGAGCTCGAGATCGCGCGCCTGTCCTCGGCGCCGGCCGGCCTCATCTCACCCGACTCGCCGGCGGTCCAGCTGGCGCAGGACGCCTTCGAGCGCGCCCTCGGCCGCCGGCCGCTCCTTCTGCGCACCGGCGGCACGCTCCCGATCGTCCCTGCGCTCGCCGACAAGGGCATCCCGACGATCCTGTCCGGCTTCGCGCTCCCGGGTGCGAACGTCCACTCACCGAACGAGCGCCTGCTCGCGCGCTACATCCCGCTCGGCGTTGCCGCGGCGCGGGAGACCCTCGTCGCCTTCGCCGCCCTGCGCTAGACGAGCTCGCGGGCGCCCGGGTGGGCGTGCCCGCGCTCCGGCACGAGCCATTCGTGGCCGAAGCGGCGCATCGCGTCGATGATCGGCAGGAGCGCCTCGCCCTTCTCGGTGAGCCGGTAATCGACGCGTCGCCGGGCGCTCGTCCGCCTGATGATCCCCTCCTGCTCGAGGACGCGCAGGCGCTCCGAGAGGGTGCGGGGACTGATGCCCGGGCACGAGCGCTCGAGCTCGGAGAAGCGGCGCGAGCCCTCGGAGAGGTCGTGGACGATCACTGCCGTCCACTTGGCGCCGATGATGTCCGCGGTACACGCCACCGAGCAGCTCGCGTCATGGACAGGACGCATAGTGCGCATGGCCTCATTGTACTCCCCGTCCTACGAGGGCCAGGGCGGCGGGTTGTGGACCCACCGGCCCGCGACCATCGTCGCGACCACGTCGACCTCGGGGAGCTCTTCGGAAGGGCACTCGAACGGGTCGCGGTCGAGGACGACGAGGTCGGCCGAGAGCCCCGGGACGAGACGACCGCGACGCTTCTCGGCCTTCTCGAGCCACGCCGGGGCGACGCAGGTCGCGTGCACGGCCTCGGCGACGGTCACCGACTGCTCGGGATGCCAGGCCGGCCGTTCGTCGATCGTCCGCCCCACGCCTGCGGCGATCCCTGCGAGCGGGTCGAGCTCCTCGATCGGCGCATCCGAGCCGTTGACGAGGAGCGTGCCGGCTTCGAGCAGCGAGCGGAAGGCGTAGGCGCCGCCGGTGACACCCGGCCAGAAACGGTCGGCGAGGTCGCGGTCCGAAGGCGCGTGGCTGAACTGGACGGACGCGGCGACGCCGATCGCCGCGAAGCGCCCGACCTCCTCCGGGGCGAGAAGCTGCGCGTGCTCGATGCGGGGCCGCAGGCCGAGCGGGCGCCAGTCCGCCTGCGTCGCCTCGAACGCGTCGAGCGCCTCCCGGTTGGCGAGGTCGCCGATCGCGTGCACGGCGACCGGAAAGCCGGCGCGCGCCGCGCGACGGACGATGTCCTCGAGCGCGGCGCGGCTCGTAATCTCGACCCCCGTACCGTCGAGCATGCGCGCCGTCCGCGAGCCCAGCGTCCCGTCCATGAAGGCCTTGATGTAGCCGACCCGCAGCCGATCGTCGCCGAACCCGGAGGAGAGGCCGAGCTCGGCCAGGCGGTCGATGTGCTCGTGCGGGAGCGACTGCCAGACGCGCAGGCTGAGCGTGCCCTCGTTTCGAAGCTCCTGGAAGACGGCGAGCGCGCCGAGCCAGCCATCCTTGTCGTGCACCGCCACGACGCCACGGGAGTTCGCCAGGCGGATGCCTTCGCGCGAGGCGTCCACCATCTCGTCGTGCCCCGGACGGATGTACGTGTCGCGAAAGTGCCAGGCGCACTCCTCCCTGAGGACGCCGGTGGGCTCGCCGGCCTCGTCGCGCTCGACCACTCCGCCGGGCACCTGGAGGTCGCCGTTCGCGTGAGCGAGCGCAGCCGAGTTGAGCCAGAGCGAGTGGTAGTCGCGCGCCATCAGCGCGGTCGGGACGTCGCCGGTGACCGCGTCGAGCGCCTCCTTCGTCGGCTCGACCGTCGGCGACCAGTCGCCGCTCCGCCAGCCGAGCCCTCGCAGCCAGCGCCCCTGCGCCACCGACTCGCGCGCCTCCGCCACCCGGGCGAGCGCCTCTTCGAGCGAAAGCGTCCCCTCGAGCCTCACCTGACGCTGCGCGAGCGCCCAGGTGGGGAAGTGGACGTGCGCGTCGGTGAATCCCGGCAGGACGCAGCGGCCGCCCAGGTCGACTCGCTCCGGGCTCGCGAGGGCGGTTTCGTGCGTGCCGACGCCTCCCGCGATCACATCTCCGGCAACGGCGAGCGCCCCCGCGCGCGGAAGGGCGGGATCGAGCGTTCGGATGACGCCGTTTTCGAGGATCACGCGACCGGTTGGCCGCAAAGATAGAGCTTGCCGTCCCGAACTTCAGCCTCGTCGAGCAGGACGTGCGGCTCGCTCGTCCCCGGGCGCAGCAGGTGGAGGACCTCGTGCCCGCGCGCGACCAGCAGCTCGGCGATGAAGCGCCGGTGGCAGCGCTGCCAGGGCGTCTCCGAGCACATGAGGCAGGGCGCCGGCTCGGCCAGGGCCTCGTCGAGGGCGCGCTGCCACTCGGGGGAGTCCATGTGCGCCGTGTAGCTTCGAAACGAGTCGTTCCGGATGCACGCGAAGCGCTCCTCACCGGACACGTTGCGAAGGCGGCCGCCGAGCTCGACCGCGTGGCGATATTCGATGCCGTTCTCGGAGAGGGCGCGCGCGAGCGCTTCCCGTCCGAACTGGGGATTCCGGCGCGAGCCCGGGTAGCGGCGGACGTCGACGAGCGTCCGCGCCTCCGCCGCGGAGAGCATCTCGACGAGCTCCTCCAGGGAGCGGGTGCCATGGCCGACCGTGAGGACACGCACGGGAGGAATCCAACCGGATTCGTGCCGCGTAGGAAGGACCGATGCGCGCCTTGCTCGTCGTCGCGATCGCCGCCGCGTCCGGCGCGCTGGCACTTGCCGGCTGCGGGTCGGGCGACGGCGAGACGACGCCGGCGCCCTCACCGGGCACCGGTGGGGGCGCAAAGGCGATCTCGCTCTCTGCCACCGAGTATTCGTTCGATCCGGGCTCCATCAGGATCGACGAGCCCGGCACGTACACGTTCACGCTCACGAACGACGGCGCGACCGAGCATGCCCTCGAGATCGAGGGCCAGGACGTCGAAGAGGAGACCGACGAGCTCTCGCCCGGGGACACGGGACAGCTCACGATCACCTTCTCGAAGGTCGGGACGTTCGACTTCTACTGCCCGGTCGACGACCACCGCGCCAGGGGGATGGAAGGCACGCTGACGGTCGGCCAGGCGGCCATGGGCGGCGGAGCCGGGACGACCGAGGACAACGGCGGCGACACGGGCGAGGGCGACACCTCCAAGAAGGGCGGCTACGGCTACTAGGTCGCCGGCCTGAGGCGTTCGTCGTCGAGAAGACGTGACGACGCCTAGAGGCGCTGCTCGCGAGCGATAGCCCGAAAGGGTGTAGCAGCGGGAGGGCGCGCGCCGATACTGAGCACATGAGGTTGGTTTGGGGCCTCTCCGCCGCCGCGTTGTGCGCGGTGGCGATGATCACGACAGGCTGCGCCGGTCGGGACGTGGTCTCCCTCGATACGGTTGCGAACGCCGCCACGAAGACGGAGGACGTCGGCACCGCTCGCGTCGCGTTCGAGGGCGTAGTCACCTTCAACCACGACCATGCGCAGCGCTTCGAGTTCAAGGGGCACGGCGTTGCCGACTGGCGCACGGGCTCGGCGAAGATGACGGCCGTCTACACCTTTCCCGGCCCGATCCAGGAAGCCATCAAGGAGCAGTTCGGTCGCCCGGCGAGCGCCGACATGATCGTCGATGGGCGGAAGGGCATCGTTCTCTACATGCGGTTCCCGTTTCTCGACAAGCTGATGCCGCACGGAAAGACGTGGTTGAAGGCGGACATCGTCGAAATGGGGAAGGCCTACGGGCTCGATCTCGACCGCATGAAGGAAACGAAGCAAAGCGATCCGGGCCAGATGCTTGCGTACCTCAAGTCGGCAATCGGGGTGAGACGGGTCGGCTCCGATCTCATTCAGCGCGAGGTGACCACGCATTACGCCACGATCGTGAAGGCCGAGACGATCATCCGGCAGGCGCCACGCGACCAGCAGGAGGCCATGCGGAAGTACCTCCGCAGGCTCGGGATCAAGACCTACCCCGTCGACATCTGGGTCGACCGCGAAGGCGTCGTTCGGAAGCTCGCGACCGTGCTCGAGTACAACCAGCCGAGCGGGGACTTCGTGAGGATGGAGCTCAGCGAGCAGTACTCCGACTTCGGCGTGAAGGCGAGGATCCGGCCGCCGGCCGCGAAGAGCGTCCTCGATGTCACGCCGCACCTCGAAGCCAAGAATCAGGCTTCGCAAGCGGTCTAGAGCTCAGACAGCGGCCAGTCAGGCGGCAATCGCGGCGAGGAGCACCAGGTGTGTCATGGCCCCGGTGCCCAGCCGCCGATGCGCGGAAAGGCACCGTCCGTGGTTCCCGGCGAGAACTCCCGCGTCACGTTCGAGACGGCCGCCACTCTCCCGTGAGGAAGGCGGAAGAAGAGGAACTGATTTGCCTCCGGCCAGCCGGCCGCCAGCCACTGGCCATTCGGCGAGACCGAGAAGCTCTCGACCTCGCGGGGCCCCTTGAAGATCTCGAGCGGCGGAAGCAGGACGGACGTCGTGCGTCCGAAGTCGTGCGCGAGAACGATCGTCGTGTTATCCGCCTTCGGGTCGTAGTCGGCATAGACGACTTCCCCTGCGCGGAGCACGATCGCGTCGAGCAAGCTGTGCGCCCGATCGACGCGTATGCCGATTCCGCGCGCGGTGCCTCCTCGGTAGAGCCTCGCCTGCCGTTGCGTCAGGACGACGAGCATGCCCTCTGGCGAGAAAGCGAGCTTGCGGATACCACTCAGGCGTCTCGTCCGCTCGAGCTGCCGTCTCGCATCGACGTCCACGACATGCACCCGGCCATTCCTTTCCGCATACGCGAGGACGTGCGTATCCGCCTTCCAGGCTGGCGCAACCGGTGCGACGTCCTGCGCCACGGCGGCATCCGGCGAGCCGTCCCCCGCGACGACGTGGAGCGTCGAGCCGGCTCGGTAGGCGATGCGCGTGTCGAGCCCGCCGCCCGACCAGCGCGGGTCGCGAACGGGCTCGTCCCGGGCGAGCGACCAGCGGACGTCGCCGTTCTCCGGCTCGAGCGCGACGAGGTGCCGTCCTTCAGAAGCGACGACGTAGAGCCCCGTCGGCGACCAGGAGGCGTCGTCGTAGTCGCCGAGCAGCCGCTTCGAGCCGTCCTCGAGCACGACCCAGGGCCCGTCCTCGGAGACGACGAGCAGGCGGCCGGGCGCCGGAAGCCTGACGAGCGCTGGCTCGGACGGCTCGCGCCCGACCGCGTCTCGGACGCGGTCGACGACGGCCTGTCCCGGCGGAGTCAGGAGCGCGACGAGCACTGCAGCGGCGACCAGGGTCGCGGCTGCAAACGCGATCACGAGCCCGCGATGCCTGCGCGTCCACTGGACCCGTTCGCGGGACGCGAACGCCGCCGCGACGACGTCCCAGGCTCGCTCGGCAGCGCCGGCCTCGTCGGGAACCGGCAGCTCACCAAGGGCATGGCGAACGACGTCCTCGCTCATGAGCGCTGCCTCGCGATCCGCTCCTGCAGCGTGTCGAGCGCGCGGCGGAGCCGCGAGTTGACCGTGCCGCGCGGCAGCTCGAGGAGCTCCGCGATCTCGCCCGGCGAGTAGTCGAGGAGGTAGCGAAGGACGACCACCGCGCGGTGGTCCGGCGAGAGCGACCAGAGCGCCGTCATCGTCTCGGCCCCGAGATCCTCGGGTCCCCGCGCCGGAGGTGCCGAAGCTGCGTCCAGCTGCTCGCCTCCGACCTCGCGGCGCAGGCTGCGAGCGCGCGTCCAGTCGATCGCCCGGTTGACGACGATGCGGTGGAGCCAGGGGCCGAACGGGCGGCGCCGGTCGAACGTGTGGAGGGAGCGCACCGCGGCGACGAACGCCTCCTGCGCGATGTCCTCGGCCGCCGCTCCGTCGTGGACGACGAGGTACGCGGCCCGGTAGGCCCGGGGCCAGTGGTGGCGGAACAGAGCCTCGAGGTCCGAGGCCGAGCCGGCCTGGGCGCCCCGCACCCAGGCACGCTCCTCACGGCCCGCTCCTGCCATGGCGTGCCGACTATACGAGCGTGTGCCCGCAGGAAGTCCATCCGTGGACTTACGCTTGGGGGCGGTCGCGAGGTCCGGTCAGCCGGCGCGGCCGGCCCGAGAGTCGGCGTGCGCCGCCAGGTTTGGCCAGCTCTCGACCGGGTCGGTCGAGCGAACCACGTGCATGCCGGCCTCCGCGTAGCGCTCGAACGCCGCGTCCGCCTCGTCCGTGTAGTCGACCACGCCCGGGACGACGACCGGAGACGTGCAGTCCTCAAGGAGATAGGTGCGCTCGGCGAGGCGCTCCCGGACCCTCTCGTGCTCGAGCAGGTCGTCGATCGTCCACGCCAGGCAGTGACTCTTCGCCTGCCCCGCCACGACGACCGCGTCGAAGGTGAGCAGCTTCTCGACGAGGGCGGTGTTCCGGCGGCCGAGCGGTTCGCCGTCCGGGCCTTCGGTCACCTCGGGGCCGAGCATGGAGTAGTGCTCCGTCAGCGGGTTGTCGCCCTTCACCTGGAACTCAGGATTGCTGTACCGGGCGAGGCCGTGGAAGAAGATCGCCTCCTCGACGGCAGGCACGAGTGCGTGGCCGATGCCGCCCAGCATGGCGTGGTACGGCCAGACGGTGAGGTCGTACTTCCCGCCCTCGCTCAGCCGGCCCGTGTAGTGGGCCAGCTGCCGGGCGGCGTAGTCGGGGTCGATCCCGAGCGCTTCCGCGACCGCAGCGTTCACGCGCCAGCGGCCGTTGGCGACGTCCTCCGCGGAGACGAGCGTATGCGGATCCGGGTGGCGCCCGTCCTCGTCCACGAGCCAGATCGCGTGGAACACCTGCATCGCTTGGTGGGTGTCGAGGCTCGGCAGGATCTGCGTGATCTCCCCGAGGTTCCGGTAGACGAACTCGCAGAGGCGGCGGTTGTCGTCGACCGCGCCATTCCCCGAGCGCCCGGCGACGAAGAGCTCGAAGCCCGGGATGCAGAACGTGTTCTGGACGTCGACGGCGAGCAGGCAGAGGCGAAAGGCGTCCTCCGCGGCCGGGCCGAGGCCGTGCTCGGCCGCCCAGACGGGCGCTTCGCGCGCGCGATCCTCGTAGGGAACGCGCCAGACCTCGTCGACGCGGTTCGGCTCGTAATGGGCCGGGAGCGGAAGCGCGGGCATGCCCGCAGGCTAGTCGAGCCTGCGAGCGAGCCGCATGACGGCGTGCGCGTGCCGCGCCGCGCGGTGCGGGCTGAGCGGGCCCGGCGCGAGCTCGACGACGAAGGAGCTCGTGCCCGGAAACTTGTGGTTCTGCCAGTTCGGTCCGGTCCCGTGCGGCCAGTGGATCTTCCGGAAGAGCATCCCCGAGAAGCGCGCGTAGCGCCTTGCCTTGCGGACGCTCTGACCCCAGGCCCGGACGAGCGTTTGCGGCTGGTGGAACCAGATCGTCAGCTGGGGGTGGATCCTCCGCACGAGCCTGCGGACCGTGCGCGTCTCGGGCTCGGACCAGGGCCGCTGGCCCGAGTACTGCGGATCCCAGCGCGTGCCGATCGGGATCCAGTGCGAGCCGAAGTTCCGGTTCAGGTCGACCCCGCGCCCGTTCTGGCGGACGCCGAGCTTGCGCCCGTCCGGGTTGACGGTGTTGATCACCCAGAGGTCGAACTTCCCGGGCGGGTCGCGGTCGATGAGGTCGTGCGTGACCGCCGTGCCGGCGCACTCGTTCCCGTGGATGCAGCCGATGACGAGCACCTTGTGCGGGCTCGCCGCGTTCCCGAGGCGGTGCACTTTGATGGGTCGGTCCGCGACCGAGTGACCGACGACCGCCGTGTCCCTCGTGGGGACCGGCGAGGCGAGAACGAGCGCCGCTAGCAGGATCTCGATTCCCATCGTGGTCTCTACGGGACCGCGGCGGTGATGGTCCGCGTACCCGTGTGGTGCGGACAATCTGCCTGATCGCCCTGGCGGCCGTCGCCTCGGGCTTCGCTGCGCCGTTCGCGGCCGTCCCGCGCCCCGCCCGCACTGCGGCCGAGCCGGTGGTGCACTGGCGCGATTCGCGCGCGGTCGGCCTGCCCGCGGCGGGCCGGCTCGTCCGGGGCGTCCGGCTTCCCGCCGGCGGCGCGCGCTTCTTCACCTGGGATCCCCTGCTGCACCGCAAGCCGAACCGGGCGTGGCGGCGCTGGGGCACCGACGAGCTCGTGGGTCTCGTCCTGCGAGTCGTCGGCGCCTACTCTGCCGCACACCCGCACGCTCCCCGCCTTGGGATCGGCGACCTCAGCAGGCGCCGCGGGGGCCGGTTCGGGCTGCTCCACGCTTCCCATCAGAACGGGCTCGACGTCGACGTCTACTACCCGCGCCGGGACCGGCGCGAGCGGCCGCCGCGCGTGGCCGCGCAGGTCGACACGCGGCTCGCGCAGGACCTCGTCGACCGCTTCGCCGCCGCCGGCGCGGAGCTCGTCTTCGTCGGGCCGAACACGGGTCTGACCGGGCCTCCCGGGATCGTGGAGGTGCTCTGGAACCACGACAACCACCTGCACGTGCGCATCGAGCCGGGCACCGGGCGGGCGGTAGCGACTCGCTCGTCCGTTTCTCGTCCAGAAGACGGGGAATGCTGCGGCTAAAGGAGGCGGAATGCTCGAGACGTACGCGATCGAACGACTCCAGGCGCTCGTGGGCCACGAGGTCGTCGATACGGCCGGCGAGTCCGTCGGCTACGTCGACCTCGTCTTCGTCGACGACGAGACCGGCACGCCCGAGTGGCTGGGAGTCTGGAACGGAGTCTGGGACACGCAACCGCGGGTCCTCGTCCCGCTTGCGTCGGTCGAGGAGATGGGCGACGAGCTGCGCATCCCGTGGAGCAAGGACGTCGTCCGGCAGGCGCCGAGCTACGACGAGGACGACGACCGCGGGCTCTTCGACGACGAGGCGGTGATCGGGATCTCCCCGGAGAAGGAGGAGGCCGCCCACGAGCACTACGGACTCGAGCGGTCGAGCACGTCCATGAGTGCAGCGCGGCTTCGGGCCTGGGACCATCCGGAGCGCGCCGGGAATCGCGCCTAGCGTCGCGGAACCCCGGTCTAGAATCGCGTCGGTGGCCTGGGACCCACTCACCGACGAGCAGCGCGAGATCCGGGAGCTCGTCCGCACGCTGACCCGCGAGCGGATCGCTCCGCGCGCAGCCGAGATCGACGAGTCCGGAGAGTTCCCCTGGGACATGGTCGAGCTCCTGCGCGAGCACGAGCTCTTCGGGCTCGCCTTCGAGGAGCGCTACGGCGGCTCGGCGGCCGGCGCCCTCATGCTGCTCGTCGCCGTCGAGGAGATCTCGAAGGCCGACGCGACCGTCGGCCTCATCCTCGCCGTGCAGGAGCTCAGCTCGCTCGCACTCCGCCTGGCCGGGGAGGAGGAGCAGAAGGACCGCCTGCTGCCGAAGGTGGCGAGCGGCGAGTGGATCGCCGCCTACGCGCTCACCGAGCCCGGCTCTGGCTCCGACGCGGCCGCGATGCGCACGGAGGCCCGGCGGGACGGCGACGAGTACGTCCTCTCGGGCTCCAAGCGCTTCATCACGAACGCGGGGGTCGCCCATCTCTACACCGTGTTCGCGAAGACGGACCCGGCGGCCGGGCACGACGGCATCTCGTGCTTCATGGTCGAGGCGGACGCGCCCGGCTTCGAGGTCGGGCGCATCGAGCCGAAGCTCGGCATCAAGGGCTCGACGACCGGCGAGATCTTCTTCGACGGCTGCCGCGTCCCCGCAGCCAACCTCGTCGGCGAGGAGGGGGAGGGCTTCAGGATCGCGATGCGCGTCCTCGACCGCTCGCGGCCGGGAATCGCGGCTCAGGCCCTCGGAATCGCCCAGGGCGCGACGGACTATGCGCTGGAGTACGCACGCTCCCGCGAGACGATGGGCGAGCCAATCGTGAACCACCAGCTGATCGCGGCGAAGCTGGCGGACATGGAGACGAAGTGCGAGGCGGCCCGCGGCCTCCTCTACAAGGTCGGGCTCATGATCGACGCCGACGACCCCGAGCTGACCAAGCTCTCGGCGATGGCCAAGCTCATGTGCTCGGACGTCGCCATGCAAGCGACCGTCGACGCCGTCCAGATCCTCGGCGGCTACGGCTACATCAAGGAGTACCCGGTCGAGCGGATGCTGCGCGACGCGAAGATCACGCAGATCTACGAGGGCACGAACGAGATCCAGCGGCTCGTGATCGCGCGCGAGATGGTGCGCGAGGACCGCTCGTCGGCGCTCGCGGAAGTCAGCTGAGCCCGCCGTACGACGCCGTCGTGGTCGGCTCGGGCCCGAACGGGCTCGCCGCCGCGGTCACGCTCGCCCGTGCGGGCAAGCGCGTGCTCGTGCGCGAGGCCCAGGAGACGCTCGGCGGCGGCCTGCACTCGGCGGAGCTGACGCTGCCCGGCTTCGTCCACGACGTCTGCTCGTCGATCCACCCGTTCCTCTCTGGATCCCCGGTCTTCCGTGAGCTGCCGCTCGCCGAGCACGGGCTCGAGGTCGTCCAGCCGCCGGCGCCGCTCGCGCATCCGCTCGAGGACGGCACGGCGGTCGTCCTGGAGCGCTCGGTTGTGGAGGCTGCTGCCGGGCTCGGCGCGGACGCAGACGCGTACCGCCGTCTCGTCGAGCCGCTCGCCGAGGACTGGGAGAAGCTCGAGTCGTCGGTGCTCGGCCCGCTCGCCTCGCTCCCGTCGCATCCGCTCGCGATCGGGCGCTTCGCCGCGCTCGCTCTTCGCTCGGCGACGGGTTTCGCGGCAGGCACGTTTCGGGGCGAGCGGGCGCGGGCCCTCGTCGCCGGTTGCGCGGCGCACTCGATCCTGCCGCTCGAGCGGAGCCCGACCGCCGGCTTCGGCCTCGTCCTCCTCCTCTCGGCGCATCTCTTCGGCTGGCCCTTCCCGCGCGAGGGCTCGCGGCGGATCGCCGACGCGCTCGTCTCGCTCCTCGAGGAGCTGGGCGGGGAGGTGGAGGCGGGCGCTCCCGTCGACTCGCTCGACGAGCTGCCTCCGACGCGATCCGTCTTGTGCGACGTCGCGCCGCGCGAGCTCGTGCGGATCGCGGGCTCGCGCCTACCACGCGACTATGTCAGGCGGCTCGGGCACTTCCGCCACGGGCCGGGGGCCTTCAAGGTCGACTACGCGCTCGACGGTCCGATTCCCTGGGCCGCCCCCGAATGCGCACGCGCGGGGACGGTGCATCTGGGCGGCACGCTCGCCGAGATCGCCGAGTCGGAGCGGAGCCCGTGGCGAGGCCGACACGCCGAGCGCCCCTTCGTCCTGCTCGCCCAGCACAGCCTGTTCGACCAGACGCGGGCCCCCGCGGGCAGGCACACGGCCTGGGCGTACTGCCACGTGCCGAACGGATCGGCGTTCGACATGACTGCGAGGATCGAGGCCCAGATCGAGCGCTTCGCGCCCGGGTTCGGGGAGCGTGTGCTCGCCAGGAGCGTCCTTCCGCCGCGCGAGCTCGAGCGCCGAAACCGAAACCTCGTCGGCGGTGACCTGAACGGCGGCGCGGCGACCCTCTGGCGGCTCGCGGCGCGCCCCGTCCTCAAGCTCGACCCGTACGCGACGCCGGCGCGCGGCGTCTACCTCTGCTCCGCTTCGACGCCGCCGGGCGGAGGCGTCCACGGAATGTGCGGCTACCTCGCCGCGCAGGCCGCGCTTCGGAAGGGGCTCTAGCTCAGCTCTTGGCGGCGCGCATGGCCGCCTTGTGGGCCCGCTTCTTCGCCTGGTAGTCCTCGAGCGCCTCCGGAGAGTCCACGTCGCCGAGCGTCGGGTGGTTCGGGGCGACCTCCGCCCAGCCGGGCGGCTTGATCCCGAAGCGCTTCCCGAGGATGGCGATGAGCGAGCGGGCCTTCATCGGGCCGATGCCGGGCAGGGAGAGCAGGCGCCGCTCCAGGTCGCGGCCGTCGGCTGCCTCGTTCCAGACGCGGGCCGCGTCGCCGCCGTACTCGTCGGCCACCGCGGCGCAGAGCTCCTGCGTGCGGGCGGCCATCGTGCCAGGGAAGCGGTGGAGGGCCGGGCGTTCGCGGAACGCGCTGTCGAGCTCCATGGGATCCATGCGGGCGATGCGCGTCGCGTCGAGCGTGCCGATCCGCCGCTCGAGCTCGAGCGGGCCTGAGAAGGCCTTCTGCACCGGCACTTGCTGGTCGAGCACGAACCCGATCAGGAGGGCGAGCGGCTCGGACGCGAGCAGGGCGTCGGCCTCGTCGTTCCCCGTGAAGTGCAATCGGGCCGGCGCCTGAGTGGCCATGGTTCGATCCTAGCGCGGTGGGGCTCCACGGTCACGCGGGGACGGCAAGCAACGCGCCGGCTCACTTCCGTCTCGTTTCGCCTCAGCATCGTGCGCTTTTCGGCCCTAGGCTGGCAGCGGGAGGAGGGAGGGATGTACCCAATCAGTAGGGAGGCCGGCCTCCTCGGGAGCGGTACCCTGGGCTCGTGAGTCCGCTCGCCCCGTTCAGCTCCGAGGTGCGCCGGTGGTTCGAGCAGACCTTTGACGCGCCGACCCCTGCCCAGGCGCGCGGCTGGCCCGCGATCGCTTCCGGAAAGCACACGCTCATCCAGGCGCCGACCGGCTCGGGAAAGACCCTCGCCGCGTTCCTCTGGGCGCTCGACCAGGCGCGGCCGGGAGAGGGCATCCAGGTGCTCTACGTGAGCCCCTTGAAGGCGCTCAACTACGACGTCGAGCGCAATCTCCGAGGGCCACTCGCCGGCATCGGCTCGAAGCTCAGCGTCGGCGTCCGCACCGGCGACACGCCGGCGAAGGAGCGCGCCGCGATGATTCGGAATCCGCCGGACATCCTCATCACGACGCCCGAGTCGCTCTTCCTGCTCCTCACGTCGCGCGCCCGGGAGACGCTCCGGAGCGTCCGCTTCGCGATCGTGGACGAGGTGCACGCGGTCGCCGGCACGAAGCGCGGCGCCCATCTCGCGCTCAGCCTCGAGCGGCTCGAGAGCCTCACGTCCGCCCCGTTCCAGCGCATCGGCCTCTCGGCGACGCAGCGCCCGCTCGACGAGATCGGCCGCTTCGTCTCGGGCGGGCGCGAGATCGAGCTCGTCGACGCGGGGCGGGCAAAGGAGCTCGATCTCCGCGTCGTCGTTCCGGTCGAGGACATGCGCGAACCCGGAGAGGGCAACTCGATCTGGCCTTCGATCTACCCCGAGCTCCTCCGGCTGATCGAAGAGCACCGTTCGACGATCGTCTTCGTGAACAACCGCCGGCTCGCCGAGCGGCTCGCCCTCCGCCTCAACGAGCTTGCCACGCATCTGCGTCCAGATGGACACGCTCCTCCTGAGATCGCTCGCGCCCATCACGGGTCTCTGTCAAGAGAGCAGCGCGTCGAGGTCGAGGAGCTCCTCAAGCGGGGCGAGATCCCCGCGCTCGTCGCGACCTCCTCGCTCGAGCTCGGGATCGACATGGGAGCTGTCGACCTCGTCATCCAGGTCGAGTCTCCGAAGTCGGTCGCGCGCGGGCTCCAGCGCGTCGGGCGCGCCGGGCATCGGCTCGACGAGCCCTCGAAGGGCCGCATCTTCCCGAAGTTCCGGGGAGACCTGCTGGAGGCCGCAGTCGTCGCCCGGCGCATGCGCGAGGGGGCGATCGAGGAGACGCGGGTGCCGCGGAGCCCGCTCGACGTCCTCGCGCAGCAGATCGTCGCGATCACCGCCGACGAGGAGATCTCGGTCGACGAGCTGCACGAGCTCGTCCGCCGCGCGTATCCGTTCCGTGACCTCTCCCGCAAGCAGCTCGAGAACGTCCTCGACATGCTCGCCGGGCGCTACCCCTCGGAGGAGTTCGCCGAGCTGCGCCCGCGCATCGTGTGGGATCGGATCCGCGGGCTGGTGCGCGGGCGGGAAGGCGCCCGGCGCCTCGCGGTCACGAACGCGGGCACGATTCCCGACCGCGGCCTCTTCGGCGTCTACCTCGTCGAGGGCGGCGGCCGGGTGGGCGAGCTCGACGAGGAGATGGTGTACGAGGCCCGCGCGGGCCAGACCTTCCTCCTCGGAGCCTCGACCTGGCGGATCGAGGAGATCACGCGCGACCGCGTGCTCGTCTCGCCCGCACCCGGGATTCCAGGCCTCGTCCCCTTCTGGAAGGGCGAGGGCGTCGGCCGTCCGTACGAGCTCGGCGCGGCGATCGGACGCGCGGCGCGCGAGCTCGTCGGCCTCGACGACGAGCGCGCGGTGCAGCGGCTCCAGGAAGAGCATTCGCTGGACGAGCGGGCGGCTCGGAACCTGCTCACGTACCTGCGGGAGCAGGAGGAGGCGACGGGCGCGATTCCGTCCGATCGCACGGTCGTCGTCGAGCGCTTCCGCGACGAGATCGGCGACTGGAGGCTCTGCATCCTGACTCCGTTCGGCGGCCGCGTCCACGCACCCTGGTCGCTCGCCCTCGCGGCGCGCCTGCGCAACTCGCTCGGGCTCGAGGTGAACGCCATCTGGTCGGACGACGGCATCGCCCTCCACCTGCCCGATGCGGAGGCCCCGCCGCCGGTGGACGACGTGCTCGTCGATCCGGACGAGCTCGAGGAGCTCGTCGTGACGGAGCTCGCCGGTACCGCGCTCTTCGGGGCGCGCTTCCGGGAGAACGCGGCCCGTGCTCTCCTGATCCCGCGCCGCCGGCCCGGCCAGCGGACGCCTCTCTGGCAGCAGCGCCTCAAGGCCCAGGGCCTGCTCCAGGTCGCGCGCCGCTTCGCGGACTTCCCGGTCATCCTCGAGACCTACCGCGAGTGCCTCCAGGACGTCTTCGACCTCCCCGCGCTCCGCGGCCTCCTCGCTGCGCTCCGCCAGCGGCGCGTCGACCTCGTCGAGGTCGAGACGCCGACCGCCTCCCCGTATGCCTCCTCGCTCCTCTTCGATTACGTGGCCACCTACATGTACGAGGACGACACGCCGCTCGCCGAAAGGCGCGCGCAGGCGCTCGCCCTCGACCGCGACCTCCTCAAGGAGCTGCTCGGCCAGGAAGAGCTCCGCGACCTGATCGACCCGGCCGCGCTCGCGCAGGTCGAGGACGAGCTGCGCGGATCTCCGCGGAGTCCCGACCAGCTGCACGACCTCCTGCTCCGGCGGGGAGACCTGCGTGCCGGAGAGTTCGAGCCGGCGCTCGCCGCGCCGCTCGAGTCGGAGCGGCGAGCAGTTCGGGTTCGGATCGCCGGTGAGGAGCGGCTGATCGCCGCCGAGGACGCGGGCCGCTATCGCGACGCTCTCGGTACCATGCCCCCGGCCGGCATGCCGGACGCCTTCCTCGAGTCCGGAGACGATCCGCTCGGGGGCCTCCTCGTCCGCTTCGCGCGCGGTCGCGGGCCCTTCACCACCGCGGAGGTCACGGCGCGCTTCGGTCTCCGGGCCGACCGGGCGGAGAGCGAGCTGGCCCGGCTCGAGCGCGACGGAAGGCTCGTCCGTGGCGAGCTTCGGCCGGGCGGCTCGGAACGGGAATGGTGCGAGCCCGACGTCCTGCGCAGGGTGCGCCGGGCGAGCCTTGCGGCGCTCCGGAAGGAAGTCGAGCCGGTCGAGGCCGAGGCGCTCGCGCGCTTCCTTCCCGCCTGGCACGGGATCGACCGGCGCTCGACGCTGCGCGAGGCGCTCGTCCCGCTGCAGGGGATCTCCCTGCCGGTCGCGCTCTGGGAGAGCGACGTGCTCCGGCGCCGCGTGCCTGGCTTCCAGCCGGCCCAGCTCGACCAGCTCACCGCCTCGGGCGAGGTGGTGTGGGTCGGGGCGGGCCTGGAGCGGGTCGCTCTCTACTTCCGGGAGGACGCCGCCGCGCTGGGGCGACCGGGCGCGATCCCGCCGCCCGAGGGCGAGGACTACGACCGGATCCGCGACGCGCTTCGCGCGGGCGCGCTCTTCTGGTTCGATCTCCTGCGGGAGACCGGTCTCGACGCCGAGACGGCGCTCCCCGCTCTCTGGGAGCTCGTCTGGGCGGGTGAGGTCACGAATGACGCCTGGCAACCGCTCCGCGCGAGCCGGCGCTTCCAGGCCCCCCGTCCCGAACGCAGGCCGCGGCGCTTCTCGCGCCGGCGGTCCGATGCCATCACGGCGACGCAGGGCCGGTGGTCGGGCACCGCGGCGATCTTCGAGGGCGGGCCGGAACCGCGCGCACTAGCCGAGATCCTGCTCGAGCGGCAGGGAATCGTGACACGCGACGGGGTTCGCGGCGAAGGCGTTCCAGGTGGCTACGCAGCCGTCTATCGGGAGCTCCGGAGTCTCGAGACGCTCGGCGTCTGCAGACGCGGATACTTCGTCCAGGGTCTCGGCGGCGCGCAGTTCGCGCTCCCGGGGGCGGTCGAGCGCCTTCGCGAGCGGCCCGAGGAGCCGCTTCCGCTCGTGCTCGCGGCCGCCGATCCGGCGCAGCCCTACGGCGCGGCGCTGCCCTGGCCAAAGCGTGCGGGCGCGCGGGCGGCGCGGGTCGCGGGCGCCTACGTCGTCCTCCTCGGCGGCGCGCCGGCGCTCTTCGTCGACCGCGGCGGGCGCTCGCTCGTCCCGCTGCGGGACCCGGAGGTCGAGTGGCTCCGGCCGGCGCTCGACGCGCTCGTCGCGCACGTTCGCGCGACCGGTCAGAAGCGCCTTGCGGTCGAGCGTTTCGACGGGGAGCCCGTCGGCGAGACGGAGCTCATGCCGCTTCTGCTCGAGGCGGGCTTCCTGGCCGGGCCGCGCCGGGCCGTGCTGCGGGCCTGAGGCACCGTGCCCGAGGGTGACGCGATCCATCGGACGGCCGCGGCCCTGCGCGTCCTCGAAGGAGAGGTCGTCTCGGCTTCCTCGCCGCATCCCCGGGCGGCCCTTCTCGGGGTCGCCGAGCGGATCGACGGCCGACGCCTCGAGCATGTCGAGGCGGTTGGAAAGAACCTGCTGCTCACGTTCGAGGGAGGCACCGTCCTTCGCAGCCACCTGCGCATGCACGGACGCTGGCGGGTCGAGCCGGCCGGCCGGCCGATCCTCGGCAAGCCGTGGCTCGTCCTCGCGGGCGGCGACTGGCAGGCGGTCCAGCGCCGCGGGCCGGTGCTCGAGCTCGGCCGCGGTAGGACGGGCGAGCTGGGCCCGGACATCATGGCCTCGCCTCCCGACCTGCTCGGGATGGTGGAGCGCTTCCGCCGCGCAGCACAACGCCGCGCTCTCGGCGAGGCCCTCCTCGACCAGCGGCTCGTGGCCGGAATCGGAAACATGTGGAAGGCCGAGGCCCTCTTCGTCGCCGGGCTCTCTCCCTGGGTGGCGCTCCGCGACGTCGAGGACGATCGCCTCCGCGAGGTCCTTCGCGGAGCCGCTTCGCTCATGCAGGCGCCGCGTGGACGACGTGCCCACGCGGTCTACCGCAGGGCGGGTCGTCCCTGCCCGCGTTGCGGGTCGCGGATCCGCTCGCGGCCACAGGGCGACCAGGCCCGGATGGCGTACTGGTGTGCCGCCTGCCAGGCAGGAACGGGGCCGCCCGGGGCGTAACGAGGGTGGCGTGCCTCCCGGCCCTCGTTCTCCCGACCTCTTTCGCGCCCTGCGCGCGTTCTGCCTCGGCGCGTTCTTCGAGCTCGGCCGTGAGCTCGAGTCCGGCGCCGACATTCCCGTCGCGCTGGAGGAGCATGCCGGGCCCGATCGTCCCACCCTCTACGAGTACCGCCCGCTGATCGGCTCGTTCGTCGAGACGCGCGCCGAGCGTCTCGGTCGCCGCGACGACGCGCTCGAGGCCCTGGCAGCCCTCAAGGACGAACCGGCGGCCGGGATCTTCGCGCGCGCCCACGCGGGCGATCGTGTCGGGGAAGACGAGGCGCTTCGGCGGACGGTCGTCATCCCGCTACTCGTGCGAACGGCGGAGGCGTGCGGCGCCTTCGACTGGGACGACGCCGCCTATGAGCGCGCCTATGCCGAGCTCGAGCAATCGCTCTTCGGCGAGCGCCGCGTCTACGCAGCGCTCGCTCCGCTCGTCGGATTGACCGCCGGCGGAGAGATCGAGCTCGGCCGCGGCCTGCGCGTCCGTCCCGCCGCGGCCGGGGAGCTCACGGCTTCATGGCCTGAGGCAGCACGCCTTCTGCCACCCTACTTCGGCCGCGAGGTCGACCGGACGCTCCTCCTCGAGCTCGAATGCGACCTGGACGGGACCGCATGCGAGGTGCCCGACGCTCCGGCCGAGATCGGCCTCGCCGTGAGCGTGCTTCGGCTCGCGACGCCGGGCGCCGTCGCCGCCGGCCCGGTTCTCTTCGAACGGCTGGACTGGAGGCCGTACGGCGTTCGTCCTGTTCCGCCGCTCGCCGCCCAGGTCCCGCCGGGTGAGCCGACTCGTCTCGACCCGTTCCGGGCCCAGCTCGCCGTGCAGCTTCAGCTCCGCCTGGCCGACGCGCCGGGCGACCCGGAGCTCCTCGAGGCCCTCGAGCGCTGGGAACTCGCGCTCTTCCACGAGGGCCCACTTCGCTCGGACGAGCTGCGCGAGGCGCTCGAGGCTCTCTTCGGCTGCGACGAGGGGGCCTGGGCCGCTGCGATGCGGACCGCTGTCCTGCTTGGCGAGACGCCGCGCGAGCGGAGCGAGCTTCTGGCCGCTTTCCGGTCTCTGCTCCACGGCGACGGCCCGGGGTCCCGCGCCGAGGACGCCGTGCGGCGTGCCCTCGTCGAGACGCTGCTCCACCCGGATCGAGCCCAGCTCGTCGCCGCACTCGACGAGGCGCTCCTCGGCCTGCGCCCGCGTCCGCAGGTGACGACGGCCGCCAGGGTCGTCGCTGCCGGATGACGACCGGCGGCGACCGGCTTCGCCGCCGGCGCTGCCTCGGGCTCCGCGTCGCATTCGTCCTCGGGATCCTCCTCGCGGTCATCAATCGCGAGGACCTCACGCTCCTCCTGATCGCACTGGCCGGCATCGGGATCGTCGCGATTGCGTTCTGGCGCGATTGCCGCAAGTCTCGTCACAGTGCGTGACCCACACGCGCGCTCATGCCCCCTAGCGTGGAGGCATGGACGAAGCCCGACGAGTCATCGAGCGGCTGGAGCGGATCGACGCGCTGAGACGGGACGGTGCTCCTGCGACAGACCTCCTCGACGAGGTCCGCGGCCTCCTGGTCGAGGGCGAACGATGGCTCGCGGCGGAGAAGCCCGACGGGACGGAGCGGGCGCGCGCGGCGCTTGCGGACTGCCGGGCCGGCGTGCAGGCAGAGGTCGAGGGGGTGGTCGTCCAGGGCTCCCTATAATCGCCGCGCAGATGCCGCGCTACGGACCGCCGGACGCCTTTCAGACTCCGCGGTTCTCGGGGCCGCGGACGTTCATGCGCCTTCCGCACGTCACCGACCTCGAGGATGTCGACGTCGCCGTGATCGGCGTGCCCGCCGACGGCGCCCAGGTCTTCCGCAGCGGCGCGCGCTTCGGGCCGGAGGCGATTCGCAGCGCCTCGGTGATGCTGCGCAACTACAACCCAATAGTCGGCGTCGACGTCTGCGAACGCCTCTCAATCGTGGACTACGGCGACGTGCCGACGGTTCCGGGCTCGACGGCCGACTCGCTCGCCCGGTCGAGCGCGGGGATCGAGGCGGTGGCCCGGGCCGGGGTGACCACGGTCTGCCTCGGCGGCGACCACACGGTCCTCCTGGCCGAGCTTCGGGCGCTCGCGGCAGTCCATGGGCCGCTGGCACTCGTCCAGCTCGACGCCCATCACGATCTCTGGGACGAGTACTTCGGTCAGAAGCTCTTCCACGGGAGCGTCGTCCGGCGCGCCGCCGAAGAAGGGCTCGTCGACCCGTCGCGCTCGATCCAGGCGGGCCTCCGCGGATCGCTGGGCGCGAAGGAAGAGGCTCGCTTCCCCGAGGAGATCGGCTTCGACGCGCTTTCCTACGAGGAGCTGGCCGCGCTCGGGCCGGGCGGGTTCTCGGAGCGCGTCCGCGCGCGTGTGGGCGACTCGGCCTGCTTCCTCTCCTTCGACGTCGACTTCGTCGACCCCGCCTTTGCGCCGGGGACAGGCACGCCGGAGGTCGGCGGCCCTTCGAGCCGGGAGGCGCTTGCGTACGTGCGCTCGCTCGCCGGCCTCGACTTCCGTGGGTTCGACTGCGTCGAGATATCGCCTCCGTACGACCCCGCTGGGGTGACGGCATTCCTCGCCGCCAACGCGTGCTTCGAGATGCTCTCGGTCCTCGCCCTGCGGCGGTAGGCGGCCGTTCCGCCGCAGGCGCTAACCCGCCTTTTCTCCCGGATTTGCGCGGAATTGGCCGGGAAGGATTGTGCTACCCTGACACGAAACAGGAGCCCTCATGGGGCTTTCCGGGATTCTCCCGCGTCCGCGCAAGCGGACGTCCACTTCTGAAGGAGCAACACTGGGTCAGGTCATCGCCTTTGCCAATCAAAAGGGTGGCGTGGCCAAGACGACGACCACGCTGAACCTCGCGGTTGCGTTCAAGGAGCACGGCTTCGACGTGCTCATCGTCGATCTCGACCCGCAGGGGAACCTGACCATGTCCCAGGGCATGGATCCGGACCAGGTCGAGCGCTCGATGTACGACGTGCTCGTGCACTCGATGCCCGTCGAGGAGGTCATCCACCGTGCCGAGGTGGACGTCGCCGTCTCCTCGATCGACCTCGCCGGGGCCGAGCTCGCTCTCTCGAGCATGATCGGCCGCGAGCGCGCCCTCCAGAAGGCGCTCCTGCCGGTGCGGAACCGCTACGACTACATCCTCATCGACACGCCGCCGTCGCTCGGGCTGCTCACGATCAACGCCCTGACCGCCTCGGACGGCGTCATCGTCCCTGTCCAGTGCGAGTATCTCTCGCTGCGCGGACTCGTGCAGCTCGAAAACACGCTCAGCATGATCCGAGAGAATCTCAATCCGATCGTCGAGATCAAGGGAATCCTCCCCACGATGTACGACTCCCGCACCCTGCACAGCCGGGAGGCGGTCGAGATGCTGAAGGAGAACTTCGGCGACCTCGTCTTCGAGACGCGGATCCGCAAGACCGTCCGCTACGCCGAGGCTCCCGTCGAGGGGAGCTCCGTGCTCAAGTACGACTCCTCCGGTCCGGCCGCTCAGGCCTACCGCGACCTCGCGAAGGAGGTGCTCAATGGCGCGACGCCGCGCGAGCATGCGTGAGGGGCCTCTGGCCGAGCTCTTCAAGGCAACCGAAGCAGCGCAGCGCCAGGCCGAGCGCGAGCGCGCCGGCGCCGAGGCGGCCGAGGCGCCGACCGTCGAGCACGTCGGGCCGGAGCCCGTCGCCGAGCGACCGGCGCCGCCGGAACCAGCTGCGCGTGAGACGGCCCCCGCGCCGGTCGAGAGCAGGGCTCCCGAGCCGGTCGCCCCAGAGCGTGAGCCCGCGCCGCCTGCGCCCGCGAGCCCTCCGCCACCTGTCGAACGAAGCCGTGAGCCTGCCCCCGCGGCCCGGCTGGCCGAGCCGGCGCCGCGCATCCACCGCGCACCGCGGCCCGAGTCGGCCGCATACCTCGCGGTCATCCGCGTCGTCGGAGTCGGCGGAGGAGGCCTGAACGCGGTCAACCGCATGATCGAAGCCGGCATCTCGCAGGTCGAGTTCATCGCGGTCAACACAGACATCCAGCAGCTTCGCCAGTGCGAGGCGCCGATCAAGCTCCATGTCGGTCGCGAGCTGACGCAGGGGCTTGGCTCGGGCTCCGACCCGAATCTCGGCCGCGAGGCTGCGGAGGAGGCCTACGACCAGATCAAGCACGTGCTGCGCGGCTCGGACATGGTCTTCGTGACCGCGGGCGAGGGAGGCGGCACCGGCACGGGCGCCGCACCGGTCGTCGCCCGCATCGCGCGCGAGGTCGGGGCGCTCACCGTCGGGATCGTCACGCTCCCGTTCCGCTTCGAAGGCACGCGCCGGCGAGCGCAGGCGGATCAGGGAGTGCAGGAGCTCCGCGAGGTCTGCGACACCGTGATCGTAATCCCGAACGACCGGCTGCTCGAGGTGCTCGAGCGCTCGACGTCGATGCTCGACGCCTTCCGGATCGCCGACGACGTCCTGCGCCAGGGCGTCCAGGGGATCTGCGACCTCATCACGATGCCGGGCCTCATCAACCTCGACTTCGCCGACGTGCGGACGATCATGAGCGACGCAGGCTCGGCGATCATGGGGATCGGCTTCGCGACCGGGGAGACCCGTGCGCGGGAGGCGGCCGAGCGGGCCCTGCGCTCGCCGCTCATCGACACCGAGATCGTCGGGGCGCGCGGCATCCTGCTCTCGATTGCGGGCGGCGACGACCTGACGTTGCTCGAGGTGAACGAGGCTGCCGAGGTCGTCCGCGAGGCGGCGACGGAGGAGACGAACATCATCTTCGGAGCGACGATCGACGAGCGTCTCTCCGGCCAGATCTGGGTGACGGTGATCGCCACCGGGCTCGGCGCTCGCGGCGCAAGGCCGGCTTCCGCTCCGGCGCGCGAGCCACTTCCGGCCCCCGAGCCGGAGGACATGCTGGAGCCCCCGAGCTTCCTGCGCGACCTCTAGTCGCCGGCGCGTACGGAGTACCCTCTGCGCATGAAAGGCGCAGTCGCGGCCGGGCATCCGCTGACCGCGCAGACCGGCGCGGAGATCCTCGCGGAGGGCGGGAACGCGGTGGACGCGTGCATCGCGGCCGCCTTCGTCTCCTGGGTCGCCGAGAGCCCGCTGACGGGGCCCGGCGCGGGGGGCTTCATGCTCGTCCATCGCGCGTCCGACCGGAGTGACCGCCTGCTCGACTTCTTCGTCGCGATCCCCGGGCGCGACCTCCGCAGGCGAACCGTCGCGCCGATGGACGAGGTCGACGTCGAGTTCGACGCGGGCAAGCATCAGGTCTTCCGGATCGGGGCGGCGTCCTGTGCGGTGCCCGGCGCCGTCGCGGGCCTTGGTGCCGCCCACGCGGCGTACGCGCGGATGCCGTGGGCCGAGCTGGTCGCCCCGGCGGCGCGGCTCGCTCGTGAGGGCGTCGTCCTCAACCCGGAGCAGGGTTTCCTGCACGCGATCCTCGAGCCGATCCTGCGAGCCGCGCCGGAGGGAAGGCGCATCTACGGAGAGGACGCCCTCGTCCGGACCGGCGGGCGCATCCGGATGCCCGAGCTCGCCGGCACGCTCGAGAGGCTCGCCGAGGAGGGGCCAGGCGGCTTCTACTCCGGCGACCTCGCGCGCGCCGTCGCCGTCGCCGTCCAGGAGGAGGGCGGCCGGCTGACCGAGAGCGATCTCGGCGGCTACCGCGTCATCAGGCGCCGGCCCGTGCGCGTGCCGTACCGGCGCTGGGAGTTCGTCTCCAACCCACCGCCGTCGGCGGGCGGCGTCCTGATCGCGTTTGCGCTCTCCGTCCTCGACCGGCTCGGTTCCGCGAGCCGGTCGGGAAGCCCGGCCGCGATCGCCTCGCTCGCCGAGGTGATGCGAGAGGCCCAGCTCGCGCGCGGCCCCGGATTCCTGAGCGGGCTGAGCCGGGGCGGTCTGACGCGCCGCCTGCTGGCGGAGCCGGCGATCGCCGCGGCCGCCGAGCGGGCTGCCGCCCGGCTCGGCGCCTTCGCCTCTGAGCCCGCGGGCGTCCCTTCGACCACGCACGTGAGCGTGGTCGACGGGCGGGGGAACGCCGCTTCGCTCTCCTCCTCCACGGGCTGCGGGTCGGGAGTGATCGTCCCCGGCACCGGCATCCACGTGAACAACATGCTCGGCGAGGAAGACCTCAACCCGGGCGGCCGGGAGAGCGCGCCCGGCCGGCGGCTGACGAGCATGATGGCGCCCTCGCTCGTGCTCGAAGAGGGCCGGCCGCGTCTCGTCGTCGGAAGCGCCGGCTCGATCCGGCTGCGGGCCGCCATCCTCCAGATCATCGTCAACGTGCTCGATCACGGCATGACGGCGCGGAAGGCGATCGACTCGCCGCGCGTCCACGTCGACGGGCCGGTGCTTCACCTCGAGGGCGGAGTCGACCCCGAGGCGGCGGACGCCCTCGAGGCAGCCGGCTACGAGGTCGTCCGCTGGAACGGGCTCAACCTCTACTTCGGCGGCGCCTCCGCGGTCGGTCTCGGGGCGGACGGGGGGCTCGAGGCAGCGGGCGACCCACGCCGCGGTGGAGGCGGCGCCGTCGTCCAATGACGGAGATCCGCAGAGCCGAGCCCGCGGATGCGGGCGCCCTGGTTCGCCTCGCCGAGGCCGTCGGGTCGGAGGAGGGAGGCTGGCTCATCGCCGCGGGCGAGTGGCGGAGCGTCTCGGAGGAGCGCCGCTACCTGAAGGCGATCCGAAGGCATTCCTTCGCGGCCGTCCTCGTCGCAGAGGCCGACGACCGCATCGTGGGCAGGCTCTCGATCGGCCGCGACGCCCATCCGGCGAGCGAGCACGTCGCCGACGTGGGGCTCATGGTCGCGGACGGCTACCGCCGTCGCGGGATCGGCCGGGCGCTCATGGAGGCCGCCGAGGCATGGGGGCGCCGAGTCGGAGTCAAGAAGATCGAGCTCCACGTCTTCCCGCACAATGCGGGGGCGCTCGCCCTCTACGAGCGGCTCGGGTACCGCCGGGTCGGCTGCCGGCGCGGCCATTTCCGGCGCTCGGACGGGTTCGTCGACGCGATCCTGATGGAGAAGCAGCTGTGAGCGGCCCCGAGCTCGAGCGCGGCACGATCCTGGAGGAGGACGTCGGGCTCGACGTCGAGGAAGAGCTCTGGGCGGATGACACGAGCGACGACCATGCGGGCTGGTTCTGCGTCTCCACCGACCCCTTCCCCTGCCCCGCCGAAGGCTGCTCCTTCGTCGCGCTCTTCATGACCGCCGTCCACCTGATCCTCGTCTGGGAGCACGCCGACGACCCGAACCTCCTGCGCCACGCCCAGCGCGCGAAGGATGTCGGCCGCCATCCGCGCGTCGTCCGCTACGAGCCCGAGTTCGGCCCGAGCGCCTCCTACTACGCCTGGGAGGCGGCCGGCCGCCCGGTCCACGCGGTCAAGAAGCTCTGACCGCGGCTAGATGGGCTCGACTCGGCCGTTGCCGGAGGCCCGCTCGCGGATCTCGCGGTCGCGCTGCACGGCTTCGGCGGCCTGGTCGAGCATCGGCGCGAGCCGTAGCACCCGTTCACGCTCGGAACGGAGCTCGAGGAGCCCCTGCTTCACCTCGGTGCCGAAGTCGACCCGGGCCGCGATCTGGTACGCGATCGAGTCGGCGTCGAAGTCCAGATCCTCGAGGTCGGCCTCCGCCGCGCTGACGACCCGCTGGTAGGCGGCGAGCACCTCCTCGATCTCGTCCTCGGTCGGCGGCTCGTCCTCGTCACCCAGATCCTCGACCTCGGCGGTGATGAACGTGCGGCCCTGGGTCAGCTCGGCGATCCGGATTCGCTCGCGCCCCTCGATGACGACGTTCAGGCGGCCGTCGTCGAACTGCTCGAGCACCTCGATGACGCCCGCACGGCAGCCGACGTCGCGCATGCCGTCGTCGTCTTCGAGGACGAGCCCGAACTCGCCGCCCTCCGCGAGGCATTCGCCGATCAGCTCGCGGTAGCGCGGCTCGAAGATGTGGAGCGGCGCCTGCTCGCCCGGAAGGAGGACGAGATTGAGTGGGAAGAGGCCGATCTCCACGTGGAAAGATTAGGGCATGGCCCGCGCTCCTCTCCTCCGACCCGCCCTCGAGAGCCTCGTCCCCTACGAGCCGGGGAAGCCGGTCGAGGAGGTGCAGCGCGAGCTCGGGCTCGAACGGGTCGTCAAGCTGGCCTCCAACGAGGGCCAGTACGGCCCGTTCCAGGAGGCGCTCGAGGCGATCGAGCGCGGCGCGGCCGAGCTCAACCGCTATCCGGACGGCGGCGCCTACCGCCTGCGAACCGCGCTCGCCGAGCGGCACGCCGTCGAACTCGAGAACGTCACGCTCGCCGCCGGAGCCGACGCGGTCATCATGTACCTCTCCCTGGCCGTGCTCGACCCGGGCGACGAGGTCGTCTGCGGCTGGCCCTCTTTCCCGAGCTATGTGCTCGACGCCCTCAAGCTCGGCGCGGTCGCCAAGCGGGTCCCGCTCAGCGACTACCGCTACGACGTGGACGCGATCCTTGCCCAGGTCGGGCAGCGCACGAAGATCGTCTACCTCTGCAACCCGAACAACCCGACGGGAACGATGGTCGGCCGCGCAGAGATCGAGTCGTACTTCGCGCGCGTCCCCGAGCACGTGCTCACCGTGCTTGACGAGGCGTACTTCGAGTACGTCGAGGCGGACGACTATCCGGACGGGATCGAGGAGTCCTTCAGGTTCGGGCGGCGCGTGCTCGTTCTGCGGACCTTCTCGAAGATCTACGGTCTCGCCGGGCTTCGCGTCGGCTACGGCGTCGGGCCCCCGGAGGTAGTCGAGGCGATCGCCAAGGTCCGGAACGCGTTCGACATCAACCAGACCGCGCAAGATGCCGCCCGGGCGAGCATCGGCAACGATGCAGAGATCGCCCGCCGGCGGTCGGAGACCTCCGCGGAGCGGAGCCGGCTGGAGGAGTCGTGCCGTGCGCTCGGTCTCACGGTCGCCTCGCCGGCGGTCGCCAACTTCGTCTACCTGGAGACCGGCGAGGACGCGCGCGTGGTCTTCGATCGGCTGCTCCGCGAGGGGGTGATCGTCCGTCCGCTCGGCCCGTTCGGGGCGGCGGAGGCGATCCGGGTGACGGTCGGCACGCCCGAGGAGAACGGGCTCTTCGTCGCCGCGCTTGAACGGGTGCTCGCGGCCGCGCAGCCGTCCATCTGAGCTCTTAACGACACGCGCCGACGCTGTTACGGTTGTGACCGTGACAGGAGCCCGCAGGGCAGCCCGGTTCGGGCTCTTGCGGGAGGCCGGAGGATTCCGCCTCCTCTTCTTCGCGACGCTCGCCTCGAGCATCGGGACGTGGCTCGCGGCCGTGGCTCTCGTCGTCGACGTCTTCGACCGCACGGACGACGCTTCGTGGGTGAGCGCACTACTCGTCGTCGAGTTCCTGCCGAGCGTCGTGCTCGGCTTCTTCGCCGGCCGGCTGATCGACGCCGTGTCCCGCCGCTGGATCCTCGTGCTCGCCGACCTTGCGCGTGCGGCGGTCTTCTTCGCGCTGCCGTTTGCGACGAGCGCGCTCCAGATCGTGCTCCTCGCCTTCCTGGCCGGCGTCGCCACGAGCGTCTTCCGCCCGGCGGTGTACGCGGGCCTTCCCAACCTCGTGTCCGACCGGGACCTGCCGCAGGCGAACGGCCTCCTCCAGACCGCCGACAACTTCACGTGGGCGATCGGCGCCTTCGCGGGCGGCGCCCTCGTCGCCGCCGCGAGCCCCGATGCCGCCTACCTCGTGAACGCCTGTAGCTTCGCCGTCTCGGCGCTCTTGATCGTCAGGATCCGCCAGAGCCTCGAGGAGGCCGAGCGCCTGCCGAGCCGCGGGCACTGGCGCGAACTGGTCGAGGGGCTCTCGTTCGCTCTCAAGTCGAGGTCGCTCCTCACGATCATCGTGGCCTGGAGCATCGCCATCTTCGCGACGGCCGGGGTCAACGTCGCCGAGATCGTGCTCGCCAAGGAGGTCTTCTCGGCGGGAGACTTCGGCTACGGCCTCCTCGTCGCCGCCGGCGCCGTCGGGCTCATGATCGGAAGCCTCTTCGGCGGCACCTGGATCGAGCAGCGCGGGATGGCGATCCCGTACGGCGTCTCGATCGGTCTCATGGCGCTCGGCTTCGGTGCGGCGGCCGCGGCGCCGAACATCTGGGTGGCGGCCGCGGTCGTCGTCGCGGCCGGGGCCGGGAACGGCGTCGCGGTCGTCACGAACGCGGTGCTCGTCCAGCGGGGCGCCCCCGATCGCCTGCGCGGCCGGGCCTTCGCGGTCGTGATGAGCCTCGGATATGCGTTTCTCGGCGTCGGCATGATCGTCTCGGGCCCGCTCACGAACGCCTTCGGCGCCCGCTCCGTCTGGGCGGGCTCCGCGCTCCTGCTCGCCGCGGCTGCGATCGTCGGCTTCGTGCTCGCCCGCCGGGTGGATGAAGAGGGCGCGCGCACGATCGTCGGTCGTGGCGCCCGCCCGGAGCCGGTCGGCGATTGAGCCGGGAGTGGAGCGTCGAGGCGCTCGTCGAAGGCGTTCGCGGAGGCGAGCGCCGCGCCCTCGCTCGCGCGATCACGCTCGTCGAGAGCTCGGATCCGCTCGCCTACGACCTCATCCGGCGGCTTTACCCCGAGACCGGCTCGGCGTACGTGGTCGGCGTGACGGGCCCTCCCGGAGTCGGGAAGTCGAGCCTGATCAGCGCCGTCGTCCGGCACGTGCGCCTGACGGGCGCCTCGGTCGGCGTCATCTCCGTCGACCCGTCGAGCCCGTTCACGAAGGGCGCGCTTCTCGGCGACCGCATCCGGCTCGCCGACCACTTCCTCGATCCGGAGGTGTTCATCCGCTCGATGGGGACCCGCGGTCATCTCGGCGGGCTCGCGGAGGCGACGCTCCAGGCGACGCTCGTCCTCGACGCCGCGGGCAAGGATTTCGTCTTCCTCGAAACGGTCGGGGCCGGGCAGAGCGAGGTCGAGATCATCTCGATCGCGGACACCGTCCTGCTCGTGCTCATGCCGGGCTCCGGCGACTCGATCCAGGCTCTCAAGGCGGGGATCATGGAGATCCCGGACGTGATCGCGGTGAACAAGAGCGGTCATCCGGCGGCGAAGACGATGGTGAACGAGGTGCGTTCGATCCTCGCCCTCGATCCGGAGCGGGAGCGGCAGCCGCCGATCGTCCTCACCGAGGCGGTCGAGGAAGACGGGATCGCCGAGCTCTGGAGCGAGATCGAGGGGCACCGCGCGTACCTGGAAGAGGCCGGACAGCTGGGCGAGCGCCGCGCCCGGAACCTTGCCGCCGAGGTCTTCGCGGTTGCGAGCGCGCGGGCGAAGGCGCACCTGGAGCTCGCCGTCGGCGATGATCCGGAGCTGCGGCGCCTCCTCGAGGAGGTTCAGCGCCGCGAGCTCGACCCCTTGACGGCGGTACGCGAGATCATGGAGAAGGTGTTCCACGTTCATGAAGACGACGGCAGGCCCGACACTCGCTGAGATCGAGGCGGCGCGCGAGCGCGTGCGGCGGCTCGCCCGTGTCACGCCCGTCTACTCGTCCGAGACGCTCGGGCGCCGGAGCGGCCGGCCGGTCTTTCTCAAGGCGGAGAACCTCCAGCGCACCGGCTCCTTCAAGATCCGCGGAGCCGTCAACAAGCTCGCCACCATGTCGGCCGACGAGCGGGCAGCCGGTGTTGTGACCGCGAGCGCCGGCAATCACGGCCAGGCGGTCGCGCTGGCCGCCCGGGAGGCGGGAGTGGCGGCAACGGTCTTCATGCCGCTCGACGCCCCGATGGCGAAGGTGGACGCGACCCGGAGCTACGGCGCCGAGGTCATCCTCTCCGGAGAGGGCTTCGACGAGGCGCAGGACGCCGCGCGCGAGCGGGCTGCGGCCGGTGCCACGTTCGTGCACGCGTTCGAGGACGAGGCAGTCGTCGCGGGGCAGGGGACCCTTGGCCTCGAGCTGGCCGAGCAGCTCGGAGAGATCGAGACGCTCGTCGTCCCGATTGGCGGCGGCGGGCTCGCATCGGGCATCGCGCTCGTCCTCCGCGAGCTCCGGCCGGAGATCCGTCTCGTCGGCGTTCAGGCGGCGGCCTGCGCGCCGTTCGCCGGCTTCGAGCCGAGCGGGATCACAATCGCCGACGGAATCGCGGTAAAGCAGCCGGGCGAGTTGACGAGGAGCATCCTCGCCGATCGGCTCGACGTCGTCGTGACGGTCACGGACGCGGAGATCGCCGATGCGATCGTCCTCCTGCTCGAGCGCGTCAAGCTCGTCGTCGAAGGCGCCGGCGCGGCATCCGTCGCGGCGCTCCTCACCGGCAAGGTCGAAGGCGACGGCGCCACCTGCGCGCTCCTCTCGGGCGGGAACATCGACGCGTCGATGCTCGTCGAGGTCGCACGACACGGGCTCACGCGGGCCGGCCGCTTCCTCGTGGTGCGGACCCGGATCTCCGACCGGCCGGGAGCCCTCGCAGATCTCCTGGCGCGGATCGCCGAGCGCCGCGTCAACGTCGTCTCCGTCGAGCACCACCGCGAAGGCATGGACCTACCGGTTACCGGCACCGAGGTCGAGCTCACCGTGGCGACCCGCGACGAAGAGCACTGCGCCGAGCTGCTCGGGTTCCTCGCCGAGCGCGGCTACGATGCCGAGCGCCTGCGCTAGCAGGGCGAGGTGACCGGACGCGGAGACTCTTCCCGGCGGCTGAGGCGCGCCCGCAGGCGGGAGAACGTGCTCGGCCGCTCGTCCTCGAAGAGGCTGGCGAGCCGATCGCGCTCGGCCCGGCGGAGCATGTCCTCGTGCCGCTGGTAAGCGATCTGCATATGTGCGTGGGGGCTGTACATGCACACAGGACGAGCCAGGCGGCCACTTTCTTCCGTCGGATGCTTCAGCGCCCCCCGGCGAGCGCAAGCAGGCGCTCCGCATAGAGCGGGGCCGTCGGCTCGTCCTCGTGGCGGAAGTAGGCGTACACGTCGAGCTCCGTATCGAGGAGGCGCCGGATGCGCTCGGCCTCTGCGACGAGATCCTCCTCGGCGTAGGGGCAGTCGCGAAGGCGCAGGTAGCGGAACTCCGCCGTTCCGTCCTCTCGATCGACGCGCGCGACGCCGCGCTCGTCCAGGCGGGCCTGCACCTCGGCGTCGAGCCACGACTCGTGCCTGAAGTCGAGAGCCCAGCGGAGCTCGGAGTCGAGCGAGTCCAGCAAGAGGCGGAGGAAGCCGTCGTCGCGGGCCTGCTGCACCTTGATGCGGACCGGCCCGAGCCGCTCGCCGAGCCGCGCGATCGTCCGGGCGGCGTCGTCGACGCCCTCGACCCGGCCGAACGAGGTCAAACGGCGGGCGAGCGTGACCGCGAAGCGGAAGTCGGGCCCGGTCTCTTGGGCCCAGCGCTCGAACTGCTCCTCCGCAGGCAGGCGGTAGAACGTCGAGTTGAGCTCGACGCTCGGCAGCCGGCCGGCGTAGAAGCGCAGGAACTCGTCCGGCTTCGCGCCGGCCGGATAGAAGCCGTCCCTCCAGGACGGGTACGAGAAGCCGGACGAGCCGGCGTAGAGACGCCCCGGCGCTACGACCCTTCCTTCACTTCGTAGACCTCGTCCGCGACGAGCCCGTGCGCCTCGCGGTGGACGATGTTCGCGGCCTCTGGATTGGGAGCGTCGACGAGGCAGAAGATCTTCCCCTCCTCCTCGGCGACCCAGTAGGTCTTGTACTCGACTCCGTGCTTGGCCTGCTCCTGCAGGTCTCGTACGTGCGCCTCGGCGACGTCGGCGGCCGAGACGCCGCCTTCGATCGTGTGGACGTCCATGTACAGAGGCAAGGTGTCCTCCCTTGTCGGGTGCGATGCTGACCAGGACGCGGGTCGAGCCGTCGTTCTTCCAACGCAATCCGCGCGACACGAGTGCGGATGTCGGGGTTACGCTCGAAAGCGGGTGGTGGCTCGGGGTGGCCCCGAGGCCCTAGAAGCCCAACCCGCGGGCGATCACGAGCCGCTGGATGTCGTTCGTTCCCTCGCCGATCTCGAGCACCTTCTGGTCGCGGTACAGGCGCGAGATGGCGTACTCGTCCATGAAGCCGTACCCGCCGTGGATCTGGACCGCCGCGCTCGCGACCCGATGCGCCAGCTCGCCGGTGTAGAGCTTCGCGATCGCGGCCGCCTGGGCGAACTCACGCCCGCCGTCCTTGAGCCAGGCGGCCTTGTAGACGAGGTTCCGGCCGGCCTCGATCTCGGTCGCCATGTCCGCGAGACGGAACTGGATCGCCTGGAACTTCCCGATCGGCTGCCCGAACTGCCTGCGCTCCCGCGCATACGCGGATGCGAGGTCGTACGCGCCTTCCGCCAGGCCGAGCCCCATCGCCGCGACCGAGATCCGACCGCCGTCGAGGATCTCGAGGAACTGGTGCAGCCCGGCGCCGCGCTCGCCGAGCAGGTTCTCCTCGGGCACCCCGCAGTCACGGAAGGAAAGCTCGCGCGTGTCCGACGCGCGCCAGCCCATCTTCCGCATGGGCTCCGAGATCTCGTAGCCGTCCGTCCCGTTCGGGACGATCAGGTTCGAGATCTCGTCGTCGCCCGTGCGGGCGGTGATCGTCACGAGCGCCGTGATGTCCGTTCCCGCGTTCGTGATGAAGATCTTCGAGCCGTTGACGATCCAGCTGCCGTCGCGGAGCTCGGCCGTCGTGCGCGTCGCTCCCGCATCCGAGCCTGCCTCGGGCTCCGTCAGCCCGAAGGCGGCGAGCCGCCGTCCCGAGGCAAGGTCGGGCAGCCACCGCTCCTTCTGCTCGTCGCTTCCGAAGCGCAGGATCGGCAGAGTCCCGAGCGACGTATGGGCCGCGACGGTGATCGCGACGGACGAGTCGACCCGCGTCAGCTCCTCGATCGCCAGGGTGTAGGCGAGCGTGTCTCCGCCGCTTCCGCCGTGCTCCTCGGGGATCGGGATACCCATGAGGCCGAGCTCGCCGAGGGCGGCGACGATGTCGTACGGGAACCGGTGCTCACGGTCGAGCTCTTGGGCGACGGGCGCGATCCGCTCCTGCGCGAAGTCGCGCACCGTCTGTCGCAGCAGCTCGTGGTCGTCCGAAAGGTCGAAGTCCACTCGTCCGCTAGTGCACTAGGAGAAGCGCCGCGCGAGCTCGGCGAGGAGACGCACCCCGTACCCGGTCGCGCCGGGTGCCCCATAGTAGTCGTCGCGGCCCCGCTCGAGGTAGGCGGTGCCCGCGATGTCGAGGTGTGCCCATGGGCCCTCGCCGACGAACTCCTGGAGGAACCGGGCCGCGAGGATCGACGAGCCCTGCCGGTACTCGGAGGAGTTCTTCATGTCGGCGTACGCGGAGTCGATGTAGCGCCGGAAGCGCTCGTGCAGCGGCATCAGCCAGGCGCGATCGCCGCTCTCCTCGGCCGCCGCCCGGATCTCGTTCGCCCAGGCCTCGTCGTTGGCGAAGAGACCGGCGTAGTAGTCGCCGAGGGCGACCACGATCGCCCCGGTGAGCGTGGCGAGGTCGAGGACGTGCGTGGCGCCGGAGCGGCGTGCGTGCGTGAGCGCGTCGGCGAGGATCAGGCGCCCCTCGGCGTCCGTGTTGGTGACCTCGATCGTCTTGCCGTTCAGCGCCGTGACGATGTCGCCCGGCCGGTAGGAGCGGCCACCCGGCATGTTCTCGCACGATGGGACGACGCCCAGGACTTTCACCGGCAGCTCGAGCTCCGCGATTGCGCCAAGCGCCGCCAGCACGGCGCCGCCGCCGCCCATGTCGGTCTTCATCTCGTCCATGCGGTCGGCGGGCTTCAACGAGAGGCCGCCGGAGTCGAAGGTGATCGCCTTGCCGACGAGCCCGAGGACGGCATCGTCGCGCGCGGGGCTCGGCGGGGTGTAGGAGAGCGTGATCAGCCGCGGCGGGCTTTCGCTCCCCTGGCTGACCGCGGTGAGCGCTCCCATGCCCGCCGCGCGGATCTCGTCCGGGCCGAGCACCGAGACGCTCATGTGCTCGAACCGGCCTGCCGTCTCCTCGGCGAACTCGGCCAGCGTGCTCGGGGTGCAGACGTTCGGCGGTGCGTTCACGAGGTCACGGCAGCGGTTCGTCCAGGCGGCCACAGTGTTCGCGCGCCCCGCCTCCTCGGCGGTGTCGCCCGCTCCCGGCCCGCAGAGAACGAGCCGCTCCAGCGCGTGGTGCTCGTCCTTCGTCTTCCAGATGCCGGCGTCGTAGGGGCCGAGGGCGGTGCCGTCGACGATTGCGCGCGCCTGCTCGGTGGGGGGGAGCCCGTCCTCGGCCAGCACCCAGGCGATGGTGCTCGCGCCCACGTCGCCGGCGCGGCGGGCGATTGCGGCGGCCGCCGTCCGGAGGCTGTCGGCGTCGCCGGTCTCGCCGATGCCGGCGACCGCGAGCCGATGGGCTCCGAGCTTGTCTCGCGTGTGGAGGAGGGTTACTCGGCCGCGCTCGCCCTTGAGCTCCCCGTCCTCGATCAGGTGCTGAATCCCCCCGTCGACCAGCCGGTCGAGCTCTTGGCCCGCCGGCGGGAGCTCGATCGGCTCGGGGACGGCGAAGGCCAGGACGTCCGCGGCGACCTCCGCCGGCGATGCGTCGACGACGTCGATCTCCATGGGCGCGGTCGGATGCTATCCGAACACCTTCCTACCTTGTGCTCGAATGGGGGATACGGAACCTGGCCTCCAGGTCGATGAGAAGGGTGCGCCATGAGCGCAGCTCTACCCTCTCCGCCCGCACCCTCCCCTCGCGGGCGAAACCCTCTCCCGGTAGAAGCCCTCCAGAGTCACCTCGGAGGGCTTCTGCGTGAGAGGGAGGCGCTTCGCCTCCTCGCCTCGCCGGGCGCGCTCGAGCACAACCGGAAGCAGATCGTGGAAACCCAGTGGATGCTCGCCTACGCGCTGATCGCGCGACATGCGTCTGGCTAGTGTGCCGCGGGTATCCTCGCGCTCGTGCGCGGCGTTGACAGAAAGGCGATGGCCGCGCTCTCGTCCGGCCACCTAGCGACAGATCTCGCGCAGGGATCGCTGCCGGCCCTCCTGCCCTTCCTGAAGGCCGAGTTCGACCTCTCGTACACGATGGCCTCGGCGCTCGTCCTGGCGGCGACGTTCAGCTCCTCGCTGATCCAGCCCGCCTTCGGGCTTTGGTCCGACGCCCGCGGGGCCCTCTGGCTCTTGCCGGCCGGCGTCGCGCTCGCGGGTACCGGCATGGCGGCCGCCACCGTTGCGCCGTCGTATCCGTTCGTCCTCCTCGCCGTCCTTGCGGCAGGGCTCGGCGTCGCCGCCTATCACCCCGAAGGCTCGAAGTTCGCGAGCTATGCGAGCGGATCGCGGCGCGCGAGCGGGATGTCCTTCTTCTCCGTCGGCGGAAACGTCGGCTTTGCCCTCGGCCCTGTGTATGCCTCGGGACTCATCCTCACGCTCGGGTTGCACGGCGGCGTCTTCATCGCTCTGCCCGGCTTCGCCGTTGCAGCCGGGCTCGTCTACATGCTCCGCTACCTCGGCACCTTCGATCCCGCTCCCTTCGCGCGCGAGACGCGCTACGCCGTCGAGTCGGAGACGCGGGGGCTGACCCTCTTGCTCGTGGTGGTCGGCCTGCGGAGCGTCGCCCACATGGGGCTCTTCACGTTCATCCCGCTCTGGGAGATCCACAAGGGCCACGGCGAGGCGTACGGGACGTTCGTCCTCGCGCTCTTCCTCTTCTCCGGCGCGCTCGGCACCCTGCTCGGCGGCCCGCTCGCCGACCACCTCGGGCGCCGCCCGGTGCTCCGGTTCAGCTTCGTCGCGGCGACGCCGCTCATTCTCGTCTACGTGCTCGTCGGGGGCCCGCTCGGGGTGTTCGCCGTTACGCTCTCCGGCGCCGTGGTGATCGGGACGTTCGGTGTCAGCCTCGTCATGAGCCAGGAGTACATGCCGGCCCGCGTCGGAATGGCCTCCGGCCTCTCGATCGGGCTGGCGATCGGCCTCGGCGGCGTCGCGGCCCTGGTGCTCGGCGCGCTCGCGGACACGATCGACCTGCGCACGGCGGTGCTTGCGACCGCGGCCGGGCCCGCGCTCGCGGTCGCTGTCAGCTGGATCCTTCCGCCTGCGCCGCGCGGGCCGCGCGTCGAGCCGGAAGCGGCCGCGGTGCCGCTCTGATGCACGACTCGGCGCGGGAGTTCTTCGAAGGTGTGGAGACCGAGGCCCCGCGGGCGAAGGGCCTGACCGCGTCCTACCGCTTCGAGATCGCCGGCGCGGGCACCTGGCGCGTCGAGATCCGGGACGGCTCGGTCACGGTTGCCGAGTCCGAGGAGCGCGCCGACTGCGTCATCTCGACCGACGAGCAGACCTTCCTCGGTGTCGTGCAGAACGAGCAGAGCCCCATGGGCGCCTTCCTGGCCGGACGGATCCGGGTTGAAGGCGACATGGGGCTCGCCCTGAGATTGCGCGACGTGTTCGGCTAGTAGTGCCCCATCAGGCAATGCACGCCTGAAGGGGCACTAGCGAACCGCCTGCTCGGTCTTCTCGGCCTGCTCGGCGTGCTCGCCCTCGCCGAACTCCTCGACGATCTTGGCGCAGAAGGCCGGCAGGTCGTCGGGCTTGCGGCTCGAGACGAGCCCTGCGTCGACGACGACCTCCTCGTCGACCCAGTTCCCGCCCGCATTTCGGATGTCGGTCTCGAGGCTCGGCCACGAGGTGATCTTCCGGCCCTTGACGACGCCGGCCTCGACGAGCGTCCACGGCCCGTGGCAGATGACGCCGACCGGCTTCCCCTGCTCGAAGAACCTGCGCACGAAGTCGACCGCGTCCTGGTCGGTGCGCAGGAAGTCCGGATTCGCAACTCCTCCGGGGAGCACGAGCCCGTCGTAGTCGGACGGCTCGGCCTTCGAGACCTCCCTGTTGACCGGGAACGTGTCGCCGTGGTCGAGGTGCTGGAAGGCGAGGATCTCGCCGCTCTTCAGGGACAGGAGCTCGGGCTCGCCTCCGGCCTGCTCGACGGCCTTCCACGGCTCGGTCAGCTCGACTTGCTCGACCCCGTTGGCCGCGAGGAAGGCGATCTTCTTTCCTTGCAGCTCGTTCGCCATGTCTTCTCCTCTCGGTTTTCCTCCGGCTACCCGGGCGGGATCGGTGAAAACCTGCGGTCAGGGGGAGAGGAGCGTGGCCTGCCAGGAGCCGTCGTCGTCGCGGCTGTAGCGCACCCGCTCGTGCAGCCGGCTCGGGCGGCTCTCCCAGAACTCGATCGTCTCCGGGCGGAGCACGAACCCGCCCCACCACTCCGGCAGCGGCACCTCGCCGCCGAAGCGCTTCTCCGCCTGCGCGAACGCGCGCTCGAGCTCGGCGTGGCTCTTGAGCGGAGCGCTCTGCCGCGAGGCCCAGGCACCCAGGCGGCTGCCGAGATCCCGCGTCGCGAAGTACTCCTCCGACTCGGCGCGCGGCAGCGGCTCGGCCGTCCCGGTGACGAGCACCTGCCGGCGCGGCTCGGTGTGCCAGAGGAAGAGGAGCGCGGCGTGCGGGTTGGCGGCCAGCTCGCGGCCCTTGCGGCTCTCGTAGTTCGTGAAGAAGACGAAGCCGCGCTCGTCGACGCCCTTGAGGAGGACGGTTCTCGCCGAAGGGCGCCCGGACTCGTCGGCGGTCGCGAGCGTCATCGCGTCGGGAAGCGTCGTGCCGGAGGCGGCGGCCTCGTCGCGCCAGGCGCGAAAGCGCGCGAGCGGGTCGGCGCCGCTCATTCCTCGAGCTCGACGAGGAGGGCTCCGCCCGCCACCCGCTCTCCCTCGGAGACGTGCACCCGGCTCACGACCGCCTCGTACGGCGAGACGAGCGGCGTCTCCATCTTCATCGCCTCGAGGACGACGAGCGGTTGGCGCGCCAGGACGCGCTCGCCCTCCGAGGCGAGGACGCGGATGACGACGCCCGGCATCGGCGCCGTGAGTGAGCTCTGCGCGCCGAGGGAATCCGGGCGCGAGCTCGCCTCGACCGTGAGCCGCGCCGCCCTCGGCGGGGCGGGAGAGTTGAGCCGCCACGACTCGCTCCAGAGGGGCCGCGAGCGGAGCGGTCGCGAGAGCGGCGGGTTCTCGGCGAGGAAAGCAGTCGTCGCCTGGCCGGCCCGCACCTCGGGGTGGTCGACGAGCCAGCGCAGGAACGGCAGGTTCGTCTCGACGCCGCGAATCTCCGTCTCGCGGAGCCCCGCAGCCAGCGAGTCGAGCGCCTCGGCCCTCGTCTCCTCGTAGGCGATCAGCTTGGCGAGCAGCGGGTCGAAGGCGACCGGGACCTCGTCTCCCTCTTCGACGCCCGCGTCGACCCGGATCCCCGCCGGCAGGCGCAGCCGAGTGATCGTCCCCGTGCGGGGCATGAACGCGCGGGGATCCTCGGCATAGAGCCGGGCCTCGACGGCGTGGCCGCGGGGGGCGGGAGCGGGCGGGACCGGCTCGCCGGCTGCGATCCGGAGCTGCTGCTCGACGAGGTCGAGGCCGGTGACGAGCTCCGTGACGGGGTGCTCGACCTGGATCCGGGCGTTCAGCTCGAGGAAGTAGAACTCGCCGCCGGCGAGCATGAACTCCGCCGTCCCGGCGTTCTCGTAGCCGACGGCGCGGGCAAAGGCGACGGCCGCCCTGCCCATCTCAGCGCGGAGGTCGTCGCCGACGGCGGGCGAGGGGCTCTCCTCGAGGACCTTCTGGTGGCGGCGCTGCACCGAGCAGTCCCGCTCTCCGAGCGAGATCGCCGTCCCGTGCCCGTCGGCGAGGAGCTGGATCTCGACGTGGCGCGGGCGCTCGACGTAGCGCTCGCAGAAGACGCGCTCGTCGCCGAAGCCGGAGGCCGCCTCCCGGCGGGCCGCCGCGAGCGCCTCCTCGAGGTCGTCGGGCTCCTGCACGAGCCGCATGCCGCGGCCGCCCCCGCCTGCTGCCGCCTTCACCATGAGCGGGAAGCCGACATCCGCCGGTTCTCCGCTCGGGACGACGGGGACGCCGGCTTCGGCTGCGAGGCGCTTCGCCTCGAGCTTGTCGCCGGCGGCGCGGAGCGCTTCCGGCGACGGGCCGACGAACCCGATGCCCGCCGCGGCGAGCGCCTCGGCGAAGCTCGCGTTCTCGGCGAGGAAGCCGTAGCCGGGGTGGACGGCGTCGGCGTGCGAGCGCTCGGCCGCGGCGACGAGCGCGTCGATGTCCAGGTAGGCCGGGATCTCGAGCGTCTCGCCCGCCTTCCGGGTGTGGAAGGAGCCCGCGTCGTCCGGGGCCGCGACGGCGACGGTCGCGATGCCGAGCCGGTCGCAGGTGCGGAAGATGCGCGCGGCGATCTCGCCGCGGTTGGCTACGAGGAGCTTCCGGATCTCCATGCAGGCGTGCGCTTCTCGAGGAAGGCGCGTAGGCCCTCCTGGCCCTCGGCGCTCATGCGGCGCTCGGCGGCGATCGCCGCGGCCTCGTCGCCGGGCGGCGGCTTGCGCACGAGCTCCTTCGCGGCCCGCACGGCCTCGGGGCCGCCCGCCAGGAGCTCCGAGACGAGCGCCTCGACCCGGTCGTCGAGGTCGTTGGCGGCGATCTCGTCGACGAGCCCGATCCGGAGGGCGGCCTCGGCGCCGAAGCGCTCGCCGGTCAGGAAGTAGCGCCGAGCGTGCGCACCGATCTTCGCGAGGACGAAGGGCGAGATGACTGCCGGGATGATGCCGAGGCGGACCTCCGTGAACCCGAACACGGCGCCGGCGTCGGCGACGACGACGTCCGAGCACGCCACGAGCCCGCTGCCGCCGCCGAGGGCGTAGCCCTGCACGCGTGCGACGACGGGCGCCGGACAGCCGTCGATCGCCTCGCACATGCGGAAGAGCCGCAGGGCGTCCTCGACGTTCTCCTCGTAGGTCAGGTCGATGGAGGAGCGCTGCCATTCGACGTCCGCGCCTGCACAAAAGGTCTCCCCGTCTCCTGCGAGCACGACCACCCGCGCGTCGCCGGGGTCTTGGAACGCCTCGGTCAGCTCGGCGATCAGCGCGGCATCGAAGGCATTGCGCCGCTCAGGCCTCGCCAGGGTGATCCGCAGGACGGGGCCGTCCCGCTCGATCCGGAGGGCGCTCATTGGCCTGGAAGCTTAAGGTTCGAGGCATGATCCACGGAGCTCTGGCGGCCGCAGTCACGCCTCTCACCGAGGACGGCGCCGGCCTGGACGAGGACGCCTTCGGGCCGATCGCGGACTTCCTCGCCGCCAACGGCATCGACGGGATCCTCGCGCTCGGGACGACGGGGGAGGGGATCCTCCTCGACCCAGAGGAGCGCCGCCGCGCCGCCGAGCTCTACCTCGAGGCCTGTCGCGGGCGGCTCGACGTCGCCGTCCACTGCGGGGCGCAGACGACCGCGGCGACGACCTCCCTCGCCGCGCATGCCGCCGAGATGGGCGCCGCCGCCGTCGCCGTCATCCCGCCTCCGTACTTCCCGCTCGACGACGACTCGCTCTTCGCCCACCTCGCCGCGGCGGCGAGCGCCTGTGCGCCGGTGCCGTTCTTCCTCTACGAGTTCGAGGCGCGGGCCGGGTATCCGATCCCGCTCGCCGTCGTCGAGCGCTTGCGCTCGGAGGCTCCGAACCTGGCGGGGCTCAAGGTGTCCGACACCCCGTTCGAGCGCGTGGAGCCGTACATCGTCGAGGGTCTCGACGTCTTCGTCGGCTCCGAGCCGCTCCTGCCCCAGGGCCTCGCGGCGGGAGCCGCGGGAACGGTGTCCGGGCTCGCCGCCGCGTTTCCCGAGTACGTCGCGCGGCTCTACCGGGAGCCCGGCGCGCCCGGCTCTGTCGAGATCGTCGCCGCCCTGCGCGACGCCCTCCAGCAGTATCAGTTCAACGCCGCCGTCAAGGCCGCGCTCGCCTGGCGTGGCGTGCCGGTCACCGGAGCCGTGCGGGCTCCGCTGCGCGGGCTCTCGGGGGAGCAGCGGGCGGCGCTCGAAACTCGCCTCGAGGAGCTGACCGCGGCCGGTTAGGTGCGCGGGTCGAGCTCGTCGGCCTCTTCGGCCGCCTGGCCCACTTTCTCGACGATGACGTAGTAGTCCGTCCGCCTGATGACCTTCTCGATCGCTTCGTCCTCGTGACCGGGGAGTACGAAGAACCGAGTCGGGCTCAGCCGAATCTCCTCGTACTCCGCGAGCGAGATCGAGACCGGCTCGCGGCAGCTCTCGTGGCCGCACTCGCAGAGAAACTCGGACCGCCCTTCGACCTCGAAGCTCTGGTTCAGCTCCGCGATCCGCTCGTTCACCTCTCGGAAGAGGGATTCGTTGCGTCCTTGCCGTTCGGCGCGAGTTGTCATCTGTCGAACAGGGAGGGAGGTCCCAGGCTAACACGGTTGAGGTGGGCGCAAATGCGGCATAAGGAAGCCGTGGATCCGGATCGCTCGTTCGAGCGGCTGTACCGCCGGCATCGGCGCGAGGTGTACGGGTCTGTGCTCAGGGACGTGCGCGACCCGGCCGAGGCCGAGGATCTCACGCAGGTCACCTTCCTGAACGCGTTCCGGGCGATGCGTCGCGGCGACCGGCCGGAGATGCCGCGGCCGTGGCTCCTGACGATCGCGCGCAACGTCGTCCGCCGGCGCGCGCGCCAGCGGGCGGAGCGCCCGCAGGAGGTCGAGCTCGATTCCGACGTCCTCGTCGGCGAGGACGAGCTCGACGCTCCGGTGTCGGCCGACATCTCCTTGGCGCTCGAGGACCTGACGGATGCTCAGCGGCGCGCCGTCCTCCTCCGAGAGATCCAGGGCCGGTCGTATGCCGAGATCGCGGTCGAGCTCGACCTGTCGGTTTCGGCTGTCGAGGCGCTTCTATTCCGCGCGCGGCGGAGGCTCGTCGAGCGGCTCGCGCTCGAGGAGCGCACTCCGGTCGTCCGCCGGCACCGCGGTCTCCTTGCGCTCCCCGGCCTCGCAAAGCTCGGCTCCTTCGGCTTCTCGTTCGGACGGGTGGGGGCTGCTTCCCTCGTCGGGGCGACGGCGATCGCGATCGTCCCGATCGGCGGCATGCCCACCACGGAACCCCGCGCGCCGGCTGTCGACCGGACGCCGTCGCGCGAGGCTGACGTGGCCGCCGCCCTCCACGCCGTGCAACAGGCGCGTTCATCGAGCCCCGCTGTGCAGGCGACGGTAGACCGCGCCGGCGAGCGCCGGCACGCGCGGGAGAAGACGAAGAAGGAGCAGCCGGCCGACCAGGCGGGGACTTCGGCCCAGGAGTCGTCTTCGCCGCCGCTCCAGCTTGCTCCGGCCGAGGTCCCGACGCTTCAGGTCGGCCCGGTCTGCCCGGTCGTGGTTCCTCCGGTGCAGGTCGGCCCCACCGACGTCGGGCCCGTGCACGTGCCGTCGGTCTCGACTCCCCCGGCGGAACTTCCGCCGCTTGCGGTGCCGGAGGTTCCCGACCTGCCGCTGCTCTCGGCGCCTACATCCTGAAGATTCCGAACGTGGTCTCCGGAATCGGCGCGTTGAGGCTCGCGGCGATTCCGAGCGCCAGCACGCGGCGCGTGTCGACCGGATCGACGATGCCGTCGTCCCAGAGCCGCGCCGTCGAGTAGTACGGGTTCCCCTCGCGCTCGTACTTCGCCCTGATCTCCTGCGGGTCGGAGCGACCGACCGTCGAGAGGACGGAGGCCGCCTGCTCGCCGCCCATCACGCTGATGCGGGCGTTCGGCCACATCCAGAGCTGCCGCGGCCCGAAGGCGCGCCCGCACATCCCGTAGTTCCCTGCGCCGAAAGACCCGCCGATGATGACCGTGAACTTCGGCACCTCCGCGCACGCGACCGCGGTCACGAGCTTGGCGCCGTCCTTCGCGATTCCGCCCGCCTCGTATTCCCTGCCGACCATGAAGCCGGTGATGTTCTGGAGGAAGACGAGCGGGACGCGACGCTTGCACGCGAGCTCGACGAAGTGGGCGCCCTTGAGTGCGCTCTCCGAGAAGAGGACGCCGTTCGATGCGAGGATGCCGACCGGGAAGCCCTCGAGATGGGCGAACCCGCAGACGAGCGTCTCGCCGTAGAGCGCCTTGAACTCGTGGAAGACGCTCCCGTCGACGAGCCGCGCGATCACCTCGCGGACGTCGTAGCCCTTTGCGTAGTCGGCGGGGACGATCCCGTAGAGGTCCTCCGGGTCGTGCAGGGGCCCGACCGGTGCCTCGCGCTCCCACGGAGGCTCGGGCCGGCGCCTGCTCAGGTTCGCCACGATCTCGCGCACGAGCGCGAGCGCATGCTCGTCCGAGACGGCGTAGTGGTCGGCGACCCCCGAGACGCGGGCGTGGACGTCGGCGCCGCCGAGCTCCTCGGCGCTCACCTCCTCGCCGGTCGCCGCCTTCACGAGCGGGGGCCCGCCGAGGAAGATCGTCCCGGTTCCCTTCACGATCACTGTCTCGTCGCTCATCGCCGGCACGTAGGCGCCGCCGGCCGTGCACGAGCCCATCACCGCGGCGATCTGCGGGATCGCAGCGGCCGACATGACCGCCTGGTTGAAGAAGATCCGGCCGAAGTGCTCGCGGTCCGGGAAGACCTCGTCCTGCATCGGCAGGAAGGCGCCGCCCGAGTCGACGAGGTAGATGCACGGGAGCCGGTTCTGTTGCGCGACCTCCTGGGCGCGCAGATGCTTCTTCACCGTCAGCGGGTAGTAGGTGCCGCCCTTGACGGTGGCGTCGTTGGCGACCACGACGCACTCCTGGCCCTCCACCGGACCGATGCCGGTCACGATTCCCGCCGCCGGCGCTGCGCCGTCGTAGAGCCCGTTCGCGGCGAGCGTGTTCAGCTCGAGGAAGGCCGAGCCGGGGTCGAGGAGCCGGTCGACGCGCTCGCGGGCGAGGAGCTTGCCTCGTGCACGGTGGCGCTCGACCGCCTCGCCGCCGCCCCCATCCGCCACGGCCGCAGTCGCTTCTCGGAGCTTCGCGACGAGCGCCGCCATCCGGGCGTGGTTCTCCTCGAACTCGGGCGCCGAGCCGTCGACTCTCGTCTCGAGGATCGCCACTAAGTGGACTGGGGAAGCTTGGCGAGGAGCTCCTTGAGCCGGCGCAGAACCTCGGCCTCCTCGTGCCCGAAGTCGTCCAGGTAGGAGTGGAGGGCCGCCCGAATCAGCGTGAGCTCCTCGTCGGTCAGCTCGATCGTGTGCATGGCGGGCACTAGCCTACGACACGAGCTCTCGGAGCCGGTCGAGCGGGAGCTCGTGGGCCGTGGCCCCGTTCGCGCCGGTGAGGGTCTCGGCGGCGCAGAGCGCGTTCACGATCGCCTCCTCGGTCGCCTCGACCACGGCGTCGAAGAGCGCGGTGATGTAGTTGTTGGCCAGCATCTGCACCGGGATCGTCAGCGGCGCGTCGGCGTCGACGTCGGCGGAGGGAAGTCCGCGGTTGCCGGTCGCGAAGGCGAGGAAGAGGTCGCCGCTCGAGTGCTCGCCGACCCCGCCGACGCGTGCGATTCCGAGCCCCGCGCGCTGGGCGAGGCGCTCGCACTGGACCGGGAGGAGCGCCGCGTTCGTCGCGACGATGGCGATGATCGACCCGGCTCCGGGTGGCACCCGGCCGTAGGGATCCGGAACCTCCGAGACAGGGATCGCCTCGCCGACGGGAATGCCGTTCACGCGCAGGCGCTCGCGGCGCCCGTGATTCGCCTGCACGAGCACGCCGACGACCGCGTCGCCGGCCGCCGCGACGACGCGCGAGGCCGTGCCGATCCCGCCCTTGAACCCATGGCAGATCATGCCCGTGCCGCCGCCGACGTTTCCCTCGGGGATAGGGCCGGGGGACGCCGAGTCGAGCGCCGCCGCGACGTGCTCGGGGCGGACGTGCATCCCGTTGATGTCGTTCAGGAGCCCGTCCCAGGTCTCGCCGACGACCGGCAGGCTCCAGAACTCGCGCTCGTCGCTTCGGGAGGCGATCTCGGCGGAGATGAGGGCATCGCGGACGACGCCGACCGAGTGCGTGTTCGTGAGCGCGACCGGCGAGCAGAGCATCCCCGACTCGCGGATCCACTCGAGCCCGGTGAGCTCGCCGTTTCCGTTCAGCCGGTGGGCGCCCGCGAAGACCGGCTCGTACCAGGGGCTCGCGTCGTGCGGCTGGATGACCGTGACGCCGGTGCGGACGTCCTCGCCCTCGATCAGAGTCGTGTGGCCGACGCGCACGCCCGGGACGTCCGTGATCGCGTTCTGCTCCCCCGGCGGGAGGCTGCCGATCACGACCCCGAGCTCGCGGGCGCGAGCCCGGCTCATCGGGCCACCGTCGGAGCGCCGGCGTCGACCGCCGTCCGAAGCGAGCGGACGTAGCGCTCGAGCCCTTCCGGCCCCTCGGACTCGGCGACCTCGACCGCGCGGCTCCCGACGACGATCCCGTCCGTGCGCTCGGCTGCGGTCGCGGCCTGCTCCGGGGTCGCGATCCCGAAGCCGGCGAGGAGCGGGAGGGACGTCGCTGCGCGGGCGCGCTCGACCAGGCCTGCGAGTTGGGTCGAGACCGACTCGCGCGCGCCGGTCGTCCCGGTCAGGGAGACGAGGTAGAGCCAGCCGTCCGTGCGCTCGGCGGCGAGCGCGATGCGCTCGGGCGGCGTCGTGGGGGCGACGAGCTGTACCCGCGGCACCTCCGGGGCCGCCTCGAGCGGAAGGTCGGGGACGATGAAGCTCGTGGCTCCAGCGGCCAGCGCGTCGTCGCGGAAGCGCTCGTAGCCGTACGCCTCGAGAATCGACGCGTACGTCATCGGCAGAAGCGGGACGTCGACGCACGCGCGGGTCTCGGCGAGGCATTCGAGGCACGCCCGCGTCCGCATCCCTTCAGCGAGCGCGCGCTCGCCGACGCGCCGGATGACGGGCCCGTCGGCCAGCGGGTCGGAGAACGGAAAGCCGAGCTCGAGCAGGTCGGCGCCGCCCGCGACGGCCGCGGCCGCGAGCTCGGGCGTGCGCCTCCCCGCCATCAGGTAGATGGAGACCCGCTTCATCCTCCGAGCACCGTCGCGAGGTCCTTGTCACCGCGGCCCGAGAGGCCGACGAGCACGAGCTCGGCGTCGAGCTCGAGCGCGCGTGCGAGCGCGTGGGCCGGCTCGAGGGCGGGGATGATCCCCTCGCGCTCGGCCAGGAGGTGGAAGGCGGTGAGCGCCTCCTCGTCCGTGGCGGGCACGTACTCGGCCCGTCCGGAGTCGCGGAGCTCTGCGTGCTCGGGGCCGACACCCGGATAGTCGAGGCCGGCCGAGATGGAGTGGGCGTCGGCGATCTGGCCGTCCTCGTCGGCGAGGAGCGAGGAGCGGGCGCCGTGGAGGACGCCTGGGCGGCCGGCGCCCAGGCTCGCCGCGCCGGCGGCCTCGACCCCGAGCAACCGCACATCCGGGTCTTCCACGAAGCCCGCGAAGAGCCCGATCGCATTCGAGCCGCCGCCGACGCACGCGACGACGGCGTCCGGCAGGCGGCCTGCGGCGGCGAGGATCTGCGCTCGCGCCTCGCGGCCGATCACGGCCTGGAGCTCCCTGACGAGCTCGGGGTAGGGGTGCGGCCCGACGCACGACCCGATCATGTAGTGGGTCTTCTCGACGTTCGTGATCCAGTCCCGGATCGCCTCGCTCGTCGCCTCCTTGAGCGTGCGCGTCCCGAACTCGACCGGGACGACCTCGGCGCCGAGGAGGCGCATGCGCTCGACGTTCGGCGCCTGGCGGGCCATGTCCTCGGAGCCCATGTAGACAACGCAGGAGAGACCGAAGCGCGCGCAGACCGTCGCCGCCGCGACGCCGTGCTGCCCGGCGCCGGTCTCGGCCACGATGCGGTGCTTGCCGAGCGCGCGGGCGACGAGCGCCTGCCCGAGGGCGTTGTTGATCTTGTGGGCGCCGGTGTGACACAGGTCCTCGCGCTTGAGGTAGACGGTCTTGTCCTCCGCGAGGCGCTCCGTCCGGTAGAGCGGCGTCGGGCGCCCCACATAGTCGCGCTGGAGCCGCTCGAGCTCCTCGCGGAAGCCTGGGTCGTCGCGGATCTCGCTCCAGCCGCGCTCGAGCTCGTCGAGGGCGGGGACGACGGTCTCGGGGACGTAGCGCCCCCCGTAGGGCCCGAAGTAGCCCGTTGCGCTCATCGGGCCGCCTCGACGAAGGCGCGCACGCGGTCGTGATCCTTGATTCCCGGCGCCGCTTCGAGGCTCCGGCTCGCGTCGACGCACCAGGGCCCGACGGCGTCGATGGCGGCCCGCACGTTCTCGGGGCCGAGCCCGCCCGCGAGGAGGACGCGTCCCTGGGCGACCGCGGCGCGCGGCCAGTGCCCGTCGTCCTCCTCGAGCCAGGGGAGGTCCCGCACCTCGGCGACGGCCTCCCCCTTGCGAAGGAGGACGCCGTCCCGGGCCCGGTGGCCGTCCTCCCGGGCGTAGAGCTGCGCGAGATCGGTGCCCGCCTCTTCTGTCTCGCCGACGAAGACGGCGACGGAGAGCATCGTGTCGGGAACCGGGAGCGGGGCGGCGGCCCGCCTCGGGCTCTCGGCGAGGACGAAGCCCGCCAGGTCGGCGCCCGCCTCGGCCGCGACGGCGACGTCCTCCTCCCGCGTCAGGCCGCACACCTTGACGAGCGGCCGGCGGAGGAGATCCGCGAGCGTCTCTTGCGGGTCAGGGGCGCGCATCAGGGTCGAGCCGACGAGAACCGCGTCGGCTCCTGCCAGCTCGGCGGCAGCCGCGTGGGCGCGGTTGCCAACGCCGCTCTCCGCGACGATCACCCGGTCGCGCGGCGCCGCGGCGACGAGGTCGAGCTGGGCGGCGCGGTCGATCCTGAAGGTGGCCAGGTCGCGGGCGTTCACGCCGACCACGGGCGCGTCGAGGGCGGCGGCCCGTCCGAGCTCCTCGGCGTCGTGCGCCTCGACGAGCGTCTCGAGGTCGAGCTCCGCGGCGACCTTCAGGAGCTCGCGCGCGCGGTCATCGTCGAGGTCGCGGAGGAGAAGGAGAACGGCGTCGGCACCGCTCGCCTTCGCGGTCTCCAGATGCTCCCGGGTCGAGAAGAACCCCTTGGCGAGGAGCGGGAGGCTCGCGGCTGCCCGCGCGGCGCGGAGGTCGTCCCAGCTCCCGGCGAAGCGCTCGTCGACGAGGATCGACACGGCGGCAGCCCCGACCCGTTCGAACGCGGCCGCCAGTGTGGCCGGATCCGCGTCGGGTCGCAGGTCACCCGCCGACGGCGAGAGCCGCTTCACCTCGGCGATCGCCCCGAGCCCCGGCCCGGCAAGCGCCTCCTGAAACCGTCGGCTCATCGTCCCCACCGGCCAGGTTCCGGTGCCAGGCACCGCGCCGTGTCCGAGACGGCCAGCGAACCAGCATCGATGCGACAACGGGACCCTGCCCGACCGAGGACAACTGGCCGTAGGGGCCGTGCCTTGGTGCCAGGCACCAGGCCGTGGCCCATCAGGCCACCGCCTCGCGTTCATGGGAGAAGGCGATCAGCGCCTCGAGGCGCTCGGCGGCGGCGCCCGAGTCGAGCGCCTCGGCCGCCACGGCGTACCCCTCCGCCAGATCGGCGGCGTGGCCGCCGGCCGCGATCGCGCCGCCCGCGTTCAGGAGGACGGCCTCGCGCTTCGCCCCTTTCGCGCCGGCGAAGATCTCGCGGATCGCGGCTGCGTTCTCCTCCGGTGACCCCCCCGCGAGCTCGCCCGGCTTGCAGCGGGGGACGCCGAACTCGAGCGGGTCGATCTCACGCCGCCGCACCTTGCCTTCGGCCACCTCGCAGACGAGGTTGGGGCCGACCGGTGAGAGCTCGTCGACGCCGCCTGCCCCGTGGACGACGAAAGCGCGTCGCGCGCCGAGCCGCGCCAGCACCTCGGCGATCGTCGGGACGAGCTCGGGCGCGTAGACGCCGACCACCTGGGCGCGCGCGCCGGCCGGGTTCGTGAGCGGCCCGAGGACGTTGAAGACGGTGCGCGCCGCCAGCTCCCGCCGCACGGGCGCGGCGTGGCGCATCGCGGGGTGGTGCGAGGGCGCGAAGAGGAACCCGAAGCCGAGCTCGTCGATCGAGCGCTCGATCCGCTCGGCCGGCTGCTCGAGGTCGAAGCCGAGCGCCTCGAGGACGTCGGCGGACCCGGACGACGACGAGACCGCGCGGTTGCCGTGCTTCGCCACGCCTGCTCCCGCCGCCGCAGCGACGAGAGCAGCCGCGGTCGAGATGTTGAACGTCCCCGCCCCGTCGCCGCCCGTTCCGGCGGTGTCCACGAGGTCGTCGCGCCGTGGGCGGACGGCGAGCACGTGCGCGCGCATGGCCTCCGCGCAGCCGGCGATCTCGTCCGCGGTCTCGCCCTTGAGGCGGAGCGCGATCAGGAAGCCGCCGATCTGCGCGGGCGTGGCCGCGCCGCTCATGATCTCGCCCATGACACCGCGGGCGTCCTCGCGCGAGAGGTCGCGTCCCTCGAGGAGCCGGGCGAGGCCTTCCTGGATCGTCACCGGCGCCCCTCCAGGAAGTTCCGCGCGAGGGCCGGCCCGTCCGGAGTCAGGACGGACTCGGGATGGAACTGGATGCCGTCCACCGGCAGCTCGCGGTGCCTGACCGCCATCACCTCGCCGTCTTCCGTCCGCGCCGAGACCTCGAGGCAGTCGGGGACGCGCGTGGCCGCCAGCGAGTGGTAGCGGCCGCTCTCGAGCGGATCGGGGAGGCCGCTGAAGAGGCCGAGCCCGTCGTGGCCGACCGGGCTGGCCTTGCCGTGCATCAGGCGCTTCGCCTGCCCGACCTCGCCTCCGAACGCCTCGACGATTGCCTGATGGCCGAGGCAGACGCCGAGCGTCGGCACGCGCTCCCCGAGCCGCCGGACGATCTCGACGCTCGCGCCCGCGTCGGCCGGCCGCCCCGGGCCTGGGGAGATGACGAGGTGGCTCGGCGCCAGGCGCTCGGCCCCATCCGCGTCGATCTTGTCGTTCCGGACGACGGTCACCTCGGCGCCGAGCTCCTGGAACAGGTGCGCGAGGTTGTACGTGAAGCTGTCGTAGTTGTCGACGAGCAGGATCACGCGGCCTCGGCCTCCTCGAGCGCCGCCTCGAGGGCCGCAAGCTTTCGCAGGCATTCCTCGTGCTCGGCGGCGGAGTCCGAGTCGGCGACGATCCCGGCGCCCGCCTGAAGGCGCGCGAGGCCGTCCTCGAGGACCACGGTGCGGATCGCGATGCACGTGTCGAAGGAGCCGCCGGGAAGCCCGTAGCCGACCGCGCCCGCGTAGGGCCCGCGGCGGTAGCCCTCGAGCTCGGAGATGATCTGCATGGCGCGCACCTTCGGCGCCCCCGAGACCGTCCCGGCCGGGAAGCAGGCCCGGAGCAGATCGAAGGGCCCATGCTCCGGAGCGAGCTCCCCGGAGACCTCGGAGACGAGGTGCGTGACGTGGGAGTAGCGCTCGGGCTCCAAGAACTTGCCCACCCGGACGGTCCCCGGAAGGCAGACGCGCGAGAGGTCGTTGCGCCCGAGGTCGACGAGCATGATGTGCTCGGCCCTGTCCTTCTCCGAGGCGAGGAGCTCCTCGCCGTCGCCCTCGCCGGGATCCGTCGTCCCGGCGATCGGGTTGAGGCTCGCCCGCGTCCCCTCGAGCTTCACCAGGGTCTCCGGCGAGGAGCCGACGAGCGCAATGCCGTCGAGCTCGAGGAGGAAGTGGTAGGGCGAGGGGTTGATCCGGCGGAGCGAGCGATAGAGGGCGAGCCCCGAGACGTTCGTCGGCCGCTCCGCCCGCTGCGAGACGACGATCTGGAACGCGTCGCCCGCCCGTATGTGCTCCTTCGCCGTGCGCACGCGGTCCTCGTACTCGGCGCGGGTGGGAAACCGTTGCGTCCGCCCGGGCCGGCCCGCGCTCACGACCGGCGTCTCGGGCTCCCGGCCCAGTGCGGCCGCCACCGCGTCGGGGTCGCCCGCCAGGACCTCGGCGACACTCGCCGCGTGATCGAAGCGGACGAGCGTGTCCGCGACGACGAAGCGGCTCTCGGGAAGGCCGGCGCCCTCGTCGGGGAGCCCCACCGTCGGCTCGAGCTTCGCGATGTGGTCGTAGGCGAGGTAGCCGACCACCGGCTTCCCACCGGCGAGTTGGCGCTCGGCCTCGTCGAAGTCGACGAGGCGGGTGCCGCGGCCGACGAGGCTGTAGCGGCCGAGCCGTCCCTTCTCGACTGATTCGAGAAGGAAGCTCGCTCCGCCCTCGGCCGCGAGCCGGAGGTAGGCCCCGAGCGGGGTGATCAGGTCGGCGTGGATGTCGCTTGCAATCGTCATGGCAAACAAAAAGACCCTCCTCAGGAAGGTCTTCGAGCGGAACCGGGTTGTCGAGCCTGCCTCAGCAGGCGTCGCTCCCGCTCCGCTCGCGGCGCCAGGCCCACCAGGTGCGGATCGCGGGAGTCATGTGGACTGAGGGTACGGGGAGCGGCCGGGCGCCGTCA
>DASUJY010000073.1:0-21747 GCA_036279015.1 Gaiellaceae bacterium | reverse complement strand
CGCGCCGCGCCGGAGACGATCGCGACCGGGACTCGCTCGGCGGCGAACCGGACGGCCGCCCGCACCTCCTCGGGGATGCTCGAGCCGTCCGCGACCGCCGCGCGGTAACGGGCGATCCGCTCCGCGATCACCTCGTCGATGTCGGGATGGTCGCGCCCGAGCCACGTGCGCACGATCTCCGGGTCGGAGAGCCCGGCCAGCTCGTCGAAGTACTCCTGCGCCGAGAGCGGCTTGCCGTGCTCGGCGAAGAGCTCCATGAAGATCTCGCAGAGGATCGGCTCGTCGTGCGAGAGCGTTCCGTTGAAGTCGAACACGAGCGCGAGCGGCCGTCCCATCGGCAGGAGAGACTACTCGGCTGACCCGTGCCGACCGTCGCGCTCGCCTTCGCCCTCTCCGCCGCTTTCCTGCACGCGTTCTGGAACCTGCTCATCGCACGGGCGAAGGACCCGGAGGCGGCGAGCGCCGTCGCGATCCTCGTCGCGCTCGTCGCCTACGCGCCGGTTGCCGCGCTCACGTGGCGGATCGAGCCGGCCGCGATCCCGTACATCGTCGTCACCTCGTTCCTCCAGCTCGCCTACTTCGTCCTTCTCGCCGCGGCCTACGCGCGCGCCGAGCTCTCGGTCGTCTACCCGATCGCCCGCGGGACGGCTCCCATCCTCGTGCTCGTCGTCGGGCTGGCGGCGCTCGGCCTCGGCACCTCGGCGAGGCAGGCGGCCGGCGTCTGCCTCGTCGGCCTCGGCGTTCTCCTCGTGCGCGGCCTTCGCCGGGCGGCCGAGCCGGCCGGCGTCCTCTTCGGACTTGCGATCGCCTGCTTCATCGCGGCCTACACACTCGTCGACAAGTACGGCGTCCGCTACGCCGCCCCGTTCGTCTACCTGGAGCTCTCGATGCTGCTCTCGGGATTCGGCTACTCGGCGGCGATCGTCCGCCTTCGCGGTCGATCGGCGCTCCGGGCGGAGCTCGGCTGGCACACGGTCGCCGCCGGCCTCGCGACCAACGGCGCCTACGGCCTCGTCCTGGCCGCCCTTCAGCGTGCCCCCGCAGCCTCCGTCGCGGCGGTCAGGGAGACGAGCATCGTGATCGCAGCGGCATTCGCGACGCTCGTCCTCGGGGAGCGGGTGGGCCCGGAGCGCCTCGCCGGCGCGGTTCTCGTCGCAGGCGGCGTAGCGGTTCTCTCCCTCTAGGCCGCTGCGTCCAAGCGGCGCCGAACGGCTAGGACGTCGCTTCAGGGTTGTTCGCAAACCTCACGCGGGCTACGCTGGCCGGGCCGTAGTAAGGAACGCGGATCGAGGGCCCGGAGGTCGAGTCATGAGCGTGGCCGTTTCGCAGCACAAGATCTTCGTCGGAGGGGAGTGGGTCGACTCGCAGGGCGGGGAGACGATGGAGGTCCTGAACCCGTCGACGGGAGAGGTGATCGCCGAGGTCGCGCGCTCGACCGCCGAGGACGCAGATCGCGCGGTCGAGGCCGCGAAGCAGGCGCTGCCGGAGTGGCTCGAGACCACCCCGGGCGAGCGCGCCGAGATCCTGCTCAAGCTCGCCGACCTGATCGAGGAGAACGCGGACGAGCTTGCGGCCATCGAGTCCAAGAACGTCGGCAAGCCGCTCTCCTACGCCCGGGACGAGATGCCCGTCTCGGCCGACAACATTCGCTTCTTCGCCGGCGCTGCGCGCGTGCTCGAAGGTCGCGCGGCCGGCGAGTACATGCGCGGGTACACGTCCATGCTCAGGCGCGAGCCGATCGGGATTGTGGCCGGGATCGCGCCCTGGAACTACCCGCTCATGATGGCCGTCTGGAAGCTCTCACCCGCCCTCGCTGCGGGAAACGTGCAGATCCTGAAGCCGTCCGAGCAGACGCCCCTCACGCTCCTTCGGTTCATGGAGCTAGCGGAAGGGGTCATTCCGCCCGGGGTGCTGAATGTGATCACCGGGGACGGGGTGCCGGTCGGCGAGGCGCTCGTCAAGCATCCGGACGTCCGGCTCGTCTCGCTCACGGGCGACGTCGAGACCGGGAAGATCATCGCGAAGACGGCCTCCGACAACCTCAAGCGCGTCCATCTCGAGCTTGGCGGCAAGGCCCCTGTCGTCGTCTTCGACGACGCCGACCCGGCCGCCGTCGCCGAGGGGATCAAGATCGCCGGCTACTGGAACTCCGGGCAGGACTGCACCGCGGCCTCGCGCGTCGTCGCCGGCCCGAAGATCTACGACAAGCTCCTCGAGGAGCTCGTCCCGTCCGTCGAGTCGCTGCACGTGGGCGATCCGGCGGAAGGCGACGAGGTCGAGATGGGGCCCGTGATCTCGAAGGACCAGCAGGAGCGCGTCGCCGGCTTCCTCGAGCGTGCGAGGGAGTCGAAGGCGACCATCCTGACCGGCGGGGACTCGAACGGCGACCGCGGCTTCTTCGTCAAGCCGACCGTCGTCACGGGCATCGAGCAGGACAACGAGATCGTGCAGCGCGAGGTCTTCGGCCCCGTCGTCAGCGTGCAAAAGTTCGCCGACGACGACCAGGCGATCGCCTGGGCCAACGACGTCCGCTACGGGCTCGCCGCCTCGGTCTGGACGCGGGACGTCGGCCGCGCACTGAACGCGGCGCGGAAGCTCCAGTTCGGGACCGTCTGGATCAACGACCACATCCCGCTGGTCTCCGAGATGCCGCACGGCGGCTACAAGGAGTCGGGCTACGGCAAGGATCTCTCGGTCTACTCGCTCGAGGACTACACGCAGATCAAGCACGTCATGGCAAAGATCGACTAGGAGCCGATGGCCGTCGAGGAGCGCGTAGAGCCGCCGGCGACGACCGGCCCGGAGGCGTCGGCACCCGACGTCCGGCTCGACGCCGTCACGAAGCGCTTCGACGACGTCGTCGCCGTCGACGCGCTCACGCTCGAGGTCCCGCGCGGGAGCTTCTTCGCCCTGCTTGGCCCCTCCGGCTGCGGCAAGACGACGACCCTCCGCATGATCGGCGGCTTCGAGGAGCCCACCGAGGGCACGATCTACCTCGGCGAGCGCGACGTCACCGGGCTGCCTCCGTACAAGCGCGATGTCAACACGGTCTTCCAGAGCTACGCGCTCTTCCCCCACCTGAGCCTCTTCGAGAACGTCGCCTTCGGCCTGCGCCGGCGCGGAGTCAAGGGCGGGGACGTGCGCGGGCGCGTCAGCGAGATCCTCGACCTCGTCCAGCTCTCGGGCATGGAGCGGCGCAAGCCGCGGCAGCTCTCGGGCGGCCAGCAGCAGCGAGTCGCCCTCGCCCGGGCGCTCGTCAACCGCCCGCGAGTCCTCCTCCTCGACGAGCCCCTCGGCGCGCTCGACCTCAAGCTGCGCAAGGAGATGCAGCTCTTCATCAAGGGCCTCCAGCACGAGGTCGGCATCACGTTCATCCACGTGACGCACGACCAGGAGGAGGCGATGACGATGGCGGACTCGATCGCGGTCATGTCCGACGGCCACATCGAGCAGCTCGGCTCGCCCGACGAGCTCTACGAGCGGCCCGCGACGCCTTTCGTCGCCCGCTTCCTCGGCGTCTCGAACCTCCTCGAGGGCGTCTCCCTGGGGGACGGCACCGTCCGGCTCGAGGACGGCACCGTCGTCCGCGCGCCTGGCGCAGCCGGCCGCCGGGGGCCCGTCGCCGTCGGCATCCGGCCTGAGAAGATCCACCTCGGCCGAAGCGGCGAGAACGCACTCACCGGCGAGATCGCGGAGCGCGCCTACATCGGTGTCTCGACCCAGTACATCGTCTCGACACCCCACGGGCCGATCACCGTCTACGTCCAGAACAGCGACTCGGCTGCCGCGGCCGTCCACCCCGGCGACCAGGCGACCGTGTCGTGGAGCCCCGACGCCACATTCGTGGTCGATTCCGAAAAGGAGCACAACGAATGACCGACCCCCGCCTGCACGATCCGATGACTCGACGCCAGCTCCTCAGGCGCACCGCCGTCGGCGGTGTCGCGCTCGGCCTTCCCTCGCTGCTGGCCGCCTGCGGTGGCGGCGGCGGAATCTCCGGCCAGACGACGAGCGCCGGAGGATCCTCGACCGAAGTCAAGCAGCAGCTCGCCGACACGCTCGTGTTCGCGAACTGGCCGCTCTACATCGACCAGAAGGGCAAGAAGCGCCCGACGCTCGACGAGTTCACGCAGGCGACAGGCGTCAACGTCCGCTACATCGAGGAGGTCAACGACAACGAGGAGTGGTTCGGCAAGTACCAGGCCCAGCTCTCGCAGGGGCAGGACATCGGCCGCGACCTCACCGTCCTGACCGACTGGATGGCCGCGCGCATGGTGCGGCTCGGCTACGTCCAGAAGAAGGACAAGAGCGCGATCCCGAACGAGTCGAAGCTCGTCTCGACGCTCCAGCACCCCACGTGGGACCCGAACCGCGACTACAGCCTTCCGTGGCAGTCGGGGATGACCGGGATCGCCTACAACAAGAAGGAGACCGACCCGGTCACCTCGATCGAGCAGCTCCTCACGGACTCGAGCCTCAAGGGCAAGGTCACCTGCCTGACGGAGATGCCCGACTGCATGGGCCTCGTCATGCAGCAGAACGGCGACGACCCGACGACCGTCGACCCGGCCGCCTTCGACAAGGCGATCTCGACGCTCCAGGACGCCGTCGACTCCGGCCAGATCCGCCGCTTCACCGGTAACGACTACGGGGACGACCTGTCGGCCGGCAACGTCGCGGCCTGCATGGCGTGGTCGGGCGACGTCGTCCAGCTCCAGCTCGACAACCCGGACCTCGAGTTCGTGCTCCCGGACGCGGGCGGAATGATCTGGACGGACAACATGCTCATCCCGACCGGCGGGGACGTCTTCACCGCCTCCACGTACATGAACTTCGTCTACGACCCGAAGGTCGCCGCGGAGATCGAGGACTGGGTCAACTACATCTGCCCCGTCACCGGCGCGCGTGAAGAGCTCCTCAAGATCGACCCGGGCGTCGCGAAGAACCCGCTCATCTTCCCGACGGACGAGATGCTCGCGAACGTGAAGTCGTTCGACGCCGAGGCGGCGGACAACGCGGACTTCAAGGAGAAGTTCCAGACCGTCATCGGGGCGTAGGCGGGTCCGCTTGCTTCATCGCCGCCGCTGGCTGACTCCGTACCTGCTCCTCCTGCCGGGGCTCATCTGGCTCGCCCTCTTCTTCGTCGTGCCGATGTACTACCTCGGCAAGACGTCCCTGGACAGCGGCGACGTCTTCAGCGGCTACACGTTCACCTGGGCGTGGGACAACTACAAGGACGCGTTCACGCTCTATCGCGGCCACTTCATCCGCTCGCTCGAGTATGCGGGGCTCGCAACCGTGATCGCACTCCTGATCAGCTACCCGCTCGCCTATTGGATCGCGTTCCGCGGCGGGCGGTGGAAGAACCTGCTCCTCCTCCTGATCATCGCGCCGTTCTTCGTCACGTACCTGATCAGGACGCTCGCCTGGAAGACGATCCTTGCCGACGACGGCATGATCGTCGGCCTCTTCCGCGACCTGCACCTCATCTCGGCTGACGGACGACTCCTCGCGACGACGACGGCGGTCGTGGCCGGGATCACCTACAACTTCCTCCCCTTCATGGCGTTGCCCATCTACGTCAGTCTGGAGCAGCTCGACACCCGGCTCGTGGAGGCCGCGCAGGACCTCTATGCCAGCCGGCTGAAGGCGTTTCTCCGCGTCACGCTCCCACTTTCTCTGCCGGGCGTCTTTGCCGGGACGCTTCTGACCTTCATCCCGGCCGCCGGTGACTTCATCAACGCCGAGCTCCTGGGCTCGCCGAAGCAGCAGATGATCGGAAACGTGATCCAGTCGCAGTTCAAGAAGGTCAGCGACTACCCGCAAGCCGCCGCGCTGTCATTCGTCCTGATGGCGGCGATCCTCCTCATCATCATCGTCTATGCGCGCGCGGTCGGCACCGAGCGGGTGACCACGGGGACAGCGTGACCGCCGCCGCCGATACCGTCCGCGCGGGCCTCGCGCGCAGGCGCCAGGGTGTTCTTTCCCGGGCTTGGTCGTTCGTCAGACACCACACGCTGACCGTCTTCGCCCTCCTGGCCTTCGTCTACCTGCTGCTGCCGATTGCGGTCGTCGTGGCGTTCTCCTTCAACGATCCGGTCGGGCGCTTCAACTTCGCCTGGCAGGGGTTCACGCTCGACAATTGGACGCACCCGTTCGACTATCCAGATCTCGGGGGCGCGGTGCGGCTCTCGATCGAGATCGCCGTTCTCTCGAGCGTCATCGCGACCGCGATCGGGACGCTGATGGCGCTCGCGCTCGTGCGCTACCAGTTCCGGGGCGGCGGGGCGACGAACCTGCTCATCTTCCTGCCGATGGCGACGCCGGAGATCGTGATGGGCTCGTCGCTCCTCACGCTCTTCCTGAACCAGGGGCCCTTCGGGCTCTTTGGATTCAAGCTCGGCTTCACGACGATCTTGATCGCCCACATCATGTTCAACATCAGCTACGTCGTCGTGACCGTCCGGGCCCGCCTGGCCGGCTACGACCGCCACCTCGAGGAAGCGGCGATGGACCTCTTCGCGAACCCGTGGACGACGTTCACGCGCGTGACGCTGCCGCTGATCGCACCGGGGATCCTCGCGGCCGGGCTCCTCGCGTTCGCGCTCTCGGTCGACGACTTCGTCATCACGTACCTCGTCGCCGGGCCGGACCAGACCTTCCCGCTCTTCGTCTGGGGAGCGGCGCGGGTCGCCGTCCCGCCGCAGATCAACGTCATCGGCTCCGCCATCTTCTTCATCGCGATCGCGGTCATGGTCGCCAACGTCGCATGGCAATGGCGCCGTCAACCGAAAGGAGCAGTGTGAGCACCCCGGCTACCTCGCTTTCCCCCGCTGAGCTGCAAAAGGCCGCCCGCGAACACCTGTGGCTGCACTTCACGCGCATGTCCAGCTTCAGGGAGGGCGAGGAGCTGCCCATCATTGTGCGCGGCGACGGCTGCTACCTCGAGGACATCAACGGGAAGCGGTATCTCGACGCGCTCGCCGGGCTCTTCGCGGTCAACATCGGCTACGGCTTCGGTGAGGAGATCGGCGAGGCGGCCGCCGCGCAGCTGCGCGAGCTCCCCTTCTACACGAACAGGAGCTACGCGCACCCGCGCGCGATCGAGCTCGCCGCCGAGGTCGCTTCGGTCGCGCCCGGCGATCTGAACCGGGTCTTCTTCTGCTCCGGCGGCTCGGAGGCCGTCGAGTCGGCCTGGAAGCTCGCGCGCCAGTACCACGCGGCGCGGGGCGAGCGGCGCTGGAAGGTCATCGCCCGCCGCATCGCCTACCACGGGACGACGATGGGCGCTCTCTCCATCAACGGGATCGCCTCGCTCCGCACGCCGTTCGAGCCGCTCGTGCCGGACGTCTCCCACGTCCACAACACGAACCGCTACCACCGCCCGCCCGAGGAGACGGAGGAGGAGTTCACCGCCTTCCTCCTCGAGGACCTCGACAGCATGATCGAGCAGGTCGGCGCCGACACCGTCGCCATGGTGATCATGGAGCCGGTCCAGAACGCAGGCGGCTCCTACACGCCGCCGGCGGGCTACTGGCAGGGCGTGCGGGAGATCTGCGACCGCTACGGAATCCTCCTCTGCGCGGACGAGGTGATCACCGGCTTCGGCAGGGTCGGCGCCTGGTTCGGCTCGGATCGCTACGACATCCGGCCGGACATCGTCACCTCGGCGAAGGGCCTCTCGTCGGCGCACGCGGCGATCGGGGCCGTCATTGCGCGGGACGCCGTCATGGAGCCGTTCATGGAGGGCCACTCCATGTACAGCCACGGGATCACCTTCGGCGGGCACCCGGTCATGGCGGCGATCGCGCTCAAGAACATCGAGATCATGCGCCGCGAGCGGATCGTCGAGCACGTCGCGGAGAAGCAGGAGGACTTCCACCGGACGCTCTCGCAGCTGCTCGACCTCGACATCGTCGGCGACCTGCGCGGGACCGGCTTCTTCTACGCGCTCGAGCTCGTGAAGGACAAGGAGACGCGCGAGACCTTCTCGGAAGACGAGTGTGAGACGCTCCTGCGCGGGTTCCTCTCGCCGCGACTCTTCGAGGCGGGCCTCATCTGCCGGGCCGACGACCGCGGCGACCCGGTCATCCAGATCTCGCCGCCGCTCGTCGCCGAGCAGGAGCAGTTCGACGAGATGGTCTCCATCCTCGGGGAGGTCCTCAGCGAGGCGCAGGCCCGGATGCGATAACCGCCGCTCCTGCTAGAAGCCGTTAGAGCGAAGAGCGATAGAACTCCAGAGCAGCCGGCGGTCAGGAAGCTTCGCCGAACGTCACGGGCTCAGTGCTCCGATCGTGTACCAGGCGCCGAAGGCAAGGCTGAGAGCGCCGAGAAGGGGGGCGAGTCGGGGGAGGCGCCCGCGAACGTTCTCACGCGCAAGTGCATAGCCAAAAGCGAGAGACAAAACCGTCATCGAGGCTGCGGTCGCGACGGCGAAGACGCCGAGCGCGACGGTGGCCTCGACCCGGCTCGAAATCGAAGCGAGGAGAAGAACGCCGACCGCCGCCGAGCCACCCGCGCCGTGGAGCAGGCCGACGCCGAAGGCCTGCGCCGGGCTGCGGACCCGCTCGTGCCCGTGCCCGTGTCCGCCCATGTCGCCGTGCGGATGGAGGTGCCGGTGTCGGACTTGGCCGTGCTCGTGCTCGTGCGCGTGAAAGCGGCCGTGCCTCCAGCGGCGGAGAAGCCGAACGGCGAGGACGACGATGACGACGCCGACGAGCGCCTCGGCGGCGCGCTGGGCGGCGTCGGGCAGGTAGGCGCCGACGAAGACGATCGGGAGCCCAAGGAGCAGGAGCGTCAGCGCGTGGCCGCTGCCCCAGGCGAGCCCGAGCCGCGCGGCGATCCGCGGTCGGCGCTCGGGATCGGTGGCGACGAGCGTCGAGACCGCGACGAGGTGATCGGGGTCGCTCGCATGCCTGAGCCCGAGCAGGAGCGCGACTACGAGGACGACCGCGGGTGAGCCGTCGCCCGCGAGATCCGCGATGAGCTCGTCGAGCCCGAACACTGTCACTCCCCCTAGGCGTGTGCGCTCTACGTTCTACCTTACGGTCACGTGCCGGTCTCGCAGCGGCGTACAGTCAGAGGCGTGAAACGCATCGGCGGGCTCACCGCAGTCCTCCTCGCCGGCAGCCTGATTCTTGCATCGGGACGACGCCGACGGGTCCCGACGACCAGGTCGAGCTCGAGACCCGCATCGCCCGCGCCGCCCTCGAGCGCCTGTAGGCACCGGCCTCTTCGGCCATGACCGGGGTCTGACCCCTGACATGTCCGCTAGGGCCAGGGCGCGTTGAAGCAGGGCGGACCGGTGCCGCGGCTGCGCGCCTCGCGCCGCGGGGGAGGATCAAGGCTTCGGCTTGTAGGCCTTCACAGTCGTGCCGCGGGCGCCGTACTTCTCGGCCTTGCGGCGCGTGTCTCCGAACGTCGAGCGCGCGTAGGTCTCGACCAGGTCACCGGTCTCGATCCGCTCGAAGCCGTGCCGTTCCAGGACCCTCGCGTACTCTGCTTCCAGCAGAGCGCCCGCAATTCACCCGGTCCAGAGATCGATGTTGCGCCGTCCCTCGTCGCTGACCGGATTCTGGATCGTCACGTCGGCCACCTGGATACGGCCGCCGGGCGCGAGCACCCGGAAGATCTCACCGTAGACCGCGTCCTTGTCGGGGACGAGGTCGATGACGCCGTTCGAGATGACGACGTCGAAGAACGCGGCCTCGAACGGAAGCCGCTCGACCTCGCCCTCGACGAACTGCACGTGCTCTGCGCCCATGTCGGCCGCGGCGCGGCGGGCCTTGCTGAGCATCTCGGCCGTCATGTCGACGCCGGTGACGCGGCCTTCCGGTCCGACCATCTGGGCGGCGACGAGCGAGTCCGTCCCAGCCCCCGATCCGATGTCGAGGACGCTTTCGCCGGGCTCGAGCGGGCCGAGTACGAACGGATTGGCCACGCCGGCGAACGACTCGGCCGCCCCGTCGGGAACCCGCGCCAGCAGGTCTTCGGGATAGCCCAGGTCGAGCGCCCAGGCCCGCCCGGTCGGGAAGATGAAGTCCTCCTCGGGTCGCTGCGAGACCCTCGCATAGGTTTTCTTGATCTCGGACTTGAGGAGCTCGGTGTCGAGCCCCACGACTTTCACCGCCATGTGACCTCCTCGCGGCGGAGGTTACGACCATTCCACCGCACGCTCAACCCGGGGTGGCTACGACCCGCTGTACTCAAAGGGGGCGTACTCCGCCTGCTTGCCCGAGTGGTCGTACGCGACGTCGTCGCTCACCCGGAAGGTCGTCGAGGCCGCGCACCAGCCCTCGCTGAAGACGAGGCCCGTCGGAAGGACGACGCCCGAGCGCACCTCGGCACCCGAGACCGGGTTCTTGATCGGCTCCATCACCAGCTCGGCGATATCTCCGATCCTGTAGCTCGAGTGCTCGCCGTCGACTTCGAGCTCGATCTGCGCCGGCTTCACGTCGAGGAGCTCGTACGTGTTGATGAAGATGCCCCAAGGCCCCCCTTCACCGCCGCGCAGGAGCGCCTCGAGAGCCTCACGCTGCCGCTCGTCGGCCCGCTCGTCGTAGACCGTGATCGCCTTCCCGCCGCCCTCGTGGATCGCCCCGGGCCAGTCGGCGAAGACGCCGAGTGTCATGCCGGCGAGATCGACGTCCTCGTACCGGCCCTCCTCGATGTGCCAGACCCAGCCGCCCTCGCAGTCTCCGGTCGAGGGCGGGGCGTTGAAGTTGCACGGGCACCCGTAGTCGCAGTTGCAGCCCACGAGCACCGTTCCCTTCATGTGCCAATCAGCCATCCTTCCTCCTTTCGTGTGCAAGCGGTTCCGGCGCGAGCCTCATCCAAGCACCTCCGCGATCCGGGCGGCGGCGCGTGCGGCTCCGTCCGACTCGACCGGCTCGTAGTCGACGTCGCGGCCGATCTCTTCGGCGATCGCGCTCGCGATCACCTGGGGCGTCGCTGTGTCGAAGTCCATGCAGCGGCCGGCCCGGTAGCGCTCGAGCCGGTGGCGGACGTGGAAGTTCTGCTCGAAGTGGTGGCGGAGCGGGAAGTAGAGGAACGGACGGCGGTTGGCCGTCAGCTCCATCGCGGTCGTGAGCCCGCCCTGCACGACCGCGAGGTCGCACGCCGCCAGGTGGCGGTAGAGCTCGTGGACGTACGGGCGTATCTCGAGGCCCGCCGCCTCGGGGAGGGAGGCGGGGTCGATGCGCGGCCCGGCCACGACGATCATGCGGAGATCAGGGATGAGCTGCTTCGCCCCCGGGAAGGCCTCGACGACGCGCCGAAGCAGGTGCCCACCGACCCCTGAGCCGCCGACGGTGACGATGCAGACGCGCTCTCGCGGCCCGTAGCCGAGCTCGGCGCGCAGCTGCTCGCGGTCTGCGATCGGCTCGAAGCCGGTCACGTAACCGGCGAACTCGTAGTGGCGCTCGGTCCAGTCGCGGATGAGCGGGAGGCCGGCTCCGAAGTGCTCCGGAACGATGTCACCCGCCTCGCCTACGAAGAGCGCCCGGTCGCGCACGCGGGGGAAGCGCTCGATGTGCTCGATCATTTCGGCGTTGTAGTCGGCCGTCAGGAACGACTCGTGCTCGCCGCCGTCCGGCATCGGCAGCCAACCGACGAAGTCGGTCAGCCAGACGTACGCGGCCCGCTTCTGCTCCGGGTTCTCGTGCAGGTAGTAGTCGAGCTCCCACGCCTCGTCGCCGATCCAGAGGTCGTAGTCCTCCTCGCGCACCAGGTCGTCGAAGACCATGAAGTTGGCGAGCAGGATCTCGTCCATGCGCCGCCACGCCTGGAAGCAGTGGAGGTCGTGCTCGGCCGACTCCGACTCGATGTGGCCGGACTCGTTGGCGAGCTCGGCGCTCGCAGGATGGATGCGCTCGCCTTCTGCCTCCAGCACCCTCGTCACCGGATCCTGTGCCAGCCAGTCGATCTCGAGGCCGGGAACGAGGCGCCGGAGCTCCTGCGCAATCGCGACGTCACGGCGCGCGTGCCCGAGCCCGATCGGCGAGGAGATGTAGAGCGCCCGCTTGCGGCGCGACTTGCCGCGCACCCAGCGCGCAGGCGGGCGGCGGGGAGCAACGAACTCGCGGAGGAGCAGGTTGACCCTGACCGGGTCGCGGACATGGGGCCCGTGCCCCGAGCCCTCGAGCAGGACGAGCTCGCCGCCGGTGGCCTCCGCGAGCCCGATCCCACGGGCCGGGCCGGTGATCGCGTCCTCCGTCCCCTGGATGACGAGCACCGGGCAGCGAAGGCCACGGCAGATCTCGCCCGCCTCTTCCCGGCTCAGATAGTTGCCGTCGTGGGTCGCGATGAGCGTTTCGGGCGTCGTCTCGAGACCCCAGGCGACGCAGTCCTCGATTGGCTTCGTCGAGTGCGGCTCCGTGAACATCTGCGAGAAGAAGAACTCGAGGAAGCCGCGGTAGTCGCGGAGCCAGGCGTAGCGGTTGTACTTCGCCCAGCCTTCGTCGGTGTCGAGCTCCTCGTCCCAGGGATAGGCGGTGCGACCCGTCAGCGGCTCGCCGAGGGAGGTCGAAGGGCAGATGAAGACCGCGCTCACGACTCGCTCGGGACGCTCGCTGGCGAGGAGGAGCGCGTACTCGGCCCCGAGGGATAGAGAGACGAGCGCGGCCCGCTTTGTTTGGGTCGCATCCATGACGGCGAGCGCGTCCGCGGCGAACTCGCGCCCGTCGTACCCGACCGCAGGCCGGTCGGAGCGGCCGTTCCCGCGCCCGTCGAACGTCAAGACACGCGCGTGGCGCGCGAGGTAGGGGATCTGCATCTTCCAGTGACGCGAGTGGACGATCGACCAGGTCGGCAGGAGAAGGACGGTCGGCTCTCCCGAGCCATAGACCTCCCAGTGGAGCTTGACGCCGTCGCGCTCGACGTAGCCTTCCCGGTCCGGATAGCGGGCGCGTGACTGCTCGTGCGCCCCGCGGGGGGTCTCGACGAGGGTCATGCCTTCCCCTCCTGCGCGGCGAGCCATGCGTCGATCCAGCCGAGCAGCTCGTCCCGCCCGGTCGTGATGCCGGCCAGTCGCTCGAGAATGATCCCTTCGTTGAAGGTGACGACGAGCGAGACGAGTGCCTCGAGCGGAATCTCGAGCCCGTAGCGCTCGCGCGGCTCGGCAAGGGCCTCGCGCAGGACGTCGCGCCAGGCAGCGTTGACACGCGCGACGGGCTCTCGGAGCTCGTGCCGGTTCCAGGCGAGCGCCTGGAGCTCCCACCAGACCTTCTGGTACTCGTCGTCCTCGACGAGGTAGCGCATCGCCGTCCGCCACTTGGTGAGGAACGGCTCGTCGGAGGCGTAAAGGGCGCGCTGGCGCTCGATCATTCGCTCCGTGAAGCGCTCGAGCGCGAGGGCGAGCAGATTCTCGACGGAGCCGAAGTAGTAGTGCACGAGGCCGTGATTGACCCCGGCCTCAGCGGCGAGCGCCCGGGTCGTGACGCCCGCGTGGCCGACGTCGACGAGCAGCTGCTCCGCCGCATCGAGGAGCGCCTCGTCGGGCGGGGCTTTCGGAGCGGTGGCGAGCTTAGTCATTCGACTAAGTCATTTGACTAAACCCGTGCGGCTTTGTCAAGACGATCAGTCCGACTGCTTGCCCCGGTAAGCGATGATCTCGACCCGCTCGAGCGTCACCATCCCCTCGCCGACCATCTCGTCCAGGAGCGGAAGCACGCGCGCGATCTGCTCCTCGGTGTCGACGATCTCGATCACCACGGGAAGGTCTTCGGAGAGCCTGAGGATGCGGGACGTGTGCAGCCGCGAGTCCGCGCCGAAACCCTCGATGCCGCGCACGACCGTCGCGCCGGCGAGGCCCTCCTCGCGAACCCGCTCGACGATTGCCTGGTAGAGCGGCTTCCCGTGCCAGGTGTCCGACTCGCCGATGAAGACACGGACGAGCTTGCCCTCGCCCTCCATGCGGATCGTCATCAGACGGCCCTCGCGGCCACGACTCCAACATAGACGGCGAGGAGCCCGGCCGCGAGGCTGCCGAGCGCGTTCGCAGCAGCCAGGCCGTACGCGCGCTCCTCGAGGAGCCGAAAGGTCTCGTACGAGAGCGTGGAGAACGTCGTGTAGGCGCCGAGGAAGCCGATCGCGACCGTCGAGCGGAGCCAGGGCGCGACGGCGAGCCGCTCCACGAAGAGCGTGAAGAGGAACCCCAGCACGAGCGCCCCCGTGACGTTGACCACGAAGGTGCCCCAGGGAAAGGCGGTCGCCCGCCGGCTGACGAGCCCGTCGAGGCCGTAGCGGGCAAGAGCTCCCAGGGCGCCCGCGAAGGCGATTCCGACGGCTGGTGGCACGCGCGACTCCTCTCGTCCGCAGGAGCCATCAGCCGTTGGCGGCAGTTCAGGCGAGCCCCATCGCCGTGGTGCCCGGGAAGCCTAGCTCTCCTTCGCCCGCCTGCGCTCCTTGTCGTAGACGGGGTGCTCGACGACCTCGCCCGCGACCCGGTCCTCGCCGATCTGGACGTCGATCGCCTGGCCCGGGTTGCGGAGCTCCTTGCGGATCTTCGCGAGCCCGAGCGTCTTCCCGTCGAGGTACGGCGACTCGACCGCCTGGGTGACGAGCCCGACCTCCTCGCCGTCGACGAAGATCTCGCCGCCCGAGGCCTCGTCGCCGCCGCGCTCGAGGACGACGCTCGTGAGGCGGAGGTGCGTCGCCTCCTTGTCGCGGGCGAGCGCCTCGCGCCCCTGGAAGTCGCCCTTGTCGAGCTCGACCGACCAGCCGAGCCCGCACTCGTACGGCGAGACGGCCGGGTCGTACTCGATCCCGCCGATGATGAAGCCGCCCTCGATGCGGAAGAGGTCGAGCGCGACCATGCCGATCACCTTCATGCCGTGCGGCTCGCCGGCGGCGACGACAGCGTCCCAGAGCTCGAGGGCGCGATCCGCGTCGACCCAGAGCTCGTAGCCGAGCTCGGCCGTGTAGCCGAGCCGGGTCATGAAGACCGGGATGCCGGCGATCTCGACGTCCTCCCGGAAGGTGTAGTACGGGAAGGACTCGTTGGAGAGATCCTGGCTCGCGACCGCCCGCAGGATCTCCCGGCTCTTCGGGCCCTGGACGCAGACGTGCGGCATCGCGTCCGTGAACTCGCGCACCGTGATCCCGGCGGGCGCCTTCTCGCTGAAGATCTCGTGGTCCCGGTCGTTGGCGCCGCAGAAGCGAATGCGGTCGGGGGCGCGCATCATCGACGTGCAGTCGTCCACCATCTTCCCGTCCTCGCCCGTGAGCGCGCCGTAGGCGATCCGGCCGGGCGTCAGCTTGGAGACATCGCGCGTGACGATCGTGTTCACGAACTCCTGCGCGCCCTCGCCTTCGATGTCGACCTTCCTGAGCATGGTGAAGTCCATGAGGCCGGCGGTCTCGCGCACCGAGCGGTACTCCTCCTGCGTGTCGGTCACGACCGTCGGCGCCCAGTAGCCGAAGAGGTCCATCCACTCGTCCGTCAGCGCCTTCAGGCGGGGGTAGAACGCGGTCTCCTTGCTCACTGCGGCTCCTTCGCTCGGGGGACGACGGGTGTAGCCTAGGAAACCGATGGCCGTCGAGTCCAAGCGACCCGTTCTCGCCGCTCTCGGCGAGCCCCGCGAGGAGGCCCGCGTGGGGCCTGCTGACGCGAAGGCCTACGAGCTCGCCGCCGGCGAGCACGTCCAGATCGAGGACCTCCAGGGCTGCCAGGTCTCGGACTTCCTCGCCTTCCACCGCGCCCGCCCGGGAGTCGGGCTCTCGACGACCGTGACACGGGCACTCGTCGACGGCCTCTTCCCCCTCCCCGGCCAGTGCTTCTACGACGGCGAGGGGAACGCGCTCCTCGAGCTCGTCGAGGACACGGTCGGGCGCCACGACACCTTCGGGATCGCGTGCAACCGCGAGACCTACGAGGCCTTCGGGCTTCGCGACCACCCGAACTGCACCGACAACTTCAACCGCGAGCTCGCCCCGTTCGGCTACGCGCCGCGGCGCTTCTGGGAGCCGGTCAACTTCTTCTACAACACGAAGATCGGGCCGGACGGGCGCATCATCGAGGTCGAGCCGGCCCTCTCGCAGGCCGGCGACTACGTGCTCATGCGGGCGCTAACAGACCTCGTCGTCGCCTCGTCGGCCTGCCCGGACGACGTCACGCCGACGAACGGCGGCAACCCCACCGACATCATGGTGCGGGTCTTCGCGGCTGCGTGATCTGGAAGGCCCGGGGGCCGGGATCGCTCCCGGCCCCCGGTGCCGCGGGCTCAAGCGTTGCAGGCCGCCGCGGCGGTCGAGTTGTTCGAGCCGGTCGCGCCCGGGTCCTGCCCGACGGCGCCACCGTGGTAGCCGGGCGTGCCACCGAGCGCGCCCAGGAAGCCGAAGTTGCCGTTCACATTGGCGAATGCCCCGTGGGCGGCTCCGTTGCACGACGGCTCGCCACCCTGGTCGGCGAGCGCCACGCCTGCGAACACGAGGCTCGCAGCCGCGACGACCGTCACGATCAGCTTCTTCATGCGATTCCCCCTTAACATCGTGGTCCGTTCCGTCTCATGAAAGACGGTGCGGGAGAAATTGCAAGGCCCGCGGTGGGGGAAGTCGCGGTCAGGGCTCCCAGGCGAGCTCGATCACGTAGCCGTCCGGATCGCGGCACTTGACGCTCACGTAGTCGGGCTCGTCCCAGAACTCAACGATCTCGATGCCGTCGGCGGCGAGGCGCTCGCGGAAGGCACGTACTTCGTCGGGGTCGCGCGCGCCGCGGAAGCCGAAGTGCAGGAAGCCAGGCAGCCGGATCTCCTCGTCGGTCTCGCCGAGCGCGAGGAGGACGTCGTGGGGCCCGGCGATGAGGAGGACGCCGTCGTCCGCGACGCGCGCCGAGGTGGGATCGAAGCCGAAGTACGTCTCGTAGAAGTCCCGGGAGCGCGCCTGGTCGCGGACGGCGAGCGCGATGTGCGCCATCACACGGCGAGCGCTTCGTAGACGAGCTCCGAGAGCTCGCGCAGCTCGATCTCGCCCTGGTGGCCGGAGGTCTTGATCGCGTCCTCGTACATGGTCACGTCCTTCGGACAGGCGACGACGAAGTAGTCGATCCCGCCGAGCGCGACGGCCTCGTCGATCCTGAGCTCGCTCGGGCGCGGCGAGTCCTCGCCCTTGAGCTCCTTCATCCAGATGCGCCCGCCGCCGGCGCCGCAGCAGAGCGAGTTGTCGCGGTTCCGGGGCATCTCGACGAGCTCCACGCCGAGCGCGGCCAGCACCTGCCGCGGCGGGTCGTAGACGCCGTTGTAGCGCCCGAGCGTGCACGGATCGTGGTAGGTGACCCGGTAGCCGAGCCCCTTCCTCGGCTTCAGGCGCCCTGACTCGATCAGCTCGAGGAGGAGCTGCGAGTGATGCAGGACGTCCCAGCTCCCGCCGAACTGCGGGTACTCGTTCCGGAGCGTGTTGAAGCTGTGCGGGTCGGACGTGAGGATCCGGTCGAAGCGGCACGCCGAGATGGCGGCGACGTTCTCCTCGGCGAGGTCGGCGTAAAGCCCCTCCTCACCGACGCGGCGGACGTCGTTGCCGGCGGTGCGCTCCCCGTCGTAGAGGATCCCGAAGTCGACGCCGGCCCCGCGCAGGATCCGGGCGAGCGCCTGGCTGATCTTCTGGTTGCGCGGGTCGAAGGAGGCGTAGTCGCCGACGAACCAGAGGAGGTCGGCCGGCTGCTTGCGCGCGTCCTTGACGTCGAAGTCGAGGTCGCGCGTCCAGCGACCCCGCTTTCGCTTGGCCTCGCCGAAGGAGTTGCCGGAGGTGTAGATCGTCTCCAGGGTCTGCTGGAGCTGCCCGTCCATCTCCCCGCGCTCGACGAGCGCGCGGCGCATCTGGTTGATGATCGGCACGTGCTCGATGCCGACCGGGCAGATCTCGACGCACGCCATGCACTGCATGCACGACCAGAGGGTCTCGGGCTTGATCGTGCCGAGGATCTCGGCGTGCTCGGGGAACTCGGGCGCGATCCCGAGGGCGGCGCGGTTGCCCATCGAGCCTTCCGCCACCTCGCGCAGGTCGAGCACGAGGTCGCGCGGCGAGAGGGGATAGCCGGTCGCCGTCGCCGGGCAGGCGGCGTGGCACTTGCCGCACTTCGTGCAGGCGTCGAGGTCGAGCAGGTGCTTCGGGAGGAGCGAGTCGATGAAGGCGTAGCCGACGTCCGCGGCCTTCGCTCCTTCCGGCAGCGGCGCGAGGCGGTTGCCGGCGCGGTCGTCCTTGACGCCGACCCCGGCCGGGCCGGCGAGCATGTGCACCGCCTTCGTGAAGGGGATCGAGGAGACCCAGAAGAGCGCGAAGACCCCGTGCGCCCACCAGTCGACGATCCGTGCAGCCGCCGCTGTATCGCCCTCGAAGCCGATCGCCCGGAAGCCGTGGCCCACCAGCCATCCGACCGGGGACCAGACCTCGAAGCTCGGGTTGTCCGCCGCGATCCGGAAGGCCTCGAGCAGGAAGCCGCTGAGGGCGAGGTAGAAGAGGCTCCCGAGGAAGACCCAGTCGCCGATCTCGTAGCGGCGCGGCTGCTTGCGCAGAGACTCGGCCGGTTCCGCTGGCCGCCAATACTGGAGGCGGAACGGCCGCAGGATGCCCCGCTTGAACGCGAAGTAGGCGAGTCCGGCGACGAGTGCCGCGCCGAAGACGTCGAGAAAGAGCGAGTAGATCTTGTAGAACCAGCCGTGCCAGAAGTCGAAGCTGAGCACGGGGTTGGCGAAGTCGTCCTGGAAGGCGAGGATGACCGTCCCCGCGAACAGCACCATGAAGCCGTAGAAGACAAGCAGGTGCCCGATGCCCGCGAGGGGGTCGCGGCGGCGGATCCACGCGTGGGTGAAGACGACCCGGGCGACGTTGGTCGCCCGCTCGCGGTAGTTCCCGAGGCGGACGTGCCCGCGGCCGCCCCGGTACTTGAGCAAGAGGCGGGCGACCCCGAAGAGGAAGATCGCCACCGAGATGACGATGAGGACGTACCAGAGGACGATCTCCCAGGTCTCGAGGCCGGCGAACGTGTCGCGCGTCGCGGTCTCGGCCAGCAAACCCGGGGTCAGGTCTTGCATTCCAGCATCCCCGGCGCGCGGCGGTGCACGACCTAGTAGAGCTTCTCGAGCTCTTCCGCGACTTCGAAGAGGTCGGCGACCGCGCCGTAGTGGGCGACGTTGAAGATGGCGGCCTCCGGATCCGAGTTGACGGCGATGATCGTCCCGCTCGTCTTCATCCCCGCGAGGTGCTGAACCGCTCCCGAGATCCCGAGCGCGAGGTAGACCTTCGGCTTCACAGTCTTTCCCGACTGTCCGACTTGGCGCGAGTTCGGCATCCAGCCCTGGTCGACGAGCGGGCGTGAGACCGAGAGCGTCGCGCCCAGCGTCTCGGCGAGCTCCTCGAACTGCTCGAGGTTCTCCTTCTCGCCGATCCCGCGCCCGACCGAGAGGAGGAAGTCGGCGGTCGTGATGTCGACGTCGCCGGTTGCGACGTCCTGGAAATCGAGGTGGCGCGCCCGCGAGCCCGAGATCGTGGCGTCGAGCTCGGCCTCGACGGCGCCGCCGGCCCCCTCGGCGGGCGGCCAGGACGTCGGCCGGATCATGAGCAGCACCGACTCGTGGCCGGGGAAGTCGACCTCGGCGTTCACCTTCGCGCCGTAGAAGGAGCGCTCGGCGACGAGGTCGCCGCCGTCGCGGCGCAGGGCGAAGACGTCGGACGCGAACCCGAGCCCGAGCTTGGCGGCGACCGCGGGCGCGAAGCCCATCGAGTTGATCGTGAAGCCGACGAGCACGACCTCGGGGCTCCGGTCGGCGATCAGCTGCTCGAGCGCCTCGCGGTAGACGTCGTTCTCGAACTCGTCCTGCTCGACGTGCACGTTGACGATCTCGTCGATCCCCTCGACGTCGATCTGGTCGGCGAGCGAGGCCGGGTCCTTCGCGATCACGGCGAGAACGGTCGCGCCTTCGAGCTCCTTCGCAGCCGAGACGAGCTCGAGCGTGATCGGGCGCATCTTGCCGCGCAGATGCTCGGCGAGGACGAGGACGCTCATGAGGCTCGCTTCCGCTCGGTGTCGGCACGGTCCGCGCGCCACGCGTGCGTTCTGCGGCGATACGCTCGACGCGGGTGGAGGCGCGGGGTGGCCCCGGTCACGCGAGCCGCTCCTGGACGATCTCCTTGATGCGCTGCGCCACCTCGGACGGGTTGCCGTCCAGCATCTCGGCGCCCTCGCCCTTCGGCGGCACGAACATCTTCCGCACGCGGTAGCCCGGCTCGCCCGTCTCGCCCGGCGACCGCGCCTCGATCTCCTTCTCCTCCGCCTGCTTGATCGCGCGGAGCGTCGCGTAGCGCGGCTCGTTGATCCCGGTCTGGATCGTCAGGAGGCAGGGCGTGTCGACCTCGACGACGTCTACGAGCCCCCCTTCGAGCTCACGGTGCACGGTCGCCTTGCCCTCCCCGAGCTCCACCTTCGTCACGACGGCGACCGACGGCAGGTCGAGCAGACCGGCCAGCGCGCTGCCCGTCGCCGCCTGTACGGAGTCGCTCGACTGCACCCCCGTGAAGACGAGGTCCGGGCTCTCGGCCTGCACCACCTCGGCGAGCGCCCGTGCGACCTGGATCGGATCGAGCGGCCCCTCGGCCTCGACGCGGATCCCGCGCTCCGCCCCCATGGCGAGACAGCGCCGAATCGCGTCCTCGGCGTCCTCGTCCCCGACCGACACGACGACGACCTCGCCCTCGCCGGCGGCGTCCACGAGACGAAGCGCCTCCTCGGTCGCGTACGAGTCCCACTCGTTGAGCGCGTAGTCGAGGTAGTCGGGATCGACGTCCCGCTCGTCGTCGGTGAACTCGACCTCGTCGCCGAGCACCGCCACCTGCTTCACGCACACGAGCACTTTCACGGGGTGGAGTATTCCTTCCCTGAACCTGGATTCGCTTGCCCTGACGCCACTCCGCGGAAAACGCGCAGCGTTTTACGCGGTCAAAACCGCCTCGCGTTCGATCACGTGGCGCTCGCGCTTGAAGGGCAGCGGCTCCTCCGGGTTGTCCGAGTCGATCTCGCGGGCGATTCGGTGGCCGTCGAAGATGCAGTCGGCCACGAGCCGCGGCGCGACGCAGTCGCCGATCCGGTAGAAGCCCGTGATCCCTTCGCCCTCGAGCGCCTCGATCCCGACGGAGTCCTTCAGCTCACGGTAGAGCGCCTCGTTCGAGCGCCGCTGCGTGACGAGCACGACCGAGTCGACTCCCCACTCGGTCAGGTGCTCCTCGTCGTAGACGTGCGCCGACGTGACCTTGCCCTGCGCGATCTCGGTGGGGATCTGGTACGTGACGATCTCGACCTTGAGCTTGTGCAGCTTCCGGTGCATGTTCGGCGCCTCGAGCGTGAAGTGCATGTAGGGCGCGATGTGCCCGAGATGGGTCATGAGCGTGACCTGCTTGCCCTCCTCGGCCAGTTTCTCCGCGAGCGAGACGCCCGTGAAGTAGCCGTCGTTGTCGACGATCAGCACCTTGTCGCCCTGGACGGCCTTGCCCTCGGCCATGATCTGCTCCGGGGTGAGGCACCACGGCTGCGAGGCGTCGGCGCCGGGGATGGTGTCATGCGTGCACCCGTTGAGCCCGTCGGTCGCCCAGTAGCCGCCCGTCGCGACGATCACGATCTCCGCGCCGTAGCTCTTGACACCTTCGGCATCGAGCCGCGTGTTCGGGATGAACTCGACGTTCTTCAGCTTGTCGAGCTGGATCTTGCGGTAGTTGACGACGCGCGCCCACTCGCCGAGCCCGGGGTACTGTGGGATCCAGCGC
>DASUJY010000072.1:0-74321 GCA_036279015.1 Gaiellaceae bacterium | reverse complement strand
CCGATCAGTGGCAGGACCTGCGTGCCGGAGTACGCCTCTCCGACGATCTCGAACCCTTCAACATCTTCCAACGCCTTGCGAATGCCTTCCAGCATCAGACGATGGTCGTCCGCAATTAGTACTTTCACGCCGCAAACCTCTCTCCCGTACAACGCCGCTAGTAGGCCGGAGGATAGTGGCTAACTCCCCACCTGTCCATGGGGCCTAAACATCGGGTTGGGGTGGTTCGCCTACGCGGAGGGAGCGCCCGGGGGAATCTCGACGACGAGGCCGTCCCGCGCGAGAGCGACGCCTTCCGGAGCCGGCAGCTCGGCCGGCCGGTGGGTGAGGAGGATCGGGCCGTCGGCCGCCGCCAGCGCCTCGTCGGCGGAGAGGTGGCCGCGCGGCTGGCCGTCCTTCTCGGGCCGCTCGAGGGTCGCCTCGCAGACGAACAGGTCCGCTCCCCGAGCGAGCATCGCGAGCTCGGCGGTCGGGGCGGAGTCGCCCGAGTAGGCGAGGACGCTGTCTCCCTCGCGGACGCGGAACCCGTAGGCGTCCATCGTGTAGTGGGGGAGCCGGTGCGCCTCGACCTCGAAGCCCGCCGTCTCGAACGGCTCGCGCGGCGCGAACTCGTTCAGCTCGAACGCCGACTCGAACATCCCGTCGTTGCCCCAGTTGGCGGCGAAGTTCTCGAGCTCCGCGCGTCCGCCCGGCGGTAGCCACAGCGTGCAGGGGATGTGCTCGGCAGCGGGCCCGTACGCATTCAGCCAGGCCCAGGCGACGAGGTCGCCCCAGTGATCGAGATGGAAATGGGTGATCGCGGCCGCCCTGATGCGCGCGTCGCCGTTCGCGCGGAGGCGCCCGAGCACTCCTGGTCCACAGTCGAGGAGGAGGCTCTGGCGCGGCTCGGCGGCCGTCTCGACGAGGTACCCGGACTGGGCGCTGCCGGGGTTCGGCCAGGCGGGCGAAGAGCCGATGACGGTGAGGCGCACGTTCATATACTGACCGACCGGTATGAATCGCGAGCGCAAGATCCGAGTCGTCATTGCCAAGGTGGGGCTCGACGGCCACGATCGGGGCGCCAAGATCATCGCTCGCGCGCTTCGCGACGCGGGCATGGAGGTCATCTACACGGGGCTCCACCAGACCCCCGAGCAGATCGTCGAGACGGCCATTCAGGAGGACGCGGACGCCGTCGGGATCTCGATTCTCTCCGGGGCGCACATGACGCTCGTCCCGAGAGTCCTCGAGGGCTTCGCCGAGAACGGGATCGACGACGTCGTGGTCATCGTCGGCGGCACGATCCCGAAGCCGGACGTCGAGGAGCTCAAGCGGCGCGGGGTCGCCGAGGTGTTCACTCCCGGCGCGCCGGTCTCCGAGATCGTCGACTTCATCCGCGAGCGCGTCCCCGTCTAGGTGCCCCCTCCAGCAATAGTCAGGGCGTCTCTGGCGGCGCTCGGAACCGCCAAGCGGCGTCCTCAGTCGCGGCAATATGCCTGCATATTGCCGCTCCCTGCGTCCTTGCCTGGCGGCCCCGAGCACTCGCCAGAAACGCGAGACCATCACTGGACGGGGCACCGCCGATGAGCGTCGACGTCGGACGCGACGGCGGCGTCGCAGTCGTGACCGTCAACCGGCCCGACGCTATGAACGCGCTCGACGTCGACCACGCCGAGGCGCTCCGCGATCATCTCGAGGACCTTGCCGGCGATCCGGAGGCGTGCGTCGTCCTTCTCACGGGCGCGGGAGAGAAGGCCTTCGTCGCGGGCGCGGACATCAAGTTCATGCAGTCGCTCGGCGTCCTCGAGGCGCGGCGCTGGGGCGAGCTCGGCCAGGCGTGCGCCAACCTGCTCGAGACGATCCCGAAGCCGACGATCGCCGCGATCAACGGCTATGCGCTCGGCGGCGGCTGCGAGCTGGCACTCGCCTGCGACATTCGTCTCGCCTCCTCGAGCGCGAAGCTCGGCCAGCCGGAGGTGAACCTCGGCATCATCCCGGGCTGGGGCGGAAGCCAGCGGCTGCCGCGCATCGTCGGCCTCGGCTTCGCGAAGGAGATGGTGTTCAGCGGCCGCGTCGTCGACGCACAGGAGGCGCATGACTGGGGGCTCGTCAACCAGGTCTACGAGCCGGGCGACCTGATGCCGAAGGCACTCGAGCTCGCCCATGGGCTGGCGAAGAAGAGCCCGCTCGCGCTCGCCTACGCGAAGGAGGCGACGAACCTCTATCTGACCGGCGAGGCGAGCGCGCACATGGAGACCGAGCTTCGCCTCTTCGCCATGCTCTTCTCGTCGGAGGACCAGAAGGAGGGCATGGCCGCCTTCGTCGAGAAGCGCGAGCCCGATTTCCAGGGACGCTGAGCTACCCTGGATCACATGGAGGACAGGCTCACCATCGCCGGCCGCGAGCTCGGCTCGCGCCTCTTCCTCGGCACCGGCAAGTACTCGAGCTTCGACGTCATGCGCGACGCCGTCTTGGCCTCGCGCGCGGAGATCGTGACCGTCGCGGTGCGGCGCATCGACTTCGACGATCCGGGCGAGGACATCACGTCCTTCCTCCCCGAGGAGGTTCTCCTCCTGCCGAACACTTCGGGCTGCGAGACCGCCGACGAGGCCGTGCGGACGGCGAAGCTGGCTCGCGCCGGAGGCCTGCCCGACTGGGTGAAGCTCGAGGTCATCCCGGACCCGCGGTACCTGCTTCCCGACCCGGTCGAGACCCTTCGTGCGGCAGCGGCGCTCGTCGAGGACGGCTTCACCGTGCTCCCGTACGTCATGCCGGACCCTGTGCTCGCGAAGAAGCTCGAGGAGGTCGGCTGCGCGACGGTGATGCCGCTCGCGTCGCCGATCGGGAGTGGCCGCGGCCTCAAGCTCCGGGACGCGATCCGCATCGTGATCGAGCAGGCCGAGGTGCCGGTCGTCGTCGACGCCGGCCTCGGCGCTCCGTCGCAAGCGGCCGAGTCGATGGAGCTCGGCGCCGACGCCGTGCTAGTCAACACGGCCGTCGCCCGCGCCGAGGACCCGGTTGCGATGGCGGAGGCGTTTCGGCTCGCGGTCGAAGCGGGCCGAAGGGCGTTCCTCGCGGGCGTCATGGGCGAGGAGCGCGAGGCGGTCGCGTCGAGCCCGCTCGAAGGAACGGTTTGAGGGTCGACGTCAACGGGCGCCAGGAAGAGCTCGTCCCCGGGGAGACCGTCGCCTCCCTGCTCGGGCGGCTCGGCCTCGAAGCCGGCTTCGCGCTCGTGGAGCGAAACGGCGAGCCTGTCGAGCGCGCCCGCTACGCGGAGGTGGAGCTTGCGGACCGAGACCGCGTGGTCGTCGCCCGGGCCGTGGCCGGCGGATAAGACGCTTTACCTCGTCACGCCTGTCCTACCGGAGCTCGGTGCCTTCCTCGAAGCGGCGATTCGGGGCGGCGTGGACGTCGTTCAGGTGCGCGAGCGCTCGCTCCCGGACGGGCGCCTTCTCGATGCGCTCGCCGAGGCGCGCGAGGTGACGGCCAGGCTCGGCGTCCCGCTCGGGGTCAACGACCGGCCCGACCTCGCCGTCCTCTCGGGCGCGGACTTCGTCCACGTCGGCCAGGACGACATTCCGGTCGCGGAGGCGCGGAGCTTCGGCCTCCCCGTCGGTCTCTCGACGCATGCGCCGGAGGAGATCGACGCCGCGCGGTCCGACTACATCGCCGTCGGCCCGGTCTACGCGACACCGACGAAGCAGGGGAGGCCCCCGGTCGGGCTCGAGCTCGTTCGCTATGCGACTACCAACGCGAGGGTGCCGTGGTTTGCGATCGGCGGCATCGACGCGTCGAACATCGACGAGGTCGTCGCCGCGGGTGCGAGCCGGGTCGCCGTCGTCCGCGCGATCGTCGAGGCGGACGACCCCGAGGCCGTTGCCCGCTCGCTGCGCGCCGCACTGCCGCGTCTCTAGAGGCCATGGCCGGGGTCAGACCCCGGCCATGGCCGCCAAGGACAGCCAGGCGCATGGATCCTCGCATGCGTTCGCCTCGCTGATCCAGCATCGCCTGGCCGAACCAGACACGTCCGGGGTCAGACCCCGGCCGGGCCGACTCGGACGGGCACGCCGAGGCTCGGCTACGTCAGCCGAGCAGGAGGACCTTCGCCACCGCGAGTGCGCCGGCGCGCGCCCTCTGCTTCCGCCACGACGGCGAGAAGGTCGTCGTCGTAACCCGGGCGCGCTCGCCGATCCTGGCCGAGGTCAGGTCGGTCGTGCCGACCCTGCCGCCGGTCGCCTTGCGCTCGACGAGCGCCTCAGGCGGGACTGCGAGGTTCACCTTGCGGACGTTGACGTAGTTCAGGCCGAGGGGCGAGACGACGATGCGCTTCGTCTGCACGGTGATCGTCGAGCCGGTCTTGGCGACGACCTTCGTGCCTTTGAGCTTGAGCGTCAGGTCTCCGAGCCCGGCCTGCGGCCGCGGGAAGAGGAGCGGCGTCGCGCGCCCGAGATACTCGTACGGATCGATCGGCTTTCCTTTCGCCGTGTGCACCTCGAAGTGCAGGTGCGGCTGGATCCCGTTCGCGTCACCCGAGTCGCCGACGAAGGCGACGAGCTGGCCGCGCCGCACGTGCTGCCCGTTCTCGAGGCCGGGCGCGTAGGCCTTGCGGCAGCCGCCGTCGTTGTCGTTTCCGTTCGTCACGTCGTTGTTCAGATGGATGTACCAGTAGGTCATGCCGCTCTTGCCATGGAGGACAAGCATGCAGCTCGGGACGGCGCCCTTCGGGCTGGCCCACTTCTCGACCCGGCCGGACTCAAAGGCGACCGCCGGCTGGTGGCGCAGAGACATGATGTCGTTTCCCTCGTGTGCGCCCTGATGGCGCGGCGCGCCGAAGTCGTCGATGTAGAAGACGTTGCCGACCACGGGGAAGGCCGTCACGTCGGGGACGCTGGCCGCCTTCGCGGTTCCGGCGAAGATCCCGGCGAGAAGCAGGAGAAGGAACGCTCGGGCTGTCGTCCGGTGGCTGGCCATGGGCTCCGGTTCGCGTCCGAAGGCGCGGACGCTAACAGACCCTTCGGCAAGCGGTCGTCCGATCTTGAGCCGATAGGATCGCGCCCGCATGAAAGTGCTCGTCTGCGTCAAGGAGGTGCCGGACGCCTCCGCTCCCAAGCGTCTCGATCCGCAGACGTTTCGCCTCGACCGGAGCGTCGCGGGCGCGCTGAACGACTTCGATACGCATGCCATCGAGGCCGCGCTCCAGGTGAAGGAGGCGACCGGCGAGGGGGAGGTCGTCGCGCTCCTGATGGGGCCCGAGAAGGCGGCTGACTCGCTGCGGAAGGCGCTCGCGATCGGCGCGGACCGGGCGATCCACGTCGCCGACGAGAGCCTCGGTGGGTCGGACCTCGTCGCCACGAGCAAGGCGCTCGCCAAGGCGCTCGAGCGCGAGAGCCCCGAGCTCGTCGTCTTCGGACAGCAGGCGGGCGACTCCGACGGCGCAGTCCTCTGGGCCGCCGTTGCCGACCGGGTGGGGCTCCCGGTCGTCTCCCAGGCCGCGAGCCTCGAGCTCGCCGACGGCAAGGTCCGCGTCAAGCGCCAGACCGAATACGGCTACGACGTGATCGAGGCGCCGCTCCCCTGCGTGGTGGCAGTCTCGGATGCGATCAACGAGCCGCGCTACCCGTCGCTCAAGGGGATCATGGGCGCGAAGAAGAAGCCACAGGAGACGCTCTCACTCTCCGACCTCGGGCTCTCCGCCGAGGACGCCGGCGAGGCGGGCTCCCGCACCCGCGTGCTTGCGCTCGCGGATCCGCCCTCACGCGGCGAGAGCGAGCGCATCGAAGACGACGGCGGCACGGCCGCCGAGAAGGTCGTCGAGTACCTCTCCTCCCGCAAGCTCCTTTAGGTGTCCCTCCAAGCAATCAACAGCATGCTTCGGTCGGCTGCAAAGCTGGCCCGGGCTGCGTCCTCGGTCGCCCCCGTATGTGCCAATACGAGGGCTCCGTGCGTCCTGCCCCGGGCCGCTTTTCGCGCGGCCGAAGCACACTGCGATCACTTGAAGGAACACTGATGGCGACCCTCGTCTACGTCGAGGACCACGAGGGCGAGCCGGTCAAGGGCTCGCTCGGCGTCCTGGGCAAGGCCGCGCAGCTCGGCGACGACGTTGCGGCGGTCCTGCTCGGTTCCGGCGTCGAGGGGCTGGCCGAGCCGGTCGGCCGCCACGGCGCCGCGCGCGTCCTCGTCGGCGACGACTCCGCTCTCGAGGCGCCGCTGCCCCAGCCGCGCGTCGACGTGCTCGCGAAGCTCGTCGAGTCGGAGGGCTTCGACACGGTGCTCTTCGGCGCCTCCGTCCTCGCGGCGGACGTCGCCGCCGGGCTCGCGGCGAGGCTCGACGCCGGGCTCAACTGGGACCTCGTCGACCTCGAGGTCCGTGACGGCGAGCTCGTGGGGAAGCGGCCCGCGCTCGGCGACTCGGTGCTCGTCGACGTGGGCTGGACGGGCGAGCCGCGGCTCGCGCTCATCCGCTCCGGGACCTTCGAGCCGGTCGAGTCGGGGGGCAGCGCCGAGGTGACGAAGATTCCCGTCGAGGTGCAGGACTTCTCGCGGCAGGCGGTGATGGTCGAGCAGGCGCACGAGGAGAGCGAAGGTCCCTCGATCGAGGACGCCGACGTGATCGTCGCGGGCGGCCGTGGGCTCGGCAAGCCGGAGGGCTTCTCCATCGTCGAGGACCTGGCGAAGGCGCTCGGCGGGGCGGTGGCTGCGACGCGTGCTGTCGTCGACGCCGGCTGGTACCCGTACGCGAGCCAGGTTGGGCAGACGGGGAAGACGGTGTCGCCGAAGCTCTACATCGCGTGCGGGATCTCGGGCGCGATCCAGCACAAGGTTGGCATGCAGGGATCAGGGACGATCGTCGCAATCAACAAGGATCCGAACGCGCCGATCTTCGAGTACTCCGACCTCGCCGTCGTCGGCGACGTCAACGAGGTCGTTCCGAAGCTGACCGAGCTCGTGAAGGAGAAGCGCGGCTCGTGAGCGCCCGCCCGTCGGACTTCCCACCTCCCTTCGATCCGGCCGAGTTCGTGACGGAGCCGAGCGATCCGCCCGAGGAGCGGATCGACGTCGGCGTCCTCGTGGTCGGCGGCGGGCCGGCCGGGCTCTCGGCGGCCATCCGCCTGAACCAGCTCCTCGAGGAGAACCCGGCCACGCGCGAGCGGCTCGGCGAGATCCCCGTCGCCGTGGTCGAGAAGGGGAGGGCTCCGGGCGCCCACCTCCTCTCCGGTGCGGTCGTCAACCCGCGCGCGTTCCGCCAGCTCTTCCCGGACCTCCACAGCGAGGACATGCCCTTCCGGGCGCGGGTCGCGCGCGAGGGCGTCTACTACCTGACCGCCAAGCGGGCGCTCCGCATCCCGGCTCCGCCCACGATGTGGAACCACGGCAACTACGTCGCCTCGATCTCGGAGATCGGCGCCTGGATGGCCGAGCGCGCCGAGGAGGGAGGGACGACGATCGTCCCCGAGACGGCGGCGCGCAAGCTCCTCGTCTCGGGCGGACGCGTCGTCGGCATCCGGACGGGCGACCGCGGCCGAGGCCGCGGCGGCGAGGAGCTCCCGAACTTCGAGCCCGGCTCGGACATCACCGCGCGCGTGACGATCCTCGCAGAAGGGACGCAGGGCCACCTCACCGGCGTCGCGCTCGACCGCTTCGGGATGCAGTCGCGGCCGCAGGTCTGGGCGCTCGGCGTCAAGGAGGTCTGGGAGGTCCCGCGCCCGCTCGAGCGGGTCATCCACACGCTGGGCTGGCCGCTCCGGGGCGCGCGCAAGTTCCGTGAGTTCGGCGGGAGCTTCATCTACCCGCTCGGCGAGAACATGGTCGCGCTCGGGATGGTCGTCGGCCTCGACTACGCCGACGCGACGCTCTCCGTCCACGACCTCCTCCAGGAGCTGAAGACGCATCCGTTCGTCCAGGCCATGCTCGAGGGCGGCAAGCGCATCGCCTGGGGCGCGAAGACGATCCCCGAAGGCGGCTTCCTGGCGCTGCCGGACCGCTTCCACTTCCCCGGCGGGATGATCGTCGGCGACGGCGCGGGGCTCGTGAACGTGCCGGCGCTCAAGGGCATCCACTATGCGATGCGCTCGGGCATGCTCGCCGCGGAGACCGCCTTCGAGGCGCTTGCTCCCGGGCGGACCGCCTGGGAGCCCGGCGCGCTCGAATCGTACGACCGCGCGCTCAAGGAGAGCTACGTCTGGAAGGACCTCGAGCGCGTCCGGAACATGCGCCCGGCCTTCCAACACGGTTTCATGCGCGGCGCGATCCTCGCGGGCGCCGCGCTCAACTCGCTCGGCAAGCTCCCGCCGAGGGACCTGAAGCTCGAGCCCGACGCACGTGTTCCCGTCTTCGTCGGCGAGAGCTCCTATCCGCCGCCGGACGGGCAGCTCGTCTTCGACAAGCTCTCGAGCGTCTACCTGTCCGGGAACAAGACGCGCGACGACGCGCCGAGTCACATCCGCATCGACCGCAAGGTCCGGCGCGAGGTCGCGGAGGCGTGGGTGCGGATGTGCCCCGCCCAGGTCTACGAGATCGGCGGCGAGGCCTCGCCGGCTGGCAATGTCGTCGACGTCGAGGTGACCGCCTCGAACTGCGTCCAGTGCGGCGCGATCACGGCCAAGGGCGGCCGGCTGACGCCGCCCGAGGGCGGGGACGGCCCCGACTATCGGTTGATGTGACCGCGCTCCTGCGAACGCCGCTCCTCCGGTCGACGACCCTGGGAGAGGCGTTCAGCGGCACAGCCCTCCTCAAGGCCGAGCTCTTCCAGAAGACCGGCTCCTTCAAGCCCCGCGGGATCCTCGCCAAGCTCGCAACGCTCTCCCCCGAGGAGAGGGAGCGCGGCGTGATCACGGTCTCGGCAGGCAACGCGGCCGCCGCCGTCGCCTACGGCTGCTCGCTCGAGGCGATCAACTGCCTGGTCGTGATGTGGCAGGGGACGAGCGACCTCAAGGCGGCGGCCGCGCGCGGCTACGGCGCGGCCGTGGACCGCGAGGCCGCCGGGCCCGGGGAGGCGTTCGCACGGCTCGAGGAGCTGACCGCTGCGACCGGGCGCGTGTTCGTCCATCCGTTCGACGACCCGGTCGTGATCGAGGGACACTCGAGCCTCAGCCGCGAGATCCTCGAGGAGGCTCCCGCCACCGAGGTGATCGTCACCGGCGTCGGCGGCGGAGGGCTGGTATCCGGGATCGCCGTCGGAGCCCCGGGGGCTCGGGTCGTCGGCGTCGAGCCGGAAGGGTCGACCGCGCTTCGCGACGGGCTCGCCGCCGGCCGACCGGTCCCGGTGCAGCCGAGCTCGATCGCGGACGCCCTCAACGCGCCCGTCGCGGGCGAGCATTGCCTCGCCGTCTGCCGGGAGCGTGGCGTCGAGTCGGTCCTGGTCTCCGAGGACGACATTCGCGCCGGCTTTCGCTTCCTCTACGAGCGCGCGAAGCTCGCGGCCGAGCCCGGGGCGGCGGCGGGAGTGGGCGCCCTGCTTGCGGGGAAGGTCCCGGACGTGGAAGGCAGGACGGTCGCGGTTGTCGTCTCGGGAGGCAACGTTTCGCCCCAGACCGCCGCTGCTATTCTGAGTGGGACATGAAGCCTGACATCCATCCCGACTACGTTCTCGCCACCGTTCGCTGCTCGTGCGGGAACGACTTCCAGACACGATCCACCAAGCCGGAGCTGCACGTCGAGATCTGCTCCGAGTGCCACCCCTTCTACACCGGCAAGCAGAAGCTCATGGACACCGGCGGACGCGTCGAGCGCTTCCAGCGGCGCCTCGAGAAGGCCGGCCGGGCCTAAAGAGCGACAGAAGAGGCATGAGCGCCCCAATCGGAGGCCAGGCCGTCCTGGAGGGCGTGATGATGCGCGGCCCGTCCAACTGGTCGGTCGCCGTGCGCAAGCCGGACGGGCTGATCGCCGAGGTCAACCGGCCGATCGCCTCCGTCCTCCTCCGCCATCGCTGGATGCGGCTGCCCGTCGTCCGCGGGGTGATCGCGCTCGGCGAGTCGCTCGCGATCGGCTTCCGGGCGCTCGCGATCTCGGCGAACTATGCAGCCCAGGAGGAAGGGAAGGACGGCGAGGTCGAGACGGAGCTCACGCGTGGGCAGCTCCTGTTCGCGTTCGGGGTCGCGATCGGCTTCGCGCTCCTCCTCTTCAAGGTCTCGCCGGCGCTCATCACGAACTGGCTGCCGATCGACTCGACCGGGGGCTTCGTCGTCGTCGAGGGCATCGTCCGCGTCACGATCTTCGTCCTCTACCTGCTCCTGATCTCGATGCTGCCCGACCTGAAGCGCGTCTTCCAGTACCACGCGGCCGAGCACAAGGCGATCAACGCGTACGAGGCCGGGGCGGAGCTGACCCCGGAGAACGTGCAGCGCCACAGCCTCCTGCACGTCCGCTGCGGCACCGCATTCCTCCTCTACGTCATGGTCGTTGCGATCTTCGTCTTCGCCTTCTTCGGGCGGCCCGCCTGGTACTGGCTGATCGTGACGCGCATCCTGCTCCTGCCGGTCATCGCCGGGATCGCGTACGAGATCATCCGCTTCGCCGGCCGGCACGCGCAAAACCCGGTTCTGCGCTCTCTGCTCGCGCCCGGCCTCTGGCTCCAGCGCCTGACCACGCGGGAGCCCTCCCTCGACCAGATCGAGGTTTCGATCAGGGCCCTCCGGGAAGTCCTCCGTCTCGAGGGACGGTTGACGCCCGAGGAGCGCAAGGTCGAGGTAATGGCATAGCCGAGCGACGAGCACACGCTGTCTGGCAGGGAAGCCTGCTCGAGGGGGACGGCAACGTCACCGTCGAGAGCGGCGCGTTCGGCCAGCAGGCCGTGACCTGGAAGGCGCGGACCGAGGAGGCGGGCGGGATGACGAGCCCGGAGGAGCTGATCGCGGCGGCCCACGCCGCCTGCTTCTCGATGGCCCTCTCGAACGTGCTCGCCGGCGGCGGCCACGACCCGCAGCGCATCGAGGTCGACGCGGCGTGCCGGTTCGAGCCGGTGGAGAGCGGTGGCTACGGGATCACGTCGATGGACCTCGACGTCCGGGTGCAGGCAGCTGGGCTCGAACAGACCGAGTTCGAGGCGGCGATCAGCGAGGCCGAGGCGGGCTGTCCGGTTTCGAACGCGCTGCGCGGGAACGTCGAGGTCGACGTCCGCGCCGAGCTCGTCGCCTGACCATCTAGCCCGTACCGGCGGGCATTTCCGCCATACCCTGAGTCTATGCTGACTCCATGGCCGGGATCGAGAGCCTGATCGAGGAGCTCGAGCGTTCCTACGCAGACGCGCAGGAGCGAATGAGCGACCCCGCGATCTTCTCCGACCACCATGCGGCCGCGGCCGCCGGGCGCCGGCTGAAGGAGCTTGAGGGCCCGTTCAAGCTCGCGCAGGAGTGGCGCTCGACGAACGAAGACCTCGAGGCCGCCCACGGAGACGGGGAGCTCCGCGGGCTCGTCCCCGAGCTCGAGCGCCGGCTCCACGAGCTCGAGGAGGAGCTCAAGCTCGCCCTGGTCGAGCGCGACCCGAACGACGAGAAGGACGTCATCGTTGAGATCCGCAAAGGCACGGGCGGGGACGAGGGCGCGATCTGGGCCGGCGACCTGTTCCGCATGCTGACGCGCTTTGCCGAGCGGCGCGGCTTCCGTCCGGAGGTGCTCGGCTCGAACCCGAGCGAGACCGGGGGCTACAACGACGTCACGTTCGCGATCAAGGGCGACGGCGCGTACTCGATCTTCAAGTGGGAGGGGGGCACGCACCGGGTCCAGCGGGTGCCGGCGACGGAGTCGCAGGGGCGGATCCACACGTCGACGGCGACCGTCGCCGTCATGCCCGAAGCCGAGGAGGTCGAGGTCGAGATCGACCCGAACGACCTCAAGATCGACGTCTACCGCTCGACGGGGCCGGGCGGCCAGAGTGTGAACACGACCGACTCCGCCGTGCGCGTGACGCACTTGCCGACGGGGCTCGTCGTGGCCATGCAGGACGAGAAATCGCAGCTGCAGAACAAGACGAAGGCGCTGCGCGTGCTCCGCGCCCGGTTGCTCGAGCTCGAGCGCGAGCGCCAGGAGGAGGAGCTCTCGGCAGCGCGCCGCTCGCAGATCGGGCGCGGCGCACGCGCGGAGAAGATCCGCACGTACAACTATCCCGACAACCGGGTCACGGATCACCGGGTCAACCTCACGATCAAGCGGCTCGATCGCATCGTCGAGGGCGACCTCGACGATTTCACCGAGGCGCTGACCGCTGAGGAGCAGCGCCGGGCTCTCGAAGACGGCGCCGGCTGAGAACCGAAGTGCCCGTGTCGTCCCAAAGGGTCGTCGTGCCCCTGGACGTGGTCCGCGAGGTCGAGCGCGAGCTGGACGCTGCCGGCGTACCCTCGCCGCGCGTCGACGCGGAGATACTCGTCGCCGAGGTCCTGGGTCTCGCCCGCTCGGAGCTCTACGCCTCGGGGCGCGACGTCACCCACTTCGAGCTGCGCCGGCTGCGCCCGCTCGTCGCGCGCCGCGTGGCGCGCGAGCCGCTCGCCTACGTCCTGGGCGAATGGGGATTCCGGCGGCTCGCGCTTCGGATCGACGGGCGCGCGCTCGTGCCGCGGCCGGAGACCGAGGTCGTCGTCGAGCGGTGCCTCGCGTGGCTCCGGGACCTCGAGGCGCCACGCGTCCTCGACGTCGGCGTCGGCTCCGGCGCGATCGCGCTCGCGATCGCCGACGAGCACCCCGGCGCTTCCGTTCTCGGCGTGGAGCGCTCCGCGGCGACGCTGGTGCTCGCTCGGGAGAATTTCGCTCGTCTGTCCGCGGACGGGCGGGTCCGGCTCGCCGAGGGCGACCTCCTGGCCGGAGTCGAGGGGGCCTTCGACCTCGTCGTCTCGAACCCGCCCTACGTCACGCCCGAGGAGTACGAGATGCTCCAGCCCGAGATCCGCCTCTACGAGCCCCGCGACGCACTCGTCGGCGAGGGGGTGGGGGAGGCGATCGCCGGGCAGGCGCGCTCGGTCCTACGCGCCGGCGGCCGGCTCGTCCTCGAGTGCGGCGACGGGCAGGCACCCGCCCTGGCGGCCTCGCTCTCCGGACTCGGCTACGCCGAGGTCGTGCAGACGCCGGACCTCGCGGGCCGTCCCCGCGTCGTCGAGGCCACCTGGCCCTAAGGGACGTGCCCCGGGGTCAGACCCCGGGGCATGGCCGGTCGGGGCATGTCCGTCTGGCAACCTCCCATCCGCTCTTGCGTTGGCAGCTGGTGCCTTGGGCGGGCAGAATCCGACCCCGTGTCCCTCAGAGCCATGTCAGGGGGTCAGACCCCGATGTCCGGAGCGGACGAGGCGGTGGCGGCGCTGCGCGCCGGGCAGCCGGTCGTTCTGCCGACGGACACGGTGTACGGGCTCTGCGCCGACCCGTACCACGAGGCGCCCGTTCGGGCGCTCTCGCGCCTGAAGGAGCGGTCGCCCGAGATGCCCGTGGCGCTCGTCGCGGCCGACCTCGAGGCCGTCCTCGACGCCGTGCCCGAGCTCCGCGGCCGCGCCGCCGTGCTCGCGCGCGCGCTCCTTCCAGGCCCGTTCACCCTCGTCCTCCCGAACCCCGCCCGGCGCTACCGCTGGCTGACCGGGACCAGCCCGGAGACGATCGGCGTCCGCGTCCCCGAGCTCCCGCCCGAGACCCGAGCCGTTCTCGAGCGCTTTGGCGCCGTCGCCGCGACGAGCGCGAACCTCCACGACGGACCCGACCCCGCTGCGGTCGAGGAGATCCCGGACACCATCCGCGGCGGCGTGGGAGCCGTCGTCGACGCCGGCAGGCTGCCCGGAACCCCGTCCACCGTCGTCGATCTCACCAGCCCGGAGCCGCGCATCCTGCGCGAGGGAGCCGTCCCGGCCGTGGACGCGCTCGCGGCGATCACGGCTGCGGTCTCGGCCTGAAGCCCGCGGCCGGATCACGCGGTAAGGTGGCCCCGTGGCGATCGCGCAGGAGACGCTCCAGGAGCTCCAGCGGGCCGGGCTGGCCGAGATCGATCCCGACACCGCGGCCCTGATCGAGCGAGAGCTCGAGCGACAGCGCGGCCAGATCGAGCTCATCGCATCCGAGAACTTCACCTGGCCGAGCGTTTTCGAGGCAATGGGGAGCGTGCCCACGAACAAGTACGCCGAGGGCTATCCGGGCCGGCGCTACTACGGCGGCTGCGAGGTCGTGGACGAGATCGAGCAGCTCGCCATCGACCGCGCCAAGGCCCTCTTCGACGCCGAGCACGCGAACGTCCAGCCCCACGCGGGCGCGCAGACGAACATGGCCGTCTACTTCAGCTGCCTCGATCCCGGCGACACCGTGCTCGCCATGCGCCTCGACCACGGCGGCCACCTGACCCACGGGCTCAAGGTCAACTTCTCCGGCAAGCTCTACGAGTTCGTCGGCTACGGCGTCGACCGCAAGACCTTCCGCGTCGACTTCGACGAGGTCCTGCGTCTCGCGAAGGAGCACCGGCCGAAGCTGATCGTCTGCGGCGGCTCTGCGTACCCGCGCACCATCGAGGCCGACCGCTTCCGCGCGATCGCCGACGAGATCGGCGCGCTCCTCCTCTGCGACATGGCGCACTTCGCGGGCCTCGTCGCGGCCGGGCTCCATCCGAACCCGACGCCCCACTGCGACTTCGTCACCTCGACGACGCACAAGACCCTCGCCGGCCCGCGCGCGGGCTTCGTCCTCTGCAAGGAGGAACACGCCCAGGCGCTCGACAAGGCGGTCTTCCCGGGGATGCAGGGTGGCCCCCTTCTGCACGTGATCGCCGGCAAGGCGGCCTGCTTCAAGATCGCCGGCTCCGAGCCCTTCCGCGACTATCAGAAGCAGATCCGTGCCAACGCCGACGCGCTCGCCGACACGCTGATGGCGAACGAGCTCGACGTCCTCACCGGCGGTACCGACACGCACCTCCTCCAGATGGACCTGCGCGGCGGCGAGTGGTCGGGCAAGGCGGCGGAGGAACGGCTGCACGAGGTCAAGATCACCGCCAACCGCAACACCGTCCCCTTCGACGAGCGCCCGCCGATGGAGGCCTCGGGCGTCCGCCTCGGCACGCCCGCCGTCACGATGCGCGGCTTCGACGAGGACGACCTTCGCGAGGTGGGGGAGATCATCGCCGGCGCGCTCGGCTCCGACCCCGACCTGTCGGCGCTCCGGGCCCGAAGCGAAGCGCTCTGCGAGAAGCGGCCGCTCTACCCCGGCTTCCGGGGCTACACGAGCTACGACGCATGAGCGTCGCGACCCGGAACCTCGTCGTCGTCGATCACCCGCTCGTGCAGCACAAGCTCGGGCTCCTCCGCGACACCGCGACGCCCACGCACCTCTTCCGCCAGCTCGTCGACGAGCTCACGCTCCTGCTCACCTACGAGGCGACGAAGGAGCTCGCCACCGAGGAGGTCGAGATCGAGACGCCGCTCGAGCGCACGACGGTGCAGCGGATCTCCGGCAAGAAGGTGGCGGTCTGCCCCATCCTCCGCGCGGGGATCGGCATGCTCGACGGCGTCCTCAGCCTCATCTCCGGCGCGCGTGTGGGATTCATCGGCCTCTACCGGAACGAGGAGACGCTCGAGCCGGTCGAGTACTACGTGAAGCTCCCCGCAGACGTGGCCGAGCGGGACGTCATCCTGCTCGACCCCATGCTCGCGACGGGAAACTCGACCTCGGCCGCCGTCGCGACGGTGAAGAGCGCGGGCGCCACCTCCGTGCGCCTGATCGCGATCATCGCGGCGCCCGAGGGCATCGAGCGGCTGCACTCCGAGCATCCCGACGTGACGGTCGTCGTGGCCGCCGTCGATCGCGCGCTCAACGAGAAGGGCTACATCGTGCCCGGCCTCGGCGACGCGGGCGACCGCCTCTACGGGACGAAGTAGCCGTGTGGGAGACATTTCGCAACCACCTGGACGTGCTCTGGGGCTTTCTCGTCGCCCTCGCGGTCGTGCTCGTCCTCACGCCCGCGGTCGGGCGCGTGGCGCGCGTGCTCGGGATCGTCGACGAGCCGCTCGAGCGCAGGCGGATCCACCTCCAGGCCGTCCCGCGCCTGGGCGGCCTCGCGCTCTTCCTCGGCGTCTTCGTCCCCTCGCTCGCGTTCCTCGACCTCTCCGGGCCCTACCGCGGGATCCTGCTCGGCGCCGCGCTCGCGACCACGCTCGGCATGGCGGACGACTTCCGCGGCCTCCCCTGGTGGGTGAAGCTCGCCGGTCAGTCGGGGGCGGCCGCGATCGCGATCGACTTCGGCGTCCGCATCGACCGCTTCACCTTTCCGGTCGTCGGGATCCACGACCTGCCCTTCTGGGCCGGCGTGGCCCTCAGCTTCGTCTGGATCGTCGCGATCATGAACATGGTCAACTTCCTCGACGGCCTCGACGGCCTCGCCGCCGGGATCTGCGGGATCTCGGGCATCACGTTCTCCATCATCGCGCTCTCGCTGGGGAAGCCCGGGGCGGCAGTGCTGTCGGCGATCATCGCGGGCGGCTGCCTGGGGTTCCTGCGCCACAACTTCTATCCCGCGCGGATCTTCATGGGAGACTCCGGCGCGCTCCTGCTCGGCTTCCTGCTCGCCACGGTCTCGATCCAGGGCCTCCTGAAGACGGCCGCTACGGTCGCACTCTTCTTCCCGCTCTTCGCGCTCGCGGTCCCGATCCTCGACACGTCATTCGTCGTCCTGCGACGGATCAAGCACCACGAGCCGCTCTACCTCCCCGACCAGGCGCACTTGCACCACCGCTTCCTGCGACGAGGCTTCGGGCAGCGCCGGGCCGTCCTCTACCTCTACACGTGGTGCGCGGTCCTCGGAGGGGCCGCCCTCGCGACCCGCTTCGTGCCCTTCCGCGAGGCGGGCGAATGGCATCTCTGGCCGACGGTCGTCGTCGCTCTCGTCGGCGCCACCGCTGTCGGCGCGACGCTCTACATCGTCATGGTCCTCGAGATCCTGAAGCTGAGCCGCGTACGCGCCTGGGCCGAGCGCCGGCGCGAGGCGAAGGCTGAACAAAGTAAGGCGATTTCCGCTTAGTTAGGCCGTTTTCGTTGTCACGAAGTCGAGTCCGCTGCTACGCTAGGGGCGACTAAGATGCTGGCGGACGTGGCGGCAGGCCGCACTTCGATCGACCCACTTGGCGCCGGAGCGCTTCTCGCCGGTGTGCTCTTCGCATGCGTCGGCGTAGGCGCGCTCGTCGGACTCGCCGCGGGCTCTGTCGGGATCGGAATCGCGATCGGCGCGGTGATCGGCATCCCCGCCGCGATCCTCTCCGTGTACAGCCGCTACAAGGATTCGTACTAGTGCCCGGCGTCGTTCTCAGCCCGCGCCCGCTGCCCGAGCGCCGCCTGCCGGTCGTCGCCGGCGGAGCGGTGGTCGCCCTCGCGCTGCCGATCTTCGTGGTCGCCGGCTGGCCGCTTCGCGGCTGGCTCCTCGGCGCAGTCCTCTGGGCCGCGAGCCAGCTCCTCGGGGCGCTCTTCGCGCGGGTCGGGATCGGCGAGCCGAACCTGCGCGGCTCCGGGGTCGTCGCCTTCGGGATGATGGCGCGCGGGATCCTCCTGATGATCGTCGCGGTCGCCGTCGCCGCGTCGAGCCCGTCGCTCGCCATCGCCGGCGCGCTCGTCTACGCGGCCGCCTACTCGCTCGAGCTCGGGCTCAGCCTCACGCTCTACTTCTCCGGGGAGCCGAGACGGTGACCCTGCTCCTCGCTGCCACCGAGGACTTCAAGCCGCAGGAGGAGTTCGACCTCCCGGCCTGGATCTCGATCCATCTGGGCCCGCTCGACATGTCGATCAACAAGGCCGTCGTCTACCTCTGGGTCGGCGCGGCCGTCACGGTCCTCCTCGGCGTCTGGATCATGCGCTTCGGGCTCTCGCTGCGTCCGAGCCGCCGCCAGACGACCGGCGAGTCGGTTTACGAGCTGATCCAGGGACAGATCGCCGAGGGCAGCCTGCCGTCGAAGGCGATCGGGACGTGGTTTCCGTACGTGGCCTCGCTCTTCCTCTTCATCTTCATCCTCAACCTCATCGGCTTCATCCCCTTGCCGATCTCGAACGAGCACTTCCACGTGGCGGGGGTGGAGCTCCCCACGTGGGGGATCTACGCGGCGACCGCGAACCTGTCGGTCACGCTCGCGCTCGCGCTGATCACGTTCGTCGCCACCCACTTCGAGGGCATCAGGTTCAACGGCCCCTCCCGCTACTTCAGGAGCTGGATTCCGCAGGGCGCGCCGAAGCCGCTCCTCGGCTTGATCGTGCCGCTCGAAGTCATCTCCCAGTTCATGCGCCTCGTCTCGCTCTCCGTCCGGCTCTTCGCCAACATGCTCGCCGGCCACATGCTGATCCTCGTCATGATCGGACTGATCTTCATCTTCGAGTCCTACGCAATCGCCGTCATCTCAGTTCCCGTGGCGACGGCTGTCTACATCTTCGAGGTCGCGATCGTGGTCACGATCCAGGCCTTCGTCTTCGCCCTTCTCTCCGCCATCTACATCGGCGGCGCCATCGAACCCGAGCATTAACTAGGAGGAAAGAGTGACCACACTTCTCGCACAGACCACCGGTGACCTCAGCGATCTCGGCAAGGCGATCGCCTTCGGCGTCGGGGTCGGGCTCGGCGCCGTCGGCGCCGGGATCGGCATCGGCAACATCTTCGGCTCGATGATCCAGGCGGTCGCCCGCCAGCCCGAGCTCCGGGGCGAGCTCACCGGCATCCAGTGGCTCGGCTTCGCGCTCACCGAAGCCGTCGTCTTCTACGCGCTCCTCGGCGGGCTCCTGGCCTACGTGCTCGTTTGATGCTCTTCGCAGACCTCATCTCCGTCGTCCCGGGCCTCATGGTCTGGACGGTGATCACGTTCGGGATCACCTTCTACCTCTTGCGCAGGCTCGCGTTCGGGCGGATCCAGGGGATGATCGACCAGCGCCGCGACCGCATCCGCGAGGCGCTCGACGAGGCCGACAAGGCGCGGCAGGAAGCGCGCGAGCTCCGCGAGCTGACTCATCAGGAGCGCGAGGACGCGAAGGCCGAGCGCGAGCGCATCCTCGAGGAGAGCCGGCGCCAGGGGAAGGCGCAGCTCGAGCAGTCCCGCGCCCAGGCCGACGAGGACCTCAAGCGCCGCCTCGAGGAGAACAGGCGCGAGATCGAGGCCGAGAACCGGCGCATGGCCGAGCAGATCCGCCGCGACGTCGTCGAGCTGACGCTCCTCGCGGCGGAGAAGGTGACGGGAAAGTCCCTCGACGCCGACGACCAGCGCCGGCTGATCGACGAGACGATCGAAGAGGTCGACGTCAAGAAGCTGGTCTCGGAGAACTAGTGGCCGTCGCCCACCGCGTGTACGCCGAGGCTCTGCTCGAGGCGGCGAAGGGCAAGGACCGTCTCGCGCCCGTGCGCGGAGAGTTCGACGCGTTCGCCGCCGCGCTCGCCGAGTCGGACGAGCTGCGCGGCTTCCTCCGCAACCCGCAGATCGAGAGCGAGACCAAGGTGGCGGTGCTCGACGACCTCATCTCCGGAGGCGAGGAGCTCTTCTCGAACTTCCTACACCTGCTCGCCGAGAAGGGCCGGATCGCCGAGGTCGCGGACGTCCACGAGGAGTTCGGACGGCTGCTCGCGCGCGAGGAGCGTGTGCTCGAGCTCGAGCTGACGACCGCGGTCGAGCTCTCGGACGAGGAGGCTGCGAAGGTCGTGAAGCAGATCGAGGAGGCCTCCGGACGCCGCGTCGTCGCGACGCGCACCGTCGACCCGGACATCATCGGCGGCCTCGTTGTCCAGGCCGGCTCGGTGCGCGCCGACGCGAGCGTGCGCGGCCGCCTCGGGCAGCTCCGTGAAGAACTGATCAACCGCTAGAACCGCGAAGGAGAGATTTTGAAGCTACGCCCCGAAGAGATCACCTCGATCCTGAAGCAGCGAATCGAGGAGGCCGGCGTCGAGACCGACCTCGCCGAGGTCGGCACCGTGCTCGAGATCGGCGACGGCATCGCACGCGTCTACGGGCTCGAGAACTGCGTCGCCGGCGAGATGCTCGACCTCGGCGCCGACGTCACCGGCGTCGCCCTCAACCTGGAGGAGGACAACGTCGGCGTCGCGCTCTTCGGCGACTGGGAGCAGGTCGGCGAGGGCGATCCGGTCAAGCGCACCGGCGCGGTCATCAGCGTGCCCGTCGGGGATGCGCTCGTCGGCCGGATCGTCAACCCGCTCGGGATGCCTGTCGACGGCGGCGAGCCGATCAAGGCAGCCGAGCACCGGCCACTCGAGTTCAAGGCACCGGGCGTCGTCGAGCGCCAGCCGGTCAAGGAGCCCCTCCAGACCGGGATCAAGGCGATCGACTCGATGATCCCGATCGGCCGCGGACAGCGCGAGCTCGTGATCGGCGACCGCTCGACCGGCAAGACGGCGATTCTCGTCGACACGATCCTGAACCAGAAGGGCCAGGACGTGATCTGCGTCTACGTCGCGATCGGCCAGAAGGCCTCGACGGTCGCGCAGGTCTACGAGCGCCTCCGCGATGCCGGCGCGATGGACTACACGATCATCGTCACCGCCTCGGCGACGGAGGCCGCACCGATCAAGTGGATGGCCCCGTACGCGGGTTGCGCGATGGGGGAGTACTTCCTCTACGACGGGCGGCATGCGCTCTGCATGTACGACGACCTCTCCAAGCACGCCGACGCCTACCGGCAGATGTCGCTCCTCCTCCGGCGGCCGCCCGGCCGCGAGGCCTTCCCGGGCGACGTCTTCTACCTCCACTCGCGTCTGCTCGAGCGGGCCTGCAAGCTCTCTGACGACCAGGGCGGCGGCTCCCTGACGGCGCTGCCCGTGATCGAGACCCAGGCGGGCGACGTCGCGGCCTACATCCCCACGAACGTCATCTCGATCACGGACGGGCAGATCTTCCTCGAGTCCGACCTGTTCTACTCGGGCGTGCGGCCGGCGATCAACGTCGGCATCTCGGTCTCCCGGGTGGGGGGCAACGCCCAGGTGCGCGCGATGCGGAAGGTGGCGGGCCGGCTCAAGCTCGACCTCGCGCAGTACCGCGAGCTCGAGGCCTTCGCGCAGTTCGGCTCCGAGCTCGACCCCGCGACCCAGAGGACGCTCGCCCGCGGCGAGCGCATGGTCGCGACGCTGAACCAGCCCCAGTACCAGCCGTGGCCGGTCGAGGAGCAGGTCGTCGCGATCTTCGCCGGCATCAACGGGTACCTCGACGACGTCCCGACGGCCCAGGTCTCGCGCTTCCAGAACGAGCTCCGCGAGTACCTGCGAACGGAGGGGACGGTCTACGGGGAGCTCCGCGAGCAGAAGGACATCCCCGACGAGCTCCAGGAAAAGATCACTGCGGAGATCGAGAAGTTCAAGTCGAGCTTCGCGGTCAAGGAGGACACCGGCCTCGTCGGGGCCGCGGCCGAGTAGTGGCCACCGTCCAGGACATCAAACGGCGGCTTCGCTCCGTCCGCAACACGCGCAAGATCACGAAGGCGATGGAGCTCGTCGCCGCGGCGAAGCTCCGCCGAGCCGAGGCCCGCATCGAGGCCCTGCGCCCCTATGCCGACCGCATGCGCGAGCTCATGATCGGGACCGCCCGCGCGACGCCGTCGCGCCAGTTCCCGCTCCTCGAGGAACGCGAGGTGCAGACGGTCGCCATCCTCCCCATCACGGGCGACCGCGGGCTTGCCGGCGCCTTCAACGCGCAGATTCTCCGCCGAGCCTTCGCGCTCGAGCGCGAGGCGCGCGCGGAGGGCCAGAGCGCACGCTGGGTCGTGGTCGGGAAGAAGGGCCGCTCGTCGCTTCGCTTTCGCCGCTACGACGTCGCCCAGGCCTGGGTCGACTTCACCGACCGGCCCGAGTACTCGGACGCGGTCTCGATCGCCCACTGCCTGGCCGAGCTGTACATCGAGCGCGAGGTCGACCGGGTCGTGATCGTCTACAACCACTACAAGTCGGCCCTCACCCAGCGCGTCGTCGTGGAGGACGTGCTCCCCATCCCGCGTACGGCGCTCGAGGACGAGGAGGAGAAGTCGTCCTACGAGATCGCGCTCGAGGGCGATTTCATCTACGAACCGGAGCCGGAGGAGATCCTGACGCGGCTCCTGCCGACCTACCTCGAGACGACGGTGTACCGCGCGCTCCTCGAGTCGGCCGCCTCGGAGCACGGGGCGCGCATGACCGCGATGCGGAATGCCTCCAAGAACGCCGGCGAGCTGATCGACCGGCTCACGCTGGACATGAACCGGGCGCGCCAGGCCGAGATCACGCAGGAGATCCTCGAGGTCGTCGCGGGCGCCGACGCGCTAACGCAGTAACGGTCCGCGCGTCCTACTCCTTGAGATGAAGACGGTCGTCACCGTCGCCCTTGCCTCGGTCGTCGTGGTCGCGGTCGCGGGCATTCTCGGGACGCGGGGTTCCGGCGACGCCGCGCAGGCGGGCGCCATGGATGCGCCGTGGACCTACGCCGCCTCGATGTCCCAGCGGCGGAGCTACATCGCCGCGTCGGAGCTGGACGGAAAGATCTACGCGGCGGGCGGGATGGTGGGCGAGACGGGGCGCTTCCTCGCCACCTTCCAGCGCTTCGACCCGAAGAAGAACACCTGGACGACGCTGACGCGCCTGCCCGACCCGACGCGCGCGGCGGCCGGCACCGCGCTCGACGGCGAGGTCTACGTCTTCGGCGGGCAGGTCGAGAGCGGCGTCACGCGCCGGGTGCTCGCCTACGACGTCGCGGCGGGGCGCTGGGAGGACCGCGCTCCCCTGCCGGAGCCGCTCTTCAACGAGGCGGCGGTCGCGCTGGGCGGGAAGATCTACGTCCTCGGCGGCTTCGAGGGCGGCAAGGAGCGGCGGACCGTCTACGTCTACGACCCGGACACCGATTCGTGGAGCCGGTCGACGCCGATGCCGATCCCGAACCACACGTTCGGCGCGGTCGCCTTCGGCGGCGAGATCTGGACCTTCGGCGGGCGCCGCGGCGAGGAGACGCTTCGCGACGTCTGGATCTTCGATGCTCGGTCGTCGAAATGGCGCGCAGGGCCGACGATGCCGAAGCCGATGGAGCTGAACGGGACGGCTGTCTCCGGCTCCGAGATCCACACCATCTGGGAGCACACGTATCAGATCTACGACACGCGCACCGGCGAGTGGCGCCAGGGCCCCGAGCCGCTCGTCGCGAGGCACGGTCTCAAGGCGTTTGCGATCGACGGCACGCTCTACACCGTGGGCGGCTGCACGACCGCGTTGCACGACTCACAAGTCGTGGAGGCACGCAAGATCGCATTCCGCTAACTTTCCGCCGCCCGGATGCGTCTAAGCATCTGGTTGGCCGCTCGGCGCAAGCGCGCGCGGCCGGGTACGTACCCAAGGAGGAGGGCAGACGTGACAGGAAAGAGATTGCTTCCGCTCGTCGTGGCCTTGCTCGGCGCGTTCGCGCTCGCCGCCGCTGGATGCGGTGGGGGGAACGAAGAGTCGGGCCCGGCCGGCGGAAGCGAAGGCGGCCAGACAGGCGAGGCCGCCAACCAGACCATGACGATCGGGTGGGGCGCCGAGCCGCCGTCGCTCGATCCGGGGCTCGCGACGGACACGACGTCGTCGAACGTGCTCCTGAACATCATGGATCCGCTGGTCAAGCTGAACCCCGACACGCTCGAGGCCGAGGCGAACCTGGCGGAGAGCTGGGACGTCAGCGAGGACGGGAAGACCGTGACGTACCACCTGCGCAAGGACGGCAAGTGGACGAACGGCGATCCGGTGACCGCGAAGGACTTCGTCTATTCGTGGAAGCGGACGCTCTCGCCCGACCTGGCGGCGGACTACGCCTACCAGCTGTACGGCATCGTCGGCGCGCAGGAGTACAACGCGTGCACGAAGAACTGCGACGCGCTCGCCGACAAGGTCGGCGTCGAGGCGCCCGACGACTACACGCTCGTCGTCCACCTCACCTCGCCGCAGCCCTGGTTCGTCCAGCAGTCGGCGCACCACTCGTTCCTCGCCGTGAACCAGTCGGCGGTCGAGCAGTTCGGCGACAAGTGGACGGAGCCGCAGAACATCGTCACCGACGGTCCCTTCAAGCTCGCCAAGTGGGAGCACGACGCGGAGATCGACCTCGTCAAGTGGGATCAGTGGCGTAACGCAGACAGCGTCAAGCTCACGAGCGTGCCCGGCAAGATCATCGTCGACGGCACGACGCGTGTGCAGGCCTTCGAATCGGGCGAGATCGACACCCTCGACGGCGGCGGACTGCCTCCGGACGAGATCGCCCGGCTGAAGGACACGCCCGAGTACCAGCAGTATCCGGCGCTCGGCGATTACTACTACGGGTTCAACATGAAGAACCTCTCCGATATCCACGAGCGGCGTGCTCTGTCGCTCGCGATCAACCGGAGGCAGATCATCGACGAGATCGCCCAGGCGGACCAGCTGCCGCCCACGGGCTACACGCCGAAGGGTATGCCTGGGTTCGACGTGTTCAATCCGAACTCGCCCTGGACGCCCGAGAACGGGGACCTCGACCAGGCGAAGGACGAGCTCTCCCAGGCCCAGAATCCGAAGACGGACATCACGCTCTTCTTCAACGATTCACCGGGCCACAAGGAGATCGCGACCGCTGTCCAGGCACAGTGGCAGGAGCTCGGGATCAGCACCACTCTGAAGCAGCAGGAGTGGGCGCAGTTCCTCGAGTTCCTGGGCCCGCCGCCCAACCAGGCGGTCGACGTCTATCGCCTCGGCTGGATCGCGGACTACCCGGACGCGCTGAACTTCCTCGATCAGTGGACGTGCGACTCGGGTAACAACAACACCAACTTCTGCGACAAGAGCTACGACGATCTGGTCGCCAAGGCCCGGCAGACGCCGGATGACCAAGCCAGGTTCCAGATCTACGCGCAGCTCGAGCAGAAGCTGCTGGGCCAGGACGGCGCGGTTCCGATCGCTCCGATCTACTGGTACACGTACGTGAACCTGGAAAAGCAGTCCATCCAGGACACGTTCAACATCAACCCGCTCGACCAGTTCGACCTCACCAAGGTGGTCGTGACGGGCAGCTAGGCAAGACGCGAAAGACCGCGGACGGGCGGGGCGCTCCGGCGCCCCGCCCGGCCCGCTTCGATTTCACCGTTGCGAAGACACACCAATCGGGTACAGAATTCCGACTAGATGACCACCTTCATCATCCGGCGAGTGGTCTGGACAATCCCGGTCGTCCTGCTCGTCATCCTCATGACGTTCGTGATGATGAAGCAGATCGGCGGCAACCCGTTCCGGCACACGGAGCGGAACGTGCCGCCGGCGATCCAGGCGAATCTCGAGCGCAAGTTCAACCTCGACAAGCCCTGGTACGTCCAGTACGTCTACTACGTCAAGGACGTCTTCACGTTCGACCTCGGCCCGTCGATGTCGCAGCGGACCCGCACGGTCAACGACATCATCAAGGACGGCTTCCCGAAGTCTCTGAAGCTCGGCATCCTCGCCTTTCTCTGGGCCGCGGTGCTGGGAATCCCGTTTGGCGTCCTCGCCGCGCTCAAGCCGAACTCGATCTTCGACTACTTCGCGATGTTCTTCTCGAGCATCGGCTTCGCGTTACCGAGCTTCTTCGTCGCCACGCTCCTCATCTACTACGTGGCGCTGAAAGCCGGGGTGGTGCCCACGAACGGGTGGCCGCTGTCGTTCTGGAGCCTCGACGACCGCGTTATCCTGCCGTCATTCGCACTCGGCCTCTTCCCGATGGCGTACTTCGCGCGGCTCGTGCGCGGCTCGATGCTCGAGACGATGCAGATGGACTACGTCCGCACCGCCAAGGCCAAGGGCCTCCCCTACAAGCGGGTCGTCGGCCTGCACGTGCTGCGCAACTCGCTCATACCGGTCGTGACGGCGACCGCCCCGCTCCTCGGCGTCATTATCACCGGCACCTTCATCATCGAGTTCATCTTCTCGATCCCTGGAATCGGCCGCTACTTCATCAACTCGGTCTCGAACCGTGACTTCTCAGTCGTGATGGGGATCACGGTCCTCACCTCGGTGATCGTCATCATCGCCAACCTCTTCGTCGACATCATGTACGGCATCCTCGACCCGCGAACCCGCGAGGCGCGATAGTGGCCGTCGACCGCCGGGAGGCCTCCATTCCGGTTGCGGCGCCGCCGACAGCGACCGAGCCGGCCGCAGGCGCGGCGGTCAGGCAGTCGAGCCTCTGGCAGGACGCCTGGGCGCGCTACATCCGCAACAAGGGCGCCGTGGTCTCCGCGATCATCTTCCTCATCATCGTCCTCTACTGCCTGGTCATCCCGGGCTTCTGGAAGATCCCCGGGGCGTGGACGTCGATCAAGGACTACGACCCCAACCACGTCGACTTCTCGCAGTCCTACGCGGGCTTCAGCCTCGACCACCCGTTCTCGACCGACAAGTTCGGTCGCGACCTCTTCGCCCGGACGGCTGTCGGCGGCCAGATCTCGATCGCGATCGGCTTTGCGGCAACGTTCATGATCCTCATCATCGGCGTCGTGTACGGGTCGGTCGCGGGGTTCATCGGGGGCAAGCTCGACAACGGCATGATGCGCTTCCTCGACGCGCTCTACGGCCTGCCGTACCTGCCGTTCGCGATCATCACGACGCAGATCCTGAGCCCCTCGGGCTCGGTCAGCTTCTGGTCGATGGTGGTTGCGCTGACGATCGCGAGCTGGTTCACCGCCGCCCGCGTGGTCCGGGGTCAGATCATCACGCTCAAGGAGAACGACTACGTTCGCGCCGCCAAGGCGGTCGGCGCTCGCTGGTACCGGATCCTGGCGCGCCATCTCCTGCCGAACACCCTCGGAGTGCTCGTGATCGCCATCTTCCTCGACCTCCCCGGCGTCGTCCTCGGCGAGGCGTTCCTCAGCTTCATCGGCCTCGGGATCAACCCGCCGACCGCCTCCTGGGGCTCGATCGCCCAGGACGGTCGCGAGGCGTACCGCCTCCATCCGGAGGTGCTCTTCATCCCGAGCCTGGCGATCGCGACGCTCGTCCTCTGCGCGAACTTCATCGCCGACGGGCTTCGCGACGCGCTCGATCCGCGCACGCGGGAAACGGGCTAGCGAGGTACGAGTTGGCGCTGCTCGAGGTCAACGACCTCAGGACGCATTTCTTCACGCGCGAAGGGGTCGTGCAGGCGGTCGACGGCATCAGCTTCGCCGTCGAGAAGGGAAAGACGCTCGGGATCGTCGGAGAGTCGGGCTGCGGGAAGTCAGTCACGGCGCTCTCGATCATGGGTCTCATCCCGAAGCCGCCGGCGAAGATCGTGAGCGGCGAGGTGCTCTTCGACGGACGCGACCTGACGAACCTCTCGGACCGGCAGATGCAGTCGATCCGCGGCAACGACATCGCCATGATCTTCCAGGATCCGATGACGTGCCTGAACCCGACGCTCAAGATCGGGACTCAGATCACGGAGACGATTCGCGCGCACGAGGAGGTGCCCAAGGAAGTCGCGCGCAAGCGCGCGATCGAGCTCATGGAGGAGGTCGGCATCCCGCGGGCGGCCGAGCGCATCGACGATTACCCGCACCGCTTCTCGGGCGGCATGCGCCAGCGCGTCATGATCGCGATCGCGCTCTCCTGCAACCCGCGGCTCCTCATCGCCGATGAGCCGACCACGGCGCTCGACGTCACGATTCAAGCCCAGATTCTCGACCTGCTCGACCAGTTGCGCCAGGAACACGACATGGCGATGATCCTGATCACGCACGACATGGGTGTCGTCGCCGAGGTCTGTGACGACATCGCAATCATGTACGCCGGGCAGATCGTCGAGCAGGCGACCGGATTCGAGCTCTTCGACCATCCGGAACACCCCTACACCGAGGCGCTCCTCGGCGCGTTGCCCCAGCTCGAGGGCGACGAGCGCGAGATCAGGGACAGCCGTCTGACCGCCATCCCCGGACGCCCTCCCGACCTCGTCGCCCCGCCCGAAGCGTGCCGCTTCGCCGCGCGCTGTCCCTACGCGCACTACGAGGACTCGTGCACCCGGGTCGAGCCCCAGCTCCGCGAGGTTCGGCCAGGGCACTGGGTTCGCACGGCGCATCCGACGAGCGAGCGCTCGGGCTCGCCAGAGCCGGTGACGGCGTGAGCGAGGGCGCCTCCGCGAACGGCGCGCTCCTCGCCGTTTCCGATCTCGAGAAGCACTTTCCGATCAGGAAGGGCGTCCTCGTCGAGCGGACGGTCGGAGCGGTCAAGGCCGTCGACGGCGTCAGCTTCGAGGTCGCCGAGGGGGAGACGCTCGGACTCGTCGGCGAGTCGGGCTCGGGCAAGTCGACGACCGGCTACTGCATCCTCCAGCTCCTCAAGCCGACTTCTGGCTCGATCCGGTTCATGGACAAGGAGCTGACCGCGCTCGGTCGCGAGGACCTGCGCCGGATGCGGCGCGAGATGCAGATCGTCTTCCAGGATCCGTATGCCTCCCTCGACCCGCGCATGACGGTGGGCGGAATCGTGGCGGAGCCGCTCGAGGTGCACGGCATCGGCACGCGCAGGAGCCGGACCGAGACGGTCCGCCGGCTTCTCGACATCGTCGGGTTCAACCCGAACTTCACGAACCGCTATCCGCACGAGTTCTCGGGGGGCCAGCGGCAGCGCATCGGAGTTGCCCGCGCGCTCGCGCTCAACCCGAAGCTGATCGTGTGCGACGAGCCCGTGTCGGCGCTCGACGTCTCGATCCAGGCCCAAATCCTCAACCTCCTCAAGGACCTGCAGCGGGACTTCGGGCTCACGTACCTCTTCATCTCACACGATCTCGCAGTCGTGCGGACGATGAGCGACCGCATCGCGGTCATGAACCAGGGCAAGCTCGTCGAGGTGGGGACGGCCGAGCAGGTCTACCACGAGCCGCGGGACGAATACACGAAGGCGCTTTTCGCCGCCGTCCCGGTCCCGGACCCGCGCCGCCAGCGCGAGCGGAAGCTCGAGCGCGCGCGCATCCGGCAGGAGGCCCGCTCGGGCTCCGGCAACGGCGCCGTCGCCTGACGCCCGTTTCGGGAACTTCCTAACCTCCTTCCTCGGCTATCGTCAGAGCAGATATGGCCGGCGAAGCGCTCTCTCCGCGCAGTGGACGGTGCGACCGCGCCCGTCAGTGGGCGTCGCTCCGCGTCGACGGCGAGCTCTCGGAGCTCGAAGGCGCGTTGCTCGACAAGCATCTCGATGGTTGTCCCGCCTGCCGCTCCTTCGCGGCCGGCCTCACCTCCGTGACCGAGATCGTGCGCGCGACCCCGGTCGAGGAGCCGCAGATCGTCTACGCGCCGCCCGAGCGCGGCGGCGTCCTCCGCCTGCCGGTTCGCCGGCGCGTCGCCATCGTCGCCATCGCGGCCGCAGCCGCGCTCGGAAGCTTCGTCGGATCCTCGCTCCAGCGGCCCGCGCCGGCGCCCGCGCCGGCTCCCGCCCCTCAGCTCAGCTTCCGGACCGACATGAACCAGTTGCTCCAGCTGCCGCGCGACAAGAAGCGGCCTGCGCCCGCACCTGCGAGGGTTCCCGGACAGCCTCCCGAGGGCGTCGTCTGATCGCTCGCCCCGGAAGGGCTTGGCTACACTGAGCCCGGCCAAGATGATTGAAAGCGACCGGGGAATTCATGGCTGAGACCACGAACGGCAAGATCGTCCAGATCAAGGGCGTCGTCATCGACGCCGTCTTTCACGGGCAGCTGCCCTCGATCAACAACGCGCTCCGCATCTCGATGCCGGAGCAGGGCGGGCGAGCCGCGTTCGACCTGATCGCGGAGGTGCAGCAGCACCTCGGCAACGATCGCGTGCGCGCGGTCGCCATGGACACGACCGACGGGCTCGCGCGCGGCATGGAGGTCGAGGACACGGGCGCTCCGATCAGCGTGCCGGTCGGTGAGGCGACCCTCGGCCGGATCTTCAACGTCCTCGGCGACGTCATCGACGAGGGCGACGAGATCAAGGTCGAGGAGCGCTGGCCGATTCATCGCGACGCGCCGACCTTCGAGGAGCTCCAGCCGACGACGGAGATTTTCGAGACCGGCATCAAGGTCATCGATCTCCTTGCGCCCTACGTGAAGGGCGGAAAGGTCGGCCTCTTCGGCGGCGCAGGCGTCGGCAAGACGGTCCTCATCCAGGAGCTGATCCGCAACATCGCCGAGGAGCACGAGGGGCTGTCGGTCTTCGCGGGTGTCGGCGAGCGCTCGCGTGAGGGGAACGACCTCTGGCTCGAGATGACGGAGTCCGGCGTGATCTCCAAGACCGCGCTCGTCTTCGGCCAGATGAACGAGCCGCCCGGCGCGCGCCTCCGCGTCGGCCTCTCGGGGCTGACCATGGCGGAGTACTTCCGCGAACAGGGCCAGGACGTTCTCCTCTTCATCGACAACATCTTCCGGTTCGTGCAGGCGGGCTCAGAGGTCTCGGCGCTGCTGGGGCGCATGCCGAGCGCCGTCGGCTACCAGCCGACGCTCGCGACGGAGATGGGCCAGCTCCAGGAGCGCATCACGTCGACGCGCAAGGGCTCGGTCACGTCCATCCAGGCCGTCTACGTGCCGGCCGACGACCTCACGGACCCGGCCCCGGCGAACACGTTCGCCCACCTGGACTCGACCACGGTGCTCTCGCGTGCTCTCACCGAGCAGGGAATCTACCCGGCGGTCGATCCGCTCGAGTCCTCCTCGCGCGCCCTCCAGCCGGACGTCGTCGGCGACGAGCACTACCAGACGGCGACGCGGGTGCAGGAGCTCCTTCAGCGCTACCGCGAGCTCCAGGACATCATCGCCATCCTCGGCATGGACGAGCTCTCGGATGAGGACAAGCTGGTCGTCCAGCGGGCGCGCAAGGTGCAGCGCTTCCTCTCACAGCCCTTCTTCGTCGCCGAGGCCTTCACGGGGACGCCCGGCAAGTACGTCACGCTCGAGGACACGATCCGCGGTTTCGCCGAGATCATCGCCGGCAAGCACGACGACCTCCCGGAGGGCGCCTTCTACATGGTCGGCACCATCGAGGACGCGGTCGAGCAGGCGAAGGCCCAGGGCGGCGAGGAAGAGCGGGAGGAATCCGGCCAGGAACCGGAGTCCGAGCCCGAGCCTGAGCCCGAACCGGTCGCGGCGTAATGGCCACCGCCGAGGGCGGCGCTCGCACCTTCGACCTCTCGGTCGTCACCCCTGAGGGAGCGGCTTTCGAGGGCGAGGCCGAGATGGTGATCGTGCCCGGGGCCGCCGGCGAGATCGGCGTCCTCGCGCGCCACGCGCCGCTCGTGGCGATGCTCCGAGCCGGTGAGACGCGCGTGAAGGCGGGCGGGGACTGGACGTTCATGGCGACCGGGCCCGGCTTCTTCAAGGTGCAGCAGGACCGGGCGATCGTGCTCGTCGATGACGCCGTCCGCGCGAAGGAGATCGACGTCGACGCGGCGCGCCGCGAGGCGGAAGAGCTTCGCGCGCAGCTCGAGTCCGGCGACGAGCAGCTCGACCGCTGGACGCTCGAGCAGCGCCTCGCGCACGCCGAGAACAAGATCTCCGTCGCCGGCCGCTGAGCCGGGGACACCAGGTTTGCGTCGCTAGGATGCCGCGGATGGAACTGAGGGCGTTCGCACCCGGGATCTACCCCCGCTCGGAGGCCCTCGTCCAGGCGACGCGAGACCTGGACCGCGGCCGGACGACGGCGCAGGCAGTCGAGGGCCAGGCCGCCTCAGACGTCCGAGATCTCGTCTCCGTCCAGAAGAAGGCGGGCCTCGCGCTTCTCTCCGACGGCATGCTGGAGTGGCAGGATGTCTTCCGGCCCCTGGCGGATCGCTCCGAAGGCCTCGACGCGCGCCCACTCACGCGCTTTCTCGACACGAACACCTTCTACCGGGCTGTCCTCGTGGAGGGAGAGCCGAGCCTCCGGGAGCCAATCCCCGCTCCTGGGCTGCCGGCCGGGCGCTGGCTGCGGACGCTCCCGTCGCCGCTTGCATTCAGCCGTGCGACGAACGGCGCGGCCTCGCCCGAAGCCCTCGCAGCGAACGTGCTCGCGGCGCAGGTCGAGGCCGACCTCGAGGCGGGGTGCGCTCTCGTCGTCCTCTACGAGCCTTTCCTCGCTTCGGAGGACGTCGCCGAGCTCGCGGCGGCGATTTCGAAGCTTCCCGACGGCCCATACGCGCTCCAGCTGCCCTTTCTCGGCGCTGCGCCGCTGCTCGAGCCGCTGGCCGAGCTTCCTGTGGATGCCATCGGGGTCGACTTCTACCGTACGAGCCTCGACGCCGTGCCGAAGGGGTATCCGAAGGAGATCATGGCCGGCGTCGTCGACGCGCGGAGCTCGGCGCTCGAGGACCCGGACAAGCTTGCACGCTTCGTCCAGGAGCTCGCCGAGCGGGTGGCCGGCGGTGTCTCCGTCACACCCAACGGAGATCTCCAGTTCGTGTCGGAGCCGATCGCGCGCCAGAAGGTCGCAAACCTCGGTCGCGTCCAGGCGACCATGGAGGAGGCCGTCGCATGAGCCCGGTTCGCTTCCTCACCCAGGAGATCGGCAGTCTCGGGAAGCCGTCGTGGCGCGTGAAGACGTTCGCCGGCCGGCCGCTCGAGGACAGCGACGTCGAAGCCGCTCGAAGCTGGGGAAGCCGGCTCGGAGTCGAAGATCACGAGGAGCTCGTCGAGCTCCTGTCCTCCGGTCAAGTGGGGGAAGGCGACTTGCCGGATATAGACGACTGGGCGGCCCGCTACGCCATTCGCTTGCTCGAGCAGGTCGGGCTCGACGTCGTCTACGACGGTGAGCAGAAGCGGACCGAGATGTACGACCACGTCGCAGCCTTCGCCGGCGGGTTCGAGCCGCGCGGGATCGTCCGCTCGTTCGACAACAAGTACTACGCCAAGGCGGCGGTCGTGGAGTCGCCTTCGGTGTCCGGGCCCCAGGACGTCGAGGAGTACGAGTTCGTCCGCTCCCACACAAACCGGGTCGTCAAGGTGCCGCTCACCGGCGCCTACACGATGGAGGACTGGTCCTACGACGAGCATTACGGCCACGAGGGCGGGCTCGGTGCCTCGGCGGAGCACCGTTACGAGGCCCGCCGGCGCTTCGTCCACGACGTGGCGGCGAACGTGATCCGCCCCAACGTCGAAGGCCTCGTCGCGGCCGGCGCCGAGTGGATTCAGATCGACGAGCCGGCCGCGACGACGAAGCCGGACGAGGTGCCGCTCGTCGTCCAGGGGTTCAACGAGGCGACGCGCGGTGTCGCGGCGAAGAAGTCGATGCACATCTGCTTCTCCGACTACGGCGCGCTCTGGCCGGCCGTCCTCGAGCTCGACGACTGCCTCGAGCTCCAGCTCGAGTTCGCCAACCGCGACTCGCGCGAGCTCGGGACGCGCGACGAGGACCGGCCGGGCTACGCAGACACGCTCGCCCTTTTCAAGGAGCACGGCTACCCGAACGTGGGCCTCGGCGTGCTCGACATCCATTCTGACTTCGTCGAACCGGCCGAGCTCGTGCGCGACCGGATCCTCTACGCCGTCGACGTGCTCGGCGATCCCGCGCGGATCCAGGTCAATCCAGACTGCGGTCTCCGCACGCGCAGCTGGGAGGTCGTGTACGAGAAGCTCTCGAACATGGTGGAGGGCACGCGCCTCGCCGAGGACGCGCTCTAGCGCCGGACCGCTGGACCAGAACTTCGGCAAGAGCGCCCCGTTCAGCCTCGGGGTCGAGGAGGAGTTCCAGCTCCTCCACGCGGAGAGCTACGAGCTCGTCTCGCGGATCGACGAGATCCTCCGCGCCTTCGAGGGCGAGGAGGCGGAGCACCGGGTCAAGGCGGAGCTCCTCCAGTCGGTCGTGGAAGTGGCGACGGGCGTCGCGGCCACCGTCGAGGAGGCAATCGCGGACCTGCGCGATCTGCGTGGCCGACTTCGGGACGCGGCCGCCGAGCGGGACGCGGTCATCGCCTCGGCCGGGACGCATCCGTTCTCCCGGTACGAGCACCAGGAGGTCACCGACGAGCCGCGCTATCTCGACCTGATCGAGTCGATGCGCTGGATCGCCGAGCGCGAGCTGATCTTCGGCCTGCACGTGCACGTGGGGCTCGACTCGCCGGAGAAGGCGATCGCCTGCGCGAACGGCCTGCGCACCTACCTCCCGGAGCTCCTCGCCCTCTCGGCGAACTCGCCGTTCTGGCAGGGCCGGCAGACGGGGCTCGCCTCGACGCGCGTCAAGGTCTTCGAGCCCTTCCCGCGCGCAGGGCTGCCGCCCGCGTTCGCCTCCTACGAGGAGTTCGAGCTCATGGTCGAGCGCGGCATCAAGACGAACTCGTTCGAAGATTACACCTACATCTGGTGGGATCTCCGCCCGCATCCCCGCCTCGGGACGATCGAGCTCAGGATCTGCGACGCCCAGACGCGGATCGACTCGGTGGCGGCGATCGCGGCCCTTACGCAGACGCTCGTGGCGACGATGGCTGCGGACTTCGACCGCGGCGAGCCGCCCGCGACCGAGCCGATCACTTTGATCGCCGAGAACAAGTGGCGCGCGGCGCGCGACGGGCTCGACGCGAAGCTGATCGACTTCGCGAACGACACGGAACGGCCGGCGCGAGAGGCCCTCCGCCGGCTCGTCGAGCTCAGCCGGCCCGCGGCCGAGGAGCTCGGCTGCGCGCCGCAGCTCGACCTCGTCGAGGGTCTCCTCGAGCGCGGCACCGGCGCAGACGAGCAGCTCGCCGTCTACGAGCAGAGCGAGAGCCTGCTGGCGGTCGCGGAGCAACTGGCCGCGGAAACCGTTCGTGGCGTTTGATGCCCGCGCGCTTGGCTATCCTCCCCTAGTCGCCGTGCGGCGATTTTTTCTATGCGAACGACCCTCAAGCGTGGAAGAGCCGGCAATGTCTCCGGCAACGGCCACGGCGGGATCCCGCTTTCTCCGCTCGGCGGCGTGAACCGCTATCGCACCAAGCGCCGCGGTCCGCTTCGCCTGCTCGGCAAGTTCTTCCTCTGGCTCGTGATCGCAGTCCTCGTCGCGGCCGGAGCCCTTGCGGGCGGCGCCTGGCTCTTCATCAACCAGAGCGTCGCGGAGGTGCGTGCACACACACCGGAGGTGATCGCTGCCCAGGAGGAGCTCGACGTCGCCAAGGCCGACCAGCCGACCGTCGCGATGGTGGTCGGGTACGACAAGCGCCTCGGGCCGGAGAGCTCGCTCGGCTCGCGCTCGGACACGATCATGCTCCTCCGCGCCGACCCGGGCAAGAAGGTCGTCTCGATGCTCTCCTTTCCGCGCGACCTGGTCGTCCCGATCCCGGGCTGCAAGGGACAGGCACCGTTCACCGGCCGGATCAACGAGGCCTACACCTCGTGCGGGCCGCGCGGGACGCTGAAGACCGTCAAGGAGCTCACCCACATCCCGATCAACTACATCATCACGGTCAACTTCGTCGGCTTCATCGACATCGTCGACAAGCTCGGCGGCGTCTATCTCGACGTCGACCACCGCTACTTCAACGACAACTCGAACGGCGAGAACTACGCCACCATCGACATCCAGCCTGGCTACCAGCATCTCGGCGGCAAGCAGGCGCTCGACTACGTCCGCTTCCGGCACACAGACTCCGACCTCTACCGCGTCGTGCGCCAGCAGGACTTCGTCAAGGCGATGAAGCAGCAGATCGCGACGCACTGGTCCGTCACCCGGGTGCCCGGCATCGTCAACACGGTCACCGACAACGTCGAGGTGGGCGTGGGAGGGGGGAAGGCGCTCGACGTCGGCACCCTCTACGGCTATGCGCGGCTCATCTACGGCCTCCCGTCGGGGAACTTCCAGCAGGTGCAGCTTTCTGGGATCACCGGCTACAACGAGCTCTCCGCCTCGCAGGCCTCGATCGACGAGGCGGTCAACAACTTCATGAACCCCGACGTGTCCGCACCCGAGAAGGCGGCAAACGTCGCCCTCGGCGAGAAGGCGCCGAAGGACACCGGGCCGCGTCCCTCCGACGTCAGCGTCGAGGTCCTGAACGGGAACGGGGTCGCCGGCGCGGCCGACGAGGCGGCGATCCATCTCTCCGACCGCGGCTACAAGGTCGTGAACGGCGGCAACGCCGACAAGTTCGACTACTTCCGGACGAAGATCCTCTACGACCCGGCCGTCGCGGGCGCCGAGGCCGCCGCCGAGCAGATGGCCGATCTCTTCGGCGACGGGGAGACCGAGGCGGCCGATGCCGGGACGAAGCTCGACACGATGCTGCGCGTGATCGTCGGGCAGACGTTCGACGGCGATCTCACCCCGGGTCCCTCCGACCAGACCCCGACCCCCGAGCCTCCGGCCGTCACGACCGACACGGTCGCCGCCGGTGTGCTGCGAAGCGTCAAGTCGAAGGTCGGCCTCCAGCTCTACACGCCGAGCGTCCGGGAGTCGTCCTCCTCGCTCTCCACGGTCGAGCCCGTGCGCGCCTACAAGGTCGGAGACCACGGCGCCGTCCGCCTCGTCTACGAGACCGCGGGCGCCGAGTACTGGGGCATCCAGGAGATCGCCTGGGACGACCCGCCGATCCTCGACGGAGCGAGCGTGCAGCGGCGCATCAAGGGGCGCGACTACGGGCTCTACTTCGACGGGCCGAAGCTGCACATGGTCGCCTTCCGCGTGAATGGGGCCGCCTACTGGGTGATGAACACGACGCTGAACCGACTTTCGAACGAGACGATGCTCGCCATTGCGAAGGGGCTGAAGCCGCTCCGTGGCGACTAAGCTCAGGCGATGAACGAACCCCTCGGAGTCATCGGCGCCGGCTGGGTCGGGCTCGTCACCGCTGCCTGCTTCGCGGAGCTCGGCCACGAGGTCGTCGTTCGCGACGTCGTCCCTGAGCGGATCGCGGAGCTCGAGGCCGGGCGCGTCCCCATCTTCGAACCCGGCCTCGGCGAGGCGCTCGCCGCGAACCGCGGGCGGATCCATTACACGCTCGACCTCGGCGAGGTCTTCGCACGGGCGCGGATTGCCTTCGTCTCCGTCCCGACGCCGCCGACTCCCTCCGGGGACGCCGACCTCTCGGCAGTCTGGCGCGTCCTCGACGAGCTGCCCGACCTCGAGGAGCGTGCGATCCTCGTCATGAAGAGCACGGTGCCGGTCGGTACCGGCGAGAAGGTCAGGCACGGGCTGGACGCGCGCGGCCTCGCCCATGTCGGCTACGTCTCGAACCCCGAGTTCCTCGCCGAGTCGACGGCGCTCCGCGACTTCATGCATCCGGACCGGATAGTCGTGGGCGCCTTCGACGACGCCGACGGCGACGCGGTCGAGGCGCTCTACGAGACGATTGAAGCGCCGGTCGTGCGCGCCGACGTCGCCTCGGCCGAGATGGTGAAGCTCGCGTCGAACGCTTTCCTCGCGACAAAGATCTCGTTCATCAACGAGATCGCCAACGTCTGCGAGGAGACGGGGGCGGACGTCTCCGTCGTCGCCGAAGGGATGGGGCTCGACCGCCGCATCGGCTCGCTCTTCCTGCGGCCGGGCATCGGTTACTCAGGCTCCTGCCTGCCGAAGGACGTGAGCGCGCTCAAACAACTCGCCGGCAACTCCGGCTACCACTTCCAGCTCCTCACGGCGGTGATCGAGGTGAACGAGCTCCAGAAGCGGCGCGTCGTCGGCAAGCTCGTCAGGCATCTCGGGCCGCTGCGCGGGAAGACGATCGCGCTCCTCGGCCTCACCTTCAAGCCGAACACGAACGACATGCGCGATGCCCCGAGTCTCATCCTCGCGCCGCGCCTCGTCGCCGAAGGCGCCGTGGTGAGGGGCTGGGATCCGATCGCGCTCGCCGAGGCGAGGCGCGCTCTCGTGGCCGTCGACCTGTGCGAGACGCTTCAGGACGCGCTCCGGGACGCGGACGCGGCGGTCATCGTGACCGAATGGGACGAGCTTCGCGGGCTGCTCGCCCCGGAGGTAGCGGCGTCCATGCGCAACCCGCTCATCGTCGACGGACGGAACCTCCTCGACCCGGAGAAGGCTCGCGCGGCGGGCTTCACGTACGAGTCGATCGGCCGCGCGGCACACGAGCTCGAAACGCTTCCCGTCGCGGCGGAAGCGGAGACAGAGCTCCGGCGCTGATCGGGAGGGACCGATGGAGGCGATCATCCTGGCAGGAGGAAAGGGCGAGCGGCTCGGCGCCGCGGCCGGCGGGCGGCCGAAGGCGCTCGTGCCGGTCGCCGGGCGGCCGCTCGCGGCCTACCAGGTCGGAATGCTCGCCGCGGCCGGGGTCACCCGCGTGATCGTCAGCTGCTCGGCGGGGACGGAGGACGAGTTCACGAAGGCGCTCTCCGGGCTCGGCCCCGAGATCGTGCCTGCGCCGGAGCCCGAGCCGCTCGGGCGCGGCGGCGGCCTGCGGCTCGCCGCGGCCTCGCGCCGCGAGCCAGGCGACGTCTTCGCGCTGAACGGAGACGAGCTCGTCGATCTCGACCTGGGGGCGATGCTCGCGCGCCACCGAGAGACCGGCGCGGCGGGAACGATCGCCGTCGTGCCGCTCAAGTCGCCGTTCGGCGTCGTCGAGCTCGGCGCGGAGGACGTCGTGACCGGCTTCCGGGAGGCGCCGGAGCTGCCGCACTGGGTGAGCTGCGGCGTTTACGTCCTCGGCGAGAGCGCGCTCGAGGCCCTCCCGGAGCGCGGCGACCACGAGGACTCGACGTTCCCCGAGCTGGCCGCCGCGGGACGGCTGCGAGCGTTTCGCCACACCGGTCTCTGGATCACCGTCAACACGCCCAAGGACCTGCGTCGGGCCGAAGAGGCGCTCGGCTCGGAGGGGGCCTTGACTCTCGTCGGCAAGCTGGGGTAGGACCATGGAAATGAGCGAGATGTCACCCAACCTCCTCGATCTCGACCGCTTCGCGTTCGACGTGCGGCGGGTCGAGAAGCCTTGGGGGTACGAGGTGATCTTCGCGGCCACGGATCGCTACTGCGGCAAGCTCCTCTTCGTGAAGGAGGGCGAGCAGCTGAGCCTCCAATTCCACCGGACGAAGGACGAGACGATCTATGTCCACTCGGGGCGGATCGAGCTCGAGATCGGAGAACCGGGCAAGCCGCTCGACAACGAGGTCGTCGGGCCGGGGCGCTCATTCCATCTCACCCCCGGCACCGTGCACCGCTGGCGAGCGCTCGAGGACTCGATCGTGCTCGAGGCATCGACGCCGGAGCTGAGCGACGTCGTCCGCCTCGAAGACAAGTACGGGCGCGCCGACCCGTAGAATCCCAGCGTGGCGACGACGACACCTGAGCACGACGTGCGTGATCTGGCGCTCGCTCCCGCGGGCGTCACGAGGATCGAGTGGGCCGATCGGCAGATGCCGGTTCTCGCGGCGATTCGCGAGCGCTTCGAGCGCGAGCGCCCGCTCGAGGGGTACCGCGTCTCGGCGTGCCTGCACGTGACGACGGAGACCGCGAACCTCGCCCGGACCTTGCAGGCGGGCGGCGCCGACGTCCTCCTCTGCGCCTCGAATCCCCTCTCGACGCAGGACGACGTCGCCGCTGCGCTCGTGGCCGAGTACGGCGTGCCCGTCTTCGCGATCAAGGGCGAGGACGACGACACGTACTACTCGCACATCACGGCTGCCGTCGACCACCACCCGCATATGACGATGGACGACGGCGCCGACGTGATCGGCGTCCTCCATTCGAAGCGGCCCGACCAGCTCGGAGAGATCATCGGCGGCACGGAGGAGACGACCACGGGGGTCATCCGGCTGCGAGCGCTCGAGGCCGACGGGAAGCTCGGCTTCCCCATCGTGGCGGTGAACGAGGCGAAGACGAAGCATCTCTTCGACAACCGCTACGGCACCGGCCAGTCGACGATCGACGGCATCGTGCGGGCGACCAACGTCCTCCTCGCCGGCCGGCGCTTCGTCGTCTGCGGCTACGGCTGGGTCGGCCGCGGCGTCGCGATGCGGGCCCGCGGGATGGGGGCGCTCGTGATCGTGACCGAGGTCGATCCGCTCCGAGCCCTCGAGGCACTCATGGACGGCTTCGACGTCATGACGACCGAGCGAGCGGCGGAGGTAGGCGACATCTTCTGCACCGCCACGGGCGACAAGCATGTCCTCGCGGAGCGCCACTTCGAGCGCATGAAGGACGGTGCCATCCTCGCGAACACAGGCCATTTCAACGTCGAGATCGAGCTGCCCGCCCTGCGGCGGCTCGCGAGCGAGACGCGGACGGCGCGGCCGTTCGTCGAGGAGTTCCTGCTCGGGGACGGGCGCCGGATCTACATCATCGCGGACGGGCGACTCGTGAACCTCAGCGCCGCGGAGGGGCATCCTGCCTCGGTCATGGACATGAGCTTCGCCAACCAGGCGCTTTCGGCCGAGTACGTGGTCGCGAACGCCGGCGAGCTCGAGCCGAAGGTCTACGTCGTCCCGGAGGAGATCGATCGCGAGATCGCACGCTTGAAGCTCGAGGCGACGGGCGTCGAGATCGACGAGCTCACCGAGGAACAGGCCAAGTACCTGGCCTCCTGGGACGAGGGCACGTAAGAATCCGGGCATGAGACCGCGGTTCGCGGGCGGGTCGGTCGACCTGCGCCCGGAGGAGATCGTTCGTCTGGAGGGGGACACCGTCGTCCTCCTCGACCAGCGGCGGCTGCCGGAGGAGGAGATCGAGGTCGAGTGCCGCTCGGCCGCCGAGGTGGCGGACGCGATCCGGACGATGGTCATCCGCGGCGCCCCGGCGATCGGCGTGGCGGCGGCGTACGGCTACGCGCTCGCCGCGGAGCGCGGAGAAGACCTCGACGAGGCCGCGGAGGTTCTCGTCGCTGCGCGCCCGACCGCGGTCAACCTCCCCTGGGCGATCGCCGAGATGCGCTCCGCGGACGGCGACCTCGCGGAGCGCGCCCGCGAGCTCCACAGCGCCGAGGTGGCGCGCTGTCGGCGCATGGGGGAGCATGCCGCCGGCCTCCTCGAGGACGGCGCCTCCCCGCTCACGCACTGCAACGCGGGCGGTCTCGCAACGGGCGGGTACGGCTCCGCGCTCGGGGCGGTGAAGGCGGGCTTCGCGCGCGGGCTCGTGACGCACGTCTTCGTCGACGAGACGAGACCGCTCCTCCAGGGCGGGCGCCTCACCGCGTGGGAGCTCGAGCGGGCCGGCATTCCGGCGAGCGTGATCGCCGACTCGGCCGCCGCCTCGCTGATGGCGCGCGGCGAGGTGACGCAGGTGATCACGGGCGCCGACCGGATCGCCCGAAACGGCGACACGGCCAACAAGATCGGCACCTACGCGCTCGCGGTCCTGGCCTCGCACCACGAGCTTCCGTTCTACGTCGTCGCACCGACCTCGACGCTCGACCGCGCCGCCGCGACGGGCGCGGACATCCCGATCGAGGAGCGTGACCCGGGTGAGGTGAGCAGCCGCTTCGAGGCCCGGAACCCGGCCTTCGACGTGACGCCCGCCGAGCTCATCACCGCGATCGTCACCGAGGAGGGCGTGCACCGGCCGCCCTACGCGGAGTCGCTGCCTTGAAGGCCATGGTGATGGCGGCGGGCCTCGGCACGCGCCTCAGGCCTCTGACCGACTTCCTGCCGAAGCCGATGATGCCGGTCGCCAATCGACCGGTGCTCCACCACCTCCTGAACCTGCTCCACCGCCACGAGGTGCGTGAGGTGGGCATCAACGTGCACGCCTTTCCCGAGATGATCGAGAAGTACTTCGGCGACGGGTCCTCGCTCGACATGTCGATTCGGTGGTCGCACGAGCCGGAGCTGCTCGGCACGGCCGGCGGGACGAAGAAGCTCGAGGACTTCTGGGGTGATGAGACGATCCTCGTCACCTCGGGGGACGGGCTGCATGACGTCGACGTGACCGCGCTCCTCGGCCACCACCGGCGCACCGGGGCGCTGGCGACGCTGACCGTCAAGCCGGTCAGCGACCCGAGCGCGTACGGGGTCGTCATCCTCGACCGCGACACGCGCGTGCGCGGCTTCCAGGAGAAGCCGACGCGTGACGAAGCGCGCTCCGACCTCGCCAACTGCGGTGTCTACGTGATCGAGCCCGAGCTGCTCGAGCGGATCCCCGCCGACACCTTCGTCGACTTCGGCAGCGACATCTGGCCGAACCTCGTCACCGGGAACGAGGAGATCTACGCGTACACGACGATGGCCTACTGGAACGACGTCGGCGACCTCGAGGAGCTCCGGAACACGATCCTCGACGCCGTGCTCGGGCACGTTCGCATCGACAGCGCCGGCGAGGAGATCGCACCGGGTGTCTGGGCCGAGGCCGGCTGGCAGGTCGACGCCTCCGCCCAGCTCGACGGCCCGATCGTGCTCGGCCCCAATGTCGTGATCGAAAAGGGCGCCCAGATTCGCGGCCCGGCGGCGATCGGGGCCGAATGCCGCGTCGGAGCCGGGGCAGCCATCAGGAGCGCTGCACTCTTCCCGGGCACCGCCGTTCCCGACGAGGGCCTCGCGATCGCCGGTATCTTCGGCGACGCCTCCAAGCTCGCGGACGCGCTGCTCCGTTATCCGGCGGGCGCGTCGGCCTCTTAAGGCGAAGCCGGCACGATCGGCGCGCCACCCGCGCGCCGCGGCCCGCTATCCCACGCAGGGGCGGGTATGGGGCCGATCTTCGCAGCGCGCGCGCTTCGCCTCCTCGACGTCGTCCTGCCGCGGCGCTGCGCGGCGTGCGGGGGCGGGGAGGAGCTTCTCTGCGGCGCCTGCCTGGCGGCGCTTCGGCGGCTCGAAGGGCCGCTCTGCGCCCGCTGTGGCGCGCCCACCGCGTGGCCCGTCGAGCGCTGCCGCGAGTGCGCCGGCCGGCGCCTCGCCTTCGCGACTGCCCGCGCCGCGGTCGCCTACGAGGGGCCTGCACGCCCCCTCGTCGCAGCGTGGAAGGAGCGCGGCCTCCGCTCGCTCGCGCGGGAGTTCGCAGACCTCGCCGGGACGACGGTGCCGCGCCCGCCGGCCGACGCGCTCACCTTCGTGCCGGGCGACCCCGACCGCAGCCTGAAGCGCGGCCAGAACGCGGCCGAGGCGCTCGCGCGGGAGCTCGCATCGCTCTGGCAGCTCCCGCTCGCGAGGCTCCTCGTGCGGAGAGAGCCGGCCCGGCCGCAGCGGGGGCTCTCGCGTGAGGAGCGGCGCCGGAACGTGCGCGGGTCGTTCGCGGCCGCCGGGACGCCTCCGGGGCGCCTCGTGCTCGTCGACGACGTCTACACGACGGGCGCGACCGTGGGCGCGGCAGCCACGGAGCTTCGCCGCGCGGGCGCCCGGAGCGTCCACGTCGTCACGTTTGCGCGAACGGTGCGGCGGTGATTTCGCCGCGCGGCGATGCGGTAGATTCAGAGCGACCCCGACGAGGAGGCTTCGGTGCGACTTCAGGTGAAGGGGAAAAACGTCGACGTGACGGATTCCCTCAAGGACTACGCCCTCCAGAAGCTCGGCAAGCTCGACAAGCATCTGAACGACGCTGCGCGGCTCGAGCTCGAGCTTCAGATCGAGAAGAACCCCTCCATCTCCGAGAACCAGGTCGCCGAGGCGACGATCTGGACGAAGGGGCCGGTGCTCCGCGCCCGCGAGAGCTCGACCGACATGAAGGCCTCGATCGACCAGCTCGTCGACAAGCTCGAGCGCCAGGCGCGCCGCTACCGCGAGAAGCGCCGCCGCGGGTCGGCCAGGAACTCCCACCCGGTCGAGGGCCGGCCCGTGGTCCCGGACGAGGACTCGCCCTTGATCGTGAAGACGAAGCAGTTCCCGGTGAAGCCGATGAGCCCGGAGGAGGCAGTCCTCCAGCTCGAGCTCGTCGGCCACGACTTCTTCGTCTTTCAGAACGCGGAGACGATCGAGGTGAACGTCGTCTACCGCCGCCGCGACGGCAACTACGGGCTGATCGAGCCCCAGCTCTCCTGATCGATCCCCGCGCCTTTCGCTGGGTGGAGGCGGGCATCTCCGGGATCCCGCGCACCCGCGAGTGGGATGCCGTCGTGACCGCGAGCTGCGGCTCGGCCGGGGACACGTGCGCCTTCGTCGGCGTCGCCGGCCGCGCGCCGATCCACGTGGGCGGGGACGAGGCGCCGGCGGGCTGCCTCGCGGAGGCGCTCGCGGCCGCGATCGACCCGCCGTACCGGGCGGCCGGCGTCCGCCACGAGGGCGGCACCTGGGCCGTCGGCGCGGTTGCCATCGAGGTCGTGGAGCTTCCTGCCGATACGGAAGGCGACGAGCTGATGCTGACCGTGACCGAAGAGGGAGAGCGGGCCCTGGAGATCGACGGGCGGCCGACGGCCGACCTCGTTCCCGGGCTCGAGGAGGGCGCCGGCGGCCGCTACCGTGCCTATGTGCTGCGGGCCACGCGGCTCGACGGTCGCCTCTGGGAAGTCGGCATAGACCCGCTGTGACAACCGGTACCCTGAACTGATGTCCAACTACGGCGGCTTCGAGAAATTCCTCCGCGTCGGCGAGGGCCGACGGCTGAAGAAGCTCGCCCAGCAGGCGGCCTACGTCACGTCGCTCGAGCCGGACTTCGAAGGGCTCACGGACGAGGAGCTCGCGGCGAAGACAGTCGAGTTCAAGCAGCGCCTCGAGAACGGCGCGGATCTCGACGAGCTCGTCTTCGAGTCGTTCGCTGCGGTGCGCGAGGCGGCCAAGCGCGCGCTCGGGCTGCGTCCCTTCGACGTCCAGCTGATGGGCGCGATGGTGCTCCACGAGGGCGACATCGCGGAGATGAAGACCGGTGAAGGAAAGACGCTCGTCGCGACGATGCCCCTCTACCTGAACGCGCTCACCGGCGAGAACGTCCACCTCGTGACCGTCAACGATTACCTCGCCAAGCGCGACACGGAGTGGATGAGCCCGGTCTACGAGGCGCTCGGCATGCGCGCCGCCTTCATCCGCAACATGATGCCCTTCGACGAGCGGCGAGAGGCCTACGCGGCCGACATCACCTATGGCACGAACTCCGAGTTCGGCTTCGACTACCTGCGCGACAACATGGCGACCGCGCTCGAGGGGACGGTGCAGCGCAGCCACTCCTATGCGATCGTCGACGAGGTCGACTCGATCCTGATCGACGAGGCGCGGACACCGCTCATCATCTCGGGCGAGCCGGAGACCGCAGCCAAGACCTACTACGACTTCGCGCGCATCGCGCGCCAGCTCGCCGGCACGCCGGCCAAGTTCGTCCCCAAGGGGATGCCGGTCGAGGAGGACGGCGCCGATTACGAGTACGACGAGAAGTTCAAGACGGTTGCGCCGCGCGAGTCGGCGATCGAGAAGGTGGAGCGCGCGCTCGGGATCGAGAACCTCTACCACGCCCACAACGCGCAGCTCGTCAACCACCTCGTCCAGTCGCTCAAGGCCGAGTCGCTCTACCAGCGCGACGTGGACTACGTGGTCCAGGACGGCGAGGTCAAGATCGTGGACGAGTTCACGGGCCGCATCATGGAAGGCCGCCGCTGGTCGGAGGGCCTCCACCAGGCCGTCGAGGCGAAGGAAGGCGTGGCGATCAAGGAGGAGCACGTCACGCTCGCGACGATCACGCTCCAGAACTATTTCCGCCTCTACGACAAGCTCGCCGGCATGACGGGCACGGCGAAGACCGAGGAGAAGGAGTTCCAGGAGATCTACGACCTCTCCGTCGCCGAGATCCCCACCAATGTCGCCGTCGCCCGCGACGACCGCGACGACTACATCTACAAGAACAAAGAGGTCAAGTACAACGCGGTCATCGAGGACATCAGGGAGCGCCACGAGGAGGGGCAGCCCGTCCTCGTGGGCACGATCTCCGTCGAGGTCTCCGAGCACCTCTCGAAGCTGCTCGAGCGCCAGGGCATCCCGCACAACGTCCTGAACGCGAAGCAGCACGAGCGCGAGGCGGAGATCATCAAGGACGCGGGCGAGCGCGGCGCGGTCACGATCGCGACGAACATGGCCGGCCGCGGCGTCGACATCAAGCTTGGCGAGGGTGTGGTCGAGCTCGGCGGTCTCTACGTCCTCGGCACCGAGCGACACGAGGCGCGCCGGATCGACAACCAGCTCCGCGGCCGTTCAGGGCGTCAGGGCGACCCCGGGGAGTCGCGCTTCTACCTCTCGGCCCAGGACGACCTCGTCCGCCTCTTCGCCGGCGACCGCATCTACAAGATCATGGACCGCTTCAACCTCCCGGACGACGAGCCGATGGAGCGCAAGATCCTCTCGAACCAGATCGAGAACGCGCAGAAGAAGGTCGAGGAGCAGAACTTCGTCTCGCGGAAGAACGTCCTCAAGTACGACGACGTCATGAACGTCCAGCGCATGGTCATCTACGAGCAGCGCCGGCGCGTCCTCGAGGGCGACGACCTCTCGGAGGAGATCCAGCAGTGGATCGACGAGGTGATCGAGAGCGCTGTCCTCACGCACACCCAGTCCGAGTACCCGGAGGAGTGGGACCTCGAGAGTCTCTTCAAGGAGATGGAGGCGATCTACGAGACCGAGGTGCGCCCCGACGAGATCGACCTCCAGTCGATGTCGCGCGAGGAGCTGATCGAGGACTTCGCCGACGACGCGCACGCCGCCTACGAGACCAAGGAGGAGGAGCTCGGCGCCGAGCTCATGCGTGAGATCGAGCGCTTTCTCATCCTCCAGGTCGTCGACCTGCGCTGGCGCGAGCATCTCGACTCGATGGAGTACCTCCGCGACGGCATCCACCTGCGCGCGATGGCGCAGAAGGATCCGCTCGTCGAGTACCGCTCAGAGGGGCATGCCATGTTCGAGGAGCTCGGGCACATCATCCGCGAGGAGGTCGTCCGCCACCTCTTCCACGTCGAAGTCCAGCCCGAGGAGCCGCCCGACCTGGCCCAGCCCGCTCGTCCCGGCGCCGGGCCGAACGGCAGCTCGAACGGTGACGGCCTCGTCTACGAGCACGAGGCGCTGGCCGGCTCGGAGGCGATCGCAGCTGCGGGCGGGACCGCGACTGCCGGCGCCGTCGGGGGCGGGGCGACCTCCGTGGCGACCGGGCAACGCACCGTCTCCGACCACCAGAAGATCGGCCGCAACGACCCCTGCTGGTGCGGCAGCGGCAAAAAGTTCAAGAAGTGCCACGGCGCGTAGTCGGGCGAAATCTTCGGCTGCGCCGCGATCTCTGCCGATAGCGATCCACCCTCGGCGCGACGCTCGATCCCAGTCGTGAAGCGGTCTTCCGACGCCCAGCCCGCGGCGCCAACCGAACGGTGTCCGACACCGCACGGCGTCAAGTGAAAACTGTGACAACTTTGGAACTTTCTCGCCGTCGTTCCGCTAAGACTTGAAGGCATGCGGGTGGACGAGTTTCTTCTGGCCGAGCTTCCTGCTCCGCCGGCGCGCGTGCTCGAGGTCGGCTGCGGCGCCGGTGAGCTCGCGAAGGCGTTGGCGGGAGCGGGCTACGACGTCGTCGCGATCGACCCCAAGGCGCCGGCGGGGCCGCTCTTTCGCCGCACGACGATCGAAGAGCTCGACGAGCCCGGGTCGTTCGACGCCGTCGTCGCGAGCAGCTCGCTCCACCACGTCCACGACTTGCCCGCCGCTCTGGACAAGATCGCCGGCCTGCTCGCGCCGGGCGGCACCCTGGCCGTCGACGAGTTCGCCTGGGAGCGCCTCGATGCAAAGTCAGCCGCCGCGGTGGGGCTCGACCACGCCGACTGGCACGAGGAGCACCGCGGACTGCACACGTCGGAAGCGATGATCCCTTGGCTGGACGAGCGCTTCACCCGCCGCACGCTCACCCGGGAGCCCTATCTCTTCCGGGAAGCGCACGCGGCCGTGACCGAGGAGGAGGAGCGCAACCTCATCCGGACGAAGAAGCTGCGGGAGATCGGCTTCCGCTTCGTCGGCACCCGCTGACGGTACGATCCACCTGTGGCCGACCGCGCCGCCGTCGAGCGAGACCTGGAGGAAATCAGGGCCCAGCTGGACTGGGTCCGTGATTACCTTTGACCCGGACGCCCTGAGCGTCCGCGTCGCCGAGCTCGAGGAGGCGATGGGAGCGCCCGGCTTCTGGGACGACCGGGAGCGGGCAGCGAAGATCTCGGCCGAGCACGCGCGGCTCGCGCGCCGGCGCGAGCGCTACGACGGCCTCACCCGCGAGTCGACCGACCTGAACGAGCTCGCCGGACTCGCCTCGGAGGACGGAGAGCTCGAAGAAGTCGCGGAGAGCGTCGCGGCGCTCAAGCGCGAGCTCGAGCGCCTCCAGGAGGAGGCGCTCTTCTCCGGCGAGTACGACTCCGGCGACGCCGTCGTCTCGATCCATGCCGGCGAAGGAGGGACGGACGCCCAGGACTGGGCGGAGATGGTTCTGCGCATGTACCTGCGCTGGGCGGAGGCGCGCGGCTACAAGACCGAGCTCCTGGAAGCCTCGCCGGGAGAGGAGGCGGGCCTCAAGTCCGCCGCCTTCACCGTCTCCGGCGAGAACGCCTACGGAGTGCTGAAGGCCGAGCGCGGCGTCCACCGCCTCGTCCGCCTCTCTCCGTTCGACCAGGCGCACCGCCGCCACACGTCCTTCGCCCAGGTGATCGTCAGCCCGCTCGTCTCGGACGGGGAAGGAACCGAGATCGACGAGTCCGACCTGCGGATCGACACCTATCGCGCGAGCGGCGCCGGCGGCCAGCACGTCAACAAGACGGACTCGGCGGTGCGGATCACGCACCTGCCCAGTGGGATCGTCGTCAGCGTCCAGAACGAGCGCTCGCAGCTCTCGAACAAGACGACAGCGCTCAAGATCCTGCGGAGCCGGCTCGCCGAGCTCGAGCAGGAGCGACGCGAGGAGGAGCTGGCGCGGGAGCGCGGCGAGGTGATGACGACCGGCTTCGGCAGCCAGATCCGCAGCTACGTCCTCCACCCCTACCAGCTGGTCAAGGACCACCGCACCGACGTCGAAGAGGGCAACACGCAGGGCGTCCTCGACGGCAACCTCGACCCCTTCATCCAGGCATATCTCCTGAAAACAGCTGCAACTAGCGGGGGTAGAGGGTGAGAGCCGCCGAAGGATGCGCTAGACTCCGCCGCTGGTAAGCCACGTGACCGGCGCGCTCGTGCCCAGGGCGCTCCTTCTTTTCCGGTGCAGGAAACCCATCTTTCAGAACGCGTCCAGGAAGCCTCCGAGGCGCCCGTCGCGGCGCCGTTGAACGGAAACGGGCACGCACCGGCCCCGGCGAGCTCGCCGATGATCTGCTTCGAGGAGGTGCGCAAGGTCTACGACCCGCACGTCGTCGCGCTGCGCGACGCCTCGTTCGTGATCGAGAAGGGAGAGTTCGTCTTCCTGGTCGGGCCCTCCGGCTCGGGCAAGTCGACGATCATGCGCCTGCTCCTCAAGGAGCTCGAGCCGACGGCGGGCCGGATCATCGTCGGCGGCCGTGAGCTCGCCCGCCTGAAGAGCTCGAAGGTCCCGATGCTGCGCCGCAACATCGGCTGCGTCTTCCAGGACTTCAAGCTGCTCCCGAACCGGACCGCCTCCGAGAACGTCGCCTACGCGCTCAAGGTACAGGGCGAGCCGAAGCGCGCGATCCGGACCAAGGTGCCGGAGGTGCTGGCGCTGGTCGGCCTCTCCGGCAAGATGAACTCGCTCCCCGACGAGCTGTCGGGCGGCGAGCAGCAGCGGGTCTCGATCGCGCGCGCGTTCGTCAACCATCCGCCGCTCCTCATCTGCGACGAGCCGACGGGGAATCTCGACCCCGACACCTCGGTCGGGATCATGCAGCTTCTCTACCGGATCAACCGAACCGGCACCACCGTCCTCATGGCGACGCACGATCGCGAGATGGTCGACAAGATGCGCAAGCGCGTGATCGCACTCGACTGCGGCGACGTCGTCCGCGACGAGCGGCGCGGCCAGTACACGACCGACTAGATGTAGATGCCGCGCGCGAAGCTCTTCTTCGGCGAGGCCTTTCGCTCGATCGGCGGAAACATCTCCACGACCGTGGCGGCGACGATGACCGTGCTGATCGGCATGTTCCTGCTCGGGCTCTTCATCGCTCTCTTCTCGTGGGTGAACTCGTGGACCGACCACGTGCGCAAGGACGTCATGGTCAAGGTCTTCTTCGTCCAGCAGCCCGACGCCACGCAGGCGCAGATCAACGCCGTCGGCGCGAAGCTCGAGAGCTTTCCCGAGACGAAGGACGTCGTCTTCGTCTCGAAGGAGGACGCGCTCGCCCGGATGAAGGAGAAGTACCCCGACCTCGTCAAGAACCTTCCGGGGAACCCGCTTCCGAATGCCTTCGAGGTGACACCGAAGGATGCCGACCAGGTCGCGGCCCTGGCCAACCGGCTCGAGCCGCTCCCGGCGGGGGTCGACAAGGTCGACTACGCCGAGAAGAAGACCGAGCGGATCCTCTCGGTCACGAACGTGATCAAGTACATCTTCCTGCTCGGCTCGATCATCCTCATGATCGCCTCGACGATCCTGATCGCGAACACGATCCGTCTGTCGATCTTCTCCCGGCGGCGAGAGGTGGAGGTGATGAAGCTCGTCGGGGCGTCGAACTGGTTCGTGCGCGGGCCGTTCATGCTCGAGGGGGTGATCTGCGGCCTGATCGGGGCGATCGCGGCCGTCGTCCTGCTCGTCCTGGCGAAGGAGCTCGCGCTGCCCGTGATCGAGGGCCACAGCACCGCCTTCCGGGAGGACGACGTGCACGCGCTCAGCTTCCCGCTGACGGCGCTGATCCTCGTCGGCGTCGCGCTCGCGGTCGGTGCGGCCGGCTCCGGCATCACCCTGCGCCGCTTCCTGCGCGTCTGAGGCCCATCCGCCGGGCGCCTATACTTCGGCTGCGGCCACTATGAGACGCGCGGGTGGATTTGCCCTGATCCTCCTCCTGCTCGGGGCTGCTTTCGGGCTCGGGCTGGTGCTTACGCGCTCGGGAGGCCTCGCGGGAAGCGAGACGCGCGAGGTACCCACCTCGAGCGCCGTCGACCCCGTCGCCGAGGTGCGGGCCGAGCTGGCCGAGAACTACTACCGGCCGGTCGGGCCTGACGTGCTCTCGCAGCAGACGATCCCGGACCTGCTCGAGGCGCTCGGCGACCCGAACACGCAGTATCTGACCGCCGCCGAGTACACGTCGCTGAAGAACCGGACGGCGAGGAGCTATTCGGGCGTTGGCCTCACGGTCGAGCCGTCGCGCGCGGGGTTGGTCGTCACGTCGGCGCTCGAGGGCCCCGCCCGGGAAGCGGGCGTTCGGCCGGGAGACATCATCGTCCGAATCCAGGGCCGGCCGGCGGGGAAGCTGACCTTCGACCAGTCGCTCAACCTGATCAAGGGCGAGAAGGGCACGGTCGTCCACCTGACCGTGCGCAGGAAGGGCGGCAAGCTCGATTTCACGGTCATGCGCTCCGACGTGGCGGTGCCGTCGCTCTCCTCTCGCCTCGTGCGGTTCTCCGGAGCGAAGCTCGGGTACCTCCGGCTCCTCTCCTTCCCCGACTCGAGCGCCGAGCGGGTTAACGCCGCGACCGAGGCGCTCGTCGACCGCGGCGCGCAGGGCGTCATCCTCGACCTCCGCGACAACCCCGGCGGCCTGCTCACCGAGGCCGTGCGCACTGCGTCGGTCTTCCTCGAGGAGGGCGTCGTCTGCACGGTCTCGGGCCTGCATCAGGACGAGACCGTCTACGAGGTGAGCGGCGGCGCCGACTTCCCGCAGCTGCCGGTCATCGTCCTCGTCGACCGCGGGAGTGCGAGCGCCGCCGAGATCGTCGCTGCGGCACTGGCCGACAACAAGCGCGCCACCGTCGTCGGCAAGCGCACCTACGGCAAGGCGTCGGTGCAGTCGATCCGCCCGCTGTCGGAGGGGCGCGCCCTCAAGCTGACGACCGCGACCTACCTGACGCCTTCGGGAGTCGACCTGGCCGGGCACGGCTTCCATCCCGCGGTGCGGGCGAGCGACGACCCGCTCACGCGCCCGGACGAGATGCTCCGGGTGGCGGAGCGCCTTCTCAGCAGGCAGCTGACTGCCTAGATGGAGATCCTCGTGGCGGAGCTTGCCCGGCGCGGGAAGCTCCTCGTGGGCGAGCCGTTCTTCGAGGGAGGCGTTCCGGTCACGGTCGACCGCAAGGGGTCCGGCGATGCGTCCCCGGGTGACCTGGTCGTCCTGCGCCTCGGCCGCGGACGGGCCCGCGTCGAGGAGCTCCTCGGCCGCCCCGAGGACGTCGGCGCCGTGCTCGAGGGGCTGCTCTGGCACCGTGGCGCCCGCCGTCCGCATGCTCCCGTCCCGGCGCCGCCGGAGACGCTCGAGGCCGACCGCGCCGACCTCCGCGGCCTCTTCGCGTTCACGATCGACCCCGACGAGGCGAAGGATTTCGACGACGCGCTGAGCTTCCGGCGCGAGGGGGAGGGCATCCGCGCCTGGGTCCATATCGCAGACGTCTCCGCCTACGTGCCGGCCGGCTCGGCGCTCGACCGGGATGCGGCCGAACGCGCCTTCTCGACCTACGTGCCTGGCCGCGTCGAGCCGATGCTGCCGGCCGAGCTCTCCGCAGATCTCTGCAGCCTGCGACCGCACCAGGACCGGCGCTGCGTGACCGTCGAGGTGGTCTTCGACGCCGCCATGGAGGCCGGCGAGCCGAGCTTCTACCGGAGCGTCATCCGAAGCCGCGAGCGCCTCACGTACTCGCACGCCCAGGCGATCCTCGCCGGGGTCGAGCGGGCCGAGGACGAGGTCACCGATGCGCTGGGACTCGCCGAGGTCGTGGCGACCGAGCTACGCCGCCGCCGCTACGCGCGCGGCGCCCTCCGAATCGAGGCCGGCGAGACGGCGTTCGCCTTCGACGGCGAGGGCGGCGTCGAGCGCGCCTGGATCGAGGCGGAGCCGCTCGCCCATTCGCTCGTCGAAGAGCTGATGATCCTCGCGAACGAGGCGGTTGCGGGCCTCCTCGCGGGTAGGAAGCGCGACGCCCTCTACCGCGTGCACGAGCGTCCCGATCCGCAGTCGGTCGAGCTCCTGCTCGCGAAGCTCGCTGAGCTCGAGGTCCCGACGCCGCCGGCGCCCGAGCAGTTGCGGCCCGCCGAGGCCGCGAAGCTGGCGGCCCGGGTGAGCGAACGGGTGGCGGTCTACACCGAGCAGTCTGGGCGCGGGGGCGAAGCGTTTCCCGCGCTCGTCCTGCGGGCGCTTAAGCAGGCGCGCTACGACCCGCGCAACCTCGGGCATTCGGGCCTCGCGAGCCGGGCGTATTGCCACTTCACCTCGCCGATCCGCCGCTATCCCGACCTCGTCGTCCACCGGGCGCTCCTGGGCGAGCTCGGCGCCGCCGACGAGCCGCTTCCGGAAGCGCTGGGGGACCTGGCGGAATGGACTTCGTCGCGCGAGCGCGAGATCTCGGCGATCGAGTACGACGCCGACGAGATCTGCCTCGCCTGGCTGCTCGAACGGCGCCTCTTCGAGCTCGGCTGGGACGCCGAGTTCGACGGCGAGATCGTCGGCGCGATCGGCTCCGGCATCTTCGTCCGCTTCGACGCCGTCTTCGAGGGCTACGTACCGGCGCGGAAGCTGCCCGGCGACTACTTCGAGCTCAATCCGCTCGCGACCGCGCTCGTCGGGCGGCGGAGCGGGCACTCCTATCGGCTCGGCGACGGCATCCGCGTCCGGGTCGACCGGCTCGAGCGGCCGGGCGGACGAGTGAGCCTCGAGCTCGCCGGATAGAAAACTCCGCTCTTTGCGAAGACTTCTCTCCGGCGGCACTTGAACCGGTGCGGCTGCGTCCCTTAACGTCCCCCCTGCGCCGAGCACGGGGCGCGAGTAGGTCGAAGTCACACCGGTAGGCACTACGCGGAAGCGGAAGGTCAGCCGGGGTGGTGGACGAAAGCGACACCCGGCTCGGCGAACTTTTGGTCCAATCCAGGCATGGCGACCGGCGGGGCCAAGCTCATTGCAGAGAACAGGCGTGCCCGGCACGACTATCACCTGCTCGAGCGCTACGAGGCGGGCATCGCCCTTACGGGCACCGAGGTGAAGTCGCTGCGGGCGGGCCGCGCCGATCTCGCGCGCGCGTTCGCCGACGTGCGCGGCAACGAGGTCTGGCTTGTCGGCGTCCACATCGACGAGTACGCACAGGGGAACCTCGCCAACCACGACCCGGATCGCGACCGCAAGCTCCTGCTTCACCGGCGCGAGATCGACTCACTGCTGGGGAAGACGCGGGAGCGCGGCCTGACGCTCGTCCCCACGCGCCTCTACTTCAAGGACGGACGCGTGAAGGTCGAGATCGCGCTGGCGCGTGGCAAGGAGGCGCGAGACAAGCGCCGCGACCTCGCCGATCGGGACGCGAAGCGCCAGATCGAGCGGGCGCTCAAGGATCGCCGCGGCTGACGGTTCGGCTGCCCGTACTTCGAGAGGCACGCTGACCCCACTGCGACCCGCTGACGCTTCGGCCACCCTGTTTCTTCGCACTACGATTCGAAAGGGGAACCGGATGAGAGGAAGCGCGCTGTTCAGGTGCGAGGCTGCAGAAGGCCGTTGGGCTCCGCTCTGGACCTATGTCGTCCCGATCGTCCCGATCGTCGCGGTTCAGCAGCAGGTGCTCAGAGACGACACGGCGTGGTGGTACCGGCTTGCCATCTCGCTGGCGATCGTGGCGGCGAACGTCGGGGTCATCACGGCGCTTCACCGGAGGCGGCGCTCGGCAGACACCTGCTGAACCCGACTGGGAAGGCAATGGGAAGCGGGGCGGATCGGAGCCGCTAGCGCCGGGGTTGCGCCGAGCCGTTGGGCGCGGGAGAATCGCAGGACGATGCGGCGCTCCCTTCTCGTAGCGCTCAGCGCGGTTGCGTGTCTGGTCACCGCATCTCCCGCCGGCGCGCGCATCGCCGGGGCTCCGACGACCGGACTCGAGGGCATCCCGCGCTTCGGGCACGTCTTCCTCATCGTCGGTGAGAACACGACCTACACGCACCTCGACGCGACGAGGGCGCCCTACATGATGGGGACGCTGCGTCCGCGCTCGGCCTGGTTCACGAACTACCGTGCGGCCACGCACTGGTCGCAGGCGAACTACATCGCCCTCACCTCCGGGCAGTTCAACCGCTGCCAGCAGCAGGACGGCGGCGCGGCCTGCCATCAGGACGTGAACAACATCTACCACCAGCTCGACGTCAACGGCCTCACGTGGAAGACCTGGCTCGAGGGCGGCACGGCGAAATGCGACACCGGCTCGGGCGGAAGCTGCGCCCCGCAGGGCGCCTGCCCGTTGACAGGCTTCTACACGACGGGGAATCCACCCATCAACTACGACAACATCGAGGGTGTCGGCGGCGTCTGGTCCGAGACGGCGAAGTCGGAGGAGTGCCTCGCGAATGACATTTATGCGGGCGACGAGGCGGACCGGCCGATGTACATCTTCGACGACGCGCTCGCGTCCGGCGACGTGCCGAACTTCAATCTCGTCCTCCCGAACGGCTGCGAGGACGGAGAATCGAACTGCAAGCCGATCAACGGCCGCATTCGGCAGTTCGACGCGTTCCTCGAGCGAGAGATCCCGAAGATCGAGACCTCGCCGGCCTTCGGCTCGGACGGCGTCATCATCGTCACGTACGACGAGGATCAACGCCAGGACGGCATGGCGAAGAAGAACGGCCTCGGCTCGGGCGGCCACGTCGCCTGCTTCGTGATCAGCCCGCTGGTCGCTGCTGGCGAGTACGGAGGCTCGTACTACCACTACAGCGTCCTGCGCACCGTCGAGGACGGCTTCGGCATCGGCACGCACCTCGCCCACGCGGCCGACGTGAGCCCGATGGCGACGATCTGGCGCTAGAATTCGAGGACTGGGGGGCGACCTGGCTTCGACGTGGTCGGTTCTCCGGAAGAGCTGCAAGCCGAGGTCCCCGGTCGGCCTCGTAAAACAACCGGGAACAACGCAAGTGCGAAGAACGATCTCGCACTCGCTGCCTAAGTAATTAGGTAGCGACGTCGCTCCGTCTTCGGCCCGTGGGACGGAATCCGGCGCCAGAAACGGGCTCGCCGCCGAGGGAGAGCCAATCGCCCGGAGCGGGACTTCAAAGGATGGCTAGTCCGTCGGTAGGTCGCCTGCGAACCGGCCGGCGGGCGAATTCAAAGCGCAGGACAAGCTTGTAGAGGCTCTCTCCGGTGCGTCCGCGGACGCGGGTTCGATTCCCGCCGCCTCCACTTCATAAAAATCGCTGCAAATCAGCGTCTTCTGACGTCCACTTAACCGTCGCGCAGACACCGGCTCGGGTCGATTTGTGGTGCAGATGCTGGAGCTCAAGCGGACGGAGCGGAGGAGATTATCTCCGGGCGAAACGGTGCACTGACGTGTCGCACAGGATCGGCCGCGGATGGACGCGGGGGGCATTGACCACCCGAAGAAACCGCTGCAAATGTGGGTTGTGTGGACATGATCTTGGAGGATGGCCCGGCGGTGTGCTCACGATGCCATACAGTCGCCGGTTGACGCGGCGTAGGTTTCTGGATCGGTAGCGCCCTCGGTGCAGAGGACGAGGAGGTGGGCTTGTGGGTGTAGCCCAATGTCCTGCGGCGATGTGGGCTCTGTGGCGAGCGCTAGTGCTCCCGCTGCGCCGGCCGCTCCGGTCTCGCCTGCGACGATGGCTTCGTCCGCGAGGGCTCGAACTCCCTCCGCCGCCCACGTGTCGTCGAGGGCCAGGAACCAGTCGATTCCGGTGTACAGGGTTGGCCAGGCGACGAGGGAGGGGGCGTCGCAGTTGAGCCCGGCCATGATCGAACGGTGCGGACCGGGGACGTTCGCGATGGCGCCTGCCTCGGCAGAGGCGAGGGCGCAGGCGGCGTCGACTGGTTCGACGCCGATGATGAGCGGGTTGCTGTCGCGACGGCGGACGTGACGGATGACCGCTGCTGCGAGTGCCCCCACGCCGATCTGAACGAAGACCACGTCCGGCGGCGACCAGCCGCGGGCCTCGAGCTGGTCGTCGATCTCGCAAAGGATCGTCGAGTAGCCGTCGATGACGCGGCGCGGTGTGTCTTCGTAGCCGGGCCACGAGGTGTCGGAGACGACGAGGCAGCGGTCGTCCGCGTCGGCGGCCGAACGGGCGACGGCGTCGCCGTAGGTTCCGTCGACGACCGTAACGGCTGCTCCTTCGCCGGTGATGGCGTCGATCTGTGCTTGCGCCGTGCCGGCGGGAACGTAGATGCGGGCGGTCAGGCCGAGCAGGGCTGCGATGCGGGCGAGTGCCCGGCCGTGGTTGCCGTCGGTGGCGGCGGCGAGCGTGAGCGGGCCGAGCATGCGGGTGCGGGCCGCGAGCTCGTCGAACGTCTCCCAGCCGTCGAGTCGTTCGGGGAAGCGCTCGCGGAGGGCGCAGTATGTCGCCCAGGAGGCGCCGAGGATCTTGAACGAGGGCAATCCGAGCCGGGCCGATTCGTCCTTGACCGAGACGCGACCGACGCCGAGCCGCCTCGCGAGCCGTGGCGCGTCGACGAGCGGTGTTGGCTGGTAGCCGGGCAGACGGCGGTGGTAGGCGAGCGGCTCGCCGCTCGGCGCCGTAGAGCGGGGAAGCGGCCCGCGACCGGAGTTTCGCAGAAGCCGCGTCACCCGGTAAGCGCGGCGGTGAGCGCGGCATAGCCGCGGGAGCCGGCTTCGAGCTCTGCGAGCTCGATGTGCTCGTCGATGCGATGCGCGAGCGCCTCGTCGCCCGGGCCGTAGCCGAGCGTGGGGATGCCCAGCCGTCCGGCGCTTGCGCTCCCGTTCGTGCAGAACGCGTAGTGCGTGAGCTCGGCCGGAAGACCCGCTTCTCGGAGAGCGTCGAGCGCGGTGCGAACGTGTGGCGCGTTGTCGTCGTAGAACCAGGCGGGCGCGAAGTTCGGCGCCGTCAGGCGGGCTCCCGTGTAGGTCGCGAAGTCGTCGTCAGCTATCCGTGTCTTGCCGGAGGCGCCGGTTCGTGCGAGCGCCCGCTCGAGGGTGGCGCGAACCGGTTCGAGCACCGCTTCCTCGTCCTCGCCGGGAAGCGTGCGGCGGTCGTACGTTGCCACGCACCTGTCCGGGACGACCGAAAGGCCGGGGTAGGGCCGCGAGATGACGTCGGTGAGGACGAGGATCGCGTCGCCGAGGACGGGATGCGTCGGTAGTTCGAGGGAGCGCAGCTCGGCGATGACGTCGGCCATTCCTTCGGCGGCGTTGACACCGAGCTCCGGTCGGGCCGTGTGGGTAGGGCTCCCGAGCACTTCCACCTGGACTTCGGCGCGACCACGCTGGCCGCGCGCGATCCGAAGCGAGGTGGCCTCACAGATGACGACGGTATCGGGGAGGACGCGCTTGGCGATCTCGGCGAGCGCGGGTCCCTCGACGAGCTCCTCGGCGACGCTCGCCGAGACGACGATGCGGCCGGCGACGTGGGCCGCGAACGAGGCGGCCCCGTGGATCGCAGCGGCGAGCGGGCCTTTGATGTCCATCGCCCCACGGCCCCAGAGGCGACCGTCCGCAATCTCCCCGGACGGATCGTGGCTCCAGGCGGACGGGTCGGTGACCCCGACGGTGTCCATGTGCGCGTCGAGGAGGACGCACCGGCCCGGCCCGCCGTCGACCGTGCCGATCACGTTTCCGAGCTCGTCGACCTCGACGGTGAAGCCGAGGCGCTCCATCTCGGTGGCGACGAGCACGGCAAGGTCGCCCTCCTCGCCGGAGGGGCTGCGCACGCTGACAAGGCGGCGGGCGAAGTCGCCCAACGCGTCTGGATCGATCGCAGGCGGCGTCATCGGGCGGCGATTGGGTTCCGTGTCCGGGGGTGTCGCTCGGGGAGTGCGGCGAGGACGGCGTCGAGCAGCCGGTCGGCACCGAAGCGGACCGGGTCGTCCGCGGGGAGGCGCACCTCGTCCTCGACGGCCGAGGCGGCGGCGCGCGCCTCGCGCTCGTCGAGGCGACGCGTGTTGAGCGCGACGGCGGCCACGCGGGCCTTGCGGGCTGGGAGCGACATCCGCTCGTGGAGTTCGACGAGCTCGCGCAGGGGCGGGATCGGGTGACCGGGACAGCCTTCGATCTGGGTCGTGCCCGCCTCGTGGCAGAGGACGAGGACATGCGGAGCGCTCCCGTGGAAGAGACCGAGCGTGACGCCGGAGTACTGCGGGTGGACGAGCGACCCCTGTCCTTCGACCCAGAGGAGGTCGCCGCGGTCGGCGCCTTCGACGACGAGCCGTTCGGTCGCGCCGGCGATGAAGTCAGCGACGACCGCATCAACACAGACGCCCCAGCCGGCGATGGCGATCCCGGTCTGGCCGGTGGGGACGAAGACGGATGCGAGTCCACGTTCGCGCGCGGTCCGGTCGAGTTCGAGACTTACGGTCATCTTCCCGATCGCGCAGTCGGATCCGACGGTGAGGACAACCGCCGCGTCATGCTCCAGGTTCGCCCCCGTGGGAACGGAGAGGCCCGCAGGAGGGCGGCGGAGGTCGCGGAGCTCGACGCCGCGTTCGCTTGCGAGCGCGGCCAGCTCCGGGTCGTCGGCGAGGAAGACGTGCATCCCCGACTCGACGTCGAGGCCCGCTTCGACAGCATCTCGGAGGATCTGGTGCCAGACGGCGGGCAGTCGTCCGCCGGCGGGCGCCACTCCGATGAATGCGGCATTCGGCCCGTGGCCCAGGCCGTCCGCGACGGTTGCGACGACGGGAACACCCTCGATCTCCTCGCCGGCGTGCTCGGAGTCGAGGATCGCGGCGACCTCGTCCCGGCGGTAGCGGAGCAAGCCGCGCATCGTCTTTCCGTGGTGTAGGTCGGTCGCGTGGCCTTCGGCGAGGACGAGGTAGCGCCTCGGTACGGGATTGCGCCGCCGGGAGCCAGGTGCTACGTTCGGCACTGCCGAACACTCTAACGTCGGCGTTCAGTTTGAGTGGACAGTCCGTAGCGGCGAGAGAGATACCGAGTGACGACGGCCTCGCCGAGTTCGTCGGTCAGCGGATTAGACGGCTTCGCATCCAGGCGGGTTTGAGCCTACGCGAGCAAGCGCGGGCGATCGGCATGGCCGCGTCGTCGCTGTCGGCGCTCGAGAACAGCAAGGGCGGTGTGTCGTTACGCCGGCTGCAGCAGGTCGCCGACCACTTCGGTCTCCAGCTCACCGAGCTGCTGGCGGAAGCGGAGAACCCGGGAGACGGCGGCGACGACGTCGAGGTTCTTCGGGGGGCTGCGGCCACGACTCCAGGCGTTCGCCGCGGGAAGGGCGTTCTCTACCAGCTCCTCGGACCGAGCAAGGGCCACCAGTTGCAGCCCTACCTGCTCTCGTTCGAGCCGGGCGGCGGATACGCGAACGACAAGATCGCGCACGCGGGCGAGGAGTTCGCCTACGTGCTCCAGGGAGCGGTCGACTTGCTCGTCGGCGACGAGCCGTACCGGATGGCGCAGGGCGACGCAGTGCGGTTTCGGACCGAGAGGCCGCACGCGTTTCGCAACGCGTCAGCGACGGGTGTGAGCATCGTCATCGGGGCGGCGACGCCGCCATGGTGAGCAGTCGGGGCGACGTGGGGGCAGGTGGACGAAACCGAGTGAGGGAGGCTTCGTGAGCAACGAGTTCGAGTCGATGGAAGAGTTCGTCAACCGCGAGATCACGCGCAAGCAGCTGCTGATTCGCTTCGGGGGGCTCGGCGCCATGGTGGCGACGCCGAGTCTTCTTGCCGCCTGCGGTGGTGGAGGCGGGTCGGCGGGCGGTGAGACGTCGACGGCCGAGGCGGTCGGCGGCGCAACGGGCAAGCGGGGCGGGACGTTGACGATGGCCCGCCCAGAGGAGCCGCTCTCGCTCGATCCGATCGTGCCGAGCGACAACGGCTCGATCTACGTGCTCTACAACATGTTCGACCAGCTGACGACGATCAACGAGAACTCCACGGACGTCGTCCCCTCGTTGGCGGAGTCGTGGGACATCTCGCCGGACGGGACGATCTACACGTTCCACCTGCGCAAGGGCGTGAAGTTCTCCGACGGCACGCCGATGACGGTCGACGACGTCATCTTCTCGTTGGAGCGGATCTTCGATCCGAAGGGCAGCGCGTACTCGTTCCTGTTCGGCCCCGTGAAGTCGGTGCGCGCGACCGGCGATTCCGATGTCGAGGTGCAGCTGAAGGGGCCGTTCGCGCCCTTCCTGCAGAATCTGAATATCTTCGCCGCCTCGATCGTCCCGAAGAAGATGGTCGAGGAGCTCGGTGACAAGTTCGCGCAGCAGCCGGTCGGCACGGGCCCGTTCAAGCTCGTCAAGTTCTCCAAGGGCCAATTCGTGCACCTCGCCCGCAACGAGAACTACTGGAAGGCGGACAAGCCACTCTTGGACGAGGTCATGATCCCGTACGTCCCCGACGACAACACCCGCGTCCTGAAGGTGCAGGCGGGCGAGTCGGACGTGGCGCTCAACATTCCGTACGCCCAGATCGAGCAGCTGGACAAGCAGGACGACATCGACGTCGAGATCGAAGAGATCTACCGCTTCGACGGCATCTGGTTGAACAACGCGGAGAAGCCGCTCGACGACGCGCGTGTTCGCCAGGCGCTGAACTACGCCACCGACAAGGAGGCGATGCGCCAGACGATCTACTTCGGCAACGCCGAGATCGCCAACCACATGATGCCGAAGATGAAGTACTGGCGAAGCGACGTGGAGCCGTATCCGTTCGACCTTGACAAGGCGCGTGAGCTGATGGGTCAGTCGTCGGCCGCGGACGGGTTCACGGTTCCGCTGGTCGTTCCTACTGGCGACGTGATCACGCAGCAACTCGCCCAGATCGTGAAGGAGAGCTGGAGCGGGATCGGCGTGGACGTCCAGATCCAGAACGCCGACATCGGCACCGCGTACACGAACTTCTCCAACTTCAACTACACCGCCGGCGCGAACTGGTACATCACGAGCGACGTCTCCGCTCCGGACGAGCTGGCGGCGATCCAGTTCGACTACACCGCTCCGGGCGGAACGAAGTCGTTTTTCACCCAGTACAACAGCGCGAACGCGACGAAGCTGATCGCCCAGGCGGCGAACACTCTGGAGGAGTCGGTGCGTGAGAAGGCCTTCGGCGACCTGCAACAGCTGGTCATGGACGACGCGCCGATGGTCGCGCTCTTCTTCACGCCGGCCCGGACCGGGATCAACTCGAAGGTGCAAGGCTTCCGGACCGTGAAGACGGCCTGGTGGCCGCTCGAGGACGTGTCGCTCAGCGACTAGCGGTTCGTGGCTCGCTTCCTCGGTCTGCGCGTCCTGCACGCGATCCCGGTCGTGATCGGGATCACGCTGGTCGCGTTCGTCCTCATTCACGCCGTCCCGGGTGATCCGATCCGGATCATGTTGGGCGGGAAGGCACCGCCGGAGCGGATCGCCGCGGTCAAGCACGAGCTCGGGATCGACCGGCCGCTTCCGACCCAGTACCTCGACTTCGTCGGCGGCCTTACGCACGGCGACTTCGGTGAGTCCATCATCCTGCGCCGCCCCGTCTCGGGCGTGGTCGGGGAGCGGCTCGGGCCGAGCCTGTTCCTGCTCGGCTACGGGACGTTGATCGCGGTCGTGCTCGCGCTGCCTCTGGGGATCGTCTCGGCCTTGCGGCGGAACCGGCTGCCGGACCACACGATCCGGATCGTGACCCTGATCGGGTTCGCGATGCCTGCGTTCTGGCTCGGGCTGCTCCTGATCCGCAAGCTCTCGCTCGACCTAGGCGTCTTCCCGGTGTCCGGGTACGGGAAGGGTTTTTTCGACCACGTCATGCACCTGACCCTGCCTGCGTTCACGGTTGGCGTCTTCCTGGCGGCGATGCTGATCCGGTCGCTGCGCTCGAGCCTGACCGATGTCTTCGCGAGCGAGTACATCGAGGCGGCGCGCGCACGCGGGGTGGCCGAGTCGCGAGTCGTCCTGAAGCATGCGCTTCGGAACTCGTCGATCTCGACGATCACCGTGCTCGCGGTCAACCTCGGCTGGCTGATCTCGAGTGCGGTCGTGATCGAAAAGGTGTTCGACATTCCCGGGCTCGGGCAGCTCCTCGTCGACTCGATCTACACGCGCGACTTCCCGACGATCCAGGCGCTCACGCTCGTGTTCGGGCTGATTGTGATCGTGATCAACCTGCTGGCCGACTTCTCCTACGCGCTGATCGATCCGCGGGTGCGCCTGTCCTGATGGCGGCCAGGCAGGAGGTGCTGCTTGCGAGCGCGGCGCGGATCCGGCGTCAAGGCCGGGCCGAACGCCGCTGGGCAAACGCGACGCTGTACGTGGGTGTCGGGATCGTCGTCGCCGTGGCGCTGGTGGCGATCTTCGCGCCACTGATCGCCCCGTATCCGCCGAATGCGCAGAACCTGATCAATGCGTTCCAGCCCCCGTCGTGGAGCCATCTGATGGGGACGGACAACCTCGGTCGGGACGTCTTCTCGCGGGTCGTCTACGCAGCGCGGGTCGACCTCCAGATCGGCTTCATCACGACGTATGTGCCGCTCACCTACGGGGTCCTGCTGGGGGCGGTCGCCGGCTACTTCGGCGGCTGGGTTGACACGGTGATCATGCGGCTCGTCGACGTCGTGATTGCGTTCCCGTTCCTCGTGCTCGTAATCGCAATCCTCGCCGTCGTGGGGCCGGGGGTGACCGGCGTCTACATCGCCGTTCTCGCCGTCGCCTGGAGCATGTACGCCCGTCTCAGCCGGGCGGAGATGCTCGTTCTGCGCGAACAGGAGTTCATGCTCGCCGGCGAGGCGCTCGGCTACTCGCGCACGCGGATCATCCTCCGTCACGCGATCCCGAACCTACTGCGGCCGAGCATCGTCTTCTCGATGGCCGACTTCGTCCTGAACATTCTGCTCGTCGCGGCGCTCTCGTTCCTCGGCCTCGGCGTCCGCCCTCCGCAGGCGGAATGGGGCGCGATGGTCGCCGACGGACAGAACTTCCTCCTAAACGCCTGGTGGATCACCACGCTCCCCGGTGCCGTGATCGTCGTCGTGGGCATCGGTCTCAGCCTGGTCGGCGACGGGCTTGCAGAGCGAATGGGGGAACGATTCCGGCTCACCGTCTAGAAAGGAGCGCGCGTTGAAGGTCTTCATCTCTGTCGACATGGAAGGCGCCACCGCCATGACCGACCCGGAGGACGTCCTCCCGGACGGATCCGACTACCAGCGTGGCCGTATGTTCATGACCGGCGATGCCAACGCCGCCGTCCTCGGCGCCTTCGACGCCGGCGCCGACGAGGTGCTCGTCAACGACTCGCACTGGATCCAGCGCAACCTCTTGCTCGAGGAGATCGACTCGCGCGCCCGTGTGATCAAGGGCTTCCACAAGCCGATGTGCATGGTGCAGGGCCTCGACGAGAGCTTCGACGCGGCCGTCTTCGTCGGCTACCACTCCTGTGCCGGCACCGAGCAGGGCGTGCTCGCCCATACGCTGCTCGGCAAGGAGATCCAGAACATGCTCTTCAACGATGAGCCCGTCGGCGAGACGCGGCTGAACGCGCTCCTGGCCGGTCACTACGGCGTCCCGGTCGTGTTCGTCGCCGGCGACGACACCGTCTGCCGGGAAGCGAAGGGCGTGCTCGGCGACGATCTCGAGACGTTCGCGGTCAAGGACGGTATCGACATGTTCGCCGCCACCTGCCTGCACCCCGACGTCGCCCAGAAGGGCATCCGCGAAGGCGTCGCACGGGCGCTTCGCTCGCTCGCCGAGACATCGCGGCAGCCGTACGAGATGGAGCTTCCGGTCCGGGTCGGATTCGAATGGAGCTCGACCACGATCGCAGCCACCTGCGAGTTCATCCCCGGCGTCGTCAAGAAGACGCCCTGCATTACCGAGTTCAGCTCCAGCGACCTTCCCGAGGCGATGGGGATCATCTTCGCCGAGCTCCTCCTCGCCCTGCAGGTCGGCCAGAAGGGGATCTACAGCTGACGGAAGCGCTTCATCCGTCCACCGAAGCGCTGTCGGGCGCTGGCCGACACGGCGAGGAGCCGCTCCTCTCCGTACGCGACCTCGTCACCGTCTTCCCTGCCCGGGACGGCGTGGTCGCGGCCGCGAACGGCGTCTCCTTCGACGTCTACACCGGCGAGACGCTCGGCCTCGTCGGCGAGTCCGGCTCCGGCAAGAGCGTCACCTGCCGCTCGATCTTGCGTCTCGTCCCGCATCCAGGCGAGATCATCGCCGGCTCGGTCGTCTTCGGAGGCCGCGATCTGCTCGGGCTGAACGGGCGGGAGCTTCGCCGTGTCCGCGGCAGCGAGATCTCGATGATCTTCCAGGACCCGATGTCGAGCCTCAACCCGGTCTATACGGTCGGCGACCAGATCGCCGAGCCGCTGCGCATCCATCGCAAGCTGACCCGGCGGCAGGCGCGAATGGAGGCCGTCTCGCTGCTCGACCGGGTCGGCATCCCGTCGGCGGCGGAGCGCCTCGAGGCCTACCCGCACGAGTTCTCAGGCGGGATGCGCCAACGGGTCATGATCGCGATCGCGATCAGCTGCAAGCCCAAGCTGCTGCTCGCAGACGAGCCCACGACGGCGCTCGACGTCACGATCCAGGACCAGATCCTCACCCTTCTGCGGGAGCTACAGGGCGAGGAAGGAATGGCGATCGTCCTCGTCTCGCACGACCTCGGCGTGATCGCCCAGGCGAGCAGCCGCGTCACCGTCATGTACGCCGGCTACGTCGTCGAGCAAGCAGCGACGCCTGCGCTCTTCCACCGACCACAGCACCCCTACACCGTCGCACTCCTGAACGCACTCCCCGAACTGGCCGTCCAGCGGGGTGACCGGCGCCTCATCCCGGTGAAAGGTCAGCCGCCCGATCTGGCAGCGCTTCCGCCCGGCTGCCCCTTCGCACCGCGTTGTCCCTACGCCCGTGAGCAATGCGAGACAGAAGTCTCCATGGCGCTCGAGGACGTCGGCCACGGCCACGTGACCGCGTGTCCCTTCCACGCCGAGGTCGGACTGTGAGCGCCGACCGGACGCCGCTCCTGGAGGTCTCGGACGTACGCAAGACGTTTGCCGCCCGCCGGCCGCTCGCCGACAGCGTGCGCCGGCGCCCCGGCCTCCGTGCCGTCGCGGTGGACGGTGTCTCGCTCACCGTCGGCAAGGGCGAGCGACTCGGCCTCGTGGGCGAATCGGGAAGCGGGAAAACGACGCTCGCCCGCTCGATCCTGCGCCTGATCGAACCCGACTCGGGCTCGATCCGCTTCTCCGGCCAGGAGCTCGTCGGCGCCAGCCGAGGCGACCTCCAGTCCGTGCGACGACGCATGCAAATGGTCTTCCAGGACCCCTACTCGTCGCTCAACCCGCGCATGAAGGTCGGTACGGCGATCGCCGAGCCGGCGCTCGTACACCACGTCATACCCCGGAACCGGGCGAAGGACCACGTTGCCGAGTTGCTCGACCTCGTCGGTCTTCCCGCCTCTTCGGCTGACCGCTATCCGCGCCAGCTCTCCGGCGGACAGCGCCAGCGGGTCGCGATCGCCCGGGCGCTCTCAGTCCAGCCCGAGTTCCTGATCGCCGATGAGCCGGTCAGCGCGCTCGACGTCTCGATCCAGGCGCAGATCCTCAACCTCCTCGACGACCTCCTCGAGCGACTCGGGCTCGGGATGATCTTCATCGCCCACCAGCTCGCCGTCGTCCGCCATGTCGCCGACCGGGTCGCGATCATGTACCTGGGCCGCATCGTCGAGACCGGTTCAACCGACCAGGTCTTCCAGGACCCCCAGCACCCATACACGAAAGCGCTCCTCGCCGCCGCCCCGGTGCCCGATCCGACGGTCGTCCGGACTCGAAGTGCGACCGCCGGCGACATGCCGTCACCGCTTCGGATCCCGAGCGGCTGTCGCTTCCGCACCCGCTGCGATTACGCGGAAGAGCGCTGCCAGCGCGAAGACCCGCCCCTGCTCTCCATCACGGAAGGACACCACGCTGCCTGCCACGTCCGCCCCTTCGACCATGAACGCTAACGACTCCCTTGCCAATGAGCTCGGCGCCCTCGAGACACCGGCGCTGCTCGTTGACGGTCCGATCTTGCTCGAAAACGTCGGCTCAATGGCCGCCCGAACCGACCGGGCCGGGGTCGAACTCTGGCCGCACACGAAAACGCACAAGTCGACCGCGATCGCGGGCCTGCAAGTCGAGCACGGTGCCCGCGGGCTGACCGTCGCGACGATCACCGAGGCCGAGGCGCTCGCGCGAGCCGGCTTCCACGACATCCTGATCGCATACCCCCCTGTCGGCGAGTGGAGACTGCGCCGCCTCACCCAGCTCGCGGCAACGACCCGCCTGCGCGTCGCCCTGGACGACGAAAGCGTCGCCTGCGCCCTCGACGACGCCTGCCGCCAAGCCGGCGTCGAGATCGCCTACCTATGGGAGATCGAATGCGGAACCGCCCGCTGCGGCAGCCTCCCCGAGCCGCCGACGGCAGAGACGATCGCCCGAGTCGCCGAGTCCACCCGTCATGCCCGCTTCGACGGTCTCATGGCCTTCGCCGGGTTCGCCTACGCGGCCCCAGACGCAGAGGGCATCCGGGCCGCGGCGGCAGACGAGGGCTCCGCAGTCCGAACCGTCCAGATGATGCTGGCCGAGCTCGGCGTCGAGGCTCGTGCGACCAGCGTCGGCACAACCCCGACCACGCACAACCTCGACGCCGAAGGGCCGATCAGCGAAGCGCGACCGGGCAACTACGTCTTCTACGATGCCACCCAGGTCGCACTGGGCCTCGTACCGCTCGCGCGCTGCGCCCTCAGCGTCCTCGGCACCGTCGTCTCACGCCCCGATCCGCGACGGCTCATCGCTGACACGGGCTCGAAATCGCTCTCCTCCGACCGGCTCACCTCTAAGACCGGGGGGTACGGGACCGTCGTTGGCCATCCGGAGCTCAACATCCACCAACTCTACGAGGAGCACGCAATCGTCACCTCGGCAGAGCCGTGCGACATCCCGATTGGCACGCGCATCCGGATCATCCCCAACCACGCCTGCACCTGCCTCAACCTCCACGACCGCATCAACCTCACCGAGAACGGCGTGGTGGCCGACGTCTGGGAGATCGACGCACGAGGCTGGACGAGCCTGAACGGCCGTCCTGCCCTCCGATAGACCGTTCTCTTTTCACGACGTCGGATGGAATGGCCGCACAGCGAACGGCTCGCCGTGGGGAATTGTGAGAGCCCCAACGGCCCCCTCGTCGATCGACGGCAGGCCTAGTGGCGGCCTGTAAACAGGCCTGCCGAGCGGTCTGACCGCGAGCTCGCCACGGTGGAGGAGGGTGATCCGTTCCTGCTCCAGGCGAGAAGGAAGGTCGAACTCGAGCCTGAGGTCAGCCACTTACCTTCGAGGCGGCTCGCCACCGGCCAATTCTCGCCAGCCGGACAGCGAAAGACGACTGAGTCGAACCGCGGGTCGCTGGCGAGATTCATGTTCGCTAGGGCGCCCCCGTCCTACCTCTGCTCGAGTCACGTGCGCCTGGTCTCCGTCGGGCCGGTTGACAATGGCGTGGCGGCGTCAGAAGCCGCCGGGCCGCGGACGCGGGTTCGATTCCCGCCGCCTCCACCTCGGGTTTCACGCCAAGTATGGATCATCGCAGAGTAGATCTCCCCTGGCGCGACCTTCCGCTAGACGATCGCGGTCCGGATCACCCGCACGGCCCGCTCGCGGATGCTTGCGACTCGAATCTCGTGTCGAGCGACGCCAGCAACGTTCACGCCGCGGCCGAGCGACGTGTGCTCGTGGCAAGCCCCTGTTCACGCATCGCCCTCCTGTAGGCAACCGCCACGGCGTCGAACTTCAAATGCAGCTCGTCTGCGAGATCGAACGGCACCCGTTCCGGTCGCTGTGACTCGACCACGAGCTTGTCCTGGTTGAAGATCGTGTCCTCGAAGTCCTGCAGCACCTTCGCCGGCTGATCGTGGTCGTAGTTCCGCGCGATGGTTACGTAGCCGATGCACCGGTCCTCGTCGACGGGCTGGGACGAGAAGAAGTAGACCATGCCCGCCTCGCCGCCCCAGCCGAGCCGCAGGACGATCGTGTACGGCAGGTGGAGCTGATACCGGCTGCGACGCTCGGGCGTCTGCGTCTCCTCGTTGCTGAAGACCGGATAGTCCTCGGTGTTCGGCGCCTCCGGCCGCACGATCTCGTAGTGGAGAATGTGCCCTTCGGTTCGAACCGTGTGCGAGGGCACGACCGGGCGCTCCGGATCCCCGAGCAGACCGGGATGAACCCACGGGAAGTGTCCGAAGTCGGTGAAGTTCTCGAGCTGACGAGACGAGTCCGAGTTCCAGGAGTAGGGGCCGGCCCGCACGAGCGTCCACTCCGACGACTCGAGCTCTGGTACCTCCGCGAGCTCCCAGCGCGGGTCCTCGAACGCGACCCAGAGCATGCCGTGACGTTCGAGGCAGCGGAAGGCGTCCACGCGAGCCTTGGCCGGAACGCGCGTGGGGTCGGCGAGCTGCGGAATCGCGGTGCAGACGCCGTCCGTTCCGTACCGCCAGCCGTGGTATGGGCACATGATCTCGTCCCCGATGACGCGGCCCAGTGAGAGAGCGGTGCCGCGGTGGATGCACAGATCCCGAAGCACGTGCGCCGTCCCGGCCGAGTCCCGCCAGAGAACGAGGTCCTCGCCCAGCAGGCGCGCGCGCTTCGGCTCGGCGCCGAGATCCTCGGCGAAACGAACCGGATGCCAGCAGTGGCGTAGCGCTTCGAAGTCCGGGACCGCGGCGGGCGCGTTCTCTCGCATAGGGCCTCCTTCGCTGTGTGGTGTACGAGGTATAGCGTGTGAGGTGTTGGCCCGCGAGCCGCTTGCCGGTCACGTTGACGGACAGCTGCGTAATTCGATCTAGGCGCGAAATACGCGCGGAATCGATGCCAGTGTCGAAGGGGGAGCACGAGGCCCCGAGACCTTGAGGCCTCGGGCTCCCCCCGACTCGCCTTACGCGGCGATTCTCTTCTTGTCCCCGAGCATGTCGTGCGGGTCGAGCACGAACTTCTTGGCGACTCCGCCGTCGAAGTCCTTGTACCCGCCCGGTGCGTCATCGAGCGAGATCACGGTGGCGTTGACCGCCTTTGCGATCTGACAGCGGTCGTTCAGGATCGCGTTCATCAGCTGGCGGTGGTAGCGCATCACCGGGCACTGGCCGGTCGTGAAGGAGTGCGACTTCGCCCAGCCGAGCCCGATCCGGATCGAGAGGCTGCCCTCCTTGGCGGCCTCGTCTGCAGCCCCGGGATCGCCTGTCACGTACAGGCCTGGGATGCCGAGCTTGCCGGCCTGGCGGGTGACCTGCATGATCGAGTTGAGGACCGTCGCCGGCGCTTCCTCGGCATCCTTGCCGTGGCCGCGCGCCTCGAAGCCCACGGCGTCGACGGCGGCGTCCACCAGCGGCTCTCCGACGATCTGCTCGATCTGGTCGGGCAGCGGCGCGTCCCTGGTCAGATCGATGGTCTCGCAGCCGAAGCTCTTCGCCTGCTTGAGGCGGTCGGCGTTCATGTCGCCGACGATCACGACGGCCGCGCCCAAGAGCTGGGCGGCGTGCGCCGCTGCGAGCCCGACCGGGCCGGCGCCGGCGATGTAGACGGTCGAGCCGGTGGTGACGCCGGCCGACACGCAGCCGTGATAGCCGGTCGGGAAGATGTCCGAGAGCATCGTCAGGTCGAGGATCTTCTCGAGCGCCTGCTCCTTGTCGGGAAACTTGAGCAGGTTCCAGTCGGCGTACGGCACCATGACGTACTCCGCCTGGCCGCCCACCCAACCGCCCATGTCCACGTACCCGTAGGCCGAGCCGTAGCCGGCCGGGTTGACGTTGAGGCACACGCCGGTGTGGCCCTCCTTGCACATGCGACAGCGCCCGCAGGCGATGTTGAACGGCACGGAGACGAGGTCGCCCTTCTTGATGAACTCGACCCCGGGACCCGCCTCGATCACCTCGCCGGTGATCTCGTGCCCGAGGATCAGCCCGGAGGGCGCGGTCGTGCGGCCGCGGACCATGTGCTGGTCGGAGCCGCAGATGTTCGTGGCCACGATCTTGATGATCGCGCCGTGCGGCGTCTTGCGGCCCACGTTGTCCGGGTGGACGCCGGGACCGTCCTGCAGCTCGAGCTTGGGATAGTCGATCGTCTGCACCTCGACCTTTCCCGGCTCGATGTATGCGACTGCCTTGTTACCAGCCATATCTAACGGCTCCTTTCCTCAGTCCCTCGTTTGGTCCGGGTCTCTTTCACGCCTTCCCTCGATGTCACCGGCGGTACCCTGGAAACCGCCCTGTCGAGGACTGTCTTCCGGCCCGCCAACCGGCAGCGCCTCGCCGGGGGCCGCTCGCCGGCCCTCCACGGTGCCCGCCGCCCCCTGCGCGGCCGGAGCCTCCTCCCGCCCGGGCCGCGCCACGAGCTCGTAGACGACGGCCGCGATCGCGCCCCCGACCAGCGGGCCGACCACGTAGACCCAGAAGTCATCCCAGGTCGCCGAGCCGCCGAAGATCGACGTCGTCAAGTAGGGGCCGAACGTCCGGGCGGGGTTGACGGAGCCGCCGCTGATGGGGCCGATGACCATGATCTCGCACCCGACCGCGAGCCCGATGACGAGACCGGCGAAACCGGCCGGCGCGCGGCGGTCGACGGCCAGCGCCATGATCGTCGCCACCAGCAGGAAGGTGCCGAGCCCCTCGGCCACGGCCGCCTGCGTCTGCGTGAACCCCGCGCCGATCAGCGTCCCGCCCGTGGCGTTGAGGTCGACCGCGTCCTTGCCGAAGATGGCAATCAGCAGGACACCGCCGCCGAGCGCGCCGACCAGCTGGGCGACGATGTACGGGATCGTCTCGGCCCATGGGAAGCGGCGCGTGACCGCGAGCGAGACGGTGACCGCCGGGTTGATGTGCGCACCTGACGTGCTTCCGAACGCATACACCACGATCGCGATCACCAGGGCGAACGAGATGCCGACGATGCCGAGCCCGGCGTAGTCGAGGTTGCCGCTGCCGGTCTTCAACGCGGCAATCACGGCTCCGGCGCCGAAGATGACCAGCAGGGCTGTGCCGATCGCCTCGGCGACCAACCTGCGTCCAAGATCCGGCGGCGTGCTGATTACGCTCCCTCCCCCGAGCCGCGCGCGCCACCCCGCTGGCGCTCGTGGGGCGAGCGCGAACCACCGCAAACCACCCTAGCACTGCGCTTCGGGAGACGACGACGTCCGGCCCGGCTGCGACGATCAGCGGCGACCTCTAGAAGAAGTCTTTTCCGGCCGATCCAGACGAGGACCATGGGAATCCCAGCGTACGAACCGGACTTGGACGCCGCGGGCACGGCTAGCCGGATGGACGCGATCAGGCTCAAGCAGATTCTCGGAGGCGCGCTCACCGACCAGGAGTTGATGTGCCTCCAGATCGAGACGAACGGCTTCGGCTGCAAGAGCTGTCCGCCTCCGGGGCCGCCGCGCCACCCGTCCCCCGAAGGCTGAGCGGACACGCCGATCGGGTCGGAGAGCGCGAGCACGGGCTCGAGTGACCGTCCGCCCGTGAGGGCTTGGGCGAAGATTGTCGGGTTCGAAGTCACCGCGACAACGCCGTCGCTCTCGATCGCTCGAGCAAGCGAGCCCGAGCGCAGGAGGGCCCGTGAAAGGAAGTCGATCCAGACGCTTTGCCCGCATGCTGCCAGCCGCTGAAGTGGTGAGGCCATGGCTAGATCAGCTCGATGGCCATGGGGCGGTCAGGCGCGAGATTCGCGACGATGGCGGTGCGCATCGAGGTTCCTATGCGGCGATGCGAGACGAGGTTTGCCATGGAATGAGGCCTCCGATCACTGTTGCAAGCGTCTGGAGCTCGTCTCGGCGAGCCGTGAATACGTTGCGGCGGAGTTGAATGGCCAGCGTCCCCTCACTTCTCAGTTGCCGACGGCTCACGGCGATGAGGCGTCGGTAGAGGTCGAGACCGTCCCCGGGAGCGAAGACCGCGTTGGTCGGCTCGTTGGCCAACTCCTCGTGGTGAGTGGCATCCGTGATCGGCAGGTACGGAAGGTTGGCGACGATCAGATCCACCGGGCCGGAGACCGGCTCGAGGAGGTCGCCACGACGGACGCTGACGCGCCTCGATAGGCCGAGCCGGGCCACGTTCAGGCGGGCGAGGGCGACGGCAGCTGGGCTGGTATCGGTGGCGATCACTTCGACTTGTGGAAGCTCGCTGGCGATCGCAATCGCGATCGCGCCTGAACCCGTGCCGACGTCGACGACCCGGGCCGGTCGACTTCCGACGAGTGCTATGGCGACGCTGACGAGCTTCTCGCTCGCCGGCCTCGGCGTCATCACGCGTCCCGGGGCGGTAGCGAGGCTGAGGCCACGGAAGTCCATGTACTCGCGATCCGCCTGACGAGGAGGGACAGCAGTCTTCCTGAAGGTCGTCATGCGACATTGCTCCAATCGACTAGGCGGCCGCAGCGAGCTCATGATCGGTAGGCGTACCGACTGACGTGCCCACAACCTCCCGCCGGGGCTCGTGGGTGAACGCTGCTTGGATCGGTCCCCTGGTGCGAACGTAGAAGACCTCGGCCGAGCCATTCGCTTCGGCCGCCCGAAGCAGTTGCCCGCGCATGTCGTTGCCTGCGCGGACGGACGTGCTTACGGTCACGCCAGCTGCTCGAGCCGCGTCAGCCGCGCGGTTGAGCTCGAGCCTCACCGTCTTCGAGCGGCGGACGCGCTCGCCCGCGATAACAGTCGTCGTGTCGCTGAGCTTCTCCTTGACGAACCCGATCAGCCTCAGATCCGCATGGTTCTGACGGCAGTAGTTGATCGCCGCGCTGACAGCCTCGGGCGAGCCTGACTCGTCGATTCCACACAACACCGTAAGCATTGGTCTCTCCTTTCGCGTTGGCATCAGTGTGGTCGGCCGGACGCTCGTTCGAAATGGAGAGGGGGCCCGACTTCCCGGCGCTCGCTACCCCATTCAGCGCTGTCGCGCCGGCTGAGGGCAGGCGAGGCCGCAGATGGAGAGGCGACGGCATGGAACTGCGTGCTCGCCACCATGGCGGTCAGGGAAGTCCACCACCACGATTGAGTGCGAAACCGGGAGCACCACGAACGGAGGGCCCATGTTTCGAAGACCGACCTATCGGTCGAAGGGCGCGCTCACGTTGCGAAGGGCGCGAGAGCTTGTCGCCGCTTTCATCGCCCCCACCGAAAAAATTCCATGGAAGCGCGGGCTCGTTGCGGGCGGTTCGAGTACAGGGAACGGCCCGACGATTCGGACTCCGTCGGTAGACGAACCGGGCGCCGTGAGCGTGCCGGGGGAACCAGATGCGGAACGCATCCCCATACCCTGCTTCGTGCTCTTCGCGCCGGGTCCCCGATTCCCGAGGGCCGAACGGTCTGTATCGAGTGAAAGGGGCTCCACCCGCCTCGGGTCCGACTCCCGAGACGACCGGGCCAGCAAGGTCGAGTGAGGCCCGACCTGCTTCCCATGCTCGCGTCAACAGCGCTGTTGGCTGGCCTCGGGCTCCTGATGGTCAAGCTCGCCGTCGGAAAGCACATGCTGGAGTGGAAGCCCCGCCGATGTCCGCGCTGCGGAAGGTCCGTCGAGCAGTGCCGTTGCCGCCCACGATGAGTTCCCGGGACGCGCCCGTCAGGCCTGAATGAGGCCGCGGCGGATCGCGTAGCGCGTCAGCTCGACGCGATCGCGCATGCCGAGCTTCTCGAGGATGTTCGCCCGGTGGCGCTCGACCGTCTTCACGCTGATG
>DASUJY010000071.1:0-5956 GCA_036279015.1 Gaiellaceae bacterium | reverse complement strand
CCGCACGGAGACGTCGCCCTCCCAGATCCATGTCATGGAGGAGCAGGAGCCGCCCGTGTACATGATCTCGCTCGGCCGCGTCTACCGGCGGGAGACTCCCGACGCGACCCACTCGCCGGTCTTCCACCAGGTCGAGGGCCTCGCCGTCGACCGCGGCATCACGATGGGCGATCTCAAGGGCACGCTGCTGCATCTGATGCGCGCGCTCTTCGGGCCCGAGCGTGAGATGCGCTTTCGCACGCACTACTTCCCGTTCACGGAGCCCTCGCTCGAGCCGGACGTCTCCTGCTTTCTCTGCTCTGGGCAGGGGTGCGCCGTCTGCCGCTGGTCGGGCTGGATCGAGCTCGGGGGCTCGGGCATGGTCGACCCGAACGTGCTCGAGCTCGTCGGCTACGACCCCGAGGAGTGGACCGGCTTCGCCTTCGGCATCGGGCTCGAGCGGATCGCCATGCTCCGGCACGGCCTGCCGGAGATCGGGCCGCTCTGGCAGAACGACCTGCGCCTCCTGAACCAGTTCTGATGCGGGTTCCTCTCTCCTGGCTGCGCGAGTACGTCGAGGTCCCGGCCACGACGAACGAGATTGCCGACCGGCTTGCCATCGCGACCGGCGAGGTCGAGCGCATCACGCGCCGCGGCGTCGCTGACGAGAACGGGAACTACGGGCTTTTCCGAGTCGGCCGCGTGCTCGAGGCCGGCAAGCACCCGAACGCGGACCGCCTCCAGCTCTGCCGCGTCGACGTGGGGGAGGACGAGCCGCGCCAGATCGTCTGCGGAGCCTGGAACTTCGGCGCCGGAGCGACCGTCGCGGTCGCTCTTCCGGGCGCGGTTCTGCCCGACGGCAACCGGCTCGAACGGGCCAAGCTCAGGGGCGAGACCTCGGACGGGATGATCCTCTCCGAGCGGGAGCTCCAGCTCGGCTCGGACCACACCGGCATTCTCGTTCTCGCCGACCCGGCCGAGCCGGGCACGCCGCTTGCCGACGTCCTCCCGCTCGGCGAAGAGGTGCTCGAGATCGAGATGACGCGGAACCGTCCCGACTGCCTCTCGGTCTACGGAATTGCGCGCGAGGTCGCGGCGCTCTTCTCCGCCGAGCTCGCGCCCCCGCCCGGCGCCGATCCCGGCGCGGCCGGAACCGAGACGCCCGACGTGACGATCGAGGACTACGAGGGCTGCCCGCGCTACATCGGCCGCCTCTTCAGGCAGGTCGCCATCGCTCCTTCGCCGCCCTGGCTGAAGGCGCGCATCACCGCGGCCGGCATGCGCCCGATCTCCAACGTCGTCGACGTCACGAACTACGTCATGCTCGCCCTCGGTAACCCGCTGCATGCGTTCGACTACGACACGCTGCGCGGCGCGAGGATCGTCGTCCGACGCGCGCGGTCGGGCGAGGAGTTCACGACGCTCGACGGGACGCCGCGCACGCTCGACTCCGCCGATCTCGTGATCGCCGACGGCGAGGGCGCGATCGCCTTCGCCGGGATCATGGGCGGCGAGGAGACCGAGGTGCGCGAGGAGACGACGAACGTCCTCCTCGAGGCTGCCAACTTCGAGCCGGTCGGGATCCTCCGGAGCTCCGAGCGCCACGCTCTGCGCACCGAGGGCTCGAATCGGTGGGAGAAGGGCGTCGATCCTCATCTCGCCCCGCAGGCCGCGGCGCTCGCCACCGAGCTCATCGTCGAGCTGACCGGCCCGAATTGGGCGGGCGACACCGACGTCAAGGGCGAGCTGCCCGAGCGGCCGGTCGTGCGCCTCCGAACGGAGCGGGTCGATCGCATCGTCGGCCTCGAGATTCCGCCGCCCGAGCAGCGCGGCGCGCTCGAGCGTCTTGGCTTCGACGTCGCGGATGACTGGGACGTGACCGTCCCCACCTGGCGCGCGATCGACGTCACGCGCGAGATCGACCTAGTCGAGGAGGTTGCCCGTGTGCACGGGCTCGAGAAGATCCCGTTCACCCTGCCGCTGCGAAGCGCGATGTTCGGGCAGATGGCGCCCGAGCAGCGGCTGCGACGCATGGTCGAGGACGTTTTCGTCGGAGCGGGCTTCACGGAGGCCTACACGCTCAGCCTGACCGCCTCCGACCCGGATCCCCAGGCTGTGCGCCTTCCCGAGCCCCTCACGTCCGAGCACGCGATCCTGCGCACAACGCTTCTCGACGGCCTCGTCGCCTCCGCGCGCCACAACGTCAACATGGGAAACGACGGCATCAGGCTCTTCGAGATCGCACGCGTCTACCTGCCGCGGAGCGAGGAGCTTCCCGAGGAGCGGCGGCGCGTGGGAGCAATCGCCGAGGGCGGCTTCGCCCTTGCGCGCGGCGCCGTCGAGACGCTCTTCGGTGCGCTTGCGATCGAGCCCGCCTTCGAGAGGACTCAGGAGCCCTTCCTCCATCCCGGCAAGGCGGCGCGGGTGCCGGGCGGCTGGGTCGGCGAGTTGCATCCGACGCTGCTCGACGGCGAGTGGGGAGCCCTCGAGCTCGACCTCGAAGTCCTCCTCGAGCTCCTGCCCGAGCGACGCGTCTACGAGGACGTGATCACGTTCCCCGCGCTCCGCCAGGATCTCGCCTTCGTCGTGGACGAGGCGACGGCGGCCGGCGATCTCGTCGCCGCGGCCCGCGAGGCGGCGGGCGCCGAGCTTCGCGAGATGCGGGTGTTCGACGTCTATCGGGGCGAAGGCATCGGCTCCGGCAAGAAGTCGATCGCCTTTCACGTCGAGTTCCGCTCGCCCGAGCGGACGCTCTCGGACGAGGACGCGCGCGGCCTGCGCGAGAAGATCGTCGCCGCGCTCGCCGAACGGTTCGGCGCCGAGCTGCGGGCGTGAGCGCGGACACGCTCGTCTTCCTGCCCGCCCTCGACGAGGAGGCCAGCCTCCCTGCCGTCCTCGACGAGCTGCGGAGCGAGCTGCCGGACGTCGATGTCGTCGTCGTCGACGACGGCTCGCGCGACCGCACAGCGGCGGTCGCGCGCGAGCGAGGTGCGGAGGTGCTGACCTTCCCGGAGAACCGGGGGCTGCCGGTCGCCGTCGCGGCCGGCTACGAGTACGCGGCGCGGAAGCACTACGCCTTCTGCGGACGGATCGACGCGGACGGGCAGCATCCGGCTGCCGAGCTCCGCCGGCTGCTCGAGCTCGTGCGCTCGGGCGCCTGCGACGTCGCGGTCGGGTCGCGGTTCGTCTCGGGCGACGGCTACGCGCCCTTCCGCTACCGGCCGAGCCCGGCGCGCCGCTTCGGAACCGCCGTTCTGCGGCGGGCGCTCGCCGTGCGCCTCGGCCGCCCGTTCGCGGACGCGACGAGCGGGATGTACGCGGCCTCGGCGAAGGCCTTCCCGCTCCTCGCGCGGCCGTACACGACCGGCGCGCCCGAGGTGCAAGGGCTTCTGCGCCTGGCCGACGCCGGCCTCGTCGTCGAGGAGGTTCCCGTCGACATGCGCGAGCGGACGAGCGGCGAGTCGCGAATCTCCGGCAAGAAGGCGGTCGCCCTCGTGCTGACGGTGGCCGGCACGATTCTCCTCTACCGGCGGCGGAAGGGGCTCGCGTGAGGCTGGTCGTCGTCCTCGGCTACTCCGACCGGCGCGGCGGCGAGCTGCACCCGGTCTGCGCGGCGCGCGTCCTCGCGGCGGCCGAGTTCGCCTCGGCCGACGACGCGATCGTCTTCACCGGCCGTCCCGAGGCGGAGCTCATGCGGCAGTCGTGGAACGGCGCCTCGCCGCAGATCGTCCTGGACACCGAAGCGCGCACGACCGCCGAGAGCGCGCGGCACGCGGCGCGGATCGCCTCCGACCTCGGAGCGGACGACGTCGTCGTCGTGACGTCCTGGTGGCACTGTCGCCGCGCGGCCCTGCTCTTCCGGCGCAGCCTCGCGCGAACCGGCGCGACAGTGACCACGCTGGCGGCGCCGCGCTGGACGCCGCGGCTGCTCGCCCGCGAGGCGGGCGCGTTCCTGCTCCTCCCGCTGCACGTGCGGCGCGTGCGCGGACGCACGCCCTGAGCTACCGCCGGCCGAAGAGGCGGCTCAGCAGGCCCGGTCGCTTCGGCTCCCAGCGCTCCGAGACCGGCTCCGTGTACTCCGGGAGAGCCTCGATCTCGCCGCGGGAGAGGTCGACCTCGACCCGCCCGCGCCAGATGCCGGTCACCCGCTCGGCGGCGAGGAACCGGTCCGGGCTGCCCATCCCGACCGAGACGACGAGGCCGGAGAAGATGTCCGCGTCGGGATCGCCTGCGATCTCCTTCGCCTTGCCGACCTCTTCGCCGTCGCGAGCGACGACGGCGGCGTCGCGCTCGATCGCCTTCCAGGAGACCTCGGGCTCGGTCGAGCTCAAACCGATCGCCCTCCCACGCGCCAGACCGGGCCCTGCGTTGCCGCATGGCTCGTATGCGAGAGAGCCCGGAGAGCGCGCAGGTCGCCGGTGATTTGCTCGGCGTCCAGCCGTTCGAGGCAGCGACGCGTCATCTCGGCAGAGGTGCCGTAGCCCATCCGGCTCGCCGAGCGGAAGCGGAGCACAGTCGGCCCGCCGTAGCGGGCCGGGTTCACCGGCGCGAGCAGGAGCGCCGCACGGGGGACGTAGTCCGAGGAGTCGAGCTCCAGCTCTGCGTAGAGCTCCGACCAGTCGGGCGGGAGGTCGGCGGCGAGCTCGTCCCACTGGCGCGCGAGGGGCGCCCCGTGCGACGGCGGTGCCGCGGCGACGGTCTCGGCCGGGCCCGCATCGCTTCCGATGGGGTCCACTCGTCCGCGAATGCCCTCGCCGTCGAGGCGTCGGAAGATTCCTTCCGGGTTGCGCTCGGGCCGCACCTCGAGGCGGAAGCTCGAGCCGGTCCGTCCGGGCGTCAGCGACGAGAGGATGAGCGCTGCGCGGTCGGAGTCGGCGTCCTCGGCCACAGAGACGCTGAGCCGCGCCGACCTCCAGCCGTCGGGCAGGCGACCCTCGATCTCCTGCCATTGCTCGGCGAGGCGCACAGGCGCAAAGTCTAGTAGGGGACTGGTAGCTTGTCGGCGCGTGGCCACGCTCGAAGAAAAGGGTCAAGCTTTGTCCAGCGGGCGGCTCAGGGAGTTCCTACGGGAGATGCTGCTCATCCGCCGCTTCGAGGAGAAAGTGGAGGAGCGCTTCCGTGCCGGGGAGCTGCCGGGCTTCCTGCATGTCGCGATCGGACAGGAGGCCGTGGCGGTCGGCGTCTGCCAGGCGCTCGAGGAGAACGATGTCATCGCCTCTACGCACCGAGCGCACGGGCACACGCTCGCGAAGGGCACGCACCCGAACGAGGTGATGGCGGAGCTCTACGGCAAGGTCGAAGGAGTCAGCCACGGCTACGGCGGGTCGATGCACCTCTACGACGTGGAGCGGGGGAACCTCGGCGCCAACGCGGTCGTCGGCGGCGGCCTGCCCGGGATCGTCGGTGCCGCGCTCGCCTTCAAGCTCCGCGGCGAGCCGCGCGTGGCGGTTGCGTTCTTTGGCGACGGGGCGACCAACATCGGCACCTTTCACGAGTCGCTCAACCTCGCGCAGCTCTGGGGCGTGCCCACTGTCTTCGTCTGTGAGAACAACCACTACGCGGAGTCAACGCCTGCGAGCCAGCACATGCCGATCAAGGATCTGACGAAGCGCGCCGAGGCGTACGGCATGACGGCCATGAAGGTCGACGGTCAGGACGTCGAGGCCGTCTACGACGTGGCGAAGAAGGCGCTCAAGCACGCACGCGAGGGCAAGGGCCCCGTCTTCCTCGTCGCAGAGACCTACCGCCTCACCGGCCACTACATCGGCGATCCCCAGGTCTACCGGCCGAAGGAGGAGGTGCGCGAGCTCCGCCAGACGCAGGATCCGATCACCAAGACGCGCGAGAAGCTCGAGCTCTCCGATTCCGACTGGGAGGAGCTCGACGCCGAGATCGTCAAGATCGTCGAAGCCGCCGTCGAGTTCTCGAAGCAGGGCACCGACCCGAAGCCCGAGGACGCCCTGAAGAACGTCTACTC
>DASUJY010000070.1:0-16414 GCA_036279015.1 Gaiellaceae bacterium | reverse complement strand
CGGCTCCCGGCCGGCCGGCACTGCTTCGAGTTCCGCCACGAGAGCTGGTTCGTGCCCGAGACGTACGAGCTCCTCCGCCGCCACGGGGCCGCGCTCGTGATCGGCGACCACCCGGAGCGCCCCTGGCAGGCCCGGGAGCTCACGGCGGACTGGACCTTCGTCCGCTTCCACTACGGCAGCCGCGGGCGGAACGGCAACTACTCGGAGCGCGAGCTCGAGGGCTGGGCCGGGCAGGTCGAAAGGTGGCGCCGCGAGGTCGAAGTGCTCGCCTACTTCAACAACGACTGGAACGGCTATGCCGTTCGCAATGCGCTCTCGTTACGCAAGATGGTCCAGAGGGTTTCCTAGGCACGTGTCGCACCCGGCGTCTCCGTCTTCTCTGCCACGAAGGCGACCTTGCGAACCCGTCCGTCTCGCAGCCACTCGCCCCAGAGCCGGTGGGCGGCCAGCAGATCCTCCAGCGCCCTGCGCCCGATCTGCCGGGCGATGGCCGTCGCATCGGCGGCGAACGCGTCGGCCAGGGAGTCCGCCACCGCACGATGGGACCGGCTGAAGTCCTTCCGCCAGCGGACGCGCAGCCCGACCCGCTCCAGGCGGCTGAGCATCTCCTCGAGCGGGGCGAGCCAGACCGTGCCGGACTCGGGCATGCGCTCTCGCTCTTCCTCCGAGAGGGGCAGGCCTTCCTCCATCGTGAAGGCGAACCGGCCTCCGGGTGCGAGCGCCCCGGATATCTCCTCGAGCAGCGCCTTCTTGTCGCGAAAGGCGAGCATGGTCTCGAACAGGAGCACCACGTCGAACGGGCCGGGAGGAATCGGCGGGATTCGGGCCACCTCGAAGCGGCAGGGGAGGTCGCCTGCCCGCTCGCGAGCGATGTCGACGGCGCTCGAGCTCATGTCCACGCCCAGATAGGCGCAGCCGAGCTCTCGAGCGATGACCCGGCCGGGCCCGGCAATTCCGCAGCACAGGTCCAGCACCGACACGCCGGGTGCGATCCCGGCCTGACCAGCCACTGCCCGGATTTCCGCCGCGCGCATGAAGCTCTCCTGCTCGACGAACTCGCCGGGGGCGTACGCGGACTCGCGCGCTCGCTGGAGGGCCCGGACGAAGGGAGCGCGCTCGTCTTGCGTCATCGCCTGGCCCGGGTCGCGGCCTGAACCGAGCCGCTCGGTCTCGCGTACGTATCCCACGCATGCACGACTACGGCGGCACGATGCGAGCGGTTCAGACCTTCCAGGGGGCTGCGGTGGTCGCCCAGGTGACGATGGGCGCCGCTCTTGCGGTGACCGTCGGCCTCAGCGGCGCGGGCTGGGCCGTCGCTGTCGCCTGCGGCGTGCTCATGAACGCGGCACTGGCGCGCGGCGTCCTCCGCTACCGCCCCCGCCGGCTGGGACCGGCGGACTGGGTGACCCTTGCCCGGGCAACGCTCGCCGTCGGCGTCGCGGCCCTCGTCGCCGACTCGTTCGACGAACACGTCTCGGTCACGCTGCTGGTGACGCTCTCTGCCGTCGCGCTCGCGCTGGATGCGGTCGACGGCTGGGTCGCGCGCCGGAGCCGGACGTCGTCGACGCTGGGCGCGCTCTTCGACGGCGAGGTCGACGCGTTCCTGATCCTCGTCCTCAGCGTGCACGTTGCCCGCTCGACCGGCGCGTGGGTGCTCGCGATCGGCGCGGCACGCTACGTCTTCTTCGCGGCCGGGTGGCTCTGGCCGTGGCTGCGTGAGCCGCTGCCGCCGCGCTACTGGCGCAAGGTCGTCGCCGCGACTCAGGGGATCGTGCTGACGATCGCGGCTGCCGAGGTCCTGCCGCTCGGTCTCACCCGGGCTGCGCTCGTCGGCGCGCTCGCGCTGCTCGCCGAGTCGTTCGGGCGCGACGTGTGGTGGCTCTGGGGCCACCGGCACGCCTCGCACGCTCGTGGGGCGATGGTTGCCGAGGGGGCCGTCGCGGCCGGGAGACGCGGGCGCGTTCGAGCCGGAATCGCCGCCCTCCTCACGATCGCCTCCATCCTGATCGTCTGGCTCGCCTTGGTCGCTCCGGACCAGCCGAGTCGTCTGACGCCCAGCGCGTTCGTGAGGCTTCCGCTCGAGGGCCTCGTCGTCGTCGCGCTCGCCCTCGCCCTGCCCGCCGCCGCGCGACGCGCCGTGGCCTGGGTCGCCGGGCCGGTCCTCGGTCTGCTCGTCGTCGTGAAGGTCCTCGACATCGGCCTGTACACGGCCTTCGACCGGCCGTTCGATCCCATCGCCGACTGGCGGTACACCGGGATCGCGATCGAGACGCTGAGCGACTCGGTCGGCTCGAGGGACGCGTACCTCGTCGTGGCCGCCGCGGCGCTGCTCATCGTCGCCTTGCTCGTCCTCACGACTCTGGCTGTGCTTCGCCTGACCCGAGTCGCGGCCGGCCATCGCCGGCCATCGCTCCACGCCGTCACTGCCCTCGGCGCCGCCTGGGTGCTCTGCTGGGCGGTCGGGGCGCAGCTCGTCTCCGGCGTGCCGATCGCCTCGACGAGCGCCGCCGGCCTGGCGGTCGATGAGGTACGCGCGGTGCGCGCCGGAATCAGGGATCGCGCGATCTTCGCGCGGGAGATCCAGCGCGACCGCTTCCGTGCCACCCCGGGCGACCGGCTGCTGACCAGCCTGCGCGGCAAGGACGTCATCCTCGCGTTCGTCGAGAGCTACGGCAAGGTCGCGGTTCAGGGTTCCTCGTTCTCGCCACAGGTCGACGCGCTGCTCGACGACGGGACGGAGCGACTGCGAGCCGCCGGCTTCCACGCGCGGAGCGCCTTCCTCACCTCGCCCACGTTCGGCGGCGCGAGCTGGCTGGCGCACTCCACACTGCAATCGGGGGTCTGGGTCAACCGGCAGTGGCGCTACGACCAGCTGGTCGCGAGCGACCGGTTCACGCTCAGCCAGGCGTTCAAGCGGGCGGGCTGGCGGACTGTCGACGACGTGCCGGCCAACGACCGGGACTGGCCGCAGGGGTCGTTCTACGGCTACGACAAGGTGTACGACCAGCGCAACCTCGGCTATCGGGGCCCGAAGTTCGCCTACGCTCCGATGCCCGACCAGTACGTCCTCCTGGCCCTCCAACGGCACGAGCTCGCGAACCGCGACCGCCGCTCCCTCTTCGCCGAGGTCGACATGGTGTCGAGCCACGCCCCCTGGACCCGGATCCCCGAGCTGGTCGACTGGGACGACGTCGGCGACGGCTCGGTCTTCAAGAGCATGCCGGGTGGGAACGTGTCGACGGCCGCGCTCTGGAGCGACGGGGACGCGGTACGCGCGGCGTACGGCCGGTCCATCGAGTACTCGTTGAACAGCCTGCTCTCCTTCGTCGAGCACTACGGCGACGACAAGCTCGTGCTGGTCGTCCTCGGCGACCACCAGCCCTCGACGGTGGTCACCGGCCTTCGCCCGGATCTGAGTCACGACGTGCCGATCTCGGTCATCGCGCACGACCCGGCAGTACTTCGCCGGATCGCCGGGTGGAGCTGGGAGGAGGGCCTGCAGCCGAGCCCGCAAGCGCCGGTCTGGCCGATGAGCGGCTTCCGCGACCGCTTCCTCAGCGCATTCTCAGCCGGCTGAAAGCTCCACGTCGAGCGTGTGCGCTCTGCGCGCCTTCGCGGCCAGGTAACGGCCGTTCGCCTCGGACAGGTGCACGCCGGTCGGCACTTGCGCCGCGACGCTCACCCCGCAGCGGCGCAGCTGCCGAGCCTTGTCCGGGTTGTTGCTGAGCAAGGCGACCTTCGAGACCCCGAGGGCGCGCAGCATCTGCGCCGCGGCGACGTAGCTGCGCTCGTCCTCGCGATGGCCCAGGGCAAGGTTCGCCTCGTAGGTGTCCAGTCCGAGGTCCTGGAGCGCGTAGGCCTCGAGCTTCGCGTAGAGGCCGATCCCGCGTCCTTCCTGCCGCAGGTACAGCAGAAATCCACCGGAGGCGGCGATTCGCTCGACGGCTTCGCGTAGCTGTGCGCCGCAGTCGCAGCGTTGGCTCGAGAACACGTCGCCGGTGAGGCACTCGCTGTGCAGCCGGACCAGAGGAACACGCGGGTGCTCGCCGCGCAGGCCGGCAGCGGCCAGATCGCCCAGACCGAACGCCAGATGCTCCAGGCCGTCGACGAGACCGTCGAAGCTGAACACTCGAGCATCCGTGACGTACCCGTCGGCCAACCGCAGCGGCACGGAGACCTGCGTTCGGATCGTCGCGGTGGGCGCTCGCATCAGCATCGGTTCTCGCTCAGTCGTCCTCGAATCGGGGCGAGAGGGCGTAGCGCAGCAACACCACGTCACCGATCTGGCGGACGGCGGCGAGCCGCGCGCGCCGAGCCGGATTCCACGGGAAGCAGCCGTCGCGCACGAACCTCGGAGCCTGCGAGTCGCCGACGAATACCGGGGCGACGACGAGCTGCAGCTCATCGACGAGATCGGCGGTCAAGAACTGCGTGTGCACCGTCCCGCCGCCCTCGACCATCAGCCGCTCCACCCCGCGTGCCGCAAGGTCGCTGGTCAGGCGGCACATCTCCACCGTGTGGCCTCCGTCGACCACGGTCGCGACCGGTTCCAGTCGCGCACGGGCGTCCTCCACGCGACGCCTCGCGCAGTAGACGAGCTTCTCCGTTTCGCCGGTGGTGAAGAAGGCGGCACGTGCGTCGAGCTCCGCCCGGGAGGTCACCGTGACCTTCATCGGCGTCGCAGCGAGCCCGTGGGCCATCCGCTCGTCCCGGCGCGCCTGCGAGCGCACGAGGAGCCGGGGATTGTCGTTGCGCACCGTCGTCGCGCCGACCAGGATGGCATCGCACGACGCGCGAACGGCGTCGACCCGGTCGAAGTCGGCCTCGTTCGAGAGCAGGACCCGCGACGCCGCGCTCGCGATGTACCCGTCCATCGACACGCTGCAGGAAAGCAGGGTGTACGGGCGGTCAAGCATCCGCGGTCCCATCGGTCTGCACGACCGCGGTGCGAGGCGCCCAGGCGGTCACCAGGAGGAGCGCACCCGGCAGGTTGGCGGCGAGGACCATGACGCCGTACACGACGGCGGTGGCGACACCTTGCTCCGCACCCAGGCCGGACGCGGCGAACGCCCATGCGGTCGTACCCTCGCGTGGCCCCCAGCCGGCGACGCTGGGCAGGACCATGGCCAGCATGGCGAGCACGGCCAAGGGCAAGAGCTGGCGGAGCGGCGCAGTGACACCTGCGGTGCGTGCTGCGATCACGAATGTGATCGCGTGGCCGACGACGACCAGGACGGACGCGAACGCGATCGCCGGCCACGCCTTCCGGGCCAGAAGCGCGCCGCGAAGGTCGCGGGCGATGGCACGTCTCAGCCTCGCCCACCGGGAGCCCGCATCACCGGGTCGCTCCCTGCCGACGAGCACAACGACGATCATCGCCGCGACAAGCGCCCCGAGCACCAGCGGGATCGCCGGCCGCACGGGCGACGGCAGCGCCACCAGGACGGCGAGCGTCACGACGGCCTGCACGACCTGCCCGGCGGTGCGCTCCCATGCGACGGCCCGCAGAGCGAGGCCGACATCACGCACGTTCCGGCCGTGGCTCACGCCGCGGTGGACGTCTCCGGCTATCCCCCCGGGGAGCGCAAGGTTGAGGAAGACCGAGCGGTAGTACGCCGCGACGGCAGCCGGCAGCGAAAGATGGAGGCTGAGGCCCCGCGCCACGATCGTCCACCGCCAGGCACAGCAGACGGTCGTCAGCAGTCCGATCCCGGCTCCCGCGGCAAGCGCGGCTCCGTCCACGGCGCGGACGCCGTCGAGGAACGGGCCGACACCGAGGTACCAGACGACGACGGCGAGCGTCGCGGACGCAGCAACAGCGCGCGCCCATGCCCACGCGTTGCCACTCATCGAGCGGCCCGATCTTCTCGCTGGTTCGCCCACCGGATGTCCGGCGGTACGTGTGACACGCGCGATCGGTTTTGCGGACGCCGTCGTCACGGAAGAACCAGCAGGTCGGCGTGGCCCACGGTGACGGCGAGCGCGCCGGCTCGCGCCTCCGCGAGACGCCGAGGTGCGTATAGACGGGCAGCGGAGGCAAGGTCGAGAGACTGCTCGCACGCGGCGCGGATCCACCCGGTGAACCACTCTGCCGCCAGGTCGGACTCGGCCGCGCCGAGCCGCCAGGAGGCCGGCCGGACGAGCACCTCGGCTCCCAGGCGGCGGAACCCTTCGACCGCGGCGAGGACGGCATCCGGGCCGAGTAGGCGCCCCCCTGCCGTCATCCGGCGCTGGTGGGCGTCGAACGCGGCCGCCACGTGGGAGTCCAGCGGATCACCAGGGACCAGGTCGACGTGGCCGACGACGGAGAGGCTCAGAAGGACCGGGCATCCTGCTTCCGCGCAGACGTCGATCAGACCCTGCAGCTCGTCCTGCGTCAGGAGATCGAGAAGCGCTGACGCGGTGATGAGCGTCGCGTCGGCGAGATCGTCGAGGCGCAGCTCGGTGACATCGGAGCGCCGCGTCTCCACGACGACGGGGGCACCGTCGGCGGCCGGGCCGGGATGCTCGGCGGTGGCGACGCGCAACAGGTCCGCGTCCATGTCGTGCAGGACCCAGCGCTGCGGCCCCGGCAAGAGCGGGGCAAGCCAGCGGCCCATCGACCCCGTTCCGCACGCGAGGTCGTGAATTACCCAATCGCCCCCCGCCGGGACGTGCCGCCGGAGGCGCGCGACGAGATCGCGCGCCCGCGCCACGGCGTCGGCAGGCTCACGGAGGCCGAGCCAGTCCGCGCCGACCCGGGGCCGCTCCGCGATCATTGCGCCGCTTTTGCCAGCACGCTCGCCAGAACGGACGTCGTGGTCGACCATCCAGGGAGCGATGCGCGCCGCTCGCGCGCGGAGCGGCGCCAGTCGTGTCGAACCTCGGCGTCGCCGAGCCAGGTTCGCAAGGCCCCGGCGAGCGCGGCAGGGTCGTCGGGAGGAACGAGCAGGCCCGGCCGGATTCCACCGGTTCCGCGACCGAGGGCCTCCGCAACCCCGCCTACATCGGCAGCGACGACCGGCAGGCCACGGGCGAGGGCCTCGGCCACCACCATGCCGTAGGTCTCGGAGCGCGACGCCAGCACGAGCAGGTCGGCAGACGCGTAGCTGCGATCGAGATCCGCTCCGACGCGCGGCCCGGGGAAGCGCACGCGGGCGCCGAGCTCTTCGTCGAGGACGCGGCGCCTGAGGCTCTCCGCGAACGCCGGGTCGCGGTCCATGCTGCCCACGCAGAGACAGTCCCAGGAGAGCTCCCTCATCGTCGCGAGCGCTTCGAGAAGGACATCGTGGCCCTTGCCGGGGATCACCGCCGCGACGCACAGCAGCGCGCCGCCGCTCGCCGTCCCCGGTGAGAGAGCGGCGGCGTCGGCCCCGGGCTCGGCGACGTGGACACGGTCGCCCGGCAGCGAGTACAGCCTGAGCAGCGCTCGTCTGCTCCACGCGCTCGTCGTGACCACAGAGGCTGCGGCCGAGAGGACTGCGCCCTCCCGCAGGCGCGTCTCGCCGTCTGCCGTTCCCTGGCCGAGCGGCATGTGCACGAGCGGGACCAGACGCAGCCGGCTCGCCTGGGGAACCAGCACCTCAGCCGCCGGCGAGGCGACCAGTCCGTCCAGCAACGCGAGAGCGCCGTCCGGGATCTGCTGGACGACATCGGCGAGAGCTGCGTAGGCGGCCTCGTCGGGTCGCGGCCAGGCCCCCGGCACGGCGTGGACGCACACCGGCCAGCCGGTGTCGGCGAGCGCGCGGCAGATCTGGCGGTCGTAGGCATTCCCTCCGCTCGGCCGGGTGGGGTCGTCGATCCCGTCCGGTACGACGAAATGGAGCGCCGTCACAGCAGCCGCTCGTAGCTCGCCCAGGCCACGTGCGACTCGTGCAGCGTGACCGAGAGCGACTCGAGCTCCCGCGCGGCGGCGTCGCCCAGGGCGCCCTGGTGCACTCGCTCCGCGAGTCGGTCCGCGACCACCCGGGCGAGCGCCTCGGTCGAGGTGTTCAGGCCGGCGAGCGCCGGCTCGTCGTCGAGGTTGCGGTAGTTGAGGTCGGCCAGGACGGTGTGAAGCTCCTCGGTCGCCCGGCCGATGTCGACGACGATCCCGTCCGGGCCGAGGTCGCTGCGGCGGAAGCTCGCGTCGACCACGTACGTCGCGCCATGCAACCGCTGCGCGGGCCCGAACACCTCGCCACGGAGGCTGTGGGCGACCATCATGTGGTCGCGGACGGTCACGCTGAACACGGTCTACCCCTCGCCGTACGTGATGGTGTGACAGAGCGCCGGCAGGCTCCCCGCGGCCAGCTTGGCCATCACGTCGGGGAGCTGGCCGAAGCGGGACTCCCCGGTGATGAGCACGTCGAAGGCCGGATCGCGCAGCAGGTCGAGCGCGAGCGCCAGCCGGTCCGCCGTGGTGCGGCTCCCGCTTCGGGCCGGGGAGACCGTGCCGACCTGGCTGGCGCGGATGCCGAGCCGCCGCGAGTGGAACGCGCCGCCGAGCGAGAGGCGCACATCGGCGTCGCCGTACCAGCTGAGGTCGATGACCGTGCCCTCGGGGCCGAGCAGGTCGAGTGAAAGCTGCAGCCCCTGGGACGTCGCGCTCGTGTGCACGACCAGGTCGCGACCGCCTGCCGCGTCGGCCGGCTGCGCGAAGTCGACGCCGAGCGCGGCCGCCACATCGGCTCGTCCTGCGACGACGTCCACGAGAGTGACGTGCACGGCCGGGAAGCGGCTCAGCAGGCGTGCGACCGTGCAGCCGACCATCCCGGCGCCGACGACGGCGACCCGATCGCCCACCAGGGGCGCGGCGTCCCAGAGCGCGTTGACGGCGGTCTCGGCGATGCCTGCGAGCACGGCTCGTGCGGGGGGCACGCCCTCCGGCACGACAGTGACCGCACCGGCCGGAACCACGTAGGCGGTCTGGTGCGGGTACAAGCAGAACACCGTCCGGCCGCGCAGGTCCGGCGGGCCCTGCTCGACGACGCCGACGTTGAGGTAGCCGTACTTGACGGGTGCCGGGAAGTCTCCCTCCTGGAAGGGTGCCCGCATCGAGGCGTACTGGCCCGGCGGCACGCAGCCGCGGAAGACCAGGGTTTCGGTGCCGCGGCTGACGCCGGAGCGCAAGGTGCGCACCACGACGTCGTCCCGCCCGGGCTCGGGCAGCGCGACCGGCCTGATCTCCCCACGGCCGGGCGCGCGCAGCCAGAACGCGTGTGCGCCCACGCCCGCGGGGAAGGCAGCGTCCATCGAACGGACCTACGCAAGGCGGGGAGCCCCGGATTGAAGCAGCCTCGGGACGATCTCTGGTTGCAGCGCCGGCCCGGCGTGGGAAGGAGGTGAGAGATGGCCGACGCGCTCCTCCTCGTCGACGTGCTCAAGGACTTCCGCCACGAGGACGGCGACGCGCTGCTCGAGAGCTACCGTCGCCGGCACCCTCGATTGCTCGCGCTGCTCGCCGAGTCGCGCGAGCGCGGCGTCCCGGTCGTGTACGCCAACGACGGGGCCAACCGCTGGGGCTCCGATTGGCACGGGCTCGTGCACGAAGCGCTCGAGCACGGGAAGGCGGGAACCCTCGTCGCCGCGCTGGCTCCGCGGGCGGAAGACATCGTCCTGCTCAAGGACGCCTACTCGGCGTTCGAGGGAACCCGGCTTGCAGCGGTCCTCGACGAGCTCGGGGCGGACAGGGTCGTTCTCGCCGGAACCGCGACTGAGATGTGCGTCCTCCAGACGGCGACCGACGCCGAATCTCGAGGCCTAGCTGTCACGGTGCGCGGCGACGCCTCGGCGAGCGTCGACCCGGCCGACGAGGTGTCGGCGCTCGAGCGGCTCGCGCGCATCGACGGCATCGAGGTCGTCCGCCCTTCGGAATAGCTGCGGAAAGCGCTACGTTGGAGGGGCCATCGTCGTCACGGCACCTGACCCACGCCGCTGGAAGGCGCTCGCGCTCGTCTGCGTCGCCTTCTTCATGACCGTCCTCGACGTCTCGATCGTCAACGTCGCGCTCCCCTCGATCGGGGAGGCGCTCGACTTCTCGCAGGAGAACCTGCAGTGGGTGATCAGCGCCTACGCGATCACCTTCGGCGGCTTTCTTCTCCTCGCCGGCCGGGCGGCCGACCTGCTCGGCCGCCGCCGCGTCTTCATGGTCGGCGTCGGGGTCTTCACGGCCGCGTCGCTCGTCTGCGGCCTCGCCAACAGCGAAAGCGTCCTGATCGCCTCGCGCGCCGTGCAGGGTCTCGGTGCCGCGATCGTCTCGCCAGCCGCGCTGGCGATCGTCACGACCTGCTTCCGTGAGGGGGCCGAGCGGAACAAGGCGCTCGGCATCTGGGGCGCGGTCGGCGGGAGCGGCGCCGCGGTCGGCGTTCTCATGGGCGGGATTCTCACGAAGTACCTCGGCTGGGAGTGGATCTTCTTCGTCAACGTGCCCGTGGGCGTCGGCGTGCTCGCCCTCACGCTCTCGCTCGTCAACGAGAGCCGCATCGACGTCGCGCGGCGCCGTTACGACGTCGCAGGAGCCCTGTCGGTCACGGTGGGGCTCGCCCTGCTCGTCTACACGATCTCGAAGGCCCCCGACGTGGGCTGGGGGTCGGCGCGCACGATCGGGCTCCTCATCCTCTCCGCTGCCCTGCTCATCTCCTTCGTCGTCATCGAGATGCGGGTCGAGCAGCCCCTCATGCCGCTCCGGATCTTCAAGGTGCGCACCGTCGCCGGCGCGAACATCGTCGGCCTGGTTCTGGGCGCAGTCGTCTTCGCGAACTTCTTCCTCCTCACGCTCTACGTCCAGCAGGTGCTCGGCTACTCTGCGCTCAAAGCCGGCCTCACGTTCCTCACGACAGCGGGAACGGCGGTGGTGTCCGCCGGCCTGGCCCAGGCGCTCGTGACGAAGGTCGGCGTCAAGCCGATCCTCGCCACCGGCCTCGCCCTCATGACGGTGGGCATGCTCTGGTACACGCAGATCTCCGTCGGCGGCTCGTACGTGGACGACCTCCTGGTCGGCTACCTCGCAGTGGGCGTCGGAATCGCCTTCTCCTTCGTGCCTGTGACGATCGCGGCCCTGGCCGGCGTGGCCGAGCACGAGGCGGGCCTCGGCTCGGGCCTCATCAACACGTCGCAGCAGATCGGGGGCGCGATCGGCGTGGCGGTCGCCTCGACGATCGCGACGAGCCACTTCACGACCCTCGTGCAGGGCGGCACGTCGCAGCCGGAGGCACTGACCTCCGGATTCGCCTGGGCATTCTGGTTCCTCGTCGCCCTCGGTGCGGCCTCGATCGTCGCGACGTTCGTGTTCGTCCACGACCGCGAGATCGTCACGTCGGCGGCGACCAAGCCCGAGCTCTCCTCGAGCACCTAGCCGGAGTTCGAGCGCAGCCAGTCCGCGAGGCTGCGGGCATCGTCGCCCGGGTCCCCGCTCTGCGACACCGGCTCGATTCTCGCCGGCCCAGCGGGCACGCCGTTCGAGCCCCCGCCGCCCGACGTGAGCGCTACCGTGGCGGCGATCGCCGCCACGATGAGGGCGAGGAGGGCGAGCGCGAGCAGCGCCCGCCGATCGATTCGGGGCCGGCGGGGCGGGTGGCTCGGCCCGCGTCGGAGCGGCTCCGTCCGCACGTCCGAGTCGCGGGCCCCGCTCGCCCGGGGGAGGGGGCGCGTCACCGCTTCGGGAGCCGTCGCGGCGAGGTCCTGCGCGAGCGCCGCTGCCGAGGGAGGCCGGTAGGCCGGATTGCGCGCGAGCGAGCGCATCACGACCTCCTCGAGCTCGGGCGAGAGGTCAGGATCGATCTCGCGGAGCGGCGGCACGGGCTCCTCCCTGTGCTTGACGGCCAGCTCCGCGAGCGTCTCGAAGACGTAGGGCGTCCGTCCGACGAGGCACTCGTAGAGGACGCAGCCACAGGAGTAGATGTCGGCCGCGCCCGTCACCTCCTCGCCGAGCGCCTGCTCGGGCGAGAGGTAGGCAGCGGTCCCGAGCACGCTCCCCATCTCCGTCAGGCGGGTCGTCTCGGCGGCGCGGGCGATACCGAAGTCGGCGATCTTCACCGTGTCGTCGTCTGAGAGGAGCAGGTTGCCGGGCTTGATGTCCCTGTGCACGAGCCCGGCGGTGTGCGCGTGCTCGAGTCCGGCGCAGACCTGAAGGCCGAGCGCGACCACGCGGCCCGCGGACAGCCGGCCGTGCGCGCCGAGCTCGTCCGCCAGCGATGGGCCCGCCACGCACTCCATCACGATGTACGGGCTGCCGTCGTCCTCGCCCGCGTCGAAGATCTGGACGACGTTCGGGTGCGAGAGCTGGGCCGCGAGCCGGGCCTCGCGCACGAACCGGTCGCGGAAAGTCGGGTCGCCGGCCAGGTGCGGCGCGAGCACCTTGATCGCCACCGGGCGGTCGAGCTCGTCGTCCCTGGCGAGATAGACTGTGGCCATGCCGCCGCGGCCGAGGACCTTCTCGACGCGGTAGCGCCCGCCGGCGAGCTCCTGGATGCTCATCCGCCGTCCTCGGTCGTGGTGGTCGCCGTCGTGGTCGTCGTCGCCGCCGTGGTCGTGGTCGTGGCGTCATCGCCCTGGTCGTCGTCCTCGTGCTTGGAGTGCCCTTTCTTCTCGCCCTTGCCGTTGTCCGCATGGCCCTTGTCGTGGCCGTGTCCCTTGCCTGGCGATTCGCAGTTGACGTTCTCCTGGAGCGCGGTGACCGCGCGCTCGACCTCGTCCTGGTAGGCGGCCGGGATTCGGCCGCTCGAGATCGCCTCGTCCGCGGCCTCCTTCAGGGCGTCGGCCTGCTTGGCGGCGCCGCACTCGTCGCCTGCGTCGAGCCTGTCCGCGATCGAATCGCTCGCGGCGGCGAGCGGCTGGGCGACCGAGGGTGGGATCCCGGGCAGCGACTGCTGCCTCACGTCCGAGGTCGAGCCGCCGCAGCCGGCGAGCAGGGCCCCGGAGGCAAGCGCGGCGAAGGCTGTCGAGAGCCGCATCCGGTTCATATCCCCGTCGGTGCGCGCGCTATTCCTCGCAAGCGGGAACGTCGCACCTCGTTTTCCAGTCGAAAGCGCTGCAAATCACGATCGGAGGAACCATGAAGCTCGTCGTGCTCTCAGCGCTTGCCGCCGTCGCGCTCGCCTCGGCCGGGTGCGGAGGAGGAAACGAAGGATCAGACGCCGCCTTCTCGGGGGAGGTGGGGACGAACGCTCTCTCGGCAGCGGTTCAGAGCCCGCCGCCGGCCGGAGTCGCGGTCAACGGCATCACCGTCGTCGGAACCGGCACTGCGGATGTCGTCCCCGACGTTGCCGAGTGGAGCTTCGGCGTCCGCTCGCGCGGAGGGACCGCCTCCGAGGCGCTCGCGGCCAATGCGGCGACGATGAAGAAGATCGTCGAGGCCCTGCGAAACGCCGGTGTCGGCAAGGAGGACCTGCGCACCCAGGAGGTGTCGGTCTATCCCGAGACCACGGACGACGGACGTACCGTGACCGGCTACTCGGCGTCGAGCACGGTTGCCGCGACCGTGCGGAACCTCGACGCGGCGGGCAAGACGATCGACGCGGCGGTGAGCGCGGGAGCGAACGACGTCTACGGACCGAACCTCCGTCCCTCCGACACCGATGCGCCCTACCGGGCGGCCGTCGACGCGGCCTTCGACGACGCGAGGAGCCACGCCGAGGCGATCGCTGCCAAGGCGGGTGTCTCGCTGGGCGCGCCCGTTGCGATCGCCGAGGGAGGCGGCTCGGTCCCGGGCCCGGTGCTCTACGACCGCGCGGCCGGGGCCGAGGTCGCCCCCGTAGAGCCGGGCACGCAGCAGGTGTCGGCGACGCTCACGATCACCTTCGCGATCGTAGGAGCCTGATCAGGAGACGCTGAGGAAGACGTGCGTCACCTTCGGGGATGCGACGACCCGCGTGACCTCGAGGTCGCGCGGGTCGCTCTCCTCGGCGAAAAGGCGGGTTCCCCCTCCGAGGAGGAGCGGCGCGACGTGGAGGCGCAGCTCGTCGATCTGACCTGCTGCGAGGGACTGCTGCACGGCGCTGGCCCCGCCGGCGACCAGCACGTCCCGCTCGCCGGCCGCCTCGCGGGCCCGTGCGAGGGCCGCCTCGATCCCGTCGGTCACGAACGTGAACGTCGTTCCACCTTCCATCGCCAGCGGCTCGCGCGGGTGGCTCGTGAGGACGAAGACGGGAACGTGGAACGGCGGGTCGTCGCCCCACCAGCCGCTCGCCCGCGGGTCGTCCTCCCAGCCGCCGCTTCCGCCGCTGAACATCTTCCGGCCCATGACGACGGCGCCGGTGGTCGCACGCGATTCCTCGATGAGCTCGGAGTCCACGTTCGCCTCCCCGCCCGGCAGACCGTGGGCCTCCCGCCACCCGGCGGCCTCGAAGGCCCACTCGTGCAGCCGCTCGCCGTTGTGACCGAGCGGTTCCTCGAGCGTCGGGTTGGGCCCGGCGACGAATCCGTCGAGCGACATGGTGATCTCGGCGAAGACCGTAGCCACGAGGCTAATCGAGCTCCACTGCCGGTGAGCCGAGCGGCTCTCCCGGGCCGGGCTCCGGCTGGGCCTTCGGACGCAGGAGCACGCCGCCGATGACGGCCGCCGCGACGGCGAAGGCGGCGCCCACGAGAAAGGCGACGTGGTAGCCGCCGTTGAGCGCCTCGAGCTGGCCGTGGCCGGAGGAGAGCAGATCGTCGGTGCGGGAGGCCGCCAGGCTCGCGAGGATCGCCAGGCCGAGTGCCCCGCCCATCATGAAGGCGGTGTTGACGACGCCGGAGGCGAGCCCGGCCTCGTCCTGCTCGACGTCGCCCATCGCGGCGAGCAGCATGGGGTTGAACGCGATCCCGGCGCCGAGGCCGAGGAGCACGAGGCTCGGCAGGAGGTCGACCGCGAAGCTCCCGTCCACGGGGGCTCGCGCGAAGAGGACGAGGGCGGCCGCGTTCAGGAGCATTCCGACGACGAGCGGCGGCTTGATCCCGAACCGCATCACGAGCTTCGCGGAGAGGCCGAGCGAGAGGGCGCCCATGATGAGCGAGTTCGGCAGGTACGCGAGGCCGACCTCGAGCGGGCTGTAGCCGAGGACGAGCTGCAGGTAGAGCGCCGAGAGGAAGAAGAAGGCGAACATCGACGCGGCCGCGAGCACGCCGGTCGTGTTCGCGACCGAGAGATTGCGGTGGCGGAAGAGGCCGAGCGGCATGAGCGGCGCCGGGACGCGCGCCTCGATCGCCAGGAAAACGCCGAGGAGCACGACCGCCGCGCCGAGCAGGCCCAGCGTCTCGGCCGACGTCCACCCGTTTCCGTTCCCGTTCACGATCGCGTACACGGCGAGCATGAGCGCGGCCGTGACTGTCACCGCGCCGCCGACGTCGAGCCGGGTGCCTTCCTGCCCGCCGCCGGCCGGGAGGAGCCTGAGGCAGAGCGCGAAGACGGCGATCCCGACCGGGATGTTGACGAGGAAGATCCAGTGCCAGCTCAGGAGGTCGGTGAGGATGCCGCCCAACAGGACGCCGATCGTCCCGCCCCCGGCGGCGACGAAGCCGAAGACTCCCATCGCCTTCGCGCGGTCGGCGTCCTCGGTGAAGAGCCTCATGATCAGCGAGAGCGCGACCGCGGATACGACCGCGCCGCCGAAGCCCTGCACGGCGCGCGCGCCGACGAGCATGCCCTGCGTCGTCGAGAGCCCGCACGCGAGCGAGGCAAGAGTGAAGAGCGCGATGCCGGCGAGGAAGAGGCGCCGGTAGCCGTACAGGTCGCCGAGCCTCCCCGAGAGGAGCAGGAAGCCGCCGAACGTCAGGAGATAGGCGTTCGCGACCCACGCGAGCGATGTCTGCGAGAAGCCGAGATCGTCGCGGATCGAGGGGAGGGCGACGTTCACGATTGTCGCGTCGAGAACGATCATCAGGTCGCCGAGGCAGAGGACGAGGAGCGCGATCCAGCGCCTGCGGGCGTCGAGAGCCACTATGTCCTCTCCCGAAGGAGACGGCCGGCCCCTGGGCGGACAGCCGCTAGGCTGAAGCCATGTGCAGAAGCATCCAGACGCTCTACAACTTCGAGCCCGAGGCGACGAGCGAGGAACTGCGCGCCGCCGCCCTTCAGTACGTGCGCAAGATCAGCGGCTTTGCGAAGCCGTCGCACGCGAACGAAGAGGCGTTCACCCGCGCGGTCGACGCCGTCGCCGAAGCCTCGGAGCGCCTGCTCGCCGAGCTCGTCACCACGGCTCCCGCCAAGGACCGCGAAGTCGAGGCGGCCAAGCGGCGAGCTCGCAGCCGGCAGTTCCAGGCCGCGTAGAGCGACCAGCCGAGCCCCGCTCAGCTCTTGCTCCTGTAGAGCCGGGTCGTTAGCGGCGCGAATACCGCCGTGAGCGCAGCCGCGGTCCCGAGCACGATGCCGATGTCCTGGCCCGACGCTGTCCCTTCCATCAGCCCGCGCGATGCGCTCGCCAGGATCGAGATGGGGTTGACCTTCACGAACGCCTCGAGCGGGCCGGGGAGCGTCTCC
>DASUJY010000069.1:0-6668 GCA_036279015.1 Gaiellaceae bacterium | reverse complement strand
GTGAGCGCAGCCGCGGTCCCGAGCACGATGCCGATGTCCTGGCCCGACGCTGTCCCTTCCATCAGCCCGCGCGATGCGCTCGCCAGGATCGAGATGGGGTTGACCTTCACGAACGCCTCGAGCGGGCCGGGGAGCGTCTCCGGCTCGACGAAGACGTTCGAGAGGAAGGTGACCGGGAAGATCCCCATGAACCCGGCGTTCATGACTGCGCTCGGCGAGCGCAGCAGGAGTCCGAGCGTGGTGAAGATCCACGAGAGCCCGAAGGCGAAGCCGATCACGAGCGCCAGCGCCGCGATGACGCCGAGCGGGCCGGCGCCGGGCCGGTAGCCGAGGGCGACGCCGAGCACGATGATCACCGTCCCGGCGACGAGGTAGCGGACGCTGTCGCCGAGCAGCGCGCCCACGAGCGGCGCGGGCCGCCAGTTCGGGAGCGAGCGGAAGCGGTCGACGACGCCCTTCGTCACGTCCGTGTTGAGGGCGACGCCCGAGTAGACGGTCGTGAAGAGGACGGACATGACCAGGATCCCGGGCAGGATGTAGTCGAGGTAGTCGCCCGTCGAGCCCGCGATCGCGCCTCCGAAGAGATAGGTGAACATGAGCACGAACATCACCGGCGTGATCGTCACGTCGAGGAGCTGCTCGGGCACGTGCTTCACCTTCAGCATTCCCCTCCACCCGAAGGTCAGCGTCGCCGAGAGGGCGCTCGCGCGCGGCGGTCTGGAGGTGGAGGAGAGCGCATGCCGAAGCGCCGCCTCCTGGGCGGCGGGCGTGGCGGGAGCCCTCGGGGTGGCGGCGGTGGCGCTCACGCCGCCTGCTCCTCCTCGACTCTGTTCTCGTCGTCCGTCTGCTCCTCGGCGGGGTGGCCCGTGAGGGCGAGGAAGACCTCGTCCAGGCTCGGCTGGCCGAGCGCGAAGCCCGCAATCTGGATCCCGGAGCGGGAGAGCTCCGCGACGGCCTCGGCGGCCCGGTCGGCATCCGCGCAGGAAGCCGAGAGGCCGGCTGGATCGGGCTCGAGGTGGACGGAGCCGAGCTCGGTGGAGAGCACGCGCTCGGCAGCCGCGCGCTGGTCGGGATCGAGCAGGCGCACGTGCAGCGCGCCCGAACCGACCGAGGCCTTCAGCTGGGCCGGCGTGCCCTCGGCGATCACCTTGCCGCGGTCGATGACCGCGATGCGATCGGCGAGCTGGTCGGCCTCGTCCAGGTACTGGGTGCAGAGCAGGATCGTCGTTCCGCCGGCGACGAGCGAGCGGACGATGTCCCAGACCTGGTTGCGCGAGCGGGGGTCGAGCCCGGTCGTCGGCTCGTCCAGGAACATGAGCTCGGGCGTGACGACGATGCTCGCTGCGATGTCGAGGCGGCGCCGCATGCCGCCGGAGTAGTTCTTGACGAGGCGGCCCGCGGCCTCGGTGACGCCGAATGCCTCGAGGAGCTCGTCGGCGCGCGCCTTCGCGGCTCTCCGGCCGAGGCCGAGGAGTCGCCCGATCAGGACCAGGTTCTCTCGCCCGGTCAGATCCTCGTCGACGGAGGCGAGCTGGCCGGTGAGGCTGACGAGGCTTCGCACGGCATCCGCCTCGGTCACGACGTCGTGGCCGAGCACGCGCGCGCAGCCGGCGTCGGGCTGGAGCAGCGTCGCGAGCATGCGGATCGTCGTCGTCTTACCGGCGCCGTTCGGGCCGAGGACGCCGTAGACCGTGCCGCTTCGCACGGCGAGGTCGACGCCGTCGACGGCGCGCGTGGCGCCGAACGACTTCACGAGGCCCGTGGCCTCGATCGCGAGTGGGGCGGGTCCGTTCACCTGCGCAGTCTCGCCGTGTGAGAGCGCCCACCGGTAGGGGGCATTCCGGCCAACGGGGGTACGGCTAGCCGTAGGCAGCGTCTTTCCCGCGCTGTGTCCGGGCTAGGGGAGAGCGAAGATCCCGAGCGTGCTGCCGCGCGGGGCGAGCGCGGCGCCGAAGCCGTCTCCGATCCCGGCGTCCTCGCTGACGTTCGGTGAGTCCTGGTCGAGGAGCTCGGCATAGCGAACGCCGAGCCCACTCGCCCGTCCGTAGAGAAGCTGCACGGCGCCGGCGCCCTCGAAGTCGTCGTGCTGCTCGTTGGGAATGCCGACCGCGAGGTCGGCGTATGGGCCCCGGCCGAAGTTGCCTGCGGCCAACGCCCGTCCGAAGCCGTCGGCCTGCGCCGGGCTGTTCTGGATGCCCGGAGTCGCCTGCGAGAAGAGCCGGTCGCCCTTCGCGGTCAGGCCCTTGTCCGTGCCGTAGAGGATCTGCACGGCCCCTGCGAACGTGACCGGGCCGATCTGCTCGTCCGAGGCGATCGCGAGGTCCGCCCGCGCGGACTTGCCGAAGTTCGCCGCCGTGAGCGAGAGTCCGAAGCCTTCGTCGTGTCCGGGCGCCTCCCCGATCCCGCGCGTCGCCTGCGTCCAGTGTTGCGCTCCTCTCGAGGAAAGCCCATGAGACCTTGCGTAGAGGACGGTGACTCCACCGGCGCACGAGATCGACTCGACGGTCTCGCACGGCGCCCCGATCGCGAGGTCGGCCTGCTTGCTCTTCCCGAGATCGCCCGCGCCGAGCGAGTATCCGAAGCCCTGGAAGGAGACGGGTGCGCCCGCGATGCGGCGCGACGCCCTCGTCCACCGCTGGTTGCCGGCAGTCTGGATGCCGCTCGAGCCTCCGTACAACACGTTGACGGCTCCTGCGCGCGTCACGCCGTTCACCGTGTCGCGCGGAACCCCGACGGCGAGATCCGCGTGGCTGCTCTTCCCGAAGTTGGCGGCAGCGAGGGCGGTGCCGAACTCCTCCTCGTCGCTCGGCTTGCCGCGCACGCCGGGGCTTGCCTGTGCGAAGAAGGCGGTGCTTCCGAGGTCGATCCCCGTCGTGTGGCCGTAGAAGATCGCTGCCGAGCCGTCGTTCGTCAGTGCGATGTCCTCGCCGGGTGAGCCCACCGCGAGATCCGTGGCGCCGCCCTTGCCGAAGTTCGCGGCGGCAAGGGCGAACCCGAACTGGTTGGAGTTCCCATAGCGAAGCGGGTCGCCGACGAGCAGGTCGCTCTGCTTTGCGCCCTCGGGATCGAGGCCGTCGGTGGATCCGTAGACCACCTGGACGGCGCCGAGGTCGGTGAACGTCGTGGGCGACGGGTTGCTGATCGTGAAGTCCTCGAACGGGACGCCGATCGCGAGGTCCGCGAAGCCGTCCCCGTTGAAGTCCCCGGCCGCGAGCGAGAAGCCGAACCGGTCGTTGGGCTCGACGCTGTCGTCCATCCCTGGGCTGTCCTGGGAGAAGAACTGGTTGCGGGCGCTCGCGCCAAGGCCACGCGGAGCGCCGTAGATGACGTTGACGCCTCCGCCGTCCGAGAGCATGCCGAAGTCCTCGTACGGGACGCCGACGGCCAGATCCGAGAAGCCGTCCCCGTCGAAGTCGCCCGTCGCCTTCGCCGCGAAGGCAGGCGAGGCCCAGACCGCGAGCCCGATCGCCGCAAGGAGAGGAAGTGCGAATCGCCGCATGAGGCCCGGGAGCGTACCGCGGTCTGCATTCGCACTCAACCGCCCGGACGGCTAGGACGCCGATGGATGCGAGGGCGGGGCCGAGTCGGGCCCCGCCCTCGGCGAGTCGTAGCGCTACGTGCGCGACGAGACGTAGATGTCCGACATCCCCTCTGGTCCAGGGGCCCTCCCGAAGAGGAGGCTCCGCGCGTCCCACGAGAGCGCGGGGCGCGTCTCGGCCGCAGCGGTGTTGACCGCGGCTCCGAGGTTGACCGGCGCCGACCACGTCGCGTCGGCGCTGGACCGCGTCGCCGACCAGATGTCCTGGCCGCCGAGCGTGCCCGTGCGGTTCGAGGAGAAGACGACCTCGAGGCCGTCCTTGCGAACGTTCGGCTGGATGTCGTTGCCCGAGCTGCTCAGCTCAGCCACTGGCTCGGCCGGCCCGAACCTCATGCCGGTGCGCCGTGGGCTGGCGTAGACGTCGCCCGGCACGACCGCGGAGCTGCTCGAGAAGTACAGGAATGCCCCGGCAGCCGTCTCGAAGTACGACGGCCCCTGTTCGTCCAACGCGCTGTTGGGCCCTGCGGGCGCACACGCGAGGTGCGAAGGCTCGCGCCAGCCCCGCTCGGGGTTGAAGCGCGTGAAGTAGATGTCACCCAGCCCGCAGCTCACCCCGGTCACCTTGCGGCTGACGAAGAAGAGCCCGCGACCGCGGATCGGGGTGGGGCAGAAGTCGTCGGCCGTCGAGTTGACGGGCGCGCCGAGGTTGACCGGCGCGCCCCACGGCGCGCCGACGGACGCTCGCCGGGCGACCCAGATGTCGAGGTCGGTCCGCGTGTCGCCCACGAATCGCGGCCGATTCGTCGCCATGTAGAGGCTGAGCCCGTCAGGCGACTGAATCGGGCAGCCGTCGAGGAAGGGCGTGTTCAGGTTGGCGTTGTTCCCGCCGACATCGTCGATCTTCTGGGCGGCAGTCCAGTCGGAATAGGACTTGCCGGCCGCCGTCGCAGCCCACACCGCCGTCAGAAGCGCTGCCGTGAGCGCGAAGAGCACGGTGCGTCTCATGAGACCTCCTTCGCTCGTGTTGAAGTTCACGAGCGAGACGGTCACAGTTGACCGTGTGACGGGGCGTGTGACAGCCGAAAGCAAGCTATGGCCTTGACGATCCATCTGCTCGGGCCTCCCCGGCTCGAGCGCGGCGGGGCGCCTACCGATGCGCCCCGAGGTCGCAAGATGTGGGGATTGCTCGCCTACTTGCTGCGGAGTCGGGTTCCTCCGTCCCGCGAGCGGCTTGCGGGGCTGCTCTTTCCCGAGGCCGACGACCCCCTCGGGGCGCTTCGGTGGACGCTTTCGGCGCTGCGACGGCAGCTCGGCGAAGGTGTCGAGGTCGGCGGCGACCCGGTACGGCTGAAGCTGCCTCCCGGCGCGGTCGTCGATACCCAAGTGCTCGCACGCGGCGCGTGGCTCGAGGCACGCGCGCTGCCGGGGCTGGGGCACGAGCTCCTCGACGGGCTCGTCTTTCGCTCCAGCCCCGGCTTCGAACTGTGGCTCGAGGACGAGCGCCGTCACGTCCAGGGCGAGACGGTGGCGGTCCTCCAACAGGCGGCGCTCGCGCTCCTCGCGCGTGGCGACAGTTCGGGCGCCGCCGGGCATGCCTCGGAGCTCGTGCGGCTCAACCCCTACGACGAGAACGCACACGTCCTCCTCGTTCGGTGTCTCCGCGCTACGGGAGACTCCGCGGCTGCGTTGCGCCAGGTCGAGCTCTGCAGGGATCTGTTCCGGCGCGACCTCGGCATCGAGCCCACAGCCGCCCTTCTGGACGCCGTTGCCGAGCCCGAGCAGCCGTTCGAACGTCGGGTTGGCGGGAGGACGACGGTTCTCGCCCAGATCGAAGCGGGCCACGCGGCTCTCGACGCCGGCGCGGTCGAGGCGGGCGTTCAGCGCATGCGGGGCGCGGTGGCGGCCGCTCGCAAGCTTGGGCACGAAGAGGTCCTGGCGCGCGCCCTTGTCGCTCTGGGAGGCGCCCTCGTCCACTCCGCCCGCGGGACCGATATGGAGGGTGCCGCTGCATTGCACGAGGGCACGAGGCTCGCCGAGGAGGCGGCTCTTCCCGACGTCGCCGCGACGGGATGGCGTGAGATCAGCTGGGTGCAGTTCCTCCGCGCCCACTACGAGCAGGCCGAACAGTCCCTTGCGCGAGCTGCCGAGCTCGCCGCCGGGAACGACGAGGAGCTCGCGTGGATCGCGCTGATCCGAGGTAGCTGCCGCCACGACCTGGGCGACCACCCCGCGGCAGGCGAGCACCTGCGGTCCGCGGTCGTGCGTGCCGTCGAGCTGGATTCTGGCCAGCCGCTCGCCCTCGCCTTGACGCACCTGGGCCGGTTTCACCTTCTCCGCGGCGAGATCGAGGACGCACTCCACCTCCTCGACCAGGCACTCGACGAGGTCACGGCGCGAGGCATGACGGCGTTCATCCCATGGCCGGAATCCTTTCGGGCCGAGCTCGATCTCATCGTCGGGGACATCGAGACCGCACAGGAACGCCTCGAGCACGCATTCGCGCTCGGCTGCGAGGTCGGGGACGCGTGTTGGGAGAGCGCGGCTCTCCGGGGACTCGGCCTCGTCGCGGCCGCCCGTGGGGACAGGTTGCGCGCTCTCGAGCTGCTCGTGGACGCTCCGAAGCTCTGCCGCCGCCTGCCAGATACATACCTCTGGATCGAGGCCTACGCGCTCGACGCTTTGTGCTCTGTCGCTCTCGAGCACCAGGCTGAGGCTGCCCCGCGCTGGGTCGACGAGCTCGAGGCAATGACGGCCCGCCGTGGGATCCGGGAGCTCCTGCTACGGGCGACGGTCTATCGGGCCCGGCTGGGCGAGCCCGGCGCGCTCGCCGCAGCCCGGTCACTTGCAGCGGAGGTCGAGAACCCGGCGATCGCGAGCTTCATGGGCGACGCAGAAAGCATCGTCGGCACCTGAGGCGCTTCGGCGAGCTGGCGCGAGGCCCATTTCTCCAACGGAGCGGCGCAGGAGTCGAACCTACCCAGCGTGGGGCTGCCACGCCTCACCGGTTTTGAAGACCGGCTGGGCCACCGGGCCCGGGCCGCTCCGGGGCAAACGTAGCTCAGCCGCTCTGCGCCCGGCGGCGGAGGACGCGCTCGTCGCCCACCCGACGCGTGAGGCCGTCCGCATCGAA
>DASUJY010000068.1:0-11250 GCA_036279015.1 Gaiellaceae bacterium | reverse complement strand
GGTTCGTGAAGCGCTACGCGGATCTCGCGACGACCATCCGCGACGCCGTGGAATCCTACGCCGACGACGTCCGCGCGCGCCGGTTCCCCGAGGAGGTGCACACGTACTCGATCTCGGACGAGGAGCGTGCGGCCTTCGAGGACCAGACCGGGGGTCGTGCCGCCACCCCGGACATGTCGCTACAAGACAGTTGACGGAAGTGCCTACATCAGCGACGATGGCGGCATGAACGTCGGGATCCGCGAGCTTCGTGCCCAACTGAGCCGATACATCGAGCGAGTCGAGTCGGGGGAGGAGCTGACCGTGACCGACCGGGGGCGCCCGGTCGCACGCATCGTTCCGGCGAACGGCCGCACCCGGCTCGACGAGTTGATCGCGTCCGGCCTCGTCCAGCCCGCCCCGAGACCGATCACCGGAAAGCTTCCTCCCCCGCTCGAGACGCGCGGCCGCGTGAGCGACCTCGTCCGCGACAAGGAGTGATCGCCTACTTCGATGCTTCGGCCTTCGTCAAGCTGGCGATCGACGAGCCCGGCTCGGCCGCGGCGATCGAAACCTGGGACGCCTCGTCAACCCGCATCTCCTCGCTGATCCTGTACCCCGAGACACGAGCCGCGCTCGCTCGCGCGTCGCGGATGGAGCGCGTGTCGCCGGCCCAGGCGCGCGCGGCCCGGTCGTTCGTCGACCGGCTCTGGGATGGGATCGATCGCGTGGAGGTAACCGACTCGCTCGTCGAACGGGCCGGTGACCTCGCCGAGGGTCACGGTTTGCGCGGGTACGACGCCGTGCATCTCGCCTCGTTCGAGGCGATCGCCGACGAACAGAGCGTGCTCGTGACGAGCGACGTCGAACTGCGTGCCGCCGCGGGCGCACGCGGTTTCGCCACGGTCGACGTGCCCGCGTGACCGCGTTGCTCAGGGAGCGCACGGACGGAAGCACGGCGAGGGCGGCCCCATCGCGCGGCCGGCCAGTCGGCGGCCTGGGAACAAGTGCGCTATTCGGAGGAGTTCGGCGGCGTAAGGAGAGCGGGCCAGGCGACTGATTTCAGTCTGCGATGGCGCCTCAATCCCGCGACGACGTATCCGTCCTCGCCATCTGTCAAGGTCACTCTATAGCTCATCCAGGACCACCGTAAGTGGCAGGACAAAAAGCGATCACGTTTGACGCTCTTTTCCGTGCGGCTACCCGCGGCGAGGCTCCGTTCCCCTGGCAGCGTCGGTATGCGCTCGCGGAGGAGCTTCCCGAGGTCGTCCGGGTGCCAACTGGTGCGGGCAAGACGGAGGCCGCGGCGCTGGGGTGGCTGTGGCGACGGCGTCTCGCGAGCAAAGACGTTCGAGAGAGGACAGGCCGGCGGCTCGTTTATTGCCTCCCGATGCGCGCGCTCGTGGAACAGACCGTCACCCGCGTCCGTGTGGAGCTCGATCGCGCGGGACACGGAGACGTCGCCGTTCACCAGCTGATGGGCGGCGGCGTCAGCCGGGACTGGACGTTACGCCCGGAGGACGACGCCGTCGTCGTCGGCACGCTCGATCAGCTTCTGTCGCGTGCCCTCATGCGGGGATACGGAGTGTCGCGATACGCATGGCCGATCCACTACGCGCTCCTGCACAACGACGCGCTCTGGGTGTTCGACGAAGTCCAGCTCATGGGCGAAGCGCTGGCCACCTCGGCTCAGCTCGACGGGCTGCGAGCGGCGTTCCCCGTGAGTGTCGGCCCGGTGCAGAGCGTTTGGATGTCGGCCACCGTCGATCCGGCGTGGCTGCGGACTGTCGACCGCTCGGCACCGGAACGGATCCTGCTGGTCGACGACAGCGACCGCGACGCCGGGCTCGGTCCGCGACTCGCCGCGCACAAACGGCTCGAGCGAGCACCCAGCATCGACGCCGATGCCGTCGCCGAGCAGCACCGGCCCGGTTCGTTGACCCTGGTGATCGTCAACACGGTCGGGGCCGCCCGCGAGCTCGCAGCCAAGCTGTCAGGCAAGAAGAAGCTCGAGGCGGAGACGGTGCTGCTCCATTCCCGCTTCCGGCCCGGCGACCGGCGGGCTGCGGTCGAGGCGCTGATCCGTCCGATCGATCCCGATGGCTCGGGACGAATCGCCGTCGCCACCCAGGTCGTCGAAGCCGGCATCGACGTCAGCGCTGCGACGCTGTTCACCGAGGCGGCGCCGTGGGCGAGCCTCGTCCAGCGCTTTGGCCGCTGCAACCGCAGAGGAGAGCTGGCCGACGCCCGGATCTTCTGGGCTGCTCCGAAGAAGCATCTTCCCTACGACCAAGACGAGATTGCAGCTGCGCAGGTACAGCTCGTCGACTTGGAGGGAGAATCGGTCGGGCCGGACGCGCTCGAGTCGCTCGACGCGCCCCTGAGCGAGCCGCCTCGTCGGTTTGTCCTCCGCCGCCGGGATTTCGCTCGTCTCTTCGATACGGCGCCAGACCTCTCCGGGCTCGATCTCGACGTTCAGAGATATATCCGCGACGGAGACGACCTGACCGTCTCGGTCGCATGGCGCGAGCTCGAGGACGAACCGCCCTCGGCCGACGACAGAGACCTCGCCGCCGACGAGCTGTGCCCCGCCGCGATCGGCGAGATGCGCAATGTGATGAAGAAAGAGCCGCGCGCCAAGCGAGTTTGGCGTTTCGACCCGATCGACGGCGAATGGCGAGCGGTACGCCCGGAAGATCTGCGGCCCGGAAGTCGGCTGCTCGTGGACGTCGGCTTCGGATGCTACGCGCCGACACGCGGGTTCGATCCGCTGCTCGATCAGCACGTAAAGCCGATCGTCCCCAACATCGAGACGACGCCGGAGGCTGCTGACTCGGACCCGCTGTCGAACGAGCGCGGCGTCTGGCTCACGATCGCGCAGCACACCGACGGGGTCTGCGCGACGCTCGACACATTGCTGGCCGCTCTGGGTCCTCACGTCTCCGACGAGGAGGCGAAGGCTCTACGGAGAGCAGCCAGGTATCACGACGCCGGGAAGGCTCATCCGGTCTTCCAGACTGCCATGGCAGCCGGCAGCGTCCCGCAGGACGTCTCCGGTGAGCTGATCGCCAAGCGCGTCGGGCGCGCCGCCCGGTACGAGCGACGCGGCTTCCGGCACGAGCTGGCGTCGTTGCTCTCGTACCTTCAGACCGACTCCGCCGAACCACTCGTGGCATACCTGATCGCTTCGCACCACGGACGCGTCCGCCTCGGAGCTCGTAGCCTGCCCGGCGAGCAGCCATGGCCGGGCGACGACCGAGCGTTCATGCTCGGATGCTGGGAAGGAGACGAGCTTCCGGACGTTGACCTCGGCGGGGGAGCCGCGCTACCAGCCTGCCGTCTCGATCTTTCGCCTCTCGACCTCGGCTCGGACGAAGGCGAAACGTTCACGGACATGGCCCTCGACGTCCTCGCACGTCTCGGGCCCTACCGATTGTCGTTCCTGGAGGCGATTCTCAGAACCGCGGACCAGCGGAGGAGCGCGGAGGAGGAGGCGCGGGATGCCTGATCTCGCGCTGCGCGGCTGTCGGACGACGCCTCTGCTCTCCTACCTCAAGGCGCTCGGGGTGTTCCGCCATGTCGCGAAGGACGATCCAACCGCACGCCTCTGGTGGGATCGAGAGGGATTCGCGTGGCTACGAAGCCGTCTCGACGCGGCAGGGCTCGTCGACTTCTTCGTGGAGAGGTACGTGCCGTCGCCGATCACGAGCCCGTGGAACGGTAGCAGCGGCTACTACCCCGGCGACAACATGTCGGCGATCGACGAGGTCGAGGGTACCGACCACGCTCGACTGGCTCCTCTGCGCGAGACGATCGCCTCGGCTCGGGCGCTGCTCGGAAAGGCTCCGAGGAAACCAGACGAGAAGGAAAAGCACGTACTCCTGGAGAGTTGGCGCGCGTCATGCCCCGAATCTGCGCTCGAGTGGCTGGATGCCTGCACGGTTCTCGCCGAGGCCGGCCCGTCGATGAATCCGCTGCTCGGCACCGGCGGGAACGATGGTCATCTCGAGTTCTCGAACAACTTCCTCGCACGACTGATCGACTGCCTGCCCCAGCTTTTCGGACGAGGCTTCACCGAGATCTCGAGCCGCCGCCTGCGGAGTGCCGTCTTCGGCGAGACGGTCGAGCTCACGACAGCCGCGATAGGCATGTTTGATCCAGGCGGGGCGGGGCTCCCCAACTCCTCCAGCGGCCCGGCGGAGAACGCGATCGTCAACCCGTGGGACTTCGTTCTCCTGCTAGAAGGAACATTGTTCTTCGGAGGCGGAGTCGCCCGGCGACTGAGCGTGGACTATACGTCGTTTCCGTTCACCGTCCGGGATACCGCACGCCTCGGCCGCTCGCTCGAAACGAGCGCGGACACGAAGACGCGGGGAGAGACGTGGCTGCCGGACTGGCGTCGGCCGGCAAGCCTCCCATCGCTCGACAGACTCTTCGCGGAGGGCAGGACACAAGACGGAAGGCACCAGGCTCGAAGCGGGCGCGAGATGCTGCGGGCAGCCGCTGACGTCGGCGTCGATCGCGGGATCGCGTCCTTCGAGCGGATCGTCTATGCAGAGCGGTTCGGGCGGAGCTACGTCGCGGTACCGGCCGGGCACGTGGGCGTCCGCCCTGTTCGCTCCGTCGAACTCCTCCGCCTCGCCGACCGTTGGCTCACGAGGGCCAGGCGCGTCGACTCAGCGCAGGTGCGTCATCGTGTCGGCGAGCTCGACAGGGCGGCGGCGGACGTGGCGTCGGCGTCCGACGAGCAATCGGCCCTCGAACGGTGGCTCCTCGCCCTCGCGAGAACGCAGCTCGCCGTCTCGCGGCGTCCGGCCAGCCGCGCGACATCGGAACCGACGCACGTCCCTCCGCTCGGCGGGCTCGACGCCCGGCTCGTCCGCGCGCTCGAGGACTCGGTCGAGCATCGCCTGGCGCGGGCGCTCGCAGCGGTAGGCCGTGGGGTTGGGGGCACGAGCCTGCGCTCGCTGGTGGAGCCGGTCGAGCGGACGGGAAAGCGCCGCTACGCTTGGTCTGGCACGCGCAGCCGGACGCAGCTCAGCCTGCGACAGCCCGAGGCTCTGCTCGTGGCATTTGCCTCCCTCCAGGCCGTCCGCGACCTCGAAGGTCGGGCCACGCTCGATGACGCTCCTCCGAAGCAGCGGGCACGGCTCACGGACGTCGCTGCATTCCTGGCAGGGGAGACCGACGACGAACGGCTCATTCGCCTCGCATTTGCGTTCAGCCTCTGCGGCCCCTGCGACCAGCGCAGCACGCACGCATCCCGAAGACCCGAAGGTATCGACAGGCTCTATGCGGCCTGCCGACTCGTGACATCCGAAGCCGATGCTCGGCCCCCAGAAGACCCTGAGCGCACGCCGGGACGAGCCCCGGAGGTGATCCCGATGCTCGCGGGCGGGAACGGCGGGCTTGCCGCGCGGACAGCCGCTCGCCGCCTGCGTGCCGATCGGCTCGCGCCCAACCGTGGGCTCGAGACGATCAAGCGGACACCCGATGACGCCCGCCGGATCGCGGCTGCGCTCGCGTTCCCTCTCCATCCGGACGACCGGAAGCTCCTGGAGCTCGCGGTCCTGACTCCGGAGCCAGCCAACGAAGACCCGTCCCCGGAAGGAGCTATCGCATGACCGACCTCGCATCTCTGCTCGGCGAGCCGCGGCTCAAGCTCGTGGCCAAGCTCGAGCCGATTGCCGGCACCCGTTTTCAGCCCACGGGCTTTCCCGATCTCGGCCCGGCGACGTACCCCTCTCCCGTCGACGGCCGCCGACTTCTCCTCGTCGAGTCGGCGCAGTCGATGGCGAACCGGCTCGAGTCACGTCTGTGGGACGTGACCAACAAAGAGCCGATCGACCTCGCCCGAGGCCTCCCGTACGTCCGCGTGTTCGACAACGGAGGCGAGTACCTCACGTCGAGCAGGACCGAGTCCCACCGGCTCGCATCGGCATACGTCAAGGCCGCCGCGTTCGACGGGACGACGGGACTGGAGCTGATCGGCGAACGCCTCGGTCTGGCGAAGCAGCGGCCGATCGACCATGCGCGTGTCGCGCGTGCGGTATTCGACCTCGATCCGTTGTGCCTCCTGCACGGCGTCTTCTTCGCCGACGAGAAGTGGCCCGGTCAGCCGAAGGTCGCCCGCGCCGTCACGGCGTTCGTCGAGGCCGCCGGCGTCCAGGAGGCTTATTCGGGTGGAGTCAAGTTCGACCATGTCTCGAACAAGGGCGACAAGGACGTCGACAAGAGGACCGCCAAGGAGGGATTCGGAAACGTCCCCTTCGCACGAACCGAGTTCGTGGCCGAGTCGATCGCAGCCAGCTTCGTCATCGACCTTTCGCAGATCCGGCGCTATGCGCTCGAGGATCGAGAACGCGAGCTGCTTCTGGCGCTCGCATTGTTCGAGATCAGGAGCCTACTCCACGACGGGCTTCGCCTGCGCACGGCGTGCGACCTCCTGGTCGAGTCCATCGAGCTCGAGCGGCCCAAGGCTTTCGAACTGCCCGACCTCGGCTCGCTCGAGCAGGAGATCCGCGAGAGGATCGCCGAGCAGAGCCCGCCGCTCGACGGCGTCTACGGCGGGTAGCGATGCTCGCGCTGGCGATCGACCTTCTGGCGGACCGATATCACGCGACGCCGTACGGTCGGGCCGCGAACGAGGGTGAGGCCGAATGGCCTCCGTCGCCCTGGCGCCTCGGGAGAGCCATCGTGAGCGCCTGGTGGAGGCTGCCTCCGGACGAGCGTGTCACCGAGGAAAGGCTGGACGGGATCCTCCGACAGCTCGCGGCACCCCCTCTGTTCGTGCTTCCTCGCGCGACCACGGGCCATACCCGCCACTACATGCCCAAACCAAACGCGAAGTCCAGCTCCGACACCGCCCTCGTCCTCGACCCGTTCGTCCGCACGGACGGCTCGATCCTTCAGGTCGTCTGGGAGCATGTCGAGCTCGATCAGGCCGATCGCGTCGCGCTCTCCACGCTCCTCGAGCTCGTCGGCTACGTCGGACGCGCCGAGGGGGGAGCGGTCGTCGATCTCGTCGCCTCTCGACGTGACGGCGGGGTCGTGGTCGCTCCGTTCGCCAGCGATGCCGAGAGGGACGGCGACGTCGTGCAGGTCCTCTGCCTCTCGGACGAGGTCAGCGTCGAGGCGCTCTCCGCGTCGACCGCCGAGAGACGCCGACGAAAGCTCGTCGCCCCACCCGCAGGCAGTTGGGTCAGCTACGTCCGCCCCCGCACGGCTCTCGACCCTCCCCGGGTTCCCCGCCGGCCCAGGCGACGCCGCTCCGTCGAAGCATTGCGGTTCGCCCTCGAGGGAGCCGCTGTACCGCCGATCACAGATGCTCTACGGCTCGCGGAGCTGTATCGCGCGGCGGTGCTCAAGCGCGCGGACGGCAAGCCGCCAAGCGTTATCTCGGCGCTCCGCGGCCGCTTCGAGGGGGATGTGCCCTCACATGGTCATGTCCACGCGCACTACCTGCCGACCGACGAGAACGGCGACGGCCGCCTCGATCACCTGACCGTCTGGTGCCCACAGGGGCTCGGCTCCGACGAGATCGGCGTGCTCGACTTCCCGACGCTCACGGGCTGGGCATTCGACCATCCGCTGAGGCTCTTTCTCCTGAGCACGCTCGACAAGGAGGAGATCGACCGGATCGGCTCCGGCCCGCTCGGTTCGGCCCGCCAATGGATCTCGCACACCCCATTTCTTCCCACCCGTCACCCGAAGCGCCGTGGCGGCGCCATCGTCGACGGCTATCGCGACCAGCTCGTCGTCGAGCTCGAGCGTCGCAACCTCCCGAGCCCCATCGATGTGAGACCTGTCCGTGGCGGCCGGCGCCATTGGGGGGCGTTCCGGCGCGAGCGCGGCCAACGCGAACATCGCCCCGATCCTCCTGCGCTCGGGTTCGAGCTCTCTTTCGCCGAGCCGGTCAGAGGGCCGATCGCGCTCGGACGCAACTCGCATTTCGGAATGGGGCTGTTCCTGCCCGCCGGCTGAGCCGGCACAGGACACCACCTCGATGCGCGTCGCCAGATCCTCAGCACCGCTCCCGGGGGAGTCGGCGCCCCGATGATCGACGACGCCCCTCGAGCGGTTCCCGACCTCGTGCCCGTTCGGATGCTGAACGAGTTCGTCTACTGCCCGCGCCTGTTCTTTCTCGAATGGGTCGAAGGGCTGTGGGACGAGAACGCGGACACCGCGACAGGCACGCTCGCTCACGAGCGCAGCGACCGTGGCGGCGGGCGGCTGCCCGCCGCAGAGGACGCCGACGAAAGCTCGTGGAGCGGCGAGGCGCGCTCGGTGACGCTCGACGCGCCCCGGATCGGGATGGTCGCGAAGATCGACCTCGTCGAAGGCGCCGACGGCTCGGTCTCCCCGATCGACCACAAGAAGGGGCGGCCGCGGGCCGACGGGACAGCGTGGGACCCGGAGCGCCTCCAGCTCGCGGCCCAGATGCTCGTCCTGCGCGAGAACGGATACCGCTGCGAGCGGGGTTACCTCAGCTTCCGCGAGACGAGGACGAGAGTGGTGGTGGAGCTCGACGGCGAGCTCGAGAACGACGTCCGCCGCACACTCGGTGAGCTGCGGACCGCCGCGATCGGGACCACCCCGCCGCCGCCGCTCGTGGACAGCCCCAAGTGCCCGCGCTGCTCCCTCGTCGGCATCTGCCTGCCGGACGAGACGAACACGCTGCGTCTGGCGCGCTCGCGTCGCACACCCGTACGACGACTGCTCCCGACCCGACCCGACGTTGCTCCTCTCTACGTCCAGGAGCCGGGATCGGTGGTGCGCCTCTCCCGTGGACGGATCGAGGTGCACAAGGACGGCGAGCGGGTGACCTCGATGCGCCTGGTCGACGTGCTCGAAGTGGCGCTGCTCGGCGGCGCCTCGATCTCGGGGCCCGCGCTCAGGGAGCTCGCCGGAGCAGGCGTCCCGGTTACGCATTTCACCCACGGCGGCCGTTTCCAGGCGCTCACGATCGGTTTCGAGACGAGCAACGTCGATCTCCGTATCGCCCAGTTCCGTACGGCCGACGACCGCCAGGCCGCGCTCGACCTCGCACGCCAGTTCCTCGGAGCCAAGATCCGCAACGCCCGCGTGCTGTTGCGTCGAAACGGCGGCGAGGAGACACACGATGCGGTGGGGGAGCTCATGCGCCACGCGCGTCGCGCAAACCATGCCCCCGTCGTCGAGACGCTGCTTGGCATCGAGGGCGCGGCGGCCCGCGAGTACTACCGCGCCTTCGCCACGCTGCTCCGTGGCCGCGCCGGTGGACGCGGCGGCATCGACTTCGATTTCGAGCGCCGCTCCCGCAGACCCCCGCGCGACCGGGCCAACGCTGTCCTGTCGTTCCTCTATGCGCTGCTCACCAAGGAATGCGCGCTCGCCGCGAGACGAGTGGGGTTCGACCCGTTGCTCGGTTTCTACCACCGTCCTCGTTTCGGTCGTCCGGCGCTAGCTCTCGACCTGATGGAGGAGCTTCGGCCGTTGGTCGCAGACTCGGTGTTGCTCACGCTCGTCAACGGCGGCCGGCTGTCCCGCGAGGACTTTCAGGAACGCGGCGGCGCTGTGCTCCTGACGAGCGCCGGCCGCAAAGCCGTGATCTCGACCTACGAGCAGCGGCTTGCGACAGAGCTCGTCCATCCGACCTTCGGGTACCGCGTCACGTATCGCCGGGCGATCGAGCTCCAGGCGCGGCTCCTGGCCGCATCGTTGCTCGGCGACACCCCGGCGTACCGCCCCCTGATCACCCGCTGATGCGATCCCGCTACATCCTCTGCTACGACATCCGAGACGACTCCCGCCTGCGGCGAACGGCGAAGGTCGCCGAGCGGTGGGGAAACCGGCTCCAGTACTCGGTCTTCGTGTGCGACCTCACGGCCGTCGAGCGCGCTCGGCTGGAATCCGAGCTGCGCGCTGTCGTCGACACGACGATCGACATGACGTTCATGATCGAGATCGGCGCGCCGGGACGCTCGAGCGAACGTCGGTTCCACTGGGTCACGCCGCGCATCGCCCTCCCGGATCCGTCCAACCCGACTATCGTCTGAGACCCAGTACGAAGGCGCGAGCGCGGAGGTGCTGCGGTGGCGCCCGGGTTCTGCTCGCAGAGCGCGATCCCCCTGCACTTTGACAACTTTCCTCGTCACTACTCGTTCTATCTGAGGCACGCCGGCCGACCTTCTCGTCAGGCGACAGCTGTACGCTCGCAACGCATCCGTCAATGCCTCTGTTCATGCCCCCGAATCCGGGGGCGGTCTCCGGGGGGTCATCCCCCCGGCCCCGTTGAAGCTCCAACCACCACACGCCGTGCTGTTCGGCGCGGGTGTCTCCGGGGGGTCATCCCCCCGGCCCCGTTGAAGCACCTATGACGTCGAAACCGACGTCACCTACACGCCTGAGTCTCCGGGGGGTCATCCCCCCGGCCCCGTTGAAGCACGTCTGCTCCTTCCCGATCCGGTCGAGGCGAGCGAGGTCTCCGGGGGGTCATCCCCCCGGCCCCGTTGAAGCTCCTCACGCTCGTGGACGCGTGGGTCCTGAATCCGGCGGTGTCTCCGGGGGGTCATCCCCCCGGCCCCGTTGAAGCGCCGTGTCACCGTCGAACACGCGGGACATCTACGACGCGTCTCCGGGGGGTCATCCCCCCGGCCCCGTTGAAGCAGTCCGGCGTTCACCGAGGTGCCGTCGTAGTCCTCGGTCTCCGGGGGGTCATCCCCCCGGCCCCGTTGAAGCACCGTGACGCCGCCCGCCAGGTGAGTCACCCCGGGCTCGTCTCCGGGGGGTCATCCCCCCGGCCCCGTTGAAGCGACGCGCGCGCCCACAACATGCGGTCGGGGTTCTTCGTCGTCTCCGGGGGGTCATCCCCCCGGCCCCGTTGAAGCACGCGGTCTGCTTCCGGCTTCGGCGGCAGCGGCGACGTCTGTCTCCGGGGGGTCATCCCCCCGGCCCCGTTGAAGCCACATCACCAAGAGCGGGATCATCGTCCCCACAAGCCTCTGTCTCCGGGGGTCATCCCCCCGGCCCCGTTGAAGCGACGCTGGGATGTGCGTCATGGAGGCCGTGGCGTGGGTTGTCTCCGGGGGGTCATCCCCCCGGCCCCGTTGAAGCCCACAGAAGAAGCTGTCGCAGTGTCAGAGGGCGCTGGGGAGCACGGCGAACGCGGCCACGAGCACGCCTCCCAGCGCGAGCGCGCCGACGACGCCGCGCCAGGGCATTCGGAACGTCGTCCGTAGGCCGATCGCCGCGAGGACCGTCGACCACGCGACGAACGCGAGCCCGATGCCG
>DASUJY010000067.1:0-26402 GCA_036279015.1 Gaiellaceae bacterium | reverse complement strand
TTCAATCCTGTTCTGCTCGCGGCCATGAGCTGTGTCGAGCCGAAGGACGCGGGGCTCGCGTCGGGCCTCGTCAACACCTCGTTCATGATGGGCGGCGCGCTCGGCCTTGCGGTGCTGGCGAGCCTGGCCGCTTCCCGGGCCGACACGCTCCTGGCCGACGGAGCCAGCCAGGCCGCGGCCCTCACCGGCGGCTACCACATCGCGTTCTTCGTCGGCGCGATCTTCGCGGCGGCTGCGGCGGGCCTCGGTACGCTGCTCCGTGCCCCGACCCCGCAGCCTGCGACCGAAGGCGGAGAGGCAACCCGGGAGCCGGCTCCCTGCAGCTCGTTCGCGGTCGCGAACCCCCGCTCGTCAGAGCAACTCGCGTGAAACCGCGGGTGAGCAGCCGGCTGCGTGTCTAAAAGACAAAAACCCTGCATTTACAGGGATTCCAGATGGGCGGTACTGGGCTCGAACCACTGATCCCCAGCTTGTCGAGCCTGCCAACGGCTTCCTGCCAACGACTTCGCCAGGACAGGACGAGGGTCGACACCGCGCGGAACGAAGCGATTTGCAGCGTCACGGAGAGGACAGCTTTCGTCAGCTTTGAACGCGGCTTGCTGGCACCGCGATGACACTGCGGTCCAGTGGCCCCTCAGTGAACAACCTTCCGAAACGCAGTTGGGAAGAGCTGACGCCCTACCCTTGCAGGGCGGACAGCCAACGAGTTGCTCAACGCTCTCGGGGAATGGTCAGCAGCCCTTTGTCGGGCCTTTGCTTCGGCTCACGAGCGAGCCCGCCTCCCTCGTTTTCCCAGACGTCCAGCCGGTGGTCGACCTGTCCGCTAGCGCCTGGCTGGGGCGTTCTTCCCGCCCGCGGCTGCGGAGCCTCCCCAGCCCCAGATGGGGTTGCCCGCCGCGCAATCAAATTGACTCGCGGAGCGCGTTTGCGGCAGCCTGCAGACGGTCACTGACATCAGACAGTTCCCGCGCCGCGAGGTCGATGCGCTCTTGCTGGACGTCCGTTCGCTCTCGCTCGTTCTCAGCGCGTTCGCGAACCTCTTTGAGTTGACCTGCCATCTCCTCGACGGTCTGTGTGAGCGCCGCCAACTGGCGGGCGACGGTCGCTATGTCCTCTCTTGCCGTCACCTCAGCGATTCTACGCCGAGTAGGCAGACTTCCAGCGAGCGTAAAGGAGAGGCCCGGCCTGGCCAGAGTGGAAATCGGAGGCAGACGAGAAGGCCAGGAGGTATGGGCGAGGTGGATAGATCGGCGCGTCCAAGGCGATAGAGAATCCTCAAGACCGCTGGACTCGACCCAGGGACACGCTTTGAGGATCCGCACGCGTTCGTAGAGCTCATCGAGAAGCTTCTCGACAAGGGATCGGCATCGGTCATGCTCGACCTCCCCCAGAGGCAGCGTGACCGCAAGCGACGTGAGCCCGGTAGCGCTTACCGCGCGCACACAGTATCCGGCCCAACAGCTTTTTCTATTTCGAGGGCTTACGAGGCGTTCACGGCCTCATGCTGGAGCGGCTCTCGCTCCCAGATAAGCGGGTCCGAGCGCCCGGCGCGCACGGAGCGTGAGAAGAAGCGAACCGCAAAGTCCCAGAGCTGCCGCGGTGAGCGCCGCGCTGGTCAGCAGGAGCCCGGACGCAAGCGAGAAGTTGAGCGCGACATTCTTCGAGACGCCGAGCGCGAAGAGCACACCCGCCGTGGTCCCCATGCCGGCGACGGCTCCGCCAGCCGTGATGGGAAGTATCGACGTCGCGGCGCTCACGCACAGGACGATCAGCGCAAGTGTCGGCGAGAAGCCGACGCCGAGGGAACTCAGCAGGAAGGCGCTGCCGAGAGCGCGCGAAATCCAACAGCCGAGAAGGAGCAGGCCCGCGACGAGCGTCGGCCGCGAGAGGCGGGTACTTTCCGCAACGCGCCGGTAGACGGCGTGGAGGCGGTCGGAGCGTCCGATGAGCGGGAGTCGTGAAACCCGCTGTCCCAGCGCGAGAATTGCAAGACAGCCGATGCAGAAGAGGACGACGACGACCATCGGCGCGCGGAGAACCGGCCCAGACGCCGCGAGGGCGTAGGTAGCCAAGGGGAGCATCGCCACCGCGTCGACCATGCCGAGAGCGACGATCGAGACGCCAATCGTCTTCAGACCCAGCGTCACTCCGCCCAGCCTGCGCAGAGTGAAGATCTTCACAACGTAGTCGAGCCGAAATGGCAGGACGACCCCACTGGCAGCGGCCGCCCCACAAGAGGCGAGACACCGAGCCCCGTCGGGGCGCTCGCGGCGAGGGAACAGATGTTGCCATCCGAACGCACGAAACCCGAAGCTGGCCAGATACAAGCCTCCGGCGAGGAAGACCAGGAAGACGCGTGCGCCGTCCAGGGGCCAACTCGCATCGGTCAGGTGTCGGGCGAGGAGCACGCACGCCGCCAGCGAGCCAAGAGAGAGCCCGAGTCCACCGAGAACCCTCCAACGATGCGGGCCAAAGCGGGCGCCGCGCCAGTCGATTGCGGGTCGGCTCACACTGCCCATGGGACGGGCTGAGACCATTTCAGAAACCCTTTACCGCGAAAGCTTCTGAATGTTCGTGTTCCCCGACTCGTCCACGCTCACCGATGTCCGGTGTTCACCGCCCCAGAGACCCAAGGTCACGAGCTGGAGAAGGTGATTCGGTCGATGCCCCGTCACGAGGATCGCCTGATAATCAGCCTGCGATTCAACTCGCGCACCCAGAGAAACCTGTCTCTGCACGGCCCGCCCAAGGGCTTCTTTTCGCTCATCAGGCGCCTTCCGCGTCGTCACGCCGCCATTAGAAACTGGGGTCGGCAAACCGGGAACGGTGGTGGCCATCGTGGCCTCCTTCGTGGGTGCCCTGCTGACCGAGCCGCTACAAGTAAGTAGAAGGACTGCTTTCGTCCGGCGGTCACGCTCGCCTGTAGACGAGGAGACTCTTCAACAGAAGCGCAAACCAAGTCTACCACCCGCACGGCATCAGGCTTGCTGGCGTAATGAGCCGCTCATGACTCTGCACAGCGCCAATGATCGTACGGTTCGAACGTTCCGGTCCTAGCGTGCCGAGCCGAGGATGTCTGGGCCGTCCACCCGTAGGGGCGCGCTCCGGGCAACGAAGAGGCTGGCCCTGCAGGCGAATCTGTTCGCCGAAAGCTCCTCCGCCTCGCGCGCCACCAGCGCGTCGGTGTTCTTCTTATGCGGGCTTTGGGCCGGATTCTGAGAGCAGAGCCAGTGAGACGACTCTAGCTGTTTCAAGCCCTGTGGCGTCTTGCCATCGAAGGGAGACGCCGCCTCGAGCATGGGAATCGGGCTCGAGTGTCCACGCTTGCAGCCGATGAGCTCTTCTCCGTCGAGCCTCCGTCACGATGACCCCCTGCGGCGCTGATTCTTGATGTGCGGTCAAAACAAGCGCCTGCTCGAGTGAGTCGAATTTCAGCCTCGCTTCGTCGCGCCGACCGGGAACGCCTCCTGCGAGTTCCGTTGCGGTCTGCACGCGAACGCTCGCACAGCCGTCACCATGACTCGTCACGTCGTAAGTCGTCCAGGCACGCCCGTAAGTGAGAGTCATTTCCTCACTCCTCGGAGCGAAGAACGAGAGGTGGTCACGTTCTCAGCGGGAGGGGGAGCTCCGCGCGTGGACTTTCGTGACCGGGCGCAAGAAGGAAGAGCCCCCTCCCCAGCAGATATGCCCGCGGGGTGAGCTCAATCCACTCTGCGCAAATTTCGTTGCCCGCACTCGCAGAAGAACTCAGCGTCAGCGTCTAACGAGTCGGCTCGAAGCTCGCAGATGCGCTCATTGACGCGCTTAAGTAGCTTGGGGAGGCCCTTGCTCTCCATCCTTTTTTGCTTGCTGCCCTAGCGGTCAGACTGGCCAGGAGGGACAGAAAGGTCGGTGAGCGATCGGTGTCTTCACCGCGGGGAACGCGCGGAACGTGACAACCCCCACTGCGAGGTCGTCCTTCTTGCGTTTCCGCGCGCCGGCGGTCAGTTGTCAACGGTGGCACAAAATCGCGGCTATGTTGGTTCTGCGCGGAAGGCCGAGCGCGGAAGCCGCAGAGGCTCCAAGACTCCTCTTCGACTGTCTCATCTGGCCCGAGTGCCCTAGAAGGGCTCGTCCCGAGTCCTTAAGTCCTTGGACCAACAGATTGGAGCACCACATGCATGCCATCGTGAGGCGCTACGAAGGAATCGACGCAAAGCGCACCGACGAGCTGACACGCAAGGTCGGCGAGAGCCTGACCCCACGCCTCAGGAAGCTCGACGGTTTCAACGGCTACTTCCTCATCGAGGCCGAGAACGGCGTCATGAGCTCGGTCAACTTCTACGACACCTCGGCGCACGCCGACGAGTCGACCCGCGTCGTGGCCGAGTGGCTGCGCGAGGAGAAGCTCGAGCAGATTCTTCCGAATCCGCCCAAGATCACGGGCGGCAAGGTCATCGTCGAGGAGATGAAGGCGGGGGCGTAACAGTCCAGGCAAGACCGCTCGACGCACCAGAGGAGGCCCTCGCTTGCGGGCCTCCTCTGTGCTCACCCTCACACCGCGGCCTACCGGCGCGCTCTCGTCTCCTGTGGTTCCTTGGATGTCTATGGAGGAATTCGAAAGCGATGCACCGAGATGATCTGCAAGCACGAATCGAAAGGCAAGATTCGGCGCCTTCCAGGGACGGCCGACATGGTGCTGACATTGGGGGTTCGTAGGTGCTCGTTCAAGAACCAAGCGCCTACGGACACCCCGCTATTAGCGGGGCTTTTTGCGATGGGCGGTACTGGGCTCGAACCAGTGACCCCCAGCTTGTCGAGCTGGTGCTAACTAGTCGATTTGCAGGGAGTTTCTCTCGTGTGGGGAAGGATTTGGGGAAGACTTACGCCCGAGAGGGCGGATTCTGGCGGTCTTGAGCGGAATCGTGGAGAACCGGCTCTTCTGTTGCGGCGGGCACGGGTAACGGCAACGTCCCGCCGTCCTTCCGCAGACGCGAACCGGCCGCCTGAGCACCGCGCCGCTACACCATGAGGAACCTCGTCATCGGCCGCCCACGCTAGCCGACTGAGCTCGGAAGCGGGCAAGCTTGTGCTTAAGCCGGTAGAGGCACCAGTGTGTCTCCAGGACCGCTGTGCCAGCGAACAGCGCCGAGGCGACGAGCGCCGCCGGGACGGAGGCGAAGACTGCGACCAGGACGGCGAGTCCTACGAAGGGGACTGCGCGCACAGCGAGGCGGAGCGAAAGGCGCTTGTTCCACTTGAACGGAACAGCTGACGCGTCCAGTCGCGCCTGCTCCCAGGAGAGCGCGAAGAGCTGCGACCGCAAGCTGCCGCGCCGCGATGCCCGGAGCCAGACCCGCTCGATCTTCGCCGGCGGCGCGAGCACGGCGCCGAGCTGGATTCCCGGCGGAAGGGTCGCTTCGCTTCCGAGGAAGAGCATCTTCCACACGGCCTGCGACAGAAACCAGAGTCGCCCCTTCTCCCAGACCGCACCCGCACCTCTCACGCGCCAGCGGCGCTGGCTGTCGTTGCGCACGAGGAGGGCGACACAGACCGTCCCGTCGGACTGGTCCCGCGCCCACCCTCGGATGGCGATTCCCTCAGCTTCGGCCGGCTCAACGAGCACCCGGTGGCACCTTGCGGCGAGCGAGCTGCCCTCGAAGAGTAGGTCCCTGACCTTCCAGCCCTCGCGGTTCACGAGCTGGATCGTGAGCTCCTGGCTCTGCTCGGTCCCCTTTCGGCCCTTCGGGACGAGTCTCTGCCGAGCGTGGACGCTCGCGGTATCGCCGGAGATCTCGGCGGGGCCGAACGACTCGACCACTGTCTCGAACTCGTAGCCCGCGCCCCGGAAGGCGACGCTGAAGACCTCCATCGGCTCGTGGAACTCGGGCACGGTGATCTCGGCGACTTCGGGGTCGGCCGACTCCCCGACCAGGTACCTGCGGGCGACGTCTAGAACCTCCGCTTGGGTCCGCTCGTCCACTTCCGATCAGATCGGCGCAATCCGCCGTGATCTGAAGGGTCCGTTGTGCGACCGCGTGCTCCGATGTCGGTGCTACTGGATTCTCGAACGTTTACCGCGAGGTCGGATGACGGGTTCGACCTCGCCCTGGCAATCCTCGAGCACTCCTTCACTGACGCGCCGTGTACTGGAAAGGCCAAGATCAACGCCGAACGAAGCGTCGTATTTGCGGCCAGTAATAGACGAGCGTTCCGAAGACGCCACCATAAATTCCGAAGGTAAACGCCAGCCAGGTCCACGCCTCTCCGTGTGCCGCGATCAGGCCCGCGTTGATCGCAAGAGCGAACGCGAAGAAGCTGGCGGTCTTGATCACGTGCGCACGCACAGCCTCACCGTAACTCTCCGCCGCCCTTTTGCAATCCTCCGGTTTCAGCTTGGCCAATACCACCCACCGGCCGTGTCAGTTAGACGCCGCGTCGCCGGAGGAACGCCCGAACGTCCTTCAAGAGCATCATCAGGTGGAGCGGGTCCGTGGGCGACTCCTCGAAGTCGTACTGCATGTACCAGTGCTTTGCAGTTTCATGCTTGGCGTGGACGAGCAGGACCCGGGCGCCGATCGCCTCCGCGGCGTCGACGCAGCGCAGGAGGACGTCCTGAAGGAGAGACCGGCCTAGACCTGCCCGCTGATGCTCACGGTGGACGGCAAGCCTGGCGAGGAGAATCGCCGGAATCGGCCGGGCGTGTGGCTGGCCCTTCAGAGCGCGAGCGGTCGCGTCGTCGGGCGCGACCTGGGCCGCAGCGAGCGCGTAGTAGCCGACGACCGTCTCAGCGTCATCGAGCGTGGTAACGAACACGCGGGCCGAGCCTGACGCCTGCGCGCCAAGTGCATGCCTCTTCAGCCAGTCATCGAGTGCGGGCTCGCCGCAGTCGAAGTCGTCGACGCGATGCTGCTTTCCGAGCGGCTCGGGCCGCCGGTACCCCACCGGCTACGAGCCCGTGAAGGCGCTCGGCTGGGAGAAGAGCTTCTCTAGGCCGGGCTTCTCCTGCGGCGGGCGGTCGAGAAGCTCGAGGAAGCGCTCCCACTGATCCGCGTCGAGCACGAACTGCGTGCGATCCGCTAGCACGCGCTCGGCCTCAACGACTGCAGCGTCGACCACGAAGTCCGTCAGCGTCCGCTCCGCGGTTTCCGCCGCCTGCCGGACGAGCTCATCCGTCTCGGACGCAACGCGAAAGTCCCAACGCTCCTTGACCTTTGCCATGGACTCACTGTACACACAACGTCCGTACAACGCAAGTGGTTCCTCCGCGGATCGCTCCTACGACGACAACGGGAATAGCTCGCAGGGCACATATGCATCATTGGATGCATCTGCGTCTCTCCGGCTACTGGGCTGAGTAGGACGGCAAGATCGGGACGCCCGAACGGCGGAGTTGTCGACTGGGCTGCGGCGAGCTGAGCTACCGCTCGAGGCCGAGGCCGAGCTGGCGTTCGAGCTCGATCACGCGGCGAAGCGTTCGCAGGCGATCGAGGTCTTCGTCGCGGCCGAGGGCTGCGAGCATGCGCGCCGCGTCACCGAGGGAGGCGACCGAGGGTCGGAGACCTGACCCGAGCGGCTCGCGGCTCGCGTCCCGGCGGAGGTCGTCGTAGCCGCGCGTCCCGGCCGGCTCCGGGACGACCTTCAGCTCGCCGGCGTCCGTTTCCAGCTCGAGCACCTGACCGTCGCGCAGCCCCTGGTCGAGCGCGAGCGGCTTCCCGTCGACACGGCGTGCGTTGATGTCATCGAGCGCGAACCCGAGCTTGCGCAGGTTCTCCTCCCTCGTCGAGGGGACGATGTCGACGCCGTCGGTTAGCTCGTCGCTTCCCTGGATCACGCGGCCGAGGGCGCCGATGACGATGTAGGCGACCCGCCGCTGGTCGAGGGCACGGAGGATCGCGATCGGATCGAAGACGTCCGTCATCAGCGCCGGCGCTCCTTCAGCATCGCCTGGAGCCGCTCCTGCGGCGACCGCATGAGCGCCTTCCGCAGGCGCGCCGCTTCGCGCTCGTCGGCTGCGTACGGCACGAGAGCGAACTCGAGATCGAAGCCGCAGGCGCGAACGAGGTCGCGGAGCGTCTCGAAGCTCGGCTGGACGACGTCGCGCTCCCAGCGGGCGATCTGGGCCCGGTCCTTGCCGCTCCGCTCCGAGAGCTCGCCCTGGGAAAACCCGGCGCGGAGGCGAGCCTCGCGAATCATCATCCCGCTCGTCACGCTGTCAGTCTAGCTTTTCGTGGGCGAAGCCTCCCTAGTAACGAATGTGCTACACTCGTGGCCGTGCGCGGGGCGCCGGAGCAGCTGGAGCTCGAGGTGGTTCGGATCGAGTCGCCGGTGAAGCCCCGCCCGCACCGAAACGGGTCGACCGCTCGCAAAGCGCTCGGGCCGCGCCTCGCCGTCAGCCCGGACGAGGCCGCGGCGATCCTCGGCGTCAGCCGCGACTACTTCGACGAGCACGTGATCGGCGAGCTTCGCGTCGTGCGCCGCGGGAGGCGGATCCTCGTACCGCTCACCGAGATCGAGCGCTGGCTGGAGCGCAATGCGACTCGCGCTACTGTCGGAGGCAGAAGCTGATGGCCGAGGGGATCGAGATTCGGCACTCCCGCTCCTGCTCGTCGCGAGCCGGCAAGCGCTGCACGTGCGAGCCTGGCTATCGCGTCGCGGTCTACGATGGGATCGCTCGGCGGAAGGTCTCGAAGACGTTCAGGACCCTCGCAGAAGCCCGTCGCTGGCGCGCTACGGCCCAGACGCAGGCCGCGAAGGGCGTGCGGCTATCCGGGACCGCGCAGGCGCTCCGAGATGCGGCAGAGGCGTTCGTCGACGGGATGGCCAGCGGCGCCATCCGGACGCGAGCCGGCGAAAGGTACAAGCCATCGGTCGTGCGCGAGTACGAGCGCTCGCTCCGCCTCCATGTCCTCCCCACGCTCGGCGGCGCGAAGCTATCGAAGATCCAGCGGCGCGACGTCCAGCATCTCGTCGACGATCTGCTCGCATCCGGCGCCGACCCGAGCACGATCAGAAACGCGCTCAAACCGCTCCAGGTGATCTACCGGCGCGCGATCGAGGACGGCGACCTCGCCATCAACCCGTGCGAGCGTCTCCGCCTCCCGTCCGCACGCGGCCGCCGTGAGCGCATCGCCTCCCCGAGCGAAGCGGCCGCGCTGATCGCTGCCCTTCGCCCCGAGGACCGCGCGTTGTGGGGCTGCGCGTTCTACGCAGGCCTGCGCCGCGGCGAGCTTCGGGCGCTCCTCTGGGACGACGTCGACCTCGCCGACGGGCTGATCCGCGTCGAGCGAAGCATGAGCGGCCACCGTGAGACCGGCACGCCGAAGAGCCGCGCCGGCCGTCGCGCCGTACCGATCGTCGCCGCGCTCCGCGACCTCCTCGTCGAGCACAAGCTCCTCACACGTCCAGATGTCGGCCTGGTCTTCGGCTCAAGCGCGATGACTCCGTTCACGCCCACGGCCGTTCGCAAGCGCGCCTTGACGGCGTGGCGGCGAGCGGATCTCGATCCGATTGGCCTGCACGAGTGTCGGCATACATTCGCGAGCCTCCTGATCGCCGCCGGCGTGAACGCAAAGGCGATCACGGCTTACCTCGGCCACGCCTCGATCCAGACAACGTTCGACCTCTATGGCCACCTCATGCCGGGCAATGAGGACGAGGCAATCGCCCTGGTCGACGCGTACCTCGAGCGCGGCGACACGCGACGGCGCCTTTCGCAGCTCTCGGACGGCTCCGACGTGTCGTCGTAGGTGCATCTACTCGTGACTGGGAGGGATGACCCGCCCCCACCCTTCCACAACCGCTACGACTCCGGCCGCAGGCTTTCTCCGGTTCCTCTCCGAAACCCGATGTAGATGCCGGCGCGAGTCTCTCGCCCGCACTCTTCGCACCTCTCACGTACACGTTCCGCAACCGGTATCGGTTCCAGAAAGCGACCGTGCGTTTGGATCGACCACGCACGCCAGCAGTCCACACACAGCGGCGTCATCTGATCTCTGATCTCCGGCGCGAGCGGGATTCCAGGTTCGGATCGGCGAGTCACTCCCTCACCGTAGCCCGCCGCCGTCCTTCCGCAAGCGTTCCGGCTCCGTAGGTAGGCCAAAACGGTGAGATGCGCGGCGTCGAACCGGGCGTGACGTCAAAGCGCCGTGTGGGGAAGTCTGTGGGGAAGTCTTACACCGAAACAGGCGGTTTTCAGCGTTCTAAAGCGGAAACCGCGCGCGAATGAGAAAGAGCCAAAAACCCCCGATTAGCAGGACTTTCGGCTCTCTGATGAGGTGGGCGGTACTGGGCTCGAACCAGTGACCCCCAGCTTGTCGAGCTGGTGCTCTCCCAACTGAGCTAACCGCCCCTGCGGGCCTTACTGTAGCGAACGCCCGATTGCGCTACCTCGTCCGGAGGGAGCGCCGCACACGGTTCCTGAAGAGGACGAACGTGAAGTAGGCGAGAACGGCGACGATAGGAAGCTCCCACCACCAGCCGGCCAAGATGAGTTGCACGAACATCACGCCTCCCGCCACAGCGAACACGATCATCAAGGCATAGAAGATCGCCTGAAGCCCGCGCGTAACCAACGGACGCTGCGGTCGCAGAGGCTCGCTCACAGCACGAGACGCTAGCACCGGCCGGCGTCCGCGAGTGGGCGGGTGGGCCGCAGGGCTCGGCCCACCCGGTTCTCCCTAGGTCGCCGGCTGAGGCTCTCGCCTGCGCCGAAGCGCGAACGCCGCCGCCACGATCGTCAGCGCCGCTCCTCCCGCGAGCGCCGCAGTGACCGTAGTGCTGGGTGCAGAGATGGTGGTGCCTCCGTCACCCGTCTGCGCCGGTGCACGCTCGGCACGGACGTTCTCGATCCCCGTCGAGCCATCGGGCACGGCCGCTCCACCAGAGCGGACGTTCTCGATTGCCTGCGATGGGTCCGGCGTTGCGGCCGGGGCGGGCTGCGCCGCGCGCACGTTCTCGATCCCGCGCTCGGCCGCCTGGGTTGTCCCTTGCCCCGTCGGTGCGGCCCCTGGGTCGCGCCGAAGCGTGACCTCGGACGCACCGGTGGCCGCATAGTCCGCAGGCATCGCCCGCGGCATCTGCTCCTCGGCCGCTGCGTAGTCGGCGGGCATTGCACGTGGCATGCCCTGGTCGACGGCCGCCGCCGCGGCAGTGTTCGCCGCGAACGGTTGCGAGCCTTCGACGTTGCCGGCGATCGCGCTCCCCGCCCCACCGAGCGCGGTGACCGCGATCGCGAGCGTCGCGCCGACTTCCCGCAGGCCATGTGCCTCCACGTCCTCCTCGAACGCAGCCGCGAGTGCCTCGGGATCGATCGCGATCGTCACCTGCCCGCCATCCGTCTCGGTGAGCAGGCGCTCGAGCGCCTCCTGATCCCAGCCAATCGCGACGCGTCGCTCCTCACGCTTGCCGTTGGTGCGTACGACGTCGAGCACGAGGTCCGCCTCCACCCCGGCGGAGATCGCCTGCTCGACTTCGCTCCGCGGCAAGGTCACCGTGAGCTCGGAGGGGAAGGCCGCCTCCGCCAGCCTGACCCTTGCGCTTACCTCGTCCATACAGCCTCCTTAGGTAGGTGCTTTCCGGACGATGCGCGTGCCGCCGATCTTCCCACTTCGACCCGTTCGCCGCAATGTGGCGAACGGTCGTGATTAGCGGTCGATCGTTGACATGTCCGCGTAGCGCTCGCCGGACGCGGCGCCCTTCGGGAAGGCCTCCTCGATCCGCGCCAGATCGCCGTCCGTGAGCTCGGCCTCGACTGCGCCCGCGTTCTCCTCCAGGTAGGCGACCCGCTTCGTCCCCGGGATCGGGACGATGTCCTCGCCCTGGCGCAGCACCCAGGCGAGGGCCAGCTGGGCCGGCGTGACGTCCTTCTCCCCGGCGATCTCGCGCACGCGTTCCACGAGCTCGACGTTGCGTCCGAAGTTCTCGCCCTGGAAGCGAGGGTTGGCGCGCCTGAAGTCGTCTGCGTCGAGGTCGTCCGGCGAGGAGATGCGCCCCGAGAGGAAGCCGCGCCCGAGCGGGCTGTAGGCGACGAAGCCGATTCCGAGCTCTCGGACGGTGGGCAGGACCTCGTCCTCGGGGTCGCGCGTCCAGAGCGAGTACTCGCTCTGGAGCGCGGTGATCGGGTGGACGGCATGGGCGCGCCGGATCGTCTCGGGCGAGGCCTCCGACAGGCCCAGATGCCGCACCTTGCCCGCCTCGACGAGCTCGGCCATCGCACCGACGGTCTCCTCGATCGGCGTCTCGCGGTCGACGCGGTGCTGGTAGTAAAGGTCGATGTGGTCGACGCCGAGCCGCTCGAGCGAGGCATCGCAGGCCTGGCGCACGTAGTCGGCATCGCCGCGGATACCGAGCCGCTCGCCGCCCGCGCCGCGGACGTTGCCGAACTTCGTCGCGAGCACGACCTCGTCCCGCCGGCCGGCGAGCGCGCGCCCCAGGAGCTGCTCGTTCGTGAACGGCCCGTACATGTCGGCCGTGTCGAAGAAATCGATGCCGAGCTCGAGCGCGCGGTCGATCGCGGCGAGGGCCTCATGCTCGTCGCGGCGGCCGTAGAACTCGGACATGCCCATGCAGCCGAGTCCGACCGCGGAGACCTCGAGCCCATTCTTGCCCAGTACGCGCTTCTCCATGCCCACCACGGTACCCGGCCGAGGCCCAAAGTCTCGGGGAGACTTGAACGGTATCCGATGGACTTTGTATGGTGCCAGGAGTAAACGAAGAAAGGGGTTCCTGTGAGGAAATCGGCAGGTGTCATCGCAGTCATCGCTGCGCTCGCGCTCGTCGCGAGCGCTGCATGGGGTGCCGTCCGGCACTACCAGGCGAAGGCGAGCGAGTTCGATCCGGCCAAGACGCGGCTCGTGCAGGGCGCGTGGATCGCCGGTATCGGCTGTCCGACGAACGCGAAGACGTCGTTCGGCACGTACACCGATCCTGCGTGTACGACCGGCGCACGCGACAACCACGTTCGCGGTCTCCTCCTCGCCAAGACAGGCCCGTTGCAGAACGCCGCCTCGGCGCTCGCGCGGATCTCGGGAGTCAAGGGCCTGACGCTGACCGAGCTGGGCTACGACATCCGCAAGCCCGGCACCGCCGCCGACGACCGCGGGTCGCACTGCGGGGCAGGAGCGCCGCGGTTCAACGTCCGCACGGCGGACGGCAGCCTCTACTTCATCGGCTGCAACTCGCCCCCGGGGGACCCGACTCCGGGTGACGGCTGGCTCCGACTGCGCTGGGGCGGCTCGGCACCGCTGATGGCGTACGGGCCCGGCGGGCTCGAGGACATCGCCGGCAAGACCGTGAAGTCGATCACGATCGTGTTCGACGAGGGCCAGGACACCGGCCCGGACAACTTCGGCATGGCCGTGCTGGACAACATCGACATCAACGGCACGCTGATCGGCCACAGCGGCGTCGCCTCCGGCTAGCCGGACGATGGACGCGGGGGCCCCAGGCGGGGTCCCCGCGTTGCCTTTTCGGCGGCGACTCTGGCATAGTCGGACGTGTTCGACCACGTGGGGATCCGCTTCTCCGACCGGGCGGCATCACGGCGCATCTACGAAATGGTGCTGACCGTGCTCGGGATCCGGCAAGACTATTCCGGCGACCTCTAGGACGACTGGGACGAGGGTCACGCACGGCCTGCACGTCGGCTTTGCCGCACCGTCGCGCGCTCTCATCGACGAGTTCTGGCGGGTCGGCGTCGAGGCCGCCTACGCAGACGGTGCGGCTTTCGGTTCAACGGCGAGGCGCCCGCGCGCGCGCACAGTTCGTCTTGCGAACGGCGTCCTTCTCAGTTGTCGCCGGCCCGTCGACGGACAACCTCCACCTGGCGCTTCCGGCCGATGAAAACGCGACGGTCGACGCGTTCCACCCCGCCCTCACCGAGGCAGAGACAACGGTCCGCCGGGCGAGCGGCCGGTCTACCGCACGGGCTACTACACCGCGTTCCTGCTCGCCCCGACGGATCCAACGTCGAGGTCGTGAACCACAGCCGCGGCTAAGGGCGAAGCTGGACGCGGTTGCCGAGAAACCGAAGCGGGTCGGTCAGCTTCCCGTCCACCCAGACCTGGAGATGGAGGTGGACGCCGGTGCACGAGCCCGTGCAGCCCGCGCGCCCGATCAGCTGCCCCTCGGCCACTCGCTCGCCCGCGCGGACGAACGCCCTGGCCAAATGCGCATACATCGTCACGATGCCGCGCTCGTGGCGCAGCTTCACCACCAGCCCGTACCCCTCGTAGCCCGGCAGCCAGCCGACGCGCGTTACCTTGCCGGCGAGAGTTGCGTGCACCGCGGTATGAGCCCAGCCCTCGATGTCGATTCCCTCGTGCATGCGCCCCCACCGGTAGCCGAACGGCGACCCGAGGTTGCCGTTCAGCGGGACGGAGAAGAGCTGCCGGTCAGGGATCGGCTTCACGGGCTCCGGCAGCTTCGCCGCCGCGGGAGCCGCCGAAAGCGCCCAAAGAAAAAGGCCCATGAGGGCCATACGGGAAAACACGGCGGCGCATGTTACAGGAAATATCGAATTCCGTTCCTAATCCCGGTCAGAAGATCTCCGGGCACCACGGCGCCCGGTCCGCTCGGAAGAGCGCGTCCGCCCTCGCCACCGCCCCCTCGACGAGCTCCTCCACCCGGCCGGCGCGCTCGAGCTCCGCGAAGCTGAACCCGCCGAGATAGACGCTGCCGAGATCGGCGACGTCGAGGCGGAGGTCGGCTTGGGCCGTCGTCCTTTCGCCCTCGGCGGAGAAGCGGCCCTCATTCCAGGGGCAGAACGCATCCCGGACCTCGAGGACGACGTCGCCGTCGCCGGCACGGGAACGCCCGGCCAGCGCCGCCGACACGTCCACGAGCCGCACCCACAGCGAGTCCCAGAGCCGAAAGCGCATGCGCCGCGGGTCCTCGAGCAGGAGGAAGAGCGGATGGTCGACCGGGAGGAGGAGCGCCTCGAGGCGCTCCATCCAGTCGATGTCGAGCAGAAAGCGCCAGATGCCGGCCGTCGCCTCCGGCGAGACGCCCATCGCCTCGATCACCCGCACCTCGCCGATCGAGCTGCCCGCCTCGAACTCGAGCTTGAGGCGATAGAGGGCGTAGGCTTCGGCCTCGCCGTCCCGCTCGAGGACGACGCGCGCCATCTCCCCTGCACCCTCGCGCCGTTCTTCCGAGTCTCGCAGGGCCCGCGACTCCCACCAGGCCTGCGTCCGCGCGAACATCCCCGGTGTCTCGGCAGCCACACGCGCGTAGACGGGTGGGATCGCCGCGAGCGCCTCCTCGGCGTCGAGGAGGCGGAAGGAGCCGCCGTGGGCGGGCCCCCGGCGGAAGCGGGCGTGCGCGCGCCTCAGGTCGATCTCGCCGCAGAGCGCGGCCACACCGTAGCCGAAGCGCTCGTAGATCCCGCCCTCCGAGGCCCAGAGGCAGGCGAGCGGCTCGGCCCGCTCGTGGAGGTCGTCGAGCTGGGCGCGCATGAGCTTCGTCAGGATCCCGCGGCGACGGTGGGTCGGGAGGACGCCGACGATCGTCACGCCGCCCGCCGGGAGCGTCCCGCCCGGCACGCTCAGCTCGAACGCGAAGGAGCTCGCGCCGGCCACGATCGAGCCGTCCTCCCGGGCAACGTGCATCCGGTCGGCGGGAAGGAGACGCGCAAGCCGCTCGGCCGTTCCGTCGTCGTGCGAGTGCCCGAAGTAGTGCATGACGGGCGCGAGCCCATCCGCGTAGTCCGCCTCGTCCGCCCGCCGGATCTCCACGCTAGTGCCCCGTCCACTGATGCTGCCCCGATTCTCGGTCGCGAGCACCAAGCGCTGCTAGGACGCAGGGAGCCCCGGTAATTCTCGTTACCGGGGCGACTGAGGACGACGCAGCGCGCAGCGTGATCGCGGGCGAGAAGCAGGCTTGTATTGCTGGACGGGGCACTAAACCTTCTCGAGCGGCGCGTACTCGAGCATCAGGCGGCGCTCGACGCCGTCGTCGGCGAAGCGCACCGTGACGATCCCGTCCGGGGTGATCGCCGTCACCACGCCTTCGCCGAGCGTCGAATGGCGCACCGAGTCTCCGGTCGAGAGCGAGGGTGCATCGCGCCGGACCGCCACCGTCGGCGCTCCGTATCCGGTCCAGGAGGACGGCCGCAGCCGGTCGCGCTCGATCTCCTCCTGCGGCAGCTCGTCGAGGAAGCGGCTCGGCATGTTGTAGCCGCGCGACCCCCAGAGCGACCGCGCCGCCGCGTGCATGAGGACGAGCCGCTCTTGCGCCCTCGTGAGGCCGACGTAGCAGAGCCGCCGCTCCTCCTCGAGGCCCTGCTCCTCGAGCGAGCGGGAGTGCGGGAAGACGCCCTCCTCCATCCCGATCAGGAAGACGGCCCGGAACTCGAGGCCCTTGGCGTTGTGGAGCGTCATCAGCGTGACGAGGCTGCGCTCCTCCGCGATCGCGTCCTGGTCCGAGTAGAGCGAGATCTGCTGGAGGAATTCCGAGAGCGTCGGAGTCTCGGCCGTCCCCTGGTATTCGCGCGCGACGCCGACGAGCTCCATCAGGTTCTCGAGGCGGCCCTGGGCCTCGATCGTGCGCTCGGCTTCGAGTGCCTCGCGGTAGCCACTCTGCTCGAGCACGCGCTCGAGGAGCTCCGGCACCGGCAGCTCGAGCGCCCCCGCCATCGAGGACTGCATGAGCGTGCGGAAGCGGTCGATCGCCTTGAGCGGCGCGCCGCCGCAGCCGGCCTCCTCGGGATGCTCGAGCGCCTCCCAGAGCGAGAGCCCGTGCGCGTCGGCGTACGTCTGGAGGCGCGCGAGCGACGCATCCCCGATCCCGCGGCGGGGCCTGTTCGCGATCCGCGTCAGCGAGATCGCGTCGAACGGGTTGTCGATCACCTGGAGGTACGCGATCGCGTCCTTGATCTCCGCCCGCTCGTAGAACTTCGGCCCACCGATCACCTGGTAGGGGATCTCCTGGCGAACGAGCACGTCCTCGAGCACGCGCGACTGGGCGTTCGTGCGGTAGAAGACCGCGATCTCGGAGCCGTTGAAGCCCTCGTCGACGAGCCCGGCGATCTGGGAGGCGACGAAGCGGGCTTCGGCGTGCTCGTCCTCGACCTCGATCACGCGGACGGGATCGCCCTCCCCGAGCTCCGACCAGAGGTTCTTAGGCTTGCGCTCGCGGTTCTCGGAGATGACCGAATTCGCGGCGCGCAGGATCGCGTTCGTCGAGCGGTAGTTCTGCTCCAGCGCGATCTGCCGCGCCCCGCCGAAGTCGCGCTCGAACTCCATGATGTTGCGGATGTCGGCTCCGCGAAATTGATAGATCGACTGATCGGGATCTCCTACTGCGAACACGTTCCGGTGCTCGCCGGCAACGAGCTGGAGGAACCGATACTGCGCGTGGTTGGTGTCCTGGTACTCGTCGACGAGCACGTAGCGGAAGGCCTTCTGCCACCGCGCACGGGCCTCCGGGAAGCGCTCGAGAACAGTGACGGTCAGCATGAGCATGTCGTCGAAGTCGACCGCGTTCGAGGCGAAGAGGCGCCGCTGGTAGAGCTCGTAGACGTCCGCGACCGTCTGGTCGTAGAAGGACGAGACACGGCTCTTGTAGTCCTCCGGCGAGACGAGCAGGTTCTTCGCGTTCGAGATCTGAGCATGGATGCCGCGCGGGACGAAGCGCTTCGGGTCGCGGTCGAGCTCTTCGAGGCATTGCTTCACGAGCCGCACCTGGTCGGCCTGGTCGTAGATGGTGAAGTTGGAGCGATAGCCGAGTCGCGGCGCCTCACGACGCAGGATGCGCCCGCAGGCGGAGTGGAAGGTCAGCACCCACATCGTCCGCGCGATCTCGCCGAGGACGGCCTCGAGCCGCTCGCGCATCTCCCCCGCCGCCTTGTTCGTGAACGTAATGGCGAGGATCTCCTGCGGCTTGACGCCGACCGCCGAGACGAGGTGCGCGATGCGGTACGTGAGGACGCGCGTCTTCCCCGACCCGGCGCCCGCGACCACGAGCACCGGCCCCTCCGTGGCGAGCACCGCCTCTCGCTGGGCGGGGTTAAGGTCCGCGAGATAGCGATCCGGGGATGCGACGGCCACGCGCTCAGACTAGCGAGCCGGTTGATCGGCCAGAGCGGACGCGACCCAGGCGGACGCGGCCGCCAGGGCCTCCCCGTCTGCGGACTTCAGGACGACCGTCACCTCGGGCCCGTCGGGGAGAAACCGCGGGTAGCTGCCGACCATCACGGCCGGGTGGCGGCGCGTCGCCTCCTCGAGGACGGCGACGATCTGGCCCTCGCCGGTGCGGTAGCTTCGCCGCCAGGCCTCGATCGGGCGCCCGGCGAAACGCTCTGCGACGGTGTCGAACATCGCCTCCATCTCGCTCGGGAGGCCCGGGAGGACGACGATGTTCTCGACGACGAAGCCCGGCGCGCCGCCGAGGGGGTTCATGAGCGGCTCGGCCCCGCGCGGAAGGCAGGCCCAGCGCACCGCGTACTCGGCGAGGCCTCGCGGACCGAAGCGCTCGCGCAGGATCTGTGCCACCTCGGGAATCTCCTCGCACTCGAGGCCGAAGGCCGCTGCCACTCCCTCGCGCGTCAGATCGTCGGGCGTGCCGCCGAGCCCCCCGGTGACGAAGACATGCGCAACGCGCGGCGCCTCGACACGGAGGAAGGCCGCGATCTCTTCGATGTCGTCGTGGATCGCGGCGATCAGTCGCACGTCGATCCCGAGTCCGCCCAGGCGCCGGGCGAGCCACGAGGCATTCGTGTTCTCGGTGTCGCCGGAGACGATCTCGTTCCCGACGGTCAGGATGTCGGCGTTCGCCACGAGCCCGATTCTACGGCCGCGTTCACGGCGCGAACGATGGGCGCGTCGTCGACCCAGTCGATCAGACTGACCGCGGCCAGGGGCTGGTCGAGGCGGAAGATCGCGTCGTCCGGAAGCCCTAGCGCGTCGGCAAGGATGACGCGATTCACGCCGGCATGCGCGACGATCGCGGCAGAGCCTACGCTCGCCCGGATCTCGGCAAGCGCCGCGAGGACGCGCGCCTTCAGCTCACCGAAGTCCTCGCCGCCGGGGAAGCGCGTTTGCGTCGGACTCGCCATCCACGAGCGGTAGAGCTCGGGATCGCTCTCCTCCAACTCATCGACGCGCCGGCCCTCCCACTCGCCGAAATCGATCTCACGGAGGCCCGGATGGGTACTCACCTTCGTCCCCCATTCACGGGCGAGCGGGGCAGCGGTCTCCTGCGCCCGCCTCGACGGACTCGCGTAGACCGCGTCGAGCCGGACGGAACGAAGCCCGGCTGCGAGCGCCTCGGCCCGCGCGCATCCCGACGGAGAGAGAGCCGGATCGAGCCGCCCGTAGATCCGCCCCTGCATCCGGCTTTCCGGCTCGGCGTGACGGACAAGGAGAAGCCGCGTCACGACGTGGCCACCGCAGCGAGGAGCGCCCCCGCGGTGCCGGCCTCGATTCCCGCCCCGAGCACGTCCCCCGTTGCGCCTCCGAGGCGGCGCCAGGCCACGAGTCCGACCAGGACCGCGCCGAGCGCGGCGCCTCCCACGAGCGCGCCGCCGTCCAGACCCACGAGCCCGAAGGCGATTGCCCCGGCGATGACGAGGCCGGCCACTCGCTCCCAGGTCCGCGGTTCGTCCGTGAGCGCACGTCCGCTGCCCGCGCCCGGCCGTGCGTACGGAAGCGCCCAGCCGATGGCGAGCGGCGCCGCACGTCCGAGCGCGAAGCTCGCCACCACGAGCCCCACGAGGCCGTCCTCGGCGACGAGCGCGGCGAGCGCGCCGGCTCGGAGGAGGACGTCGACGACGAGCGCGACGGCGCCGAAGGCGCCGATGCGCGGGTCACGCAGGATCTCGAGCGCCCGCTCACGGGTCCCGCCGCCCGTCGCGTCCGCGAGATCCCCGAGAGCGTCCAGGTGGATCGCGCCCGTGAGCACGGCTTCGAAGGCGATTGCGACCACGGCAGCGAGGAGCGCCGGCAGGACTTCGCCGGTGCCGAGCGCGACGAGCCCCGTGCCGGCGCCGACTGCCGCTCCGACGAGCGGAAAGAAGACGATGCCCCGTGCCACGTCGCCTGCATCGAGCGTCACCCACCGGGCAACCGGCAGGCGCGTGAGGAAGGAGATCGCTGCGGCGACGCCGCGCACTAGCGGTCGCTCACTCCTGCCTCCTCGAACGTCGCCATCCCGGCCATGAGCGCGAGGGCCGAGTTGACGATCGGAACGGCGAGCGCGGCGCCGCTCCCCTCTCCGAGTCGCAGCCCGAGATCGAAGAGCGGGATCAGCCCGAGGTCGGCGAGTACGAGGTCGTGCCCCGGTTCGGGCGCCCGGTGCGAGGCAACCATGTAGTCGACGGCCGCCGGACTCAGGCGCGCGCCGACCAGCGCTGCGGTCGCCGTGACGAAGCCGTCGAGGAGGACGATCTGCGCGTTGGCCGCCGCTCCGAGGCAGACGCCCGTGAGAACCGCCACCTCGAATCCGCCCAGCGCGGCAAGTGCGCCGAGCGGTTCGCCGGTCCGGTCGGCGTTGACGCTGAGCGCCCGCCGGACGACGTCCACCTTGCGGGCGAGGCCCGCATCGTCGATCCCCGTTCCGCGCCCGCAGACGAGGGCGGGATCGGCCGGGAGGAGGGCCGCGGCGAGTGCGCTTGCCGCGGTCGTATTGCCGATCCCGAGCTCGCCGAGCGCGATCAGCCCATAGCCCGAGACCGCGAGCTCGTCCGCGAGCTCGACTCCGGCCGCGATGCCCCGTTCGGCCTGCGCGGCGCTCATGGCGGGGCCTCCGGTCGCGTTGGCGGTCCCCGAACCGAGCCTGAGCGCACGCACTCCCGGCCGCGTCGCATCCTCCTTCGCGCCTGCATCGACGACCACGAGCTCGGCGCCGACCTGGCGCGCGAGGACGTTGATCGCCGCGCCTCCCGCCGAGATGTTCGCGAGCATCTGCGTCGTCACCTCGGGCGGGTAGGCGCTCACGTTCTCGGCGGCATAGCCGTGATCGGCTGCCGCGAGGACGATCGCAGCCCGGAGCGGTTCGAGGTCGGCCGTGCTCCGGGCGCCCGCGATGCGGACGACGAGCCGCTCGAGCTCGCCCAGGCTTCCGGTCGGCTTCGTCTTCCGGTCGAGCCGGCGCCGAGCCTCCTCGCAGCACCCCCGGTCGGCGGGCGCGATCGCGGGCACCGCAATCATCGTTCGAGGCGCAGCGCTCGGCCTGCGACGACGAGGAGCGCCTCCTCCGCCGCCTCGGCGAAGGTCGTGTTGACGCGCCCGAGAACGTCCCGATAGCGCCGGCCGAGCGGCGTTGCGGGCACGATGCCGAGCCCGACCTCGTTCGTCACGACCACGGTGGGGGCCGGCCTGGCCGCAGCGACGGCCGCCGCCCGAGCCGTCTCGGCCTCGATCGCCTCGTCCTGCCAGCCCCTGCCCATGAGGTTCGAGACCCAGAGCGAGAGGCAGTCGAGGATCACGAACGACTCCGGCGGCGAGGACTCGACGGCCGCGCGAATCTCAACGGGCTCCTCGACGGTCGTCCACGCCACGGGGCGCTCGGTTCGGTGCGACGCGATACGCGCCGCCATCTCGTCGTCGCCTGCCTCCGCGGTGGCAATGAAGACGACCGAATCCGCGGCTGCCGCCCTGCGGAGCGCGAGGGTCGACTTCCCGCTGCGCGCCCCGCCGACGAGCAGGGTCAGGCTCACGGCGCGACCCGCTCCTCGGTCTCGACGCGCGGACGAAGAGGGACGACGGCGACCGACCCGCCGTCGGACACGACCCGCACCGACGCGCCGTAGTGGCGGGCGATCGTTTCCTCGGTGAGCACCTCGGCGGGAGAGCCGCTCATCGCCTCGCGCCCGCCGTCGAGGAGGATCAGCCGGTCCGGATACTGGCCGGCGACGGTGAGATCGTGCATGGCGCTCAGCACGGTGAGAGCCCGGCTCTCGCGAAGATCGGCGACCAGCTCCAGCACCTGCTGCTGAGCCCCCACGTCGAGCGCGGTGGTCGGCTCGTCGAGGAGGATGAGGCGTGCGTCTTGCGCCATTGCCCGCGCGAGCACGGCACGCTGGCGTTCCCCGCCGCTGAGCGAACCGAGCTGCCGGTCCGCGAGCTGAGCCACGTCCAGCCGCGCCAGAGCGGCGCGGCACGCATCCACGTCGCTCGGTTCAGGTGCCCCCGTGTAGCCCAGGTGGGGCGTGCGGCCGATCAGGACGTAGTCGAGCACCGTCATGTGGGGTGGGATGACGGGCGTCTGAGGCACGAGAGCCAACCGGAGGGCGACGTCGCGGCGACCGAGCCCCGCCACCTCGTCTCCGAAGAGACGGATCGATCCGGTGAAGGGAACGAGACCCGCCACCGCGCGAAGGAAGGTCGTCTTCCCGGCGCCGTTCGGGCCGATCACGCCGAGCCACTCGCCCGCGCCGACCTCGAGGCTGAGCCCGCCGACGACGAGCGCCCCATCGAGCTCGACGCGCACCTCCTCCACGACGAGAGGCTTCACGGGCCGACCACCCGAGTCGTCCGCAGGACGAGCGCGAAGAACGGCGCGCCGAAGAACGCCGTCACGACGCCGATGGGAAGCTCCGCCGGAGCGACGGCCGTCCGGGCGAGGACGTCTGCGAGGACGAGGAACGCCGCTCCGAAGCAGAGCGAGAGCGGGAGCACGATCCTGTAGCTCGTGCCGACGACGAGCCGGATCGCGTGGGGCACGATGATCCCGACGAAGGCGATCAGCCCGCTGAAGGCGACCGCAGCCGCGGTTCCGAGCGTGGCGGCAGCGAGCACGACCAGGCGGACGCGCGCAACGTCCACCCCGACGCTGGAAGCCTCCTCGTCTCCCACGGCGAGGATGTCGAGCAGCCGCCGGTGGACGAGGAGCACCACCCAGCTCACGATCATGTAGGGGAGGGCCAGGAGCACTTCTCGCCACCCGGATGTCTCGAGCTGGCCGAGAATCCACGCGTACACCTCCTGGACGGTGTCCGTGTTCTGCTGCTGGACGAACGTCTGCACCGCCGTGAGGAACGAGGCGACCGTGACACCGGCGAGGATCAGCGTGGCAGTCGTCCGCCCTGCGACCGAGCGGCCGAGGAGATAGGCCGCTCCAACGCCGAGCATCGCCCCCGCGAAGGCGGCGAGGGGTCTGAGGTCACGGCTGGCTCCGCCGTGCGAGTAGGCGATCACCAAAGTCGCGCCCAGGCCGGCGCCCGCCGCAGCGCCGAGCAGGTATGGATCCGCCAGCGCGTTGCGGAAGACGCCCTGATAGGCGGCGCCGGCCGAGGCGAGCATCGCGCCGACGAGCAGCCCGAGAGCGACGCGCGGCGCCCGGATCTGCCAGAGGACGGCATCTTCCGTCCCGCTGAGCGGCGACTTCACGTGCAGGAAGGGAACGTGACTCAGCAGGGCCCGCGTGATGGAGCCGAGGCCGAGGTCGACAGGACCCACCGCAAGCGCGACCAGCCCGGCGGCGACGACGGTCGCAATTCCGGCGGCGAGCCAGGCCGCGCTCAGGCCCGGAAGGTCGACCCGCCGCTGCCGCGCGGCGATCACGTCCCGGACGCTCGCTCGAATGCCTGGCCGACCGCGGCCACGAAATCGACGATTCGCGGGCCCCAGCGCGAGGCGATGTCGTCGTCCACCGGAACCACGTTGCCGCTCTGCACGGCGGTGAGCTCGTCCCAGCCCGGCCGCGAGCCGACGGTCTTCGCACTCTGGTTGCAGCACTTCGTGTCCGACAGGACGATCACGTCGGGATCCGAGTCGACGACGTACTCGGCCGAGAGCTGCGGGTAGTCGGGCGCCTTCCCGCCCGCTGCGTCCGCGATGTTCCTCGCGCCGAGAAGCGTGTAGACGGAGCCGATGAACGTCTTCGAGGTGGCTGAATAGTAGTCCGGGCTGATCTCGTGGTAGACGCTGAGGCCCAAGCCGGGCTTGGCGTCCACGACGCCGGCGATGCGGCTCCGCATGTCCGAGACGACCTGCCGGGCCTCGGCCGCATGACCGGTCGCCTCGCCCAGCTCCTCGATCTGCGCGTAGGCGCCCTCGAGGTCGGTCGGGGCCGCCTGCATGAGGACTGGGATATGGAGCTTCTTCAGCCCGTCGACGACATCGCCCGGATCGAAGGAGATGACCACGAGGTCGGGGTCGTACTCGGCGACCGCCTCGACGTTCGGCTGGTAGCTGGAGAGCTTCGTGTGCGGCGCCTCGGCCGGATAGTTCGACTGGTCGTCGACGGCGACCACCTGGTCGCCTGCGCCGATCGCGAAGAGCGACTCGGTCGCGGGCGGCGAGAGCGAGACGATGCGATGCGATGCGGGCGCCGCGGCCTGCGTCGCCGCCGGCGAGGACGGCGACGAGCCCTGGGAGCTCCCGCAGGCCGCAAGAATTACGGTGAGCAGGACGGCCACGAGGGCCATCGGGGATCGACGAAGCACGTGTCCTCCTTCCGCGAGGGGAACGGTCTGGAGGCGAAACGGCAGGTCTTCTGACTCGGGGCTCCCTCTCGCGCCGCCTTCCCGGCCTCGGGCCAGTGGCACTTCGGCGGAGAGCATCTCCCCTCACAGCGGCGGGACCGTGCCGGTCTTGCACCGGCTTCCCTTTCCGCTCGCCTTATGTGTGGCGGGAGGCTAGCAGGTCACGCTGCGGCGAAAGGCTCGCCGAACGCCTCGTTCAGGGCTGCGTCGACCTCGGTGCGCGTGGCGACGACGAATCGAACGGGCCGCGGGATCTCTTCCAGCAGCGCGTCGAGGGCGTCGTCGTCGGATGGGTCGACGATCGCAACGCAGACGGCGAAGTCCTCGAACTGGTAAGGCAGGGCGCCGTAGCGGCGCGCCGACCTCTCGGAGAGGAGATCGATCGCCTCGTCGTCGAGGTCGTACTTGCCCAGGTCGATGAACTCGAGGCCCTCCTGCCGGGCGACGACCTGGGCGAGCTCGCGCTCGTCCACGAGCTCGTCGTCGACGAGCACCTGCCCGAGCCGGCGGCCTGTCGCCCGGGAGGCGGCAAGCGCGGCGTCGAGCTGAAGCTGCGAGAGCAGGCCGGAGCCGACGATCAGCTCGCCGAGCGGGAGATCCCGCTTCTCGTTATGGGCCGCGAATGCCATGACGATCCGTGGAAGAAACTGCCAGAGACATCGGCGGACGCGCTCCTCCGGCGCATCCCTCCGTCGGGGCACTACGCTGCGGCGATGACCGCGACCCGTGCGAGACCCTGGATCCCGGTCGTGGTCTGGGCGGGCGTCATCTTCGCGCTCTCCGCCACGCCCAATCTCGGCACCGGCCTCGGCACCTGGGATCTCCTGCTGCGCAAGCTCGCTCACGCCGCCGAGTACGCGATCCTCGGCGCGCTCGTCCTGCGGGCGACGCGGCATCCGACGCTTGCGGTCGGTCTCGCCTCGGCCTATGCGATCACGGACGAGGTCCACCAGCGCTTCGTCAGCGGCCGGCACGGCTCACCGGTCGACTGGCTCATCGACACGGCGGGCGTCCTGATCGGCGTGGCGCTCGCCTCGCGACTGTGGCGGTGAAGACGCTCGCGGTCGAGCTCGACGGGGCGCTCGGGGACACTCGCCCGCTCTGGAACGACTTTCTCGCGGACGCTGCGAGGCGCTTCGCTTCGATCGCGCCCCTCGATCCGGCCGAGCTGCCGCAGGACAGGGGGGCCGCCGCCGAGGAGCTCGACCGCTGGTCGGCGCGCGGCGTTGGCGACTGGCGCGGCGCGCTCGAGCGCTTCGCCGAGGACCGGGCGCCGGTTCATCTCCGCCCCAACGCCGACGCCGCAGCGGCGCTGCGCGCGCTCGCCGGATCCGGCTGGAGGATCGGCGTCTTCTCCGACGCTCCGCTCGAGCTGACGCGCGTGGCGCTCGCGCACCTGGGAGCAGCGCGTCGGGTCGCCGTCGTCCACGCCGGTGCGGGCGCCCGTGAACGGGTCCTCGCCGAGCTCGGCCCTGACACCCCTGTCGCGGCGACGCGCGAAGACCTCGTTAGGATCAGCGAGAGTGGAACCTAAGAATCTCGACGACCGCCAGCTCGACGCGATCCTCGAGCGTCTCGACCGCCTCTGCGACGAGATGCATGCCCTCAACAAGCGGCTCGACCACGGCGAGGGGCTCCTCCGCATCGCGCACGAGCTGACGACGTTGAACGACTCGCTCCAGGCACTCGCCTACGCAGCCCTCGGCCACCAGGGCCCGCAGGTCCGCCGCCGCCGCGCGGGCTGAGTTGTCCACACCGGGGTCAGATCCCGGTGTCCGAAGCGGACGGGAGAGCCGGTGTCCTGAAGGGACTAGCCGTGGATGGCGGCGATCAGGGGGATGATCAGGATCGCGACGATGTTGGTGATCTTGATCATCGGGTTGATGGCGGGGCCGGCGGTGTCCTTGTAGGGATCGCCGACGGTGTCGCCCGTCACCGCCGCGGCATGGGCCTCCGAGCCCTTGCCGCCGTGGGCGCCGTCCTCGATCAGCTTCTTCGC